>CASEVE010000014.1 GCA_949291295.1 uncultured Olsenella sp.
CTGTGCGGCGAAGCTGTCTGAGCGCCGGATCTTCTCGCCCGCCGCGCGGGACCGGGCGCTCACGGCACCCCATCCTACACAAAAACGGCCCGGCGCCGCGGGGGCGTCGGGCCGGACCATCAAATCGATGGGGTTCTCGCCGTACGACTACTCGCCAAAGCCGGAGTCGATGAGGGAGATGAGGGCGTCGAGGGCCTCCTGCTCGTCAGCGCCGTCGCAGGCAACCTCGACCTTGGTGCCGGTGCCAAGGCCGGCGGCCAGAATCATCATGATGGACTTGGCGTTGACGGGAGCGGAGTCCTTGTCAACGTTCTTGATGGTGACGTTGCACTGATACTTCTTGGCCTCGGTCACAAAGACGGACGCGGGACGCGCGTGGAGACCAGTGGCGTTGATGATGCTCGTCTGCTTAGAAACCATGTCAAAAACTCCCTTTCCAGTATTCCCTACCGACGGGGAATATCTGTTCCCCGAAAAACGGTATTAATCCTAGCAAACGTGACGTCGCTTGAAGCTGTCGTTCTCGGCAAGGAAGCAAAGAAGGGCGCTCAGCGGATTTTATTCGGGGCCGAGCGCGGTGTTGGGGCACAATAGTGACGTGTGCGCCCGGCAAGCGAGAGGAGAGCGCGATGGCAGACGAACCCGAGACGAAGCAGCAGGAACGCGATCAGAAGAGTGGGGCCGGGGCGCTTGACGTTGCCCGAGGCGCCGCTGGAAGCGCCGCCTCAACTCTAAGGAGCGGCGTCTTTGCCGTTCGCGACGTGTACGCCGCGTCGAAGCGCCACTCGAGCGCGCGCTCCGCCCTCCGGGACATGACTGAGGCGCTCGAGCGAGACCAGGCCACACTCGAGCGACGCGAGGAGCTTGAGGCCGGATATGACGACATCGTAGCCGAGCAGAGCCGCATCATCGAGGAGTCCGGCAAGGAGCTCGAGGCGCAGCAGAAGAAGATCGACGCTGCGGAGCGTGAGGCGTCCGAGCTCGAGAACCGCCTCGCTCAGCTGCGCGAGAACAACGAGCAGGAGCTGAGGCCCTACAAGCGCATCTCGGAGACGGCAAAGGGCCGGCTCGACGAGGCGAGCCGGGGCGTCAGTGAGGCAAAGCGCGCCGTAAAGACCGCCGAGGCGCAGGTGAGAGACGCAACGGACGAAAGGGAGCAGAGCATTGCCTCGGCAAACCGCGCGATCGACTCCTCTCAGTCGAGGCTGCGCAAGGTCCAAGAGGAGCTCTCGCGGGCCCAGAAGGGCGGCGGAAACGCAGCCACCGTGCGCCAGCTCCAAAACGAGGTAACGACGGAGCTTGCTCACGTCGAGGCAGCGCGAGCCGACGTGAGCGTGGTTACCAAGGAGGCTCAGGCGACGGTTGACGCCGCCCAGACGCACCTGTGGACTCAGAAGCAGTCGCTCGAGGAGGCCCAGCGCGAGGTGGACGCCGCCAAGCGCGAATACGAGACCAAGAAGAAGGAGTACGAGGAGCTTCTCGCCAAGGCGCAGGAGGCCGAGAAGAAGCACGAGGACAGAATCGCCGAGCTCCGTGAGGCGGCCGATGAGGCAAAGGCGGCCTACGACGAGGCGGCTGAGCAGCACGACAACGCCAGCGCGCTTCTCGACGAGACGGAAGAGGTCCACGCCACGCCCGAGGCGACCGAGCAGCTCAGGCGCAGCATCGCGCAGCAGCAGATTGCCATCTCGGAGCAGGAGGTGCTTGTGAGCAGCCTCGCCGAGGGCGAGCGCAGCCTGCGCACGCGAACCCGTGGGGCGCGGCTCGCGCTTCTTGGCGCCGTTGTTGCCGTGGTGGTGTTGATTGTGCTCATCGTGGTGCTCGCCGTTACAGCACAGTAATGATGACAAAGGTGACAGGGTTATTTGTCATGATGGCGACGTGATGATGACAAAAGTGACAGGGTAGATTGTCATCATGACAAATAACCCTGTCACCTTTGTCATCACCTTTGTCACATTTATTCGATGAACATGGCGTCGCCGAAGGAGAGGAAGCGGTAGCGCTCGTCAATGGCGGCCTGGTAGGCGGCCATGATCTGATCGCGCGTGGCAAAGGCCGAGACGAGCATCATGAGCGTGGAGCGCGGCACGTGGAAGTTGGTGATCATGGCGTCAACCACGTGGAAATCCGACCCCGGCATGAGGTAGAGGTTCGTGGTGGCATTCTCGCGCGCCACGATGTCTCCAGTGCCGGCAGCACCCTCGAAGCGGCGTGCGACCACCGGAGGAACGCTCGGGGCGGCGCCCTCCTCCCACGCGCTCTCGAGCGAGCGCACCGAGGTCGTGCCCACGGCGATCACGCGATGGCCCGCCGCCTTGGTGGCGTGAATTGCGTCAACAACCTCCTGGGAAACGTGATAGCGCTCCGTGTGCATCACGTGCTGCGCGGGGTCGTCCTCCGTGACCAGGCGGAAGGTGTCAATGCCCACCTCAAGCTCAACGGTTGCCCAGCCCACGCCCTTCTCGCGAATCCGCTCGATGAGCTCGGGCGTAAAGTGAAGGCCTGCGGTGGGGGCGGCGGCGGAGTGCTCCTCGCTCATGGCGTAGACCGTCTGGTACTTCTCGGGGTCGCCCTCGTACTGGGTAATGTAGGGCGGCAGCGGCACGTGACCAGCGGCGTGGATGGCCTCGTCCAGGCTGCGCGGCGAGCCGTCGTCCTTCTCGCCCACCGGCGAGAAGCGCACGCGGCGCCCGCCCTTGCTGCCCTCGACAAAGTCCACGATCTCACCGGTGAGCACCACCGGCGCCGACTCCGGCGCGTGCATGCCTCCGGCGCGGTACTCGATCACGATGCCCGGCTGGCGGAGGCGCTTTCCGGGGTTGACCAGGCACTCCCACACGCCCCCGAGCGGGTCCACGTCCTCGCGGCGCTTGAGCAGCAGCGTCTCGCAGACGCCGCCCGTGCCGCGCTTGCGCCCCACGAGGCGCGCCGGCATGACACGCGTCTGGTTGGCCACGAGCAGGTCACCGGGCTCGAGGAAATCGATGATGTCCGAGAAGCGCCGGTGCTCCACGGAGCCATCCTCGCGGTTGAGGACGAGCAGTCGGCAGGAGTCGCGCGGCTCCGCGGGTGCCTGGGCGATGAGCTCATCAGGGAGCGGATAGTCAAAATCGTCGGTGCGCATGAGGTTCCTTTCGGCGTTTTTCCAGCGCACTACGATACCACCGTTACCCGACGGCCGGTCGCCACGTCTCCCGCGGGCTCAGCCCCTGGCGACAAGGTCCGGCGCTCAAACAGTCCTCGCCGCACAGAACGCGGCTGCGGAACTCGCGGCGGACCTTGTCGCCAGGGGCTCGGCAGCGCAGCGTCAGCCGGGGGATTCCCCGACGGGCGACTTCGCGCAGCGAGCGAGCGAAGCGAGCGCTGAGCCCGTGGGGAATCCCCCGGCTGACGCGGACGGCTCGAAGCCCTTCTCGCCTAGTGCCACATGCCCTTTCGGTTGAAGATCCAGGCGGCAACGAGACAGCCGGCCGCGGCCAGAAGCAGCGGGAAGGCCCAGTTGTCGAGCAGCGGAACGCCCTCGAAGGGCAGGCCCACGTTCATGCCGTAGAAGCCGAAGACGATGTTGGGGATTGCCATCACGATGGTGATGACCGAGAGGACCTTCATCACAATGTTCAGGTTGTTGGAGATGATGCTCGCAAAGGCATCCATCGTGCCGGAGAGCGTTCCGGAGTAGATGTTGGCCATCTCGATGGCCTGGTGAATCTCAACGAGCACGTCCTCGAGTAGGTCCTGGTCGTCCTCGTAGAGCGGGATGATGCGTCCCTGCGCGATCTTGTTGAGCGTGACCTCGTCGGACTTGAGCGACGTGGAGAAGTATACGAGCGACTTCTCGAGGTTGAGCATCTGGATGAGCTCCTCGTTTCGCACCGAGGCATGCAGGCGCGCCTCGGTGCTGGACGAGATTCGGTCAATTCGCCGCAGGTATACGAGGTAGAGCTGCGAGATGTGCAGGAGCATCTGCAGCAGGAAGCGCGTGCGGTAGCGCGTGTCCACGTTGCGGACGCGGCCACCCTTGAGGTCGCCGACCACCTCGTTCTCCATGATGGATATGGTCACAAAGAGGCTCTTCTGAGGGAGAAAGACCATGGTGAGCGGCATGGTGTCGTACTGCAGCGGGCTCTGCGGGCGCACGCCGGCGCCGTCCTCCCCCACCACGGGGTAGTCGACGATGACGAAGATCTGGTGCTCGTCCTCGTCATAGTCCACGCGGGAAGTCTCCTCGTCGTCGAGGGCGGAGCGCACAAACTCCGACAGCACGCCAACCTCGTTTTCCAGCCAGGCGCGTTCCTCGGACGTCGGCGCCACAACGTTGATCCAGCACCCCGGACACGGGGCTTCCGTTCTCGTAATGGTTCCGTCCGCGCCAGTCATCAGGCACTCGATCATGT
Source organism: uncultured Olsenella sp. (assembly GCA_949291295.1). GTDB lineage: Bacteria > Actinomycetota > Coriobacteriia > Coriobacteriales > Atopobiaceae > Thermophilibacter. Next base: position 4,398 of record CASEVE010000014.1, read on the forward strand.
TTCCACCGTCCTTCTCGCTATCGTGGCCAACGGGCCCTATCACGGTAGCCCAATCGGGCGAGAAGGACGACGGGCGGGCAGCGCCCTTGTCAAATCCTTACAAGCTAAACCTGACAACCAACCCTGTCATCATTGCCATAAAACCTGACAACTAACCCTGTCACCATTGTCATGATTACCATTGTCATGATCGGGCGGCCTTGGCGCTTTTGCGGGCATCGCGCGCCTCGTGGCGCTCGATGGCGGCCTCGGCAGCGGAGAAGCGGCAGCCGCAGTAGTTTTGACGATACATTCCCAGCTCACGAGACTCGCGAGTGGCCTCGGGGTAGAACGGCCGAAAGTCGCGCCACACCGGGGTCAAGCCATAGTTAGGCGCAACCGCGGCAAGAATCTCGCCGCACGCTTCAAAAAGCTGATACGGCGAGACCACGAGTGTGGTGGACACGTACTCAAAACCACGCGCCCGCCCCACACGGCACGCTTCGGCAAGGCGCAGCGCGTAGCAGGCCCTGCAGCGTCTCTCGCGATCAAATCCCAGCGGGGCGGCAGAGCGCTCCCACGCGTCGCGGTCGTCACCGGCCACAATCACGTCTACGTGCGCCACCTCAGATGCCCATGCGCGCAACGTGTCCAGACGGCGCTGCCATTCTGAAACCGGCTGGATGTTGGGATTGGTCCAGCAGATTGTAGGTTCAAAGCCCTCCGCGCGGAGCAACTTCACCGGTTCAAGCGAGCAAGGGCCGCAGCAGGCGTGTAGGAGCAGTGGTTTCACGCAAATCACATCACATCGTGGCTTCGAGGCGGGCTCTGACGGGCCTTCAGAGGACTCCAGAACAGTTGTAGGTCGTTTCTGGAAGACAGGCAAAGTATAGACGGTTTTTGCGCTACAAAACAGCAGGTAGAAATTGCGACCTATCAGGTAGTACTTAAGACGCCAGCTCAAAAAGACCTACAACCCTGTCAAGGCCTCTCGGAGGCATCGGAAAGCAAGGAAATCCCCGTCTCCATGTCTCGAACATGCGTGCAAAGCGGCTCCCGCAGCGCCTCCGCAACCATGAGCACGTCCCCGGAGCACCCCGAGAGATGCAAGCCGGCAAGAAGAACCGCGAGCACCGGGCAGCCGGCAAGGGTCGCAGCCGCGGCAACCGCCGCGCTCACGAGCGCGGCGGGCGCAAGCAGCACCGCAACCATGCAAGCGCGCCTCAGCACGGCACCGTCCGTCTTGGTATAGAGGAAGGCGTCCTGAAAGCCAAAGCTCACGCGGCAGCCCGGACACAACAGCTTGAATGCCGCCGCGTGCACGAGCTCGTGGACAGGAAGGGCGACAAGGCTGCCCACGGCAAGCGCAACCCACCACCACACACCAATCTCCTCGCCTCCGGCAAGCGCGCCAAGAAGCACCGCCGCAACAAGCGTGATTGCGGCAATGACGAGCGAGAGGCGCGTGACCCGCTGCTGCAGGTCTTTGTCGCCCAGGATGTCTATCTCGGCTATCTTTTGCATGTGGTCATGGTACCCCATGCCGAGAAGTGCCAAAATGGAAAGGCTGAAACCGTCCCATAAGGAGCACCCATGCCCGAGTCTCGCCCGAGCTTCCCCAAGCGCGCCGTCATCACCGGCGGCATGCCCTACGGCAACAAGAACCTGCACTTTGGCCACATCGGCGGCGTCTTTGTGCCAGCGGACTTCTTCGCGCGGTTCCTGCGCGACCGCATTGGGCCCGAAAACGTGCTCTTTGTCTCAGGTACCGACTGTTACGGCTCCCCCATCGCCGAGGGCTTCCGCAAGAAGGTGGAAAACGAGGGCTACACGGGCACCATCGAGGACTACGTGCGCGCCAACCATGACGCGCAGAAGGCCGCCCTCGACGCCTATGGCATCTCGCTCGACCTCTTTGCGGGCTCGGGCCTGGAGCCCGCGCGCGACGTCCACGCCCGCCTCACCGACGAGCTGATCCGCCGTCTGCACGAGCGCGGCTACCTGCACCGCCTGACCACGCGCCAGTTCTATGACGTTGAGGCGGGAACCTTCCTCAACGGCCGTCAGGTGCAGGGCCGCTGCCCCGTGCGCGGCTGCAAGTCCGAGAAGGCCTACGCCGACGAGTGCGACCTCGGCCACCAGTTTGACCCCGAGGAGCTCATCGCCCCCGTCTCGCAGCTCACCGGCACCACGCCCGAGCTGCGACCGGTTGACAACTGGTACTTTGACCTGCCCGCCTTCCGCGAGGAGCTCGAGCGCCTCATGGACGAGTGGGACGTTGACCCGCAGGTGCGCGCCGTGGTCACCAAGACCGTGCGCGAGAGCCTCGTCGACCCCGTGATCTACATCCAGACCAAGTTCCGCGAGGCCTACGACGCCGTTGCGGACCAGCTTCCCGCCCACACGCTCGCGGAGGCCGACAAGGGCCAGCAGTCCTTCTCGCTCACCTTCTCCGGCTGGGAGGCACGTGACGAGGCGCGCGAGAAGCTCGACGCCGCAGGGGTGCGCTTCCGCACGGGCAAGTGCCTGCTGCCGCTACGCATCACCGGCAACATCGAGTGGGGCGTGCCCGCGCCCGATCTGGAGGGCACGTCCGGGCTCACGGTGTGGGTGTGGCCCGAGAGCCTGTGGGCGCCCATCTCCTTCACGCAGACGGCGCTGGGCCTCGCCGAGGACGGCCGCTACTCCAGCCGCGACTGGCACGACTGGTGGTGCTCCAAGGACGCTCGCGTCTACCAGTTCATTGGCCAGGACAACATCTACTTCTACTGCGTGGCGCAGCCGGCGCTCTGGGAGGCGCTGGACTGGGGTCTCACGCAGGACATCCCTGTGGCCAACTACCACATCCTGTTCATGAACAAGAAGGCCTCGAGCTCCGGCAAGATCGCGCCGCCCATGGCAGCCGAGCTGCTGGAGCACTACACCCCCGAGCAGCTGCGCGCGCACTGGCTGTCCCTTGGCCTGGACCAGAAGGCCGTCTCCTTCAACCCCAAGGCATTTGACACCTCCGTCAGCCACAAGGACAAGGCGACCGGCGAGGACGTGCTCGTGCGCGACGACCCGCGCGTGGTGGACCCCGCCCTCAAGGAGAGCGCCTTCCTGACCAATATCTTCAACCGCCTGGCGCGCTCGTGCTTCTACGGCGCCGCCAACGTGTGCGACGCGCACCTGCCCGCCACCGCACCGTCCACCGAGGCCGTGGAGGCCGCACGCGAGGCCGTGCTTGCCTTCGAGCGCCTTGCCCACGGCTTTGACGCCCACGGCGCGCTCGGCGTGGCCGAGGAGTTTGCCCGCGCCGCCAACAAGCGCTGGGACGACGCCTCCAAGGCTGCCAAGGGAGACGACGCCGCCTACGAGGCCGCCCTCGCCGACGCCTTTGTGGCCCTGCGCGCAACGGCGCTGCTCATGCACCCCGCCGTGCCCGCAGGCTGCGAGAAGATCTGCGAGCACATGGGCTTCTCGCCCGACGTGTTCTTCTCGTGGGAGCACGCCTTCGAGGGACCCGTGGAGCTTGCCGCGCGTGCCGGCGAGACCCCCGAGCAGCACAAGATCGTGCCGCTGCCGCCGCGCTTCGACTTCTTTGAGAAGCACCCGTCGCAGCTCAAGAAGTAGCCTGCCGAGAAGGGCGGATGTTGCCCACGCGGCAGTTTGGGGACCCGGGCCGACGGTTCTTCTCGGCTATGTGTCGTTTTGGGTCCCCCGTTGCTCTTTTGTGGACGCGCGCCGACAGTCCCGCGCTGGAAACTGTCGGCCCGCGTCCACGGTACTATTGGGGACGTATCCCGACAGTTTTTCTCGCCAGAGTGTCGGATTGCGTCCCCACAACATGAACCGGGGACCCGGGCCGACGGTTTGCCGAGAAGAACCGTCGGCCCGGGTCCACACAGAAGGGAAGCCCCATGCCCGAGAAGGTCGAGTTCCCGCCTGTACACGTTCCGCGCCCGTACGCGCTGCCCGCAACCGCGCTCGCGGCGCGCGTGGAGTGCCCCATGCCGGACGGCGCCAGCATCGTAGCCTGGACCTACGCACCGGGTACCATCACAGACGCCCCGGGCACGCCCTACGGCATCGACCTCACGGTACCGCCCGTGCTCATGCTGCACGGAAACGGCGAGGAGCACGGCATCTTTGGCCCCGTGATCGACGCCGTGTGCGCGAGCGGGCGCTCCGTCATCGCCGTGGACTCGCGCGCGCAGGGCGCCTCCACGCGCGGCACCGCGCCGCTCACCTACGAGCTCATGGCCGCCGACGCCATCGAGGTCTGCGCACGCCTCGGCGTGTCCGAGGTCCACGTGCTCGGCTTCTCCGACGGCGGCATCCTCGGGCTTCTACTCGCAAGAGACTGGGGCGAGCACGTGCTCTCCCTCACCGCGCTCGGTGCCAACCTCACGCCAGCCGGCCTGCCTAAGGAGGACACGGACTGGATGGCCTATGCGGCCACCGAGAACCGCCGTTGGGCCGAGGAGGGCTACGAGGGCGCCACGCTCGAGGACGGAACGCCGGTGCCCACACCGGCAGAGTCCGCGCAGATAGCCGAGCTCCTGCAGCTGATGGTGGAAAACCCGCAGATTGACGCTGCCTCGCTGACGGGCATCACCTGCCCCGTCACGGTGATGGTAGGCGAGTTCGACGAGATTCTTCCCGAGGAGACCAACCGCATCGTGGCCGCAATCCCGGGCGCGCGCAAGGTCGTGGAGCCCGGCATCGATCACAACCTTCCCAAGATGGCGCCATCCGCCGTGGCGCGCGAGCTTCTTGCCTGCATTGCGAGAAACGACAGGCGCCACGAGACTCGTCCCATCGAGCTCCCCGCCAGCCTCGCCTTCTGCCGCATCCCCGTCTCCGCCCTCTGGGCCGAGAAGCTCGACGAGCTGTACCGTCGCGTAGACGCAAAGCCCGGCACCTCGGGTTGGGTGCAGGACGTGTGGCCGCCTGTCGGCATGGCCGAGCGCCTGCTCGCCGAGGGCGCGTACTGGGGCGCGTTTGAAGCGTCGCGGGTGCATGGGGGCAGGCCGGATGAAGACGCGGCTCTTCTTGGTGCCGTTGCCGTGGACAAGGACGCGAGCGTGGGCAACGGGCGCGCTCCCGGCCACGGCTCTGGGCTCGGAGGACCCTCTTGGAAGCGCCGCGCAAAGAAGGACGTTGCGAGCTGGCATCTTTTGGCCGTTGACCCCACGGCGCGCGGACGTCACGTGGCAGACGCGCTTCTCTGCGCGGGAACCCAGGCTGCGCGCGAGCTGGGCGCAAAGGTTGTCCGCATCAGCTCGAGCACGGCCAACGTGCCTGCAAACGCGCTTTACGCGAGCCGGGGCTTCACACGTCACCGCCCGATCTGGCTTCCCTACCCGGGGCTTCCGCTCCCCTGCTGGTCAAACCTCTGGGAACTCGAACTTTAGACGAGAGCCACCTGGCGCAGGCCGGCGACAAGAATCCCGCGGCGAGAAGAACGGCGGCCCGCATCAGCTGTTGGCGAGCGTGTCACGCGCAAGCGTGAGGGCCGACTGGCCGCGAACGAGCATGTCATGACTCCAGTCAACGTCATGCCAAGGGTCGGAGCTGTTCAGCTCGATCCACTTGCCGTCTCGATACGAAGGAAGCTCCAGGCTGTTGGTGAGGTACGCCTCGCGCAAGTCAACTACACCGTCCTCCCCATCCCATTCAAACACGACGACCCACCACGTCTGACCGTTGTTCTCGCCCACCTCAACCGAGACTGCCTTGTCGAAGTAGCCGAACATCATGGCAAGGTTGTTAGAGCCGGAGGCATCAACAAGAGGCTCGCATACCATCGATGCCATGATGTCCTCGTCTGCAACAACGGGCTCCTCGGCCTCTGCCTCTTCCGCCTCGGCGTCCTCCGAAGGACCCTCGGAGAGGATGGGCGTCGAATCCGACTCATCGTCCTCGACATTGGTAGAGTCCTCGACCGCCACGTCATCTTGACTGCCTGTGCTTGGATTTGTCGTCGGGACATCCGTCATGCAGCCTGTCAGCATCAGAGCGGCCGCGGCAGCCACTGACAAAACCCTCACATTGCCCCTCATAAAATCCCTCCTTATCAAAACGTAGCAGGTCAGTCCTTCTCTTCCTAAAAGCGTATTATCCCTCTGCCGTAACGACGATCATCTTGCGGACGGGCATTCGCGAGACGAGCAGCGTGAACGTGCGATCCTCGACCTCCCGCCCGTAAACCTCCTCCCCGCCGTTAAACACGTACGGAATATGTGTGAGAAACTCAGTTCCGGGGCGCACGCGCACTCCCGAGCTCGCCCCCTCCTGGACCTGAGGCCAGAGGGCATTTGAACCCATTACGTCGCAGATCAAGTACTCGTTGGCGCGCTCGGGAACCAACACCATCTGAAAGACGTAGATGCCACCCTCTTCGCCACCGTCGTTTTTGATGCGAACGGAGACATCGACCACACAGCGAGCGTCACCAAAGGAGCTCGGTTCCTGAGGCCCGCCCCCATGGCGCTTGAGATACTCGTCGTAAGTCATGACCTCAGCATCCTCCACCATGAGCGAGTATCCCTGCGTCTGCTCACTTGAGTCGCTCTGAAACGCCCCCTCCAGCGCCACCCACTCCCCCTCGTTGTAGTATTCGAGCGGAATGCGCGGCAGCGATACGTTGACCCACCAAATGCGTGCCGTCACGGAGACCACGACAAAGAGCGCGATAATGCCGAGAATCGCGTACCGGACCCTAGAGCTCGCTCTGGACATGGAGCACCTCCTCGCCCGTAACGGAGCCGGCGGACATGTGATAGATGCGGTCGCAAACGAGGGACAGAAACTCGGCATCATGGCTTGAGAGCACTATCGCCGCCCCGCGCGCACGCTCCTCTCGCACGATGCGGACAAGCTCCTCCTGCCCCGCCTCGTCGAGAGCGTTCGTCGGCTCGTCAAGCACAAGCAAATCCGGCGATTCCATCAGCGCCATGGCAAGCCCAAGCCGCTGCTTCATGCCAAGAGAGTACTTCCTCACATGCTTGCGCTCGTCAGGGTCGAGTCCCACGCGCTCAAGCGCGCGGCGCAGGTCCTCCTCGCCGACAACACGCTTTACCGACGCGAGCAGCCTCAGGTTCCCCATAGCCGAGTAGCCGCCAAGAAGCGCCGGAGCCTCGATGAGCAGGCCTACACTCGGCGGAAACGAGAAGTCTCTCCAGAGAACGCCGCCCGCAACCGCAACCTCGCCCGAGTCCGGCCGGACAAGACCACAGACCACACGCATCGCCATCGTCTTGCCCGAGCCGTTTTTCCCCTCGAGTCCCACCACCTCGCCGCGCTCCACGGAAAACCTCACGCCATCGAGGACTCGGTCGGGACCGATTGCCTTGCACACGTCACGAACCTCAAGGTAGCTCATTTGCGCACACTCCCAAGATAGTCTCTCCGCGCGGAGACGGCGGCACCCGCGATGACGGATACCAGGGCAAGCAGGGCTGCCACCAAGATACCTTGCCCTGGGTCGAGCCCCGCACGAAGCGTGCCGCCAAACGCCGGAACCGAATGCGAAACCATAAATGCCGTGCTTCTTGCCGCCATCATGAAGTTGCCGAGAAGCGCCGGGGACAGTGCGAGGAAGGATCCCGAGAGCAGGGCTGCCACAACACCAAAGGCGGGCAACTTCCCCACGAGCCCCGAAAGCGCCTTCTGCGCAAGCCCAAGCGCACACGACATGCAGACTGCCCCCACAAAAAGCGCTCCGACACGATGGGGTCCAGAGGAGAGCGTCTCTCGCGCGAGCCCAGCGGCATCCGGTAGCCACGATGAGGCTAGAAACGTCATAGATCCGCCCCGAGAGGCCACATAGACCGCACAGACAAGAATGATTGCCATCCAATACAGAACCAAGACGACGAGAAGGGCCGCGCAGCTGCCAATCCAAGAAACAACTCTGCTGGAGCGAAGCGTCAGCTCGTTTATCCGCTCTTCCGGAAGAAGTGCCACAACCACATTGGGAACGAGCACGAGGGCAATCCACCCGAAGGGAGGAAGCAAGGTGGACGCCACGGACACCCTCCCCGATCCGGGCTCGGGCTGGTTGGCTCCCTTGAGTACAAAAGCTAGGGTGTCACCAAGCGTGGGAGAGCCCTCCGCTCCGACAGAGCCCATCGCCGCCGCCAAAGAGAGCAGCTGAATCGTCGCGATCGCGGCGGCTGATAAAGCCGCAAGGACAACGATGCCCAGCCCAGCGCGCAATGTCCATGCCGTGCGACGAGCTATCGATCCAAGCGCCTCCATCATGGCCCGTCCCTCCTCAAGCCCAGGTCATGCCGGACGAAGCATGCTCCGCCACAAATCAGCGCGACAACGGCCGTCGCGAGAAAGAGCGAGAGCGCAACCCAAGGATGCCATGCCTCTGTCATCGTAAGCCCCGAAGCGGCAAAAGGCTCAAGACGCGACACCATGAGTAGGGATCCCGGAAGCGGAAGCAGCGGTGCAAAGGCCGATCCAAGAACAAGCGCCGTTACCACGGCGAACGCGGCGAGCCTCCCCGCCACGAGCCCGAGTGCGCGCTGAACGCACGCGAGAGAGGCAAAGCTCAGTGCCATCACAAGGAGCGTCAAAAGGAGCTCGCCGGACCCCGTCGCATCACCCGTGACTGTCCAGAGCGAGAGGGCAGAGATTGAGCGCGCAGCAAGGCTTGGAGAGCATCCCGCAAGCAGAGAAGCAAGAGCAGCGCCCACGAGAAGCGCGCCATAGGCTGCAACCGTGCGAGCAACCGCTGCCGCGCACATTGAGCGCCAGCAGCGACGCCTGTCCCCGCACGAGACGAGCGGAGCGACGCCCAGCCCCCCTCCTCCGATGGCACCTCCCGCGAGAATGACGGCGCAGGAGGCGGCCCACTCAGGAGGACAGCCGACAGGATTTCCAAATAAGGCCCAGAGCAGCGCATCACCCGTCGTAATGTCACAGGGAACCAGCTCCGGCGCATGAGACGCCCGCAAAAAAGCAGCGCGCGCCAGGAGGGAAAGAACGGACAGCGCTCCCATCGCTGCCGCAAGAATCGAGAGAACCGCACACGGAGCAGCGGACGCACCAAGGAACGCCTTCGTTGGCCCGCGATGACACCCTCCACGCCTCATAGCAGATCACGTCTCTCACGGAAGGCAGAAAGCGCGGAGGTCAGCACCACAAGGCTGACGATCGTGATGATGAGTGCCCACCCCGCGCCAGGACTCGACCGCACGCTCACCACGGAGAAAACGTCAAAGGAGAGCAGCGTCATGGCCTCTCTCGTGAGCGTGGTGAAAAGGAGGCCTCGAAGCTGAGACCCAAGAAACGCCAAGACATGCAGGAAGAGATAGGACAAGATGGCGGCGCGCAGAAAGCTCCTCAGAGCTGCGGCCAGCGCGCAGACCGCAGACGCCCAGAGACCCGCAACGATACCAGCGATGACCGTCCAAGCCAGGCAGAACACGAGCGGAGCGGTGTAGTACAGAGAGGAGAGCGGGGCGCTTCTCGTCACACCAAGGTAGATCATGTCGCTCACCCACACCTCCGTGGCAGGCGCAAAGCAAGCACAGGCGATGAGGTTAACCAGAAGGGGAAGCACCATAGCAAGGGCGCCGGAGACAAATGTGGCGACGAGCTTAGCACATACGCAGCCTCTTCGGCTCGCACGCGAGCACAGCTGCGCCATGACGCCCGATCGCAGCTCCGAGCTCCATGACCAGGCATAGGGAATCACCACGAGAAGCGGCCAGACCATGACAAATACTCCGGGGATGAGCTTATGGGCTTCCACGGGCATCCAGAACGCAAAGCAGCTCGCGACGGAGTACAGCGAGTCCAAGTCGTCCCAATGAGAGAGCGCGTACTCAAGCGTATTTTGGAAAATGAAACTATCCAGAAAGGCGGCGAGAAGGGCAAGCGCACAGCCCGCGCAGGTCGAAGCCCAAAACCACGGGTTTGCGCCGAGGGACTTCTTCATCTCTGCCTGAAGGAGGTTGCGAGCGACAGTCATGGTCTACCCCGTCTCGGAAGCCAGTACGGGAGTCCCGAGCTCCACGACGGGAGCCCCGTATTCCCATCCACCAGTAATGAGCAGCGAAAGGTCTACGTCGGTCGACGCGGCATCATACTCCTCGCCCATCACCCCACCAACGGTCTCCCCAAAGACGCGCTTTCCGATGACCACGTACCCGATTCGCACCGTGGCTGAGGAGCCAGGCTCCACCCATGTGTACGCGTTGCCCGGAAAGATGAACCCATCGTCGACAGGCGGCGCGAGAAAGCCAACGCTTGAAGCATCAAGATCCCCCGTCTCACAGAACATGCGGAACATCGTGAGCAGGATGCTCGGCGCGCCGTTGCGCTCGACGTCCTCGGGAGGACACTCCGCGTCGATATTCTCGATAGTGATGTCAACCGCAACTATCTTCCATCCGGGATAGCTCTGGGTGCTGAGCTCTATTCCCGCGGCCTCAGCATTCTCATAGATTACAGGCCTAGACACAGTAAAACGCATGGTTCCCAACCACGGCCACTGAACCACAGGCTCCGGTCTCCACGGCTCCCCGGTGAGCTCGATTGAGACGCCCACTTCGTATCTTGGGGAGGAGGCGGTCATGTCCACCTGTTCCTCCTCCCCCGAAGACACAGTCACGTCCGTCAGGGAACAGCCAGCGAGGCAAACTACCGATAGGCACAGAGCAAACGCCACAAGAGGGCCAAGCACGAGGACTCTGGAAACCCCGAGGAACGACCACCGCTGGAGCTCACGAGACATCATTGACGTCACCTCTTGAAACGGAGCAATGATATGCATCATTCAATGGATACAGAATATCCCTACACGAGGTACGGCCACCACCCAGACTGGTTTGTGTCAGGGCTCCACTCACCTGAAATATACCCAGAACCCGCAGGTGACATGCCGGTAAGTCGAGCGTAAGAGCCAGAAGTCTTTTTGACGTTGTTTCTGATCAGGAAGTATCCCGTCTCTCGAGCAACGGCTGTTCCCCCGCCTGATGCGCCGGTCCTGTTGATCCACGGACCATCTCTGAAGATTGAGCCGTCTATGTAGAGATACAGAGACTCCATAGTCAATTGCTCGATGGAAATGAAGCATTCGCTGGATGTGTCCTTCTTCACTCCACCGGTTCCCTGGGTAGCACCAGTTCCACTGAAGTAGAAGTCATAGCTCTGGTTCTCCGTTGTCGCGAGCGCCGTAGAGGGAACCATAAGCAACCCCGCGATAAGAATGCCCAAAACCACCATCAGTCTCTTAGCGTGCATCTTTTCCTCCAAACTAAGTCGATAGCCGTTCGAAATAAAGAACCTCCTTTCCACAGATTCTTCCTACCAACTGAACATGGCCACGTTCGAGCAGACAATCGGCTTGCCTGCACTAGCTTTAAATTCGAAATGATAAAGTCCTGAACCAACGTTTGGCCACTCTGCCCTTACAAATCTATTGACGCGGAGCGTCGCGGTCCCCAAAGAGGTCTTGTTCCTCACCAGCGAGACTTCGAAAGTCGCATTAGATACATCGCAGGATGATGTCAGCTCAATCCCAACACTGCTACCGTCATAGAATTGCTGCCCGGTTGAATAGCTCCAGTTAAGGGTAAATTTAGTGCTATACCAAGACCGTCCAGATCTGCTCAAAGCAAGCGGGTCTGGCGCATAAGTTATAATGGGAGCGATTTCAGTTTGTTCCGATGCTTGAGCAAGGTCGGGACAACACAGCACGCCCAATGCAAACGCCGCAGAACACGAGATGAACTCTCGCCTAGATAGACCACGGTTCGTCGACATAACGCCTCCGATCCTCGCAGGGTAGAACTGCCATCATCCTACTTGTATAGGGAGACCCTGTCTGTCACTTTGGCGCTGCAAAGCGCTGCAACATGTCACTTTTCGCCGTAGGGCACCACTTTGCGAAGCTCGTCAATGGCACTGACGCCCAGGAGCTTGCACGCACGGGAGCGGTACGACCGTACGGTCCCCGGAGCAAGATGGAGCTTGGCGCCAATCTCAGAGCACGAGTGTCCCGCAAGGGACAACATGACGACCTTCACCTGCATGTGCGACAGCCCTTTTGCGGAAAACCAGTCTTGGAGCTCTTTGTCCTTGCTCTCCTGTTGGGCGTAGCTTCTATATCTTGTCTCACTCATAAGAACAAGGACGGCGAGCAGAAGAGAGAAGATGCGGCAAACCCAGGTGCAAAGCTCATAAAAAATGTAAAGCATGTCAAGCGATGTGAGCTTTAGGTCGGCGTTGATGAGGAGAAAGCCCGCTCCAAACAAAGCGATGCACTGTGGAACCCTAAGAACCAGAGCATCCACTCCCCCGCAGGCAAGCGCCCGCACCCTCTCCGCTATGCCGCAGGGCGAAGGTGCAGGCGCAAAAAACTCTCCCGCCCCAAAGACGAGGGCGGCAAGACCAAGAGCCGACCACAGACGAAGCACCAGGAGCTCTAGCACCACCGACGGGTTGAACTCACTCGGAATCGGAAGGAGCCACGCGCTCCCCAGCATCGCACCGGCGCCCAGAGAGGACACCCCAAGAACAAAACGGCGAACTCTCCCGTCTCGACCTCCCTCTCCAGTGAACGCACGGACTCGATCAGGCCCTTCTCGATAAACACGACACCACAGCGACAGACCAACCGACATGAGCACAAGCCCTGCCAAGAAAGGGGCGAGTCTTTCAAAACTGAGGCCGTAGGGAGGCTCGCTCAAGGAAACGTAACCCGGGGGCGCCGCTACCATGAGCAGCAGCATAAGAATGACAACAACGGCTCTCCAGCGAGGGCGCCGATCGTTTGACGCGTCTGTGCAAGGGCAACTCTCAACGGTCAACGCCTCATCCGCGCCCGCGCATGACGCAAGCCGCTCCTTGAGCTCCCCGAGGCCCGAGACGCAGAGCTTTGCATATCCGCGCTTCCGGTGCGTTGCCACCGTAGACTCTGAGATGCCACACTTTGCGGCAATTTGCTCGCCTGTCAGCCCGGAGAGCGTCTCCTCAAGAACAGCGCGCTCACGCTCCGACAAAAGCTCGAAGCCGGGCAGGAAAGAGAGCTTGACAGATTCCAAATCTGCACTCGAAGCCCTGGCACCCTTGTCGGCACGTGCGCCATGAGCGCGGCCCAGCTCGATGACTCTTGTTAAGACCAGCACCAAAAGAACGTAAGCAACCAGCAGCAGAAGGCAGAGCGTGGGATGTGCGCCCATATAGTCGAAGGGAAGACGGCGAACAACCTCTGCCCAGGCACGAAAGGCGGCGGTGCCACAAAGCAGAGCGGAGACCTCCTCGGCCCCAAACCCGGTGCGACTGAGCCTAAACATGCCCAGCGTCGCGACCATCCCCAAAGAGGCGCCAATCAGAACAGAGGGAGCGTCAAAGGTATCAAAACCAGTGGCAAAGAGCACAACGGAGAAGCTATCTCCCGAGAAGAGAACGTTTGCCACCAAGATAATGAACGGAAGAAGAGCGCTTGAGAAAAACAGCATAGGAACGCGTCTAATCGATGCCTCCCCCTCTTTGGGAGAAAGGCCAAGCGAAAGCAGCGACCAACAGGTGACAGCGAGAATCTCACTGGGAAGCCTAGCCAGGAAGGCAGTTGTTCGAAGCTCTAAGGGCAGCCCCACAGATGTCACGTAACAGCAGTCCACAATCCTCGTGGCCACATAGGACGCCAACGCTGCGGTACCCACGCACTGAAGCGTCCTTATCGCTTTTCTATTGGCAAGCACGCCGGACGCATTGCCGGTCACAATGTCCAAGATGATCACCGCGGCAAGCGGGAGCGCAAGCGAGAGCACATCGGAAGGTCCCGGTACCACAGGACCGATCCATTCGTACATGAAGCCCGGGGCGACCATGAGGCAGGCCGTCCAGAGGAGCCAAATCAAGCGCGAAGAGCCCATGTGCCACCCCGCCATGACGTCACGTAGATATATCGTCACATTCTACGTTACACCGAGGCGCACCCAACGCTGGGCGGTGTCGACGGGGACGAGAGGTCAGGCTCCCTACTGCTTGGGAAACGTCACCGTGACGGTGGTGCCCTCGCCCACCCTGCTCTCAAGGCGAATCTCCGCGCCGTGGTAGGTGGCTGCGTGCTTGACGATGGCAAGGCCCAGCCCCGTGCCGCCCATGTCGCGGCTGCGGCCCTTGTCCACGCGATAGAAGCGCTCGAAGACCTTGCCCTGAGCCTCCTCCGGGATGCCGATGCCCGTATCGCTCACTCGCAGGCACGGGTGCAGACCCTGGGGAATAACCCACACAAAGACCTTGCCACCGGGCTTGTTGTAGCGGATGGCGTTTTCGATGAGGTTGCTCACGAGCTCGTCGAGCAGGCGCGCGTTGCCCATGATGGGTGTAGAGACGCCCGAGAGGGAAATGGTCACGTCGTATTTGCGCTTTGCTCGCGAGCGCAGGCGCTCGACGGCGTCTGTCGCCACGGACATGAGGTCGACGCGCTCCGCCGCACCAAAGACCTCACGGTCTCCCGAGCGTTCGGACTCGTCGAGACGCGAGAGCGTGAGGATATCGCTCACCAGAAGGGAGAGGCGGTGGGCGTCCTTGTAGATGCGCCCGGCAAAGTTCTGCACGTCCTCGGGCTGGGCGATTCCGTCGCGGATGAGCTCGGCCGCGCCCTGGATCGAGGCGATGGGCGTCTTGAGCTCATGGGTCACGTTGGCGGTGAAGTCGCGGCGCATGTCGGCGGCATCCTGGATGGCGTTCATGCGCTGGACGAGCTCTTTGTGCTGCTCGTTGAGGCGCGTGACGAGGGGGTCAAGCTCCTCGTAAGGCGCCACCTCGTCTCCGGAAGCCGGGTCAATGGCCAGGATGGGCCGCACAAAACGCATGGAGAGCCTCCGCGAGACAGCCCAGCTCACGCCCACCACCACAAGGGCAAGGCCGGCGAGAAGCACAAAGTCCTGCATGAGGAAGGTCACCACGCTCGCGCGGTCTACGGAGAGGCGCACGACCTCACCGTCTGCCAGTCGCACGGCCTCGTAGAGGCTCACGTAGCCCGCCGTCTCGCTCGGGCGGTCCGACGAGCCCGAGCCCGTAGCCAGGGCGTCGGCCACCTCGGGGCGGTCCGCGTGGTTTTCCATCTCTGAGGCGTCTGCCAGGCCGTCGTAGGTAACGGTGCCGTCAGCGGATATGAGTGTGACGCGTGTGTCGTCAAACTCAAGAAGGCCCAAGATTTTGGCGTCATCATTAGTGAGGTCCAGAAGGGAGGCCACGGTGCGGCACTCCCCCGCGAGCTGCTCGCGTTCATCCTCGAGAAACGCGTTCTGATAGAGAAGCGACGCGGCGGCCGTCACCACCACGGCAACGACCGCACACGCCACGACAAGCGCGAGAAAGACGCGCCTTGAGAGTGAACCCTGTGCCCCCGGCTCCCTGACCAACTAACCCTCCCAACAAAACCTGACAAAGGTGACAGGGCATTTTGTCAGGTTTTACGAACCTGGCAAACCTGACAAAATGCCCTGTCACCTTTGTCAGGTTTTGCCGTGTTAGCCGCGGACGCGGTAGCCGACGCCGCGGACGGTCTCGATGAGGTCCGAAGACTCCCCGAGCTTGGCACGAATCTGCTGGACGTGTACGTCCACCGTACGCGAGCCGCCGTCAAAGTCCCAGCCCCAGACGCGCTGGAGCAGCGTCTCGCGCGAAAAGACCACACCCGGCGAGCGCATAAGAAACTCGAGCAGGTCAAACTCGCGCATCGTGAGCTGGACTTCGTGCCCGTCAACCGTGACCTCACGGCGATCGGGCCAAAGCGTCACATCACCGGAAACGAGCGCCGCGGGCTCCTCGCTCACCTGCTGGGCACGCCCGGCACGGCGCAGCAGGGCGCGCGTGCGGCTCACCATCTCCATCATGCCAAACGGCTTAGAGAGGTAGTCGTCCGCGCCGGAGTCGAGCGCCTTCACGGTGTCAAGCTCGGTATCTTTGGCCGTAAGCATCATGACGGGCAAGCTGGAAAGCCCTGGGGTCCTCCTCAGGCGCGCAAGGATCTCCAGACCGTCCGTGTCGGGCAGCATGATGTCGAGAAGGACGGCGTCGGGCGTGCGCTCGGCGCAGGCGCGACGAAACTCGGCGTCGTTGGCGCAGCCGCGGGCCTCGATGCCGCCCTGCCCCAGCGCGTAGACCGTGAGTTCCCTGATGTTCTTGTCGTCCTCGACGTAGTAGACCACGCTGCTAGCCTCCTTTTTCACGTCCTGGTCCAATCCTACACCACTACTCGGCGGAGCTGGCCTGCCTCTGGCTCTCCTTCTCGGCAACGGTGTGCTCGCCGGTCACACGGAAGACCGCCCACGCGGCGATGCGCTTGGCGAGGTCTCCCATGCGCTCGAAGTACTTGGCAACCATGAGCAGCTCGGGCAGATACTGCGCGGAGGACTTGCCGTCGCGAATGAGGCCCACGAGCTTCTCCTCGGACTCTGCGTAGAGGTCGTTCACGGCAGTGTCGGCCTCCATGACCTGCTGGGCCTTCTCAACGTCGGAGGTGCAGAAAGCGTCGACGGCCTTCTCTACCATGTTGGCTGCATAGGCAGAGAGCGTCGTGAACTCCTTCTCGAGCTTCTTGGCCGCCTTGGCAGGAATCTCCTCGGCAAGAAAGACCGCGTCGCGCGTCATGGAGTCAATGTGGGAAAGGTCGCTCACCATGCGGAACGATCCGGTAACAAAGCGCAGGTCAACTCCGATGAGCGGCTGCTGAAGCAGCATGATGTCAAGACAGGTGTTCTCAATCGCGGAGCGCAGGCGGTCCTCCGCCTTACGGCCCTCCATGACACCCTCGGCGGCCCCATGGTCGCCCGTCACGGCCAGACCGGCGGCACGAACGTCCGCCACGGTCTTCTCGCAAAAGCGGCGGATAAGGACCTCGACCTCGTTGAGCTGATCGGTGAACTTGGTGCGGGTGCTGATGACCATTAGCTGAACCTCCCTGAGAGATACTCTTGCGTGCGCTGCTTCCTGGGGTTGGCAAAGAGGTCGCGCGTGGGGCCCTCCTCGATGAGCTCGCCCAGGTAGAAGAAGGCGGTCTTGTCCGCCACGCGTGCGGCCTGCTGCATGTTGTGGGTGACGACGACCACGGTGTGGTCGGTGGCAAGCTCGCTCATGAGCTGCTCGACCATGCTCGTGGAGATGGGGTCAAGCGCCGAGGTGGGCTCGTCCATGAGCAGGATGTCCGGGTCGGTGGCGAGGGCACGTGCGATGCAGAGGCGCTGCTGCTGGCCGCCGGAGAGGCCAAGCCCGCTCTTGTTGAGGTCGTCCTTGACCTCATCCCAGAGGGCGGCGCGGGTGAGGCAGCGCTCACAGATCTCGTCGCCCTCCGCCTTGGAGATGCGGCGCTGGCGCTTGGGACCGTAGAGGATGTTCTCGCGGATGCTCATCGGGAACGGGTTGGGGTGCTGGAAGACCATGCCCACGTAGACGCGCAGGGCGTTGGAGTCCATCTGGAAGATGTCCTTGTCGCCAAAGGCAATCGTGCCCTCGGTCTTTACGGACTCCACGAAGTCGCACATGCGGTTGAAGGTGCGCAGCAGCGTGGACTTGCCGCAGCCGGAGGGGCCAATGAAGGCCGTGGCGCGGTTCCGGGGAATCTCAAGGTTAACGCCCTTGAGGGCCTGGAAGTCCCCGTACCAGAGGTTGAAGTCGCGCACGGTGATGGCCGTCTCCGCGTCCGCGATGCCGCGATGGGCGTTTTGGGTGTTATCTGTGTCCATAATGCCTCCCATCAGCCAAAGCGGCCCGTAAGATAGTCGACCAGGCGCTGGTCGTGCGGATCGGAGAAGATCTGCTGCGTGGTGCCCGTCTCTACCATGTCGCCCACATAGAAGAAGGCGGTGCGGTCGGAGACGCGCGTGGCCTGCTCCATGTTGTGCGTGACGATGATCTCGCAGATGCCCGTGGAGGCAATGTCGCGGATGGTCTCCTCGATGGCAAAGGTGGAGATGGGATCGAGCGCGGAGCAGGGCTCGTCGAAGAGGACCACGTCCGGCTTCATGGCAAGCGTTCGCGCGATGCAGAGGCGCTGTTGCTGGCCGCCGGAAAGGGCGTGCGCGGACTGGCGCAGCTTGTCCTTGACCTCGTCCCAGAGCGCCGCCTGCCTAAGCGACGTCTCCACGAGCTCGTCTTCCTCCTCGCGCGTCTTCACGCGGCCGTGCTTCTTGGGCGCAAAGAGGATGTTCTCGCGGATGGACTTCCTGAAGGGCGTGGGCTGCTGAAAGACCATGCCAATGGACTTGCGCAGCTCAAAGAGGTTCTCCTTGGGCGTGTTGATGTTGCGCCCGTGATAGAAGATCTCACCGCCGATGGAGCACTTGGGAATCTCTCGGTTCATGAGGTTGAGGCAGCGCAGGAACGTGGACTTGCCGCAGCCGGAAGGGCCAATGAGTGCGGTGACCTGGCCCTTCTCAAAGGTGAGCGAGGTCTTGTGCAGGGCCTCGTGCGTGAGGTCGTAGGTGACGGTGACGTCACGCGTGGTGAGCAGCGAGCCGCTCTTCTCGCCGGCGACACTGCCGGCCGTGTTGGTGATGTCTGTCATTCTGCGGTCAGCCTCCTCGAGAGGAGCTTGCCGAGCAGGCGGGCAAGCAGGTTGAACAGGAGCACGCAGACGAGAAGGACGGTCGCGGTGCCCCAGACGATCTCCGTGGAGCCGGCGGTGGGCTCGGAGGTGAGTCGCCAGATGTAGACGGCGAGCGAGCAGGCCGGACGGAAGATGTTGAAGGGGTTGGTGGGGCTCAGGAAGTTCACAGAGGCAAAGTTGAGGCGCGCGGGCGCGGAGCCGGCGGTGAAGATGAGCGCGGCGGCCTCGCCGAAGACGCGGCCGGCGGAGAGCACGATACCGGTCACGATGGCGGGCATGGCGGCGGGAAGCAGCACGTTGATCGTGGTCTCCCAGCGCGTGAGGCCCATGGCGAGCGCGGCGTCGCGCTGGCTGCGCGGCACGTCCTCGAGCGCCTGCTGGATGGTGCGAACCAGGATGGGGATGTTGAACATCGTGAGCGCGCACGCACCGGCGAGGATGGAGATGCCCCAACCGAGCGTCACAACAAAGAAGAGCGAGCCGAACATGCCAACCACGATGGAAGGCAGGCTGGAGAGGGTCTCGATGGCCGTCTTGGCCGCCGAGGTGACCCAGTTGTCCGGCGCATACTCAACGAGGAAGATGGCCGCACCCAGCGAGATGGGCACCGAGATGATAAGCGTCACGATCAGCATGTAGAAGGAGTCCCACAGCTGGTAGATGATGCCGGGAACAACCTCGTCGTTGTAGGGGTTGGTGAGGAAGCCCGGCGTGAGCGCGCGGCCGGCTCCGCGAATGAGAATGTAGGCGATGATGGCCACGACGAGCAGCATGACCAGGCCCACGATGACGGTGAGGACACCCGTGGCGACCTTGTCCTGGGAGTTGATGCGCTTGACGTGCGCGTCCAGAGAGAGCGCGCGGGAGCCCTGGGAGGTGAGGTCCTTATCGCTAGCCATTGGCCTTTGCCCCCTTCCTGCCAATGAGGTGGATGATCAGGATGAAGACGAGCGACATGGCCAGAAGGATGAGGCCGAGCGACCAGAGCGCGTGGTAGTATACCGAGCCCGAGACCGCGTTGGAGAGGCCGGCCGTGAGGGCCGCCGTGAGCGTGGAAGCGGGGTCGAGAAGGCCCATGGGCATCGAGCGCTCCACGCCGCCGATGACCATCTGAACCGCAAGGGTCTCGCCGAAGGCACGGGTCATGCCCAGGATGACGGCCGTCATGAGCGAGGGCATGGCGCTCTTGAGCACCACGTGCCAGACCGTCTGCCAGCGCGTGCAGCCCAGGGCATAGGAGCCCTCGCGATACTGGTTGGGCACGGCGCGCAGCGCGTCCATGGAGAGCGTGGTGATCGTCGGCAGAATCATGATGGCGAGCACGATCGAGCCGGAGAGGATGCCCGCACCGGTGGGGGCGGCTTCGCCGAAGACGGCCTTCACGAGCGAGTTGACCACGTAGAGGCCCAGCACGCCGTAGACAACGGACGGGATGCCCACGAGCAGCTCGATGAAGGGCTGGAAGACGCGACGACCAAACGACGGGGCAACCTCGACGACGAAGATCGCGGAGCCGATGGCGATGGGCAGGGCAAAGAGGGTCGAGAGCAGCGTGACGGCAAAGGAGCCCACGATCATGGGCAGCGCCCCGTAGCGCTCCTGCTCGGGGATCCAGTTCTGGCCGAGGAAGAAGTCGATCGGGTTGAGGCCGTCAACGAAGAACGTGGTGAGGCCCTGCTGGGCAACCATGAAGATGAGCGTGACGACGACAAGCGCAACAAGTGCGACGCAGAAGCCTGTGATTCCCAGGCCGATGTTCTCGAGCCTCCGCTTGGGCATGAGGTTTGCCATATGGAGGAGCCTTTCTCGTCAAGGAAACGGCGGCGTCCCGTGTGGGGACGCCGCCGCGGGGAGGGCAGAGAAGCGCTAGGCAGCGGTGATGTTGCCGTCGGCGTCCTTCTTGACCTTCATGTCGGCCATGGGGATGAAGCCCTCCTCCACCACCGTAGCGGCAAAGTCGTCGGAGAGCATGAACTCGATGAAGGCCTTGGTCACAGGAGCGGTGGAGGCGTCCTCGTCCTCGCGGGTGTACATGTGCTCGTACGCCCAGATGGTGAAGTCGCCGGACTCGACGTTTTCCTGCGTGGGCTCAACACCGTCGACGGTGAGGGCCTTGATGCCGTCGTTCTCCATGTAGTTGAAGGCAACGTAGGAGATGGAGCCTGCCGTGGCGGCAACCTGCTCCACGACGGTGCCCGAGGAGTCAACCTCAGCAACGGGGCGGAAGCTGTCCGGGGCAACCTCGCCACCGAGAACGGCGGCCTCGAAGGTGGCGCGGGTGCCGGAGCCGGCCTCGCGCTGGATGACCTGGATGGCGCCGGCGGTGCCGCCAACCTCGGACCAATCGGTGATCTGGCCGAGGAAGATGCCCTTGAGCTGGTCGGTGGTGAGGTCGGTGACGTCGACGTCGGCGTTCACGATGGGGCCCATGCCCACGATGCAGACCTGGTTGTCGACGAGACCCTCGAGCTGGTCGGCCTCGAGCTTCTCCTCAGCAAAGACGTCGGAGCGGCCAATCTGCACGGAGCCCTCGGCAACCTGCGAGAGGCCCTGGCCGGAGCCGCCGCCGGAGATGGCGACGGAGACGTCGGGGTTGGCGTCCTGGAAGGCGTCGCGGGCCTTCTCGACGAGCGGCTGGAAGGAGGTGGCGCCGGAGCAGGAGATGGAGCCGACGAGCGCGGCGGTCTCGGGGGCGTCACCCTCGGTGGAGTCGGTGGCGGGCTGCTGGGTGTTGCCGCAGGCGGCGAGGCCGGCCACGGCAGCGGTGGCGCCGAGGGCGCCGAGGAACTGACGACGAGAGAGATCAAAGGTGGACATGTGAATCCTTTCCCGTGGATTGACCGACTCCCGCAGGGGCCGGCCGTTTCGACTGGAATCCTACGGGCTTCTCGCCGAGCGATGCGCGGGGTTTGCGATGCATTACGGGAGCCTGACAGCGGCTTACGATTGGTTTACAAAGCGCCTTACAATTGGCGGACGGTTTGTAAGCTCGTGCGTTTTTCGGCTTTACAATTAACTCTGAACTGGCATTTCTCTGTTGGCGGAGCGAGCTTACAAAACTGCGTCCGCACATGTTGCTTGCCAATGGGGGGCCGTGGGGAACCTTTTTCGCTGCCGAGAAATGCGGGGTGCTGTACCACACCCACGCCCCGCACGCCGAGAAATACGGGGTGCCGTACCAAGTCCACGTCCCGCGTGCCGAGAAAACCCGTCTTCTGTACCGAGCCCAAGACCAAGGTGCGACGAGAAGCCGCCCCGCGCGCCATCGCTTGGCTTCTGCCCCGGCCGTCTGCCGAAAAAAGCGCTCCCGTGTACCACGCCCTCGCCTTGCGCGCCGAGAAAACCGGCCCCTTGTACCAACGGCCAAGGCCTCGTTGTCCCGCGCTTGGTACAGAGGGCGGCATTCCTCGCCTCTTGCTCTCCTGGCACGGTACAGAGGCCGGCATTTCTCGGCACATCCCCACCTAACCTGGTACACTTCACCGCACTTCTCGGCATGCCACCACTCACGCTGGTACAGAGGGCCGCCTTTCTCGGCGCGATTTCCAAATTCTGGTACAGCAGCCCGTTTTCCTCGGCGCACCGTCGCCCGACCCGGCGCACTCCCAGGCTTTTCTCGGCACAAGAGCATACGTCCTGGTACAGCGAACCACCCTTCTCGGCATTCCGGCGAACCACCCGGTACACTCCCAGGCTTTTCTCGGCGTTTTGCAAGGTTGGAGCCCCTGCCACGCCGCGGAGAAACCTCTGTTTTGAAGGTGCCGTGATATTAATCGCACGGTACCTTGAAATCTACCGTTCAGCAGCGCAAAATGACCACTTGTCGAAAGGAGTCATATGAAGAAAAAGAAGGAAGAAAAGGGTCTCTCCGGGCGTGAGGTAATCCACACGCTCGGCAAGAGCGTCCGCGAGTTCAAGGGCGCCTCCATCGCCACGCCGATCATCGTCTCGGGCGAGGTTGTCATGGAAGTCGCAATCCCGTTTGTGACCGCCCAGCTCATCAACTCCATCCAGGCGGGCGCGAGCCTACCCCAGCTGCTCCCCTATGCGGGCATCCTCGTGGCCATGGCGCTAGCGTCCCTCTGCTTTGGCATCGGAGCCGGCGTCACCTGCAGCCAGGCGAGCTGCGGCCTTGCCATGAACCTGCGCCACGACGTCTTTGCCGCGGTGCAGCGCTTTAGCTTTGCCAACATCGACCAGTTCTCGTCGAGCTCGCTCGTGACGCGCCTCACCACGGACATCACCAACGTCCAGCTCGCCTACATGATGATCATCCGCACCGCCATCCGCTGCCCGTTCCTGCTTCTTGCGGGCATTGTCATGGCCTTCATCATGGCCGGCCCGCTGGCGCTCATTTTTGTGATCATCGTGCCGCTTCTGGGCTTTGGCCTCTACAAGGTCGTGCGCACCGTGCACCCCATCTTCCGCTCGGTCTTCCACAAGTACGACGCCCTCAACGAGTCCATCGAGGAGAACGTCACCGGCATGCGCGACGTCAAGAGCTACGTGCGCCAGGACTATGAGAAGGACAAGTTCGGCCGCGCCGCCAAGGACGTCTGCGCGGACTTCACCCGCGCCGAGAAGATCCTCGCGCTCAACACGCCGATGATGAACCTCGCCGTGTACACGGTCTTTGCCGTGGTGCTGCAGTTTGGCAGCTACCTCATCATCTCCAGCCGGGGCAGCCTGCTGAACGTCGGCCAGCTCTCGGCACTCACCACCTACGGCTTCATGATTCTCATGGCCCTCATGATGGTCTCTATGGTCTTTGCCATGATCACGATGGCCCAGGAGAGCGCCGAGCGCATCTGCGAGGTCCTCACCACCGAGCCCACGATCAAGAACCCCGCCCACCCAGAGACCGAGATGGTGGACGGCTCGATCGACTTTGACAACGTGACCTTCAAGTACTCCGAGAAGGCCGAGCACCGCGCCCTCGCCGAGATTGACCTGCACATCAAGAGCGGCGAGACCATTGGCATAATGGGCGGCACGGGATCTGCCAAGACCTCGCTCGTAAACCTCATCAGCCGCCTCTACGACGTCACCGAGGGCTCCGTCAAGGTGGGCGGCGTGGACGTGCGCGACTACGACCTCGAGTTCCTGCGCAACAACGTGGCCGTGGTGCTGCAGAAAAACGTGCTCTTCTCCGGCACTATCAAGGAGAACCTGCGCTGGGGCAACCCCGACGCCACCTACGACGAGCTCGTGGAGGTCTGCAAGCTCGCCCAGGCCGACGAGTTCATCCAGCAGCTGCCCAAGAAGTACGACTACTACATCGAGCAGGGCGGCACCAACGTCTCCGGCGGCCAGAAGCAGCGCCTGTGCATCGCACGCGCCCTGCTCAAGCGCCCCAAGGTTCTGATTCTCGACGACTCCACCTCCGCCGTGGACACCAAGACCGACGCCCTCATCCGCGAGGGCCTCAAGACCTACCTGCCCGACGCCACCAAGATCATCATCGCGCAGCGCACGAGCTCGGTGCAGGACGCCGACCGCATCCTGGTGCTCGACAACGGCCACGTGGCCGGCCTCGGCACCCACGAGGAGCTCATGGAGAGCTGCCCGTTCTACCGCGACACCTACCTCGCGCAGAACCGCACCAGCCAGGAGGACGCCGGCGAGAAGGACTCGGATGCCAAGAAGGATGCGCCGACCGCGCCCGTCGCAGCCGCGAAGGGAGGTGAGGCCAATGGCCGCTAGCAACAACTCCGCCGAGAACATCCTCAAGAACGTGACCGGCTCCAACCAGCCCACCGAGCCGGAGCGCGAGCCGGAGCGCCAGAACGTCGCCGGCCGCCAGGTCGCCCAGCCCCGCCGCCGCGGGGGCCGCGGCAAGACGCTCGGCCGCCTCATCAAGATGCTCTTCTCGTTCTATCCCAAGATGCTGCCGCTCGTGATTCTGTGCATCGTGGTCTCGGCCGTGCTCTCGGCGCTTCCCGCCACGTTCATGCAGCGCACGCTCGAGATCGTGACCGCCACCTGGGAGAGCGGTGACTGGGGAGCCGTAGCCGGCAGCGTCACCTCGCTCGTGCTCACGCTCGTGGGCATCTACGTGGTCTCGCTCATCCTCAACTTCACCTGGACCCGCGCGATGGCCATCATCACGCAGGGCTCGCTCGAGAAGTTCCGCGAGAAGCTCTTCGGCCACATGCAGGACCTGCCGATCAGCTACTTTGACCAGCACCAGCGCGGCGACATCATGAGCCACTACACCAACGACATCGACGCCCTGCGCCAGATGATCGGCCAGTCGCTGCCCAACATCACGCTCACCTTTGTCACCTGCTGCTCGGTCGTTGCCGTCATGGTCTACTACAGCGTCTGGATGTGCCTGGTCATCGTGGCCGGCGTGCTCTTCATGGCCTACATGACCAAGCAGCTCGGCGGCCGCTCCGCGCGCAACTTCGTG
This sequence comes from uncultured Olsenella sp., assembly GCA_949291295.1. Classification (GTDB taxonomy): domain Bacteria; phylum Actinomycetota; class Coriobacteriia; order Coriobacteriales; family Atopobiaceae; genus Thermophilibacter. Next base: position 29,351 of record CASEVE010000014.1, read on the forward strand.
GCGCAGCAGAAGGAGATCGGCATCGTGGAAGGCCACGTCGAGGAGGTCATGAACGGCCAGCGCGTGGTCAAGGTCTTCTGCCACGAAGAGGCCGCACAGGAGGACTTTGACGTTCGCAACCGCCGTCTTTTTGAGGCAAGCCGCGCCGCGAACATGTACACCAACACGCTCGGCCCCATCCTCATGAACCTCGGCAACCTCATGTACGTGATCGTGGCCCTGGTGGGCGGCGTGTTCATCGAGGCCGGCGTGCCCAACCTCTCCATCTCGGGCCTGCCCTTCTCGATTGCCGTCACGGTGCCCTTCCTCAACATGACCAAGCAGTTTGCCGGCCAGATTGGCCAGATCTCGCAGCAGATCAACTCCGTGGTCATGGGCCTCGCCGGCGCCGAGCGCCTCTTCGAGCTCATGGACGAGCCGGTGGAGCAGGACGAGGGCTACGTTGAGCTTGTGGCCTGCACCATCGACCGCAACGGCACCGTCGCCGAGTGCGACCGCCGCTCCGAGAACTGGGCCGGCCGCTGGGCGTGGCGCCACCCGCACGGGGACGGCTCGCTCACCTATACCCCGCTTGCGGGAGACGTTCGCCTCTTTGACGTGGACTTTGCCTACCGTCCCGGCCACACCGTCCTTCACGACGTAAGCGTCTGGGCAAAGCCCGGCCAGAAGGTCGCCTTCGTGGGCGCCACCGGCGCGGGCAAGACCACGATCACCAACCTCATCAACCGCTTCTACGACATCGAGGACGGCAAGATCCGCTACGACGGGATCAACATCAACAAGATCAAGAAGAGCGACCTGCGCCGCTCCCTGGGCGTGGTTCTCCAGGACGTGAACCTCTTCACGGGCACCGTCATGGACAACATCCGCTTTGGTCGCCTTGACGCAACCGACGACGAGTGCATGGCGGCGGCGCGCCTCGTTGGCGCCGACGGCTTCATCAAGCGCCTGCCCGAGGGCTACAACACCATGCTCACGGACAACGGCTCCAACCTCTCGCAGGGCCAGCGCCAGCTGATCTCGATCGCACGCTGCGCTGTGGCCGATCCGCCCGTCATGATCCTCGATGAGGCCACGTCCTCGATCGACACGCACACCGAGGAGATTGTCCAACGCGGCATGGACGCGCTCATGACCGGTCGCACCACGTTTGTGATCGCACACCGACTCTCCACCGTGCGCAACTCCGACGCAATCATCGTCTTGGACCACGGCCGCATCATCGAGCGCGGCAGCCACGACGAGCTGATCGCCAAGAAGGGCACGTACTACCAGCTCTACACGGGAGCCTTCGAGCTGGAGTAACAGGAAGGCATCACAAGGGGCCGGCCCCGGCATTCCGCGAGAAGTGCGCTACGCGAGACTTCTCTGCGGAACGCCGGGGCCGGCTTCGTTTGTCCCGCTCAACCCGGAGCGGACCTGCGGGCGATCGCTTTGCGGAGCTGACGCGTGGCGCAGGGTCGCCGTACTTCTCGCATACAGCCGGGCACGAGCCGTGATGTGCGGCCTGACATACCACGGAAGCGGGCGCCTGCCGAGAAACGCCGGCGTGTGTACCAGTGAGATAGCCGCGCCGCCGAGGAATGCCAGCGAGTGTGCCAGCGCAACACAGCCCTCGCCGATAAATCCGGCCTGGCGTACCGCGCCTCAATCACTCAAGCCGAGAAATGCCGGAGGCTGTACCACACAAGGCCCGCCAACGCCGAGAAATGCCGACTGCTGTACCGTACGCGTCCTGTCCACGCCGAGAAAAGCCGGAGGCTGTACCACCCCCACCGCCGCCCGCTGTACACCAGGCGCCATTCCTCGGCCTAGCTCCTAGCTAAACGGTACACTTGGCAGCATTTCTCGGCTTGATGTCCGACCGGACGGCATGCCCGGCGGCTCTCCCCTACCTGGCTCCCCGTCGAACGGTACACCGGCCACAATTTCTCGGCATAGGGAGAGCGAATTTGGTACACCAGGCCGGGTTTCTCGACGGTCTCTCAGCCACGGCAGTACACCCCGGCCAAGCCCCCCCGGCACCGTCCTCGCCCCCGTGGTACACCGGGTCGGATTTCTCGGCGCATGCCGGACCAAACGGTACGATCGTCCGGTTTTCTCGACAGCCGTCCTTGAGCGCCAACGCAGTGCCGAGTTCTTCTCGCGCGTTTTCTAGAACCCGGCACAAAGAGTGGGCTTCTTTGCAGAAAACACCACGTGTCGCGCAGTGCCATGAGAAAATAGCATGGTACCTTGACATCACCGTTCGTCGGCTTCAGAGTAGGGTGCGAACATATTTTCAGAAATGGAGAGCGGAAAGGAGACCACCGTGTGCGACAAGGGCGAAACGCCCAGCAAAGAGATGCGCATCATGCGCAACTTTGGCTACTTTGGCTATTACCTCCACATGCACTGGGGCGGCCGCAACGGCAAGCAGCACATCCTCGTGGAGCTGCTCGCCCATGACGGCGAGATGACGCAGCGCGACCTGCAGGAGGCGTCGTGCATCACGTCGGCCTCGCTCTCGGAGGTCATCGCCAAGCTCGAGGCCGAGGGGCTCGTCACGCGCGAGCGCTCGGAGACAGATCGCCGCCAGCTCACCGTGACGCTCACTCCCGAGGGCGAGCACAAGGCGCACGAGGTCATTCGCACCCGTGCGGAGTTTGAGAAGCGCGCGTTCGACTGTCTGAGCGAAGACGAGAAGAGCGAGCTCGTAGCCGTGCTCGACCGCCTCGCAGCGCGCTGGATGGAGCTGGAGAAGGACAAGAAGGGAGATGAGCGATGAGCCTGCTTCCACAGAAGCCCGTCGTCGACCAGGAATTTGTGAAGACCGCCGCGCACGTGGGCTACGGGTCCGTAGGCCGCAAGCTCATGCAGAGCGTGCGCGAGTACAAGCGCTCCGCCGTGGTCACTCCCCTGCTCGTCCTCGGCGAGGTTGTCTTTGAGGTCATGATTCCGCTTCTCACGGCAGACCTCATCGACGCCATCAAGGCGGGCGCCGACCTCAACCAGATTCTCACCACCGGTGGCATCCTCGCCCTCATGGCGCTCGTCTCGCTCGCCTTTGGCGCCGCGGCGGGACTCACCTGCGCGAAGGCCTCCACCGGCTTTGCGAAGAACCTGCGCAAGGACATGTTCTACAACATCCAGACCTTCTCGTTTGCCGTGATCGACCGCTTCTCGAGCTCCTCGCTCGTGACGCGCATCACCACCGACGTCATGAACGTCCAGATGGCCTACATGATGCTCATCCGCACCGCCATCCGCTCACCGTTCATGCTGGTGCTTGCCTTCATTGCGGCCTACAGCATGGCGGGTTGGCTCGCGCTCGTCTTTGTGGTCATCATCCCGGTGCTGGCGCTTGCGCTTCTCACGGTGATCCGCAAGGTCGTGCCGGTGTTCCGTCGCATCTTCCGCAAGTACGACGCCCTGAACGAGCGCGCCGAGGAGAACCTTTCCGGCATCCGCGTGGTCAAGTCCTACGTGCGCGAGGACTACGAGAAGCAGAAGTACGAGCGCGCCGCCACCGAGGTCCAAAACGACTTCACCTACGCAGAGCGCATCCTCGCCCTCAACGCGCCGATCATGAACTTCTGCGTCTACACGGTCATGGTCTTCGTGATCTACGCGGGCTCCTACGCCATCGTGTCCTCGCGCGGCGAGCTGCTCGACGTGGGCCAGTTCTCGTCGCTCATCACCTATGGCTTCATGATGCTCATGCAGCTCATGATGCTCTCGATGATCTTTGCCCAGGTTGTCATGTCCGAGGAGAACGCGCGGCGCATCTATGAGGTCCTCGACGCCAAAACCACCATCGACCAGCCCGAAAACGCCGTGACCGAGGTTGCGGACGGCTCGATCGACTTTGATGGCGTGGGCTTCTCCTACAGCGGCGACAAGAACCGCGAGGCCCTGAGGGACATCGACCTGCACATCAAGAGCGGCGAGGTCATCGGCGTCATTGGCTCGACGGGCTCGGCCAAGTCCTCGCTCGTCCAGCTCATCCCACGCCTCTACGACGTCACCGAGGGGTCGGTGCGCGTGGGCGGGCGCGACGTGCGCGAGTATGATCTCGAGACCCTGCGCGACGCTGTGGCCATGGTCCTGCAGAAGAACGTGCTCTTCAGCGGCACCATCGCCGAGAACCTGCGCTGGGGCAACGAGCACGCCACCGACGAGGAGGTCATCGAGGCGGCGCGCCTGGCGCAGGCCGACGAGTTTGTCCAGACCTTCCCCAACAAGTACGACACCTACATCGAGCAGGGCGGCACCAACGTCTCCGGCGGCCAGAAGCAGCGCCTGTGCATCGCGCGCGCCCTGCTCAAGAAGCCCAAGATTCTCATCCTGGACGACTCCACCTCCGCCGTGGACACCAAGACCGACCGCCTCATCCGCGAGGGCTTCAAGAACTACCTGCCCGAGACCACCAAGATCATCATCGCGCAGCGCACCTCGAGCGTTGAGGACGCCGACCGCATCGTGGTCATGGACGCAGGCACCATCAACGACATAGGCACCCACGAGGAGCTGCTGCGCAGAAACGCCATCTACCGCGAGGTCTACCTCTCGCAGAACAAGCAGAGCCACGATGAGCGCGAGCTCGACGAGCTGGAGGTGAGCGCCAATGAGCGCCAGTAACACCCACCGCGGGCGCGCGCCCAAGTCCATGGGAAAGACCGCCCTACGCGTTATCAAGATGCTGCGGGGGTTCTACCCGGTGATGCTTCCGGCCGTGGCGGTCTGCATCCTCATCCAGTGCATCGTCCAGGCCATGCCCAACGTCTTCATGGAGCGAGCGCTCACCGTTGTCGGCGAGACCTGGGAGTCCGGAGACTGGGCGGCAGCTCAGCCGCAGGTCTTCACCAACGCGGCCATTCTCGCCGTCCTGTACTTAGCGAGCCTCATCTGCAACGCGGTGTGGCAGCAGTGCATGGCCATCCTCACGCAGGGCTCGCTCAAGAAGTTCCGCTGCCTCATGTTTGACCACATGCAGGATCTGCCGGTCAAGTACTTTGACACGCACCAGCACGGCGACATCATGAGCTACTACACCAACGACATCGACGCCATGCGCCAGATGATCTCGCAGTCGCTGCCGCACCTCTTCCTCACGATGCTCATGCTCGTCTCCGTAGGCTGCATCATGATCTGGTACAGCCTGCCACTGACCTGCGTCGTTGTGGGAGGCTCCGCCATCATGGCACTTCTCGCCAAGGTGCTCGCGGGACGCTCGGCTAAGAACTTCTTGCGCACGCAGCGAGCGGTCGCCGCTGTTGAGGGCCTGGTCGAGGAGGTCATGAACGGCGAGAAGGTCGTCAAGGTCTTCTCGCACGAGCGCCAGATCGAGGCCGCCTTCGACGCGCTCAACGACGAGTACCAGGACGCGGCGTGCACGGCCAACTCCTACGCAAACACGCTCATGCCCATCCTCATGAACGCCGGCAACCTGCTCTACGTGATCGTGGCGGTGGCGATTGGCGTCTTTCTGGTGCTGGGAACGCCCAACCCGTCGCTTTCCGGGCTGCCGCTCACCATTGCCGTGGGTGTGCCGTTTCTCAACATGACCAAGCAGTTTGCCAACCAGATAGGTCAGATCTCCAACCAGGTGAACTCCGTCGTCATGGGCCTTGCGGGCGCCGAGCGCATCTTCGAGCTTATCGACGAGCCCGTGGAGCAGGACGAGGGCTATGTCGAGCTCGTGGCCTGCACCATCGACGGCAACGGCACCGTGCGCGAGTGCAACCGCCGCGACGGTCACTGGGCGGGACAGTGGGCCTGGAAGCACCCGCACCAGGTCGACGGCTCCGTCACCTATACCCCACTTGCCGGTGACGTGCGCCTCTTTGGCGTGGACTTTGCCTACGAGCCCGGCCACACGGTGCTCCATGACGTCTCGCTCTACGCCAAGCCCGGCCAGAAGGTTGCCTTCGTGGGAGCCACCGGCGCGGGCAAGACCACGATCACCAACCTGCTGAACCGCTTCTACGACATCGAGGACGGCAAGATCCGCTACGACGGCATCAACATCAACAAAATCAAGAAGCCGCACCTGCGCCGCTCGCTCGGGATGGTCCTGCAGGACGTGAACCTCTTCACCGGCACCGTCATGGACAACATCCGCTACGGTAGGCTCGACGCCACCGACGAGGAGTGCATCGCCGCGGCGCGCCTCGCCGGTGCGGATGACTTTGTGCGCCGCCTGCCCGACGGCTACAACACCATGCTCACGGACAACGGCACCAACCTCTCGCAGGGCCAGCGCCAGCTGCTCTCCATCGCGCGCGCCGCAGTTGCCGACCCGCCGGTCATGGTGCTCGACGAGGCCACGTCCTCGATCGACACCCGTACCGAGGCGATCGTGCAGCGCGGCATGGACGCGCTCATGACCGGGCGCACTACGTTTGTGATCGCGCACCGCCTGAGCACGGTGCGCAACTCCGACGTCATCATCGTACTTGACCACGGCCGCATCATCGAGCGCGGCACGCACGACGAGCTCATCGCCGCGCGCGGCACCTACTACCAGCTCTACACGGGAGCCTTCGAGCTGGAGTAACAAGAGGGACATCGGCCCGGGACGCCCCCGGGGCTCCTGCGGGAAGCGCACTTTGCGAAGCTTCCCTTCGGAGTCTCGGGGGCATTTTTTGTCGGTCTGTGTGATGACGCTTCCGGTTGTCCTTGTCGCGCCTCGGGACGGGCTGGGTTCTGCTGCAAACTCATAGGCCCATGCCGAGAAATGTCGGGCGCCGTACCGCTGCGTGTTTTCGTGCGCCGAGAAAACCCAACCGGTGTGCCGGGCGCCGTGCATCCTTGCCGAGAAACACGAGGTGCTGTACCGCTGCGTACTCGTTTGCGCCGAGAAATCCCGCAACCTGTACCTTGCGCTGTGGGACCTTGCCGTAAAATGCCGACCGGTGTACCACTCCCCGCCTTCTGGCGCCGCGTAAAGCCGCCGTGTGTACCAAGGCTCAGCATCCCGCCGGTACACTCAAAAGCTTTTCTCGGCGTATCCAAAGCTTTTTGGTACACCGGTTGAGATTTGACGGCAAAGAAGGTTCCCGCACGGTCGGGACAACGGTTCTTCTCGGCACCAGGCCTTCGGTCCTGGTACACCGGGCAGGATTTCACGACGCAGAACGACGCCAACCGGTACGGAGGGCAGCATTTCTCGGCATGTACCTGGTCAGCGCAGCAGTGTCTGGCGGACTGTCTCGACACCGGGTCTGTACCGACAAAACGACAAAGTGCGTTCAGGTTCTCTAGGCGGACCTCAGGAGACCGCGCGTCCACCAGATATACCGGCAAACGGTTGGTTCTCCAACCTAAATGGCATCAAATATGGAGCTTATATGTCGCTCCTTTCCCGCATGGCAACAACAGGGCACGTAGATGGCGGGCGTCGGATTGCCTGTCAAATTCGTGACAGTTAGCGGAAAGCACCTCGCAGACCAACCGCATGGCACCGCTCTACCATCGCCTCATGTCGATTCTACTCTCACATACCACGGCCCTTGAGGTGCTGCGCAGCCCCTCCCTGCGCAATCAGCTCGCGCGACAAGAACGCTGCGTCGCGACGGCTCCTACCGCGCGGCCTACAACAGACGAGCTCTCCACCCTTGCCGAGCAGCTTCCCAACCTCTCCTTCCCGCTCCACTCGCTTGTCTCCCCCACCGTCAACAGAAGGCCGGGAGAGCTCAGCAAGCTGCACAGCTCAGAGCTGATTCTTCCCGCAGACTCCGCGATCGAGCTTGCACCGGGGCTTCTCTGCGCCTCTCCAGAACATCTCGTTGTGCAGATGGCGCCACTCCTTACACACCTTGAGCTCATCTTTCTTCTAGGGGAGCTGCTTGGCATCTACGCCATTGCGCCCGACCTCGAAGACGGAATGTTCAAGCGCAGAGAAGCCCTGACCACGCCGGAGCTCGTGAGACGTCATCTTGCGTTGCTGGGAGCCGCGCCAGGAACGGCAAAGGTTGAGCGCGCGCTCACCGTGGCCTGCGTCAACTCGGGCTCGCCGTACGAGACGCGGCTTTCTATGCGCGTTGGCCTCAAGCCTGCGCTCGGTGGCTGCCACCTGCACGTCCTCTCGATGAATGAGCCTCTCGAGGTCAATCGGATCGTTTCTCAGCTGGGAACAGGAATTCGAAAGCCCGACGTGTTTCTTGGTGCCACTCATGAGGGCGCACCTTTTGCAGGGGTCGCGTTTGACTATCACGGCAAAATCCATGAGAAACCCGAGCAGATTACCAGTGATTTGGGCCGTCAGAACGAGCTTCTTGGCATTAATTTTAAGATCTATACCTTTGATAAGAGCCTCTATGACAACTTGGACTACTTTGACGGCATAATCCGCCTCGCGCGTCGCGACCTTGGAATGCCTCGCGAGAAGATAAGCCCCGCGGAGTGCGAGCACAGACGCACCCTTCGGCAGCAGCTCAACGACGAGCTCGAGATCATTGATGGCGTTACGTGGAACGGAAAGTACCGCGCGCAGCAAAGGCTCGAGCAGGGCGACGGGTCTTTTGAGCCCGTATACGAGCCTGTATATGAGCCCGCCCCCGATGAGGCGTACGGCTTCTAGCTGCCGAGCAATTCCGCGGAGCGTACCACCCCGTGACCAACTATGCCGAGAATACCGCCCAGCACATCGAACGCTACATTTTGATGCCGGGAAACGTCGGCCAATGTACCGAACGCCCCGCTCCGATGCCGAGAAACGCCGGTCGGTGAACCACGCATCGTATATCGATGCCGAGAAACTCCGTCTAGCGTACCTGGTGCCACATGTTGATGTCGAGAAACGCCGGCCGGTGTACCAGACCGAGCATGCCTGCGCCGAGCAATCTCGGCCGGTGTGCCACTCGCGGCCGGAAGGTGCCGAGAAAAGCCACTGAGTGTACCGGCAAAATGCTGAGCACTGGTACACCCGGCGATATTTCTCGGCGCCGCAAAGCAAGATACGGTACACCGGTCGGGATTCCACGGCGCCGGCAGGAGATTAGCGGTACACCGGACGCAATCTCATGGTGTTGGATCACACGTCCCGGTACACCGGCCGGCATTTCTCGGCGCTGGGCCTTTCTTCCTGGTACACCGGCCGGCATTTCTCGGCACTGGACCTTTCTTCCTGGTACGCCTGTCGGCATTTCTCGGCGCGAGAACATACGTCTCGGTACGCCGGTCGTCATTTCTCGGCGCTGGACCATTCTTCCCGGTACGCCGGCCGGCATTTCTCGGCGCTTGAGCCTCGGTTGGCACACCGGGGGCACAATTCCCGGGCGTCAACCCGCAGCCACAACCCACAACCGCAGCCCACAGCGCGCAAGCCGCAAACGCAGAGCGCCCCGGTCCACAGCGGATCGGAGCGCAAAGAAGGTCGGAGCAACGCTTGCCTAGCGTTCGATGGGCTTCATCGTAAGCGCCTCGGCAAGCAGACTCACGCCACCCACCATGAGATAGGCCGCCATCACGTAACCAAGCGCCACGCTCGAGATTGCCGGCATGAAGAGAAACGCCGCGCCAGCCACAATGTTGAGCACGCCCGTCACCGTGGCCAGGCCCGTTCCCTCAACGCCAAAGTAGCGCAGGTGCCGCGCGGAGGTAATGCGATCGGCTCCGGCGATGATAAACAGAAACGCAAGCAGAAACACTATGGTTCCCGCCGTCAGGTAGGCCGGGAGCGCAAAGAGCATGACGCCCAGGAGCACGTTGAGCACACCCATCACAAGCGAGGTGGGGCTACGGAAGAGCTCGGGCGTGCTTGCGTAGGTGGCAATCTCAACCACGCCGCCCACCATGAGGGCCACCGAGACAAACGTCTGAATGAGCTCGTAGAGGCTCAGCGGCGCAAACGCACTCGCCGCGCCCACCAAGATGAGAAGAACCGCCAAGACGATCATCCAAGCGCGAGTTTTCTTGACGCCGGAGTTCCACCGGTCCACGAAGTCGCCCACGTGGTCGAAGCTGGCATCAAAGTGTTCCATGAGATTCCCTTCGGAAAAACGGCCACGTCTTTGGGCCGGTTGTTACCTTACTTCTGCCCAAATTGTCACCAGTTCACTCACATTTCTGAAAAGTCTGAGAACCACACCTCACGCACACACCCCTCGACGCAAGCTGAGCTGCGCGCTAGAGTGAAGACGAGCCACGACCCACGGGAGGACTTCCATGACCGATGAGCAGTTTGAGGGCATCGTCGCGGACACACTCGACGCCATTCCCGACAAGTTCTTCGATGAGCTCGAGAACGTGATCATCACCGTGGCAGACGAGCCCGACGATGACCAGCTCGCGTCCGTCGAGGAGTGGAACGCCGTCTTCGAGGACGACGAGTTGCTCGGGCTCTACGACGGAACCCCGCTCACCGAACGCAACAGCTCCTACGGCACCGGAGACCTCCCCGACGTCATCACCATCTTCAAGGGTCCCCACGAGCGCCTCTACGCCGATGAGGGACAAGACATCCTCCACGACCAAATCAGGCGAACCGTGATCCACGAGATCGGTCACTTCTTCGGCAACGACGACGAGATGCTCGCCGCAATGGGCTACTAGCGCCTGCGGCGCCGGCGGCTCTCGCGGATGATGTCCTGCGCAACCCACACGCCAAGCACAAAGGCCACAAAGTAACCGAGAAAACCGATGATCGGGATGCCAAAGATGACGGGCTGGATGCGGGCGTAGTAGACCACCGAGGAGCCGATGAACAGGCCCGCCACGATGACGCTCATCGTAAGGCGGTTGGCGATACGCGAGAGGTCCTCGAGCGGGTCGGCCGTGCCCGCAAGATCAAGGTTCACGCGAAGCTGACCGCGCGTGAGCATGCGCATCGCCAGCCCGGCATCGCTCGCCGCGCTGAGCAGGCCGTGCGTTGCCGAGACGGTTTCGCGCGCGAGCCGCGAGGACTCGCGCTTGGCAAGCTCGGAGATGCTGCTGTGCGCGCGAAGGTGTGCGTCGATGATCTCGACGATCGAGCGCCCAGGCAGAAGGCCATGCACCGTACCCTCGAGCGTCACCAGCGAGCGCGCGAGCATCGTCACGGAGCTGGGAAGCTCGATGCCGTCCTTCTGGGCCATCGAGATGAGCGCGTTGAGAAAACCGCCCACGTCAAGGTCGGAGAGATTGGCAAGACCATAGTCGGCAACAATGGCGTCAAGGTCAGCCAAGAGGTGGGCATGATCGACATCTGAGGTATCCGACACTGAGAAGCGCTTGAGGCCCTCGGCGAGGGCCGGCGAGTCGCAGCGCGCCACCGCCGTCACCATGTCGCGCATGGCCGCGCGGTCGTGGCTCGAGAGCCGTCCCATGATTCCAAGGTCGAGATAGACGATCTTCCCCCCGCTCACGACAAGGTTTCCGGGGTGCGGGTCGGCGTGGAAGAATCCGTCGTCGAGCATCTGGCTCGTGTAGTTGTCCGCGAGCTTGATGCCAATCTCGGAAAGATCGTACCCCTCGGCGACGAGACGGGCGGTGTCGTTGATGGGAGTGCCCTCGATGTAGTCCATCACCACCACGTGGCGCGTGCAGAGCGAGGGATAGGGCTTGGGGCTGTCTATGAAGGCGCACCCGGCGTTGTTGCGGCGAAACTCCTCAAGGCTGCGCGCCTCAACAAGAAAGTCCGTCTCCTCGCGGAAGGACTGCCAGAGCTCGTCGACAACGGACTGGAGGTCGAGGAACTGCTCGTCGCCCATGAACTTGCTCGCATAGCGCGCAAGCGAGCGCATGATGGAGATGTCCTGCGCCATGATCTCCTGGACGTGCGGCCGCTGAATCTTGACGGCAACCATCTCGCCGCTGACAAGACGCGCCTTGTGAACCTGCGCCACCGAGGCGGAGCCCAGCGGGCGGTCGTCGATGGCGTCAAAGATGTCCTCGATGGGACGGTCGTACTCGGCGCGCAGCGCCTCGAGAACAGTCTCGCGGCTCATGGGCTCAACGTCGGTGCGCAGGCGGGAGAGCTCATGGGTGAAGCTCTGCGGCAAGATCTCCGAGCGCATCGAGAGAATCTGGCCCGCCTTGACGAAGGTGGGGCCCAGCTCCTCGAGCATGCGCCTCAGGCCCTTGGGCGTGAGGCCGTGGAAGATGTCGTAGCGACGGACAATAGAGACGATCTCTCCGATGCGAGCAAGGCGAGAGCCGCGTGTGAGCGCCACGTCCTCCCCGCCGCGACCCCCGAAGATCCCGATGGTCTGCGGTCCGGAGAGCGTCTCCCGACTCACCTTCTCGTACCAGGCGTCAAGAAGCTCCTGCGCACGCTCCGAGCGCGAGACGGACGTCTCCTCGGAGCTCTCGCGCTCCGCCTTGCCGTCCGTGCCCGCGCCCGGGGTCTCTTCGAGTCTTTCGTCCTTCTCGCGATCTGCCACACGTGCTCCTACTCGGCGGCGTCCTCTGCCGCGTCGCCCTCGTCAACCTCAACCTTAACGGAAGCGGCGTCGATGTCCGCGGACATCTGGGCGACCTTCTCGGCATAGGCGGCACGCTCCTCGGGCGTCATCGCAGCGAGGTGGGCGCGCAGCGCCTTGTCCGACGTGGAGTCGATGACCTCCTTGGCCTTGCGGGTAAGCTCCTGGTTGAGCGTCTTGCCCTGCTCGACGGTCAGCTCGCCCTTCTTCACGAGGTCCTCGACGACCTCCTGGGACTTCTCGGCACCCATGGCCACGGCGCCGACACTGGCGAGAAAGAGCTTGCGGAGACCATCGGTCAGGTCGATGTTCAGGTCAAAGTCTGCCATAGCTGCTCCCATCTCTCGACTTGGGCGTGATGCCCTCATGCTCAACCTTCTACCCCAAAGAGCGGCCGAGATTTCGGCCGGCGGGCGCAGGCGGCAGGTCGGAAGGGCCCGTCGGCATAATCTAGCCGAGAAGAACGCGCCGCAGCTCGTCGACGGTGCCCGCAACGGAGCAGGCACCCGCGTCCTCGAGCTCTCCGGGACGCGTGGCTCCCCCAAACGAGACGCCCACGCAGGGCATCCCGCAGGCGGTGGCGGCGTCCACGTCATGGTGTCGATCGCCGACCATGACGCTCTCGCCGGGCGCTGCGCCCAGCGCGTCAAGGGCGCTCTCGATGATCTGCGCCTTGGAGATGTTGTCGTCGGAGGGCTTGCCAAACGCAACGTCAAAGAGGTCGGCGACGCCGTTGTCCTCGAGCGCCTGCGCCACGAGCCCCATGCGCTTGGACGAGGCAACGCCAAGGCGCCTCCCCGCCGCGCGCAGGTCCTCCAACAGCTCGCGCACCCCCTCGAAGAGCGGCCAGCCCTCGACACCGAGCTTGGTGTAGATGGCGCGATACTCCGCCGTGATCTGTGCCGCCTCCTCGGGCGAGAATCCGTAGACGAGGCTGTAGGCCTGCGGGAAGGGCGGGCCCACGAGGCGGCGCACGTCGCCGAGCGTCTCGTCGGTGAGCCCGTGGCGCAGAAGCACCGTGCGCGCGGTCTTGATTATCGTGGGAACGGTGTTGGCGAGCGTTCCGTCAAAGTCAAAGAGCACCACGGCTCTGCTGGTCACATCCACACCCGTGAGGGCCATCCCGACTCCTTTCGTCATGGTGTTACAGCGTAGCACGTGCGCCGCCCGTGACGCGCGAGCACACGGCATATAATCACCCGAGAGAAACCGTCTTTGCCCCGGGGAGGCCCCATGCCCAAGAAGGCGCTCATCACCAACCTCTGGCTGCTCACTCGAACCGGCTCCGAGCTCCACGTTCTTGAGGTCGCGCGAGCCCTGGTCAGACGGGGCTGGGAGGTGACGTGTTACGCCTTGCTGGTCGGCGAGCCCCTGCTCTCGCGCCTGGAGGCGCTCGGAGAGGCGGTGCACGTGGTCGAGCTGGGACACGAGGAGCTCCTCGACGACCACTATGACCTTCTCTACGCCCAGCACCACGTAGTCTCCGACTTTGTCTTCGGGAATCTTGGCATTACCTTCGACCACGTGATTGTCTCCATCTTAAGCTCGATGGACGTGGCCGAGCTCGTGCCCGAGCTCGCACCACACAGCGACCGCATCCTCTTCGTGAGCGAGGAGGCGCTCGAGGCTGCCAGAAACGACCTTCGCGCGCTCGAGACGTGCCCGCCCGTCTCGGTCTTTCCCAACTACGCCTCAAGGGACTACTTCGACGCCTTTGACGCGCGCACGAAGCCCGCAGCAGAAGCGCCTCGTCGCGTGGCCGTCATCTCCAACCACGTGCCGGACGAGGTCCGTGGCCTTGCGGACGAGGTTCCTTCGGGAGTCTCCGTTGACTACTTTGGGATGCAGACGCGCTCCGTTGACGTGACGCCGGGGCTTCTTGCCTCCTACGATGTGGTTGTCACCATTGGCAGGACGGTCCAGCAGTGCATGGCCTGCGGCACGCCCGTCTTCTGCTACGACCACTTTGGCGGCCCGGGCTATCTGTACGCAGAAGAGCTTGACGCCCATGCGGCGGCAAACTTCTCCGGCCGCTCAGACCCTCGCCGGCGATCTGCGAAGGAGCTGGCAGCGGAGCTGATGGGCGGCTTTGCGAGGGCGGTGTCTCAGCGCGGGGTCCTTCTCGCCTACGCACACGAGCACTTTGACTTTGACGTCCTTCTTGACGAGGTGCTCGGCGACGTCATGGCGCGGCCCGCGCCTGCGAGGCCCCTCCCTGCCCCGCGCTCGCGCCGCGAAAAGATGCGCATGCTCGTTGGCTACATGAGAGACGTCATCGACCTCAACGCTTACGGGGCGGCTCAGGTCTTCTACGGAACGGGACCCGGCGACATTGCGCAGGAGCGCTCGTTCTACGTCCGCTATCAGTACGGGGAGGAGGTCTCCGTCTCTCTTTCGCGCATCCCAGAGCCGTATCGTGCGGTGCGCTTTGACCCCGATGACCTTGCGTGCGTTTGTCAGCCCATCACGGAGGGCCTTGTCCCGCTGCGCCCCTGCATACAGACGGACGAGGGAACGCTCTTTCTTGTTGACGACCCGTTTTTTGAGGTGAGCGAAGAGGCGGCGGCAACGGGCAGCATCGACTTTATGGCACGGCCGGTGCCGCGCGGTGAGCTGCTCGAGCGCCTTGCCCGCGACGTTGAGAGCGCGGGCGAGAAGGACGCGGGGGCCGGCGACGGCACGGCCGGGACTGAACCAAAATCCGGCCCGCTGGGCAGACTGCGCCGCGCGCTCTCTCGTTCCGGACACTAGTGAGAGGTGGCGAAGGAGTCGCGCCCTGAGCCAAGCGCGGCGACCGGGCAAAATCCTTGCCGAGAAATGCGACCGAGCGTACCGTTTGTCGCCGGCGAGAGCCGAAGAATCGTGCTGAGTGTACCGTCCGCTGTCGATGCGCAGCGCTCAACCACGCCGAGTGCGGCGGACAGCAGCCGATGATGCCGAGAAAGACGGGTGTCTGTACCAAGAATCGACAATTGTGGCCGAGGAATTGCGCCCGCTGTACCGCCGAGAGCCCGCAGCTTCCGGGCGCCTGGTACAGTCCACGGGTTTTCTCGGTGGGACTTGGCCTCGGCCGGTACGGGCGGTGGGTTTTCTCGGCGCGACTTGACCTCGGCCAGTACACTCCACGGGTTTTCTCGGCAACGGCTTGGGCTGGCCGGTACACTCGGCGCAGTTTCGCGGCGCCGGCAAGCGCAAGTTGGTACACCGGGCACGATTTCTCGGCCTGCGTTGGCGGCCGCCCGTACACCAAGTCGTCCTTCTCGGCACCAAATCAGCCTGGCCGGTACACTCGGCGCAGTTTTGCGGCACTACCGTGCAAAGCGCCGCTCACCCGCGCCCACACACCCCCGCGACGCGCTCGCGCTATGATGACTCAATCCGTGCCATGAAGGAGGATCCATGCACGTTGAGCCCATAACCTGCTATCGCCCGCGCCCGGAGGCCGCGCCCGAGTTTGCCTCGCCCCCCTACGACGTCTTTGACGAGCACGAGGCGCGAGACTACGTTGCCCGACACCCGCGCTCGTTTCTTGCCATCGATCGTCCCGAGACCTCGTTTCCCGCGGACCATGACCCCCACGCGGATGACGTCTACGAGAGGGCGCACGAGCTCCTTGCCGCGCGCGTGACCGACGGCACGCTCCTGCGCGACGGCACGCGCTGCTACTACCTCTACCGCCTCCGCTCTCAGGGCCACGAGCAGACCGGCATCGTTGCCGCCTGCTCCGTAGACGACTACAACAACGGCATCGTGGGCCGCCACGAGCTCACCCGCGAGGACAAGGAGACGGACCGCGTCCGTCACATCGAGGCAACGGGCTGTCAGACGAGCCCCGTTCTCCTTGCGTACCGCGACAACCCCGTCCTTGAGGTGCTGATCGAGGCCGCCAAGGCCGCAGAGCCCCTCTATGACTTCAGCGACGAGCGCGGCGTGCGCCACACCATCTGGCGCGTTGCCCGTCCCGCCGCGGTGGAATCCCTGCGCATGATGCTCGAGCACGTTGATCGCGCCTACATTGCCGACGGCCATCACCGCGCCGCAGCCGCAGCGCACGTCTGTCGAGACATGAGGACCGGCGAGAAGGACCACTGCTCCGGCAACGAGGCGTACAACTACCTGCTCTGCGCGCTCTTTCCGGCAAGCCAGCTCACGATTCTCCCCTATCACCGCGTGGTGGCAGACGTTGCGGGGCTCTCCGAGGACAAGCTCGTGGCCGCCCTCGCTGACGCGGGCATCGCCGTTGGGGAGCGCCAGGACGAGCCCGTCCTGGCGTCCGGCCCGGGCGAGTTTGGCATGTACGCCTTTGGCGCGTGGCGACGTCTTTGGGTGTCGGACGCAGACGGCAGCACATCCGAGGCGGAGCTGCTCCAGGAGCGCGTGCTCGGACCAATCCTGGGCATTATGGACGCACGCGGAGACGCGCGCCTGAGCTTTGTTGGCGGATCTTCGAGCCCAAAGGAGCTCGAGCACCGCGCCGGCGAGAAGGGCGTCGCGTTCACCATGTGTGCCCTCACGATGGGCGACCTCATGCGTGCGGCCGACGAAGGCCGCACGCTGCCGCCCAAGTCAACCTGGTTTGAGCCCAAGCTTCTGAGCGGCCTGCTCATCCGCCGCGTCAACCACCGGGAGTCCGTCATCGACGGGGCGCTTCCGCATCGCTCGGATAGCTAGCGCCCCCAACGGGCACAATTCGCAGTGAGGGGAGGGACGATGGAGGAAGGCAGAGACGAGAGAGTCGAGCGCGGCCGGCTGGGCAGGCTCTTTGCCGCTCTCGTGGGCAACGAGGACGCACTCGAGGGGAGCATCTCCTCAGCCGCAGACGGTTCCCCGGACGGCTCCCCTGATGCGCCTCGCGCCAACGAGGCCGCAAACGTGTCGCTTCTTGACCTCGAGGCCCTGTCGAAGTCCCTCGTAGGCTCGCCCAACCCCGTGAGCACGCTGCGAACCTTTGCCGCGGACGTGCGCAGGCGCACCGAGCAAAGCGGCCCGGATTCGCCCGACCTTGCCCCAAGCGCCTTTGAGCTCTATCTCGCAACGCGCCTCACCGAGGCGGGCATAGACGACAAGGACGTGCGGCTCCCCGCCCTAAACGTGGTGAGACCGCGGACATCCAACCTCTTCTACCTGCGCGTCGTTGACGACTCTTTGCCCTGGCGCACCGTTGTCACACTACTTCGCATCGAAGCCGCGCTCAACTGTGCCCTGCTCATCGAGCATGCGCTCGAAGACCCCAACGGCTCCTCGCTCGAGGAGATCGTCCGCTGTGAGCAGCGCGTCTTTCGCTCGATCATCTCCCAGGCAACGAATGCCGTCCAGCGGGCGGATTCTCCCGCCCTCGGCGAATGGGCCATCCGAAGCGCGCTCTCGGGCGGCATCGAGCGCATGCGCCTTCCCTATCGGCTCACGGCGCGCTTTCGCGTCAACGCGGCACTCGGAACCGCTGCCATCGAGGTCGACCTCGTGCCTCCGCAGGCCTGGTCCTCCTCGGTATACGTCGATGGCCTGGGCGTGGTGAGCGCCACGGCTCAGATGCGCCGACGCGCAGCCTCGGACTACAACCTCAGGCTCGGTGTCCTTCTCGCCCGCTACGCGCTTATGGTTGCGCCCCAGCTGAGGGAGGTCTGGGTGGCTGGCGTGCTGGACACGGCACGCGATCACGCCTGCTACTTCTCGGCACGGCTCACGCGGTCCCTGCTCGACCAGGCCGACCTTGACGGACACGTTGACCCCTACGCGCTGATGCAGGGCGCGGGGGCGGCGATCTCCGCCGAGGCGCGCGAGCTCGATCCCGTGAGGCAGACCTTCTCGCTCGATGACGAGAGGTTCTGTCCCGTCGCGCGCTACGAGCCCGTGGAGGTCTCGGAGCGCACCCTTCTGCCGTCTGCCGCCGAGGCGCTTGGCTGCTCTAACGTGGCCGAGCTCGGAATCGACGAGTCATGTCGCCGGAAGCTCGTTTCCACCGAGCTCACGCGGTCTTTGGGCACGTCGACCGAGAAGAACGTGCGGGCGCTCCTAGACGTTGCGGGAGATAGCGCCTCACCGGATGTCAGGGAGGCGGCGCTTCGCTGCGTGAACGCGCTTGTCGAGGGAACCCTTGAGGACGACCCGCTGGCCATAGCCGAGGCCCTCGTCTCGGGAGACGAGCTCACGCAGGAGACCGAGCGGGCGCGGGCCCTTCTCTACGCGCAGGACATGCCCGGGGCCGAGAAGCACGCGGTCTTGGCCATCAAGGCCGCCGACGAGGCCGGGCGCTACAACAGCGATAACGACATTGTCTGGCACGCGTTTGGTTCGTACACCGAGCGCGTACTCTACAACCTCCTGGTTGCCCCTCCCCACGAGAAGTGCGGGCTCGTAAGCGAGAGCTACCTCGAGGCACAGCTCATCGCCTCTGCCGCGGCGCTCGTTCAGGAGCGATCCGACGATGCCGTGAGGCGCGCCGAGCGGGCGTGTGAAATTGCGCCGCTCTCCTCGCAGGCCAGCCTGCACCTCGCCCAGTGCCTCGAGGCAAGCGGACGGGACCAGGAGGCCTTTGACGAGCTCTGCCGGCTCCTCTCGCTTGCCCATGACCCCGAGTCGATTGGGTTTGGCTACCTGAGGATGTCCCAGCTTCAGTGGCGAGAGGGGCATGTGCTCGCCGCGCAGGCCTGCTACCAGCGCGCCTGCAGAACGCTTCCGGGTGCGGCGCTTGTGGCGGGCATTGCGGTGGTGGCCCTTCTTGGCCAGGTGGGCGCAGCGTCGCAGGGGCGCCTCTCCGAGGACGCCGAGAGAAGCGCGCTTGTGGGCGAGGGCATCCCCGTTGCCCCAACACACGAGGTTGGCGAGGCGCTTCTGTCAGCTGCTCGAGCAGCGGTGGATGCGGGCATCTTCTGGGTTGCGCGCGACCTCGTGCGCACGCTCTGCTCGCTTTTCAGGGATGACGTCACCTTTGGCATCCTTCGCTCCCTTGAGGATGAGCCCGACCGATGAGCAGAAGGCGCGTGAACCTCTGGCCGCCAAGCTTTGGCGCGGCAATCTTTGACTTTGATGGCACTCTGGCCGCGACGAGCGCCCTCTGGCGACGCGTCGACGAGATCTTCTTTGCCACGCGCGGGCTTGAGTTCGATGAGAGCGCGTCCTCGATTCTGGCGACGCTTGGGTTTGCGGAGGGTGCGCGCTGGTGCGTGGAGACCTACCGGCTGCGCGACGAGGTGCAAGACATCGTTGACGAGTGGAATCGCCTGGGAGCCGCGCTCTACGAGACGTCCGTGGTGCTGAGGCCGGGCGCCGAGCGCTACCTGCGGACACTGCGCGAGGCCGGCGTGCCGCTCGCCCTTGCCACCACGAACAACCCCCACGTGCTTGGCTCGATGCGCCATGTGGACGTATACAAGCTCTTTGACGAGGTGGTCTGTGGCGTTGACGTGTCCCGCGGCAAGGATCACCCCGACATCTACCTTGAGGCAGCGCGAAGGCTGGAGGCGCAGCCTAGCGGATGCCTGGTATTTGAGGATATCCTGCCCGGCGTGCTTTCTGCGCGCGAGGCGGGCATGACAACGGTGGCCGTACGCAGCGACGACGCTCGCCAGCCCGTCGGCGCGCTCAAGCGCGAGGCCGACCACTGGCTCGACGACTGGGAGAGCGTGCTCCCCTAGCGCAAGCCGAGAAAAGCCGTATGCCGTACCAAACGCCGCATGCCCACGCCGAGAAAAGCCGTGAGGTGTACCACGTGCGTCGTTTGGGCGCCGAGGAATGCTGCCTGGGGTACCATGCCGCATCTCGGTGCGCCGAGAAAACCTGCCTGGCGTACCAACACTCAGGCTTCAGTGCCGAGAAAAGCCGTGAGGTGTACCATGCGCGCCATTGACATGCCGAGAAATGCCGCCGGGTGTACCGGGGGACAGTTCTTCTCTGGTACACCCGCCGGCATTTCTCGGCACTGAAGAGCTGTATGCGGTACAGCGCGCGGCTTTTCTAATATGAGCTGAACATTGTCAAGCGCCAAGTTCGGCCCGCCCCCTCCCGGAGCTGCCGGAGGGGGCGGGCCCACCCATCTTCACCCGG
>CASEVE010000015.1 GCA_949291295.1 uncultured Olsenella sp.
GGGGGGGTGCGGGCCGGCCAAGCGGGGCGGGCTGTGCCGGTCTGCCAAACGGGGCAGGGGTTATTACCCACAGTGTTTTTGGGACAGGTTTCATCTTCGCCAACCCTGTCCCAAAAACTCTGAGAGAAATAACCCGTCCCCCTTTTGCCTGACCGGAACAGCCCGCCCCTCTTGCCCGACCGGAACACGCCCCTTTTGCCCGGCCTTTGGGCGACTCAGATGAGCTCGCTTACCGTGACCGTTACCAGGCCCTCGATCTTCTCGCCACAGCGGAAGGAAATCTCGTCACCCGGCTGGTACGCAACAATCTCCACCATCTCCGGCAGGGTAAAGTCATAGATCGTCCCGGCGGAGTCATCCTCGAGCGTCACGTAGAAGTGCGAGTTGCCCTCAATCACGGCCTGAGCGATGGTTGCCACCACGCCCGTGACCTCGCGCTGCGAGGAGGCATCCGCCGCCGCGTCGTCACTCAGAAGCCCGTCCGCCGCAAGCATCGTGAGATAGTCCTCCTGGCACTCCTCAACGGTGGAGCCCGTAGCCACGCTCTGGTATTGCTCCACGTTGATCATGGCGTACATCTTCACCAGACCGGCGGCGTCCTTGAGCGACATGAAATACGTGGGCTGCCCTGCCACGTTAAGCAGCAGCGGGTAGGTGGCCTGGTAGCCAAGGTGCTGCACCTGGCCCTCTGCCGAAGCCATCGCGGAGTCCTCCGTGGCGCCGCCTCGCTCGAGCGCATAGTAGCGCGAGTCGCCGGTGCGCTGGTTCACAAGGATGAAGCCCACGTTGGAGTTGTCGGCGGTCACCGAGCTCACGCCCGTGTAGAGGTAGATGTCCTCGCCCTGCGCGATGTAGTTGTAGCCCAGCTCGCCGTTTGTGCCGCTCGTTGTGCGCACCACGCCCTCCTGGCCCAGCCACGAGTTGAGCCAGCCTCCCTGGTAGGCGCCGCTCCAGTTGTACTGCTCGATGAGAAGGTCAGCGGGATATGCGCGATCCACCCACGTGGGGACCTCCTCCACGGCATAGAAGTCCGTCTCACCCGTGCAGGCGTCCACGAGCACCACGCCGTAGATATCCGTACCGCCAAACAGGCCAATCGTGCGACGCTGAACGGGATAGACCCACCAGGGGTGTCCCTCCTCGTCCAGCTCAAAGGACTTCTGGTCAAACATGAGGTCGGGATAGGAGAGCTGCACGTGGCGGTCAACGTTGCGCGCAAACGGCTCGGAGTCGGAGTACATGATCGGCTCTTCCAGGCGCACGACCTCGGCCTCCTGCGTCACCATGTCCACAATCACGTACGCCGGGATGCCCGTGTCGCGGTTTGAGAGCCACTTGAAGAAGTCGGCGTAGGCAAGCGGGCTCACGCGCACGGGCCGACCCTGGTAGTTGATCTGGCTGTAGGTGTCAGCGATCTCAAACTGGCTCACGTACTCCGGGATGGAGCCCATGGCCCGGTTGCCGAGAAGAACGGCGGAGTCGCGGTCTATGACGGGAACGTCGGCGTAGTCCACCTGCTCGATGTCCGTGGCAAAGTCGCCATCGGTGGTGGTAAGCACACTCGCATAGCGCTCGGCGTTGCCGGGAATGAAAGGCTGGGAGAGCAGCCAGCCCACGGCAATGGCCACGATGACGGCGCCGGGGACCAGCATCAGCCTCTTGAAGACGGGCGCCTTGGCAATGCTGCGCGCCGCGGCAACGGCAAGAACGAGAATCCCCACGAGGCAGATGCCCACAATCCAGACACACACCTGCGGGCTCTGCAGGTTGAGGGAGGGATGGAACCACCAGTAGCACGCCGCGAGCACCACCACCAGCACCACGGCCGCGATGATGAGCGCGCGGCGGCTCCAAGCGGCAATCTGCTCCACGAAGGATGGTCCGGAAGAAGAGCTCTTCTCGTTCTTGCCGTGTACCTCACGGCGAAGCTGCTCGAAGAGGTCGTTGAAGTCGGGGCCTTGTGCGGACATCGGGGTCCTTTCTCAGGTCAGAACGGTAGTGGGATTGTAACCGAAGGCGTCATCACGACACTAGAGACGCTCGCCGGCCGGGGGTTCTTCGGTCAGGCGTCCCTCGCTCGTGCCCTCGCCCGTCATACCATCCTCGCTCGGGCACTTGTCCACCATGCCGGCGTTGCTCGGGCCCTCGCCCACCGGCCCCTCGCCGGAGGAGCGCTCGTCCGTCAGACGCACCACGGCCCACACCAGCACCACGCTTAGGGCCCCGCCAACCAGCAGCACGGGGACAAACGCCCCGCCCAGCAGCGGTTCCAGAACGTCCATGAGCGCGGACGCCCCGTTGACGGCCATGTGGAGCAGGATGGCGGCGCGCAGACCGCCCGTGCGTCGCACGATCCAGCCCAGAAGCATGCCCAGGGCAAACGCGTAGACGCCCTGCACCACATTGAGGTGCATGATGGCAAAGAGCAGCGCCTGAATGGCGTTGGCCACCCAGAAGCGTCTGGGGGAGACCTTAGGTCGGGCGGCTGGACGCTCCCCGTCTCCGCGCTGGAGCCAGCTGCCTTGCAGCTCGGGACAGACGGCGCGCAGGCAGAACTCGAGCATCACGCCGCGACAAATTGCCTCCTCGGCAATGGGCGCAATCACGGCCGTCTCGACAAAGGTTGCGATGATCATCTCTCCGGAGATTCCAGCGAGCTCCATGAGCTCGAGATAGGCATCCATCACCTCGGGAAAGAGCGGCAACACGAGCGTGAGCACGCAGGAGAGCGTCACCTGCAGCACCAGCCCGAGCGCAAGCAGGACACAGGCGAGCAAAGCGATTCTCGCCGGGCGAGAAGGACGTTCCTCGCCGCAACGCATCAGCGCCCGCGGCCTGAGGTGCAGCCACCACAGCACAGCAAGGGCGAGGTTGCTCGCCGTGGCAGCAAGCATCAGGGTATCGACGTCGGTGGTGAGCAGCGCAACGCCCACCACCACGGCAGCGACAATCTGCACAAACAGGTAGGCAAAAACCGCCCCCACGGCGGCAAGCAGCCACTTCACCGCCTGCCCCTTGCCAGGACGCGGTGGCAGGGGATCTCTATCCTCTCCCGGGATGCCAACGTTCATGCAAGTCCCCCTTCCCTGCTTGATAACAAAGGGCTATGACAAGGCCGACGGGGCGACGACAGGGGTGGCGACGGGGGCGACAGGGTTGGTGACAAAGGTGACAGGGTAAACTGTCACCATGGGTTTCATGGTGACAGTTTACCCTGTCACCTTTGTCACCAACCCTGTCGCCCCCGTCGCCACCCCTGTCGTCGCCCCGTCGGCAAACGGGTTAGCGCTCGAGACGAGAGAGGTGCCGGGCGCAAGGACCGAGCACCCACCAAACGAGGGCCGCGCACTCCACGACAAAGATCGCAAGCGAGAGGCCAAGCGCCACGGGAGCCGCAAGAATGCCCCAGAGCACGCAGCTCAAAAGCGAAAGCGCGGGCAGCGCCATGACGACCGCGCCCACGAGTATGCCCGCAAAGACCATGAGCGTGGCACCTCCACCCTTGACGAGCTGGGCCTCGTTGTCCCACGTAAGGCGCGGGAACAGAGCGCCCAGACCAAGCGAGAGCAGCCCGAGAGAGATCGTGGCGCCCAGGTAGATGCCAACAAGATAGATGCCCGACGCCACCGGAACCCCCAGCACCACCAAGGCCACCGCAATGACCACGAGCATGGGCACCGTGGAGAGCGCAAACGGCGAGACAAACTTGGAGGCGAGATACGCGCTCCAGTCCATGGGCAGCCCGCGCATGAAGAAGAAGTCCTCGCCGTCACGGCTCACGCCCATCGTGAACGAGTAGGACGAGAAGCCGAGAAACAGACCAAAGACGAGCACGCCCACAGCACACCACACGAGCGCGGGGCTGTCGAAGGTGAGAAGAACCGTGAGCGAGCGAGCCATCTCCAGAAGCTCCGCCGGGCTCAGGCCGGCCTCGGACGCCTGCGAGACGCCCACGGCGCCGCTCACCACCATGATGACGATGAAGTAGAGCGGCATGAGCAGCGAACTCAGGACAAACTGGTTAAAGAACACGGGCACGCGGACCATCGTCTTCCAGTCGCGGCTGAGGTTGGCCGCAAGCGCGCCGCGCGTGCGCGTGGCGCGGGTGAGCTCGGCGCCCTCCACGCGGCGACCGCGCTTGCCGCCCGCGCCCTGGAGCGCCTGAACGCCCTCGAAGTACCAGCGGCGCGCCACGACGGTAAGGATCGCGGCGTAGACGGCCACGCACGCCAGCATGCCAAGCAGGCCTGCAATCGCACTCATCGCGCCGCCCTCAACCACAAATCTCCCGAGCAGCGACGGCGGGCACAGAACGCCCATCACAACGGCCGGAACACCGCCCGCAAGCAGCTGCTCGGAGCCCGAGGCAAGAGACGCAAGCCCGTCGCCCTGGACGGCAAACTGACTACCCACGCCAATGACGAGCGCAAGCACAACAATGAGGCCACCAAAGACGCGCGAGAAGCGGTCCTTGTCGCTGGCAAGACGCGAGAAGCGCATGATAGGCACGCACACAATCACAAGCGCAAGGTTAACGGCCACGGCGCAGAGCACAAACGCGAGCGTCATGGAAACCCACGTCCCCGGTGCCGCACCGTTGGCAAGAAGGCAGCCCAGACCCACCGGCAGAAGAATCAGATCGCCGAGCAGGGACATCCCCAGGAAGTGCGCGAGCTTGGCCCACATGATCGTGGTTGCCGAGATGGGAAGCGTAAGGTAGTAGCCCAGGTCGCGCACAAAGTAGAGGATGTTCACGGCCTGGTAGAGACCCGTGAGCACCGTAAGGCCCACGAGGCAGACCACGCAGAGGCTGAGCGCCGTGTACGGGGCGGTGCCAAACTCGCCCAGCATGTAGCCCATCATGAAGAACATGGCGGCAAGAAGCAGGAAGAGAAAGCCCATGGCAACCTTGCGCGCGCCCGAGCCGAGCTTGCCCCAGAGTCCCGTGCGCCTCTTGGCCGAGTCGTCGCCGAAACCCATGCCGGTGCTGTCCAGGTGCTGCTCGCCGCGCATGATCACGCGCAGCATCACCTTGAACTGTCGCCAGGAGAAGCCCTGGGCCGCCGTCGCGCGCGCCATCAGCGGGCCTCCGTTGCGGAGGCGCTCTTCTCGCTGGCGTGGTCCTTCTCGCCGGAGCCAGCAAACGGAGAGTTGTCCGAGGTGAGCTCGAGGAACATCTCCTCGAGCGAGCCGTTGGACTTGAAGTGCTCGCGCATCTCGTCGACGGTACCCACAAAGAGCAGCTCGCCGTGGGCGATCACGCCCACGCGGTCCACGACCTTCTCGGCCACGTCGAGCACGTGGGTGGAGAAGAGCACGGTCTTGCCCGCGTCCGCGTGGCGACGCATGGACTGCTTGAGCAGCCACGACGCCTTGGGATCCAGGCCGGTCATGGGCTCGTCGAGAATCCAGATGGCCGGGTCGGGCAGAAGGGCGCCCATGATCATCATCTTCTGGCGCATGCCGTGGGAGTAGGACTGAATCTGGTTGTCCAACTCGCCCTCCATGCCGTACTCGCGCGCGAGGCTTGCGATGCGCTCGGCGCGCACGGCGTCCGGCACCTCGTAGACGTCGGCGATGAAGCGCAGGAACTCGTGACCCTTGAGGCGCAGCAGGTGGTCGGGCGAGTCGCTCACGTAGCAGAGGTTGCGCTTGGCGGCGAGCGGGTTGGAAACCACGTTGATGCCGTCGAGCTCGATGGTGCCCGAGCTGGGCGCAAGCACGCCGGCAAGCATGTTGAGCAGCGTGGACTTGCCCGCACCGTTGGGGCCGAGCAGGCCAAAGATCTCGCCGGAACGTATCTCGAGGCTAAGGTCGCGCACCGCGTTGGTGGCGCCGCCGTCGTAGGACTTGGACACGTGGTCGATCCTGATCATGGGTCTCCCATCTTTGGGGGCCAAACGGTCATGCGCGCCATTCTACTCCAGGAGAACCCCCCCCCCGACAAGTTTTGCGTGACGCTTTGGTAAGGGGTCGGTCGAGGCTGCCAGCGCGCGGCCGGCCGCGGGCCGGGCGCTGGTCGGGCACGGGGCAGTATGCCGAGAAATACCGTCAATCGTACCGTTGCGGACTGACGGGTGCCAAGGAATCCCGCCCTGTGTACCGTCGTGAGAGACGACATGCCGAGAAAGACCACCCGACGACCGTTTGCGGGATGTAGCCCGCCGAGGAATCCCGCCCGGTGTACCGCTGCAAGTCATCAGGCGCCGAGAAAAACCAGCAAGTGTACCGTCACAGGAGACGGCACGCAGGGAAAGGCCACTCGGTGTTCCGCTGCGGACTGCCGGATGCCGAGAAATGCCGCCCGGTGTACCGTTGCGGCTGTTGGACGCCGAGAAAAGCCGTCTGGTGTACTGGGCCTTGAGTTGCACTCGGTACAGAAAGCTGCTTTTCTCGGCACACAAAGCCACGCGGTGGTACAGCCCTCGGCATTTCTCGGCGCACCAAGCCATGCAGCGGTACAGCCCTCGGGTTTTCTCGGCGCGCTGCAGTCCGCGGTGGTACACCGGGTGGGATTCCCCGGCGGGCCGTCCAGCCTTGTGGTACACCGGGCGACTTTCTTCGGCGCGCTGCAGCCCGCGGTGGTACACCGGGCGAGATTTCTCGGCGGTGCGTGGCACAAGCAGCACAAAAGCGGCGAGAAGGGCCGCCCCAGGGGCAGACACTTGAACATTCGTCTCATACGACCTCCTTTACGGGGGCGGGCATAACAACGACAAAAGCCTGTCAAAAGCGTAGGGGAACTTTTGACAGGCTTAATTTGGGACTGAACCTGCCTTTGGCAGGGTTTATCTACCTCTGCGGCCGAGGTCCTTAGCTGGCAGGAAGGGCCTTCTCGCAGTAGTCACGGATAACGGCGCAGGACTTGCGCATCGCGCGGCGCTCGTCGTAGGAGAGGTCGATCTCCAGCACGGAGTCAACGCCCGTGTCGCCGATGACGCAGGGCACGCCGGCGGAGATGCCGGACTCGCCGTACTCGCCGTCGAGGTGGGCAGAGAGCGGCACCACGCGGCGCTCGTTGTGAAGAATCGAGGTCACAAGCGCCGCCACCACGGAGGCAATGCCAAACTCCGTGCAGCCCTTGCCCGAGATGATCGCGGCGCCGGACTCGCGGACGCGGCGCATGACGTCGTCAAAGTCGATGGAGTCGGTCACGTCCTCGCGCAGCGACAGGTACTCGCGCAGGCCGATGCCCTCCACGGAGATGCGCGAGGTGGGGATGAACATGGAATCGCCGTGCTCGCCCATGCAGAAGGCCTGGATCTGGCGGCTGGAGACGTCGATGATCTCGGAGAGGACGCGGCGCAGGCGCGCGGAGTCAAGCGAGGTGCCGGTGCCAAAGACCTGGTTGCGGGGCAGGCCGAGCTTGCGGTAGAGGTACTCCACGACGATGTCGGCCGGGTTGGAGACGCTGATGAGAATGCCGTGGAAGCCGGACTCCTTGAGCGGGCCCACGATGCCGTCGAGCACCTTGATGGTGCCGTCAAGCATCTGGAGGCGCGTCTCGCCGGGACGGCGGCTGCGGCCGGCGGTGAGGATCACGAAGTGGGCGTCGGCGCAGTCGGCGTACTCACCCACGCGGATGGTGAAGGAATCGCCGAGACCGGAGGCCAGGTCCTCGAGGTCAAGCGCCTGGGCACGCGCGGCGTCCTTGTTGACGTCAAGAAAGACGATCTCGTTCACAAGGTGCTGGAACATGAGGCAGAGCGCCACGTGGCTGCCCACGCGACCTGCGCCGATAATGACCGCCTTGCGTGTCCTGATGTCTCCGGTGTGCATTGATGCTCCTATCGTCGTGGCGCGGCGCGCCGTCTCTTCCGTCATAAAAAGGGCGCCGCGGGGGCGCCCTTTCATTCTAAACGGTTGTGGACGTTCTGTGACGAGAATGTTTCAGGTAAACGTAAGCTGATGGCCGAGCCGCCCGATGATGACAAAGGTGACAGGGTAGTTTGTCATCATGACAATCTACCCTGTCACCTTTGTCAGGTTTTAGTCGCGGGTGAGCTTGCGGTGGAGGCGGTGGGGCTTGGAGGCCTCCGCGCCGAGGCGCTTCTCGCGGTCGGCCTGGTAGGCCTCGAAGTTGCCCTCAAACCAGTGCCAGCGGCCGGGGTTCTCGTCGTCGCCCTCCCAGGCAAGGATGTGCGTGGCCACGCGGTCGAGGAACCAGCGATCGTGGGAGATCACCACAGAGCAGCCCGGGAACTCCTCGAGCGCCTCCTCCAGGCTCTCCAGCGTCTCAACGTCGAGGTCGTTGGTGGGCTCGTCCAGGAGCAGCAGGTTGCCGCCCTGCTTGAGCGTGAGCGCGAGGTTCAGGCGGTTGCGCTCGCCGCCGGAGAGCACGCCGGCGCGCTTCTGCTGGTCGGAGCCCTTGAAGCCAAAGGCCGCCACGTAGGCGCGGCTCGGGATCTCGGTCTCGCCCACGCGGATGTAGTCGTTGCCGTCGGAGACCACCTCCCAGAGGCTCTTCTCGGCGTCAATGCCCGCGCGCATCTGGTCAACGTAGGAGAGCTTCACGGACTCCCCCACCTCAAGCGTGCCGGAGGTGGGGCTCTCCTGGCCCACGATCATCTTGAACAAGGTGGACTTGCCCACGCCGTTGGGGCCGATCACGCCCACGATGCCGTTGCGCGGCAGCGAGAAGGACAGGTCGTCGATAAGAACGCGGTCACCGAAGCTCTTACAGAGGTGCTCGGCCTCGAGGACCTTGGCGCCCAGGCGCGGGCCCACGGGGATGTGGATGTCGGTGAAGTCGACGCTCTTGGAGGCGCGGGCCTCGGCCTCCATCTGCTCGTAGCGCTCCAGACGCGCGCGGTTCTTGGCCTGGCGCGCCTTGGGGCTGGAGCGCACCCACTCGAGCTCGGACTTCATCTTCTTGGCGCGGCGGGCGTCCTGCTGGCTCTGGGCCTCCAGGCGCGCAGCCTTCTTCTCCAGGTAGGTGGAGTAGTTGCCCTCGTAGGGGTAGAGCTGGCCGCGGTCGACCTCGCAGATCCACTCGGCCACGTCGTCGAGGAAGTAGCGGTCGTGCGTGACGGCCATGACGGCGCCGGGGTACTTGTGCAGGAACTGCTCGAGCCAGAGCACGGACTCGGCGTCCAGGTGGTTGGTGGGCTCGTCAAGGAGCAGCAGGTCAGGGGCCTCAAGCAGCAGCTTGCAGAGGGCCACGCGACGGCGCTCGCCGCCGGAGAGGATGGAGACGGGCGCGTCTGGATCCGGGCACTGCAGCGCGTCCATCGCCTGGGAGAGCTGGGAGTCCAGGTCCCAGCCGTTGGCGGCATCAATCTCGTCCTGGAGGGTGCCCATCTCGGCCATGAGGGCGTCAAAGTCCGCATCGGGGTCGGCCATCTCGGCGCTCACCTGGTTGAAGCGCTCGATCTTGGCGAGAAGATCGGCAAAGGCGAGCTCGATGTTCTCGCGGACGGTCTTGTCCTCGTCGAGAGGCGGCTCCTGCTGGAGAATGCCCACGGTGTAGCCGGGGCTCAGCATGGCCTCGCCGTTGGAGACGTCCTCGAGCCCGGCCATGACCTTGAGGAGCGTGGACTTGCCGGCGCCGTTGGGGCCAACCACGCCGATCTTGGCGCCAGGGTATACGCCCACCGTGACGTCGTCCAAGATGACCTTGTCGTGGACGGCCTTGCGGGCGCGGATCAGCTGGTACACGAACTCTGCCATGGGGTTTCTCGCCTTCTCGCGGGGTTCTTGTCACCCTCATCTTACCGGACGGCCCCTCGGTTGGGGACGTCCGAACCTGACAAACAACCCTGTCACCTTTGTCATCAATCATGACAAGTAACCCTGTCACCTTTGTCATAAGTCGCTCGGGGGACGTGAATTTCTACCGTTTGCGCCCACGACCGGCAAATTGCCCCTGCGCGCGTGGCACAATCGAAGAAGGCATCACCAGGGGAAGGAACGTCATGCCAGAGGGAATCCGCAAGATAAACGTCATCGGACACCTGCACCCGGACACCGATAGCATCTGCTCGGCCATCGCTTACGCGCACCTCAAGAACCAGATCGAGCACACGACGATCTACGAGCCGCGTCGCGCCGGCACGATCAACCGCGAGACCGCATTTGTGCTCAAGCACTTTGGCTTCAACGAGCCCGAGCTC
Organism: uncultured Olsenella sp.; assembly: GCA_949291295.1. Lineage (GTDB taxonomy): Bacteria > Actinomycetota > Coriobacteriia > Coriobacteriales > Atopobiaceae > Thermophilibacter. Next base: position 10,113 of record CASEVE010000015.1, read on the forward strand.
ATCACGTCCGTCACCCCGCAGATCAAAGACACAGAGATCCAGCGCCAGGGCGGCATCGACGGCGAGATGAGCCTCTTCGCCGCATGGAACCTCATGCGCGAGGCCAAAGCAGACACGCTCTGCATCACCGACGAGGAGAACAACCTCGAGGGCATCATCGCCGTCAAGGACATTGCCAACGCCAACATGGACGTCTTTGACGTGAGCGTGATCGGCGAGTCGCACACCTGTTACGCCAACATCGTCGACACGCTCGGCGGCGAGATGATCCTCGGCGACCCCACGAGCCGCGTCACGGGCGGAAGCGTCCGCGTGGGCAGCACCCCCGAGATGATGGAGGACACCGTCAAGCCCGGGGACATCGTGCTTGTCACCAACCGCTACGAGACGCAGCAGTTTGCCGTTGAGTGCGAGGCGAGCTGCCTTGTGGTCTGCTGCAGCGCGCACATCTCGAGCAAGGTCATTGCCTCTGCCAAGCGCCACGGCTGCGCCATCATCACCACCCCCTATGACACCTACGCCGCCGCGCGCATCATCTCGATGTCCATCCCCGTGCGCGCCAAGATGCTCTCCGAGGGCATCCTCAAGGTGAGCGTCAACACGTCCATCGACGACGCGCGCAAGATGATGGCGCACTCGCGCCACCGCTTCTTCCCCGTCATCGACGAGAACAGCACCTACGTTGGCCTCGTGAGCTCCCCCAACCTCCTCTCCGCCAAGAAGAAGCACGTCATTCTCGTTGACCACAACGAGCGCTCCCAGGCGGTCGAGGGGCTTGAGCAGGCAGAGATCATGGAGATCATCGACCACCACCGCATCGGCTCCATCGAGACCGCCGGGCCCGCCTACTTCCGCAACATGCCCGTGGGCTGCACCTGCACGATCGTGCACATGATGTATCGCGAGAACGGCGTGGAGATCCCGAGCAAGATCGCCGGCCTCATGCTCTCGGCGATTCTCTCAGACACGCTGATGTTCCGCTCCCCCACCTGCACGCAGATGGACCGAGACGCCGCCGAGGCCCTGGCCCAGATTGCCGGCGTGAGCATCCCCGAGTACGCGGACGCGATGTTCGAGGCGGGCGCCGACCTCACGGGCCGCACCGCCGAGGAGGTCTTCCACGGCGACTTCAAGGTCTTCAGCCGCGGCAACGTCAAGTTTGGCGTCGGCCAGGGCAGCTACATGACCGAGAAGAGCCGCGCCGCGGCAGAGACCCTCGTGGGTCCCTACCTCCGCGAGGCCGCCATCTCCGAGGAGCTGCCACTCGTCTTCTATCTCTTCACCGACGTCAAGGGATCCTCGAGCGACATCCTCTGGTACGGGGAGGGCGCAGAGGACATTGTCTCGCGCGCCTTTGACGTGGAGCCCGAGGGCGGCAAGGCTTGGCTGCCTGGCGTGGTGAGCCGCAAGAAGCAGGTCATCCCCGCGCTCATGGCCACGCTGCAGAGCATCGAGCAGGACGCGGACTAGCGTTTTTCGCACGGTCTTCTCGCCGCCCGTCGGATTGGTGTCCGGCGGGCGGTATATCATGTGCTGCACAAAGCGGTATGAGAAACGTTCCCAGGAGGCACCATGGCAGAGTCGCACTTTCTTGCCGTCCTCTCGCGCATGAAGTACATCGAGCGTTGGGCGCTCATGCGCAGCGCCCGACCCGAGAACCTCTCCGAGCACACCCTTGAGGTGGCGCTCATCGCGCATATGCTGTGCGTTATCGGCAACGCGCGCTTTGGCCGTGCGCTTGATGCCGAGCGCGCGGCGCTTGTGGCGCTCTATCACGATGCCTCCGAGATCATCACCGGAGACATGCCCACGCCCGTGAAGTATCACGACGGTCGCATCAGGGACGCGTACAAGGCGGTGGAGCGCGGCGCCGAGGAGCGCTTGCTCGACGCGCTGCCGGCAGACCTCCGAGCCGCCTTCGAGGATGTCCTCTGGTGCAAGGCGGACGCGGACGAGGGCGAGCTCTACCTGCGCCGCCTGGTAAAGGCTGCCGACAAGATCTCTGCGCTCATCAAGTGCGTTGAGGAGGGCCGCTCGGGCAACCGCGAGTTTGAGAGCGCCGAGAAGACCTGCCGCGCCGCCGTTGAGGAGATGGCCGCCGAGCTTCCCGAGGTCGCGAGCTTCATGGCGGACTTCTTTCCCTCCTACGGCTCCACCCTCGACGAGCTGCTGTGATGCCCAGGGCGTGCGGGCCATTCCCGGCGGGGTCTGCGAATTGGGGACGGGTTATTTCTCTCAGAGATTCTGGGACAGGTTTGCCAAAAAGCAAACCTGTCCCAGAATCTCTGAGAGAAATAACCCGTCCCCAATTCGCAGACCCCGCCGGGAATGGCCCGCACACCCTGGGCACCCACGCTAGATTGGAGAAAGATGCACGGCATGCACGCACGCCTTCCCAAGAACTTTGTGCTCGAGGAGCGCATCGAGCGCTACTCTCGCGTCATAGAGCTGGACCCCGCGCTCTGGCGCGGTCGCTGGGCAGAGGCGTGCACCCCTTTGGGAGAGAGGCCCTTCTCGGAGGTCCGTCTTGACCTTGGTTGCGGAAAGGGCGCCTTTGCCATTGAGGCCGCGCGCCGGGAGCCAGACGTCCTCTTCGTTGCCATGGACTCCGAGCCCGTCTGCGTGGCCTATGCCGCCCAGCACGTCTGCGAGAGCGGGGTGCCCAACGTGATCGTGGTGCCCGGAACGGGCATGCGCGTGCGCGAGTTCTTCTCTCCGGGCGAGCTCTCTTGCATCTACCTCAACTTTCCCACGCCGTTTCCGCGCAAGCGAGACGCCCACAAGAGGATGGCCTGCATGGAGCGGCTCCTCGACTTCCGAGAGATTCTTGCCGAGGGGGCGCAGGTGCGGCTGCGCACGGACAGCCAGCCGCTCTTTGACTTCATGCTCACGCAGGTCCCGCTCGCAGGATATGAGCTCCTGTGGACGAGCCGGGACGCGCGGGCCGACTTTCCCAACGAGCCGTCGAGCGAGTACGAGGAGCGCCTGGGCGCCCAGGGAGCTCGCGTGTGCGCGCTTGCCGCCACGCCCGGTGCCCTGCCCGAGCACGTGGAGCAGACGGCGGAGCTCTCGCTGACGGCATATCTCCCGCACGATCTTGAGACACTGGAGAGCCTGGCCTATGCGCCCCACGGCATGCAGGCAACGGTGGTGAATCTGCGCAACCGAGCAAGCCGAAAGGCGTCCCGGGGCATGACCCGCTGACCGCTCGGGGAATTTGCGATCCCGGCACCCGGTTTGGGTAGTAAGGTAGAGGGCCGCGCTTTTGAGCGGGCACGCGCCAAGCCACCCCCGAGGAGATGCCGTCATGCCTAAAATAACGCCAGGTAATCGCCTATATCTGTACCAGCTGCTCTCGCGCGAGCTGGGAGTGCGCAAACAAACGCTACTGCCGCGCGTTGAGGAGGCGCTTGCCGCTGACGGAATCTGCCCCGAGGACCTTGGCTGCGCCGACGTGCGCGTGCTCTGCGAGCAGCTGCCCGAGTTCATCAAGCTCACCGTCTTCAAGAAAGGCTACGTCTACGCCACCGTCATCGAGTGCGCGGAGTACGACCAGGCGCTCTCCAAGCTGGCGAGTGGCGACGGCAAGAAGGGGGCGTCGAGCGGAAAGCCCTGGAAGCGCAAGCGCGGGGCAAAGGCGCTCAAGCCGGTAAAGCCGCGTCACGTAGAAAAGCCTGCCGAGAAGAACGTGGAAGCAGCGGAGCCGGAGACTGTGGCCGCGGCTGAGACGGAAGCTGTGACCGTGGCTGAAACCGAGGCTATCACTGAGGCGGCGCCGGGGGTTGTAGCTGAGGCGGAGCCGGAGGTCTTGGCGGAGCCCGAGGCGGAGACCGCGGCGGAGGCAGAGGCGGCGCCCGAGTCCGAGCCGGACGCCACGCCCGAGCCCGAACCCGAGCCACAACCCGAGGCCCAGCGCACCCCGTCCATCTCCCTCACGATAACCTACGTCCCCAACCCAGAGCCCGAGCCCAGCGAGGACGAGACGCTCTTCTCGCCCGCGCCGACACCCGAGCCGGAGCCCGTGCCCGAGCCGGTGGTTCCCCGCATCCAGAGCGACCTCCCCCGCGACTTCCACACCGACGTCCGTTGCTCGAGCGAACAGCTCAGCGTGCTCTACCAGGTACTTCCTTGCAACGTTGACCCCATGGCCACGCTTGAGGAGGATTTTCGCGTTGCTCGCTCCACGGGCGCGCTCGAGGGGACTCGCAGCAACGTGACCTTCTCGCTCCGGTATCTTCAGGCGGATGGAAAGACGCCCGTCACGGTGACGCTTCGCAGGTCTGCCCGAGCAGTTGCGGGAAAGCGCTGGGCGCTGACCGAGGTTGACGCCGGCAGTCCGGAGGAGGTCGACCTTGGCGGACTCAATGCAGCGACGCGCGGCCCCTGGCGCCACTTCCCCAACGCAAGCGTTGCCAACGATCCCGAGCGGCTCTTTGCCCAAAGCGTTGCCATCGGCTCGTGGGACGACGCTCTCGAAAGGCTCGCCCAGGTGGCAGCGCCCGAGAGCTGGGGTCCCGAGCGGCGCGTCCTGCGCTCCTACCTCACGATGACCTTCGCGCGCATTCAGGCCGAAGGGGCCCTTCTCGTGTCCCCGGATGGCAGGACGGCCGAGTTTGACACGCGCCTGATCACCGCCGAGGGAAGCCCCGTCTACGCACGGCTCTCCTCGCTTGCGGGAGACATTCCCTGGCAGCTCGAGGACTTCTCGACCGAGGGAGCCGCGCGGGCCGTCACGTACGTGACCAGCCCGGCACAGGTCTCGTTTGATGCGAGCCAGGCCTCCCCCGAGCTTGACGGCCTTGCCGCCCTTCTCCGCTCCCCTCGCCTGGCAACCACCGCCTACGACCCCATTGCCAACGAGGCGGTGCTGCTCGTTCCCGGCAACGGGGGCGCGGTTGCTCTTGCCACAAGGCCAGATGGCTATCAGGCCGTAGCCAGCCTCCCAACCCCAGACGCCTACGCGTGCGCTCGGGTAACCGGGGCGGAGCAGCCCTCTTGGCTGGCCGCTGGCATCGAGGGCTAGACGCAGGGGAATGCCCGCGGCGCGGTGCCGCTTGCGGGAGGCGTTTTTGGGCCAACTGTATCAGGCGTGTCTCATGTTCTTCTCGCAGGGGCGCAACCAGGGATCTGCGTGCTACGCTCGTTGCGGCAAAACGAGCGACGCTTGGAGGCACGCATGACTAAGATCGAGATGAAGACCCCGCTCGTCGAGATGGACGGCGACGAGATGACCCGCATCATCTGGCAGATCATCAAAGACGAGCTCATCTGCCCGTACGTTGACCTCAAGACCGAGTACTACGACCTCGGCCTGGAGTACCGCGACAAGACCGACGACCAGGTCACCATTGACTCCGCCGAGGCCACCAAGCGCCTGGGCGTGGCCGTCAAGTGCGCCACCATCACCCCCAACGCCGCGCGCGTGGAGGAGTACGGCCTGAAGCAGATGTGGAAGAGCCCCAACGGCACCATCCGCGCGCTGCTCGACGGCACCGTGTTCCGCGCACCGATCGTGGTCCGCGGGATTGACCCGGTGGTGAGCTGCTGGAAGAAGCCCATCACCATCGCCCGCCACGCGTACGGCGACGTGTACAAGAACTCCGAGATGCGCATCGACGCGCCCGGCAAGGTGGAGCTCGTCTACACCGCCGAGGACGGCACCGAGCGCCGCGAGCTTGTCCACGTCTTTGACGGTCCCGGCGTGGTCCAGGGCCAGCACAACCTTGACGCCTCCATCGAGAGCTTTGCCCGCAGCTGCTTTGAGTATGCGCTCTCCACGGGGCAGGACCTCTGGTTTGCCACCAAGGACACCATCTCCAAGACCTACGACCACCGCTTCAAGGACGTCTTTGCAGAGATCTATGAGGCCGAGTATCGCGAGAAGTTCGAGGCGGCCGGCATCGAGTACTTCTACACGCTGATCGACGACGCCGTGGCCCGCGTGGTCAAGTCCGAGGGTGGCTTCATCTGGGCGTGCAAGAACTACGACGGCGACGTCATGAGCGACATGCTGTCCTCGGCCTTTGGCAGCCTGGCGATGATGACCTCGGTGCTCGTGAGCCCGCACGGCTACTTTGAGTACGAGGCAGCGCACGGCACCGTGCAGCGCCACTACTACAAGCACCTGCGCGGGGAGGCTACGTCCACCAACTCCGTGGCCACGATCTTTGCCTGGACGGGGGCTCTTCGCAAGCGCGGCGAGCTGGACGAGCTGCCCGAGCTCGTGGACTTTGCCAACCGCCTGGAGGCCGCCACGATCAAGACGATCGAGTCCGGCCGCATGACCGGCGACCTCGCGCGCATTACGTCGCTGGAGAACCCCGAGACGCTCGGCACCCGCGAGTTCATCCTCGCCATCCGCGAAACCCTCGACGCCGAATCATAACAAAGGTTGACAAGGGTGGTGACAAAGGTGACAGGGTAAACTGTCATCATCGAAAAGATGATGACAGTTTACCCTGTCACCTTTGTCACCACCCTTACAACGCGCGCCACTCGTCTTCGAGGATGGCCATGAGAATGTCGTCGCAGTAGCCATCACCCAGCCAGATGGCATCACGAAGCACGCCCTCCACGCGAAAGCCGGCCTTCTCGTAGACGTGCCGGGCGCGCGGGTTTATCGAGAACACGTCGAGCTCCAAGCGATGCAGGCCAAGCTCGGCAAAGGCAAAGTCGCGCGTGGTCTCTACGGCCCACGTCCCCAGGCCATGCCCGCGCGCGGCCGCACCGAAGAGCGCGATCCGAAAGTTGGCGCTGCGCGCGTCCCAGTCAACCTCGTTGATGACGCTCTCGCCCACCACGCGGCCATCGGGGGCAATCAGCAGCAGATCACAGCGGTCGGGGTTGTCAACGCAGCGCAGAAAGAAATCAATCACCTCGCCGCGCTCATAGCGCTCCTTGCTTCCCGTAAGACGCGCGCCCTCCGGGTCAAACTCGTTGAAGCCGTCCCAGTACGCGTCCACGTCCTCTGCGTGCGCCTGCCTGAGCACGTAGCCGTCCGCACGCTCCCAACGCGGGTCGAGCTTTTCCATCATATGCCGCCCCTCCCGTAGCACCGGAACAGGGCAACAGTCTACATCCCATGGGGCTAGTCGACAGCGTCCCTCTCCTCAGCAGAACCCCCGGCATCCGTGCCATCATCCCCACCCTGAGAAAAGCGCGAAATAAGAAGCAACACGGTACCAATAAGCGCCAGAGACCCACCAAGCTGCTTGAGCGCGTCACCCGTCTCTACGAGCGGGCCACCGCCAGAGCTCGCCGGAGGCTGCTCAAGCCCGTCGTCCGGCTCACCCTTCGGCTCATCCCCGGGCTCTTCCGTGGGTATGCCCGCCCCTCCGACATGCTCAAACTTGGGATATGACGTCACGTAGTACGTAGGCTCGCCATCCCCCATCGTGGGCACGCCAATCAGCATTGGCTCGCACGCATACGCTTCGTTTGCCTCTGCAACCGCAACGCGATCAACCAAGTACAGACCCGTCTCAAGCCCCCAGAAGCCAACGTCTCCAGATCCGTCCGAGCGGGCCTCCTGTGCAAAGAGACCATCCCTCCGTGCAAGCGCAGACATCTTTCGAGCTGCCTCATCAACCTCGGAGGAGCTCATCGCGCCCCAGTCCAGGTCGAGGCTGGCAAAAGGCTCGCAGGTCATAAACGAGACAACCGCACCCGTCTTCTCGTCAAGCTCGGCCGTAGCCACACGTGCAATAGCATAGGTATCCCCCACCAGCGGCATGTCGTCATAGAGACACCCCAGCACGATGGAACCCACGGGAGCGGCCGACGCCCTCACGGGCAAACTAGACCCGGCAGCAACCGCAAGCACGCCCGCACACAGCGAGAAGAACCGTCTCCTTGTGATGTCAGCGCGTATGCTTGCCACGTGCATACTCCTCCCTTTCCTTGCGACTAGCACGAACCTTAAGCACAACGAGAAATACCGCGAGCACCGCAAGCGCAATCATAAGCAGCAGGTACGGCAACGGAATGTTGATGAAGCCGCCCACCTGCTCGATGGCCTCCTCCATCTGCGGCTCGTACGGGATGCGGTGCGCGTGCACCAGCAGGCGATGCGAGTTGATGCCATACGGCGTGCAGGTGATGAGGGTCACGAGGTCCTGGCCCCGCTGGATGGCGAGGGACTCGGTCTCTGTGGGCAGGACCGTCTCAACCTCGTGGACCTCGTAGGCCAGGGTCTCGCCCAGGACCTTGATGAAGAACTGATCGCCCACCTCCATCTGATCGAGGTCCGTGAAGAGCTTGGCCGAGGGCAGTCCGCGATGTCCAGAGAGCGCCGCGTGCGTGGACTCTCCGCCCACGGGCAGCGACGAGCTCTCCATGTGGCCCACGCCCACCTGCAGGACGCGCTCCTCCACGGTGTGGTAGATGGGCAGCTCAACGTTCATCTTGGGGATGATGATGTAGCCCATCATGCCGTCGCCGTTCAGGTTGAGAAGATCATCGTAGGCGAGGGTCTCCCCCACCTGAGCGGGCTCGCCGCCCTCGGACGCCGGCGTACCGGCGCCCGAGGAGGCGGCAAGCGCGTCGTTGTAGGCGTGGGCGTCCGCGAGCATCTGCTCGCGTTCCTCCTGACTCATGTCCTCCAGGGTAGCGTCATAACGGGCGACGACCCTCGTCGCGTTACGTTCTACCAAGAAGTTGCTCACCGTTGGGTACAGCAGGATGCAGAGTCCAGCGATGATCACGAGCAGGGGGAGTATGTCGCGCACGCGCCTCACAACGAGTCCGAAACAGCGATAAGGACTAGGCGGTGTGGGCGCCGTTGGAACGACGGCGGCTCGCGTACCAGGCAACGCCACCGGCAACAGCCACGACACCGACAACCGTGAAGGCAATCGTACCCATGCCACCGGTACCCGGAAGCTCGACGCCCTTATGGTTCTCGACGTTGAACTCAGGAAGCGTCGCGGGCGTAGCCGGCTCGCCCGTCGTCGGGAGGGTACCGTTAACCGTAGTCGCAGGCTGGCCGTCGCCCTTGTCGACGGAGATGCTCCAGGACGCGAGGGTGCCGTCGTTGTGGTTGTACTCCGCGTTGATGGTGATCGTGACAGGCTTGCTCAGCTTGTTGTAGCCGTCCGGAGCCTTGACCTCGACGAGCTTGTAGGTCCCCTCGGCGAGGCCCTTGAAGGTGAGGACGCCGGTAGTATCGGTGGTCACCTGGGTGGCGCCGCTCTCGGTAGTGAGCGCAGGACGGTAAGCAGCCCCATCCATGATAAGCGAGATGGCGCTGCCGTTGGCATCCTGCAGCTCGAAGACCGCACCGGCAAGTGCCTCGCTCTCATCGTCAACCTTGTTGACCTCAAAGCCAAAGGTGTAGGTGTGCACGATCGAGGGCGTGGAGGATCCGTCGCCGGAACCGTCGGGGTTGGTGCTGAAGTTCACCTGCGCGTTGTTGGGGTTGTCGACGGCAACCTCAACGGCGTTGGCATTCACCGTCGCGGTATAGGTAACGGTAATGGTTTCGCCCTCGTGGTTCTGGAAGAGCGTGTAGGCGTTGTTGATGTCAACGCGTATCTTCTGATTGTTGCTCTCGGGGTGAGAGAACGAGTAGGAGCTCTCGCTATAGTCGGGACCAGTGCTGTCCTCGGTGAGGACCTGATCGCCCACCTTGACCTCCGTGATGCTACCGAACGTGAGACCCTCGCTCAGCACATCGGTAAAGTAGAACCTGTAGTCCTCAAACTCCGTCATGTCCGGCACCTTGGAGGTGAGGGTGAACGTGATCTCCTTGCCAATCTGGGCAGAGGCGTGATTCGTGTTCTCGACCGTCTTGGTGACCGTAGGATACTCACTCTTGAGGTCGATGTTAGTGGTCTGATTGGCATCGGTCACCGCGACGAGCATGGCATCGGATCCACGCTCGGTGCTCGTGGAGCCGCCCTGGGGGTCAAGCACGTAGTAGCCCAGGCCAACAGTCTCAAACGAAGCAACGTAGTTGTTGCCGCTCTGCGAGGCGGTCGCGGTGATCTTATGGGCAGAGAGATTCGTCACTGCCCAATCACGCGCCGTACGGGCAAAGGCGACAAGATTAACATCGGTGTCGTTGTCACCGTCAGGTTCGGCGTCAAGCGAGCGAATGTAGTCGTACGCCGCAGCGGAGACCTCGTCGAGCGTCGAGCTTGAGGTGATGGTCGTCTCCTCGCCAAAGAACGTCTCCGCGTTTGTCACGAAGAAGCCCTTCCAGTCTTCGACGAGCGTGTAGCCCACCGAGCCGTCTGCGGCGACCGTGGCATCGAACATCTTGTAGGCGTCCACCGTCTTACCGTTGAAGGCGGCGTTGGAGCTGGTCACCGTGAGGGTTCCCGTTTCTGCGGCCATTGCGGGGGTGGCGGTGAAGAGGGCCCCCACCGCCAGGACGAGCACTGCGAGCAGTGCCGCCAATCTTGTCCTTACCTTATGCATCTTCCTTCCTTTCTTTCGATGCAACTTACCGACCTATTTCGAAGCGCGTCTGCGGTGCGGCGCGGCATTCGCGAAGTGGGCGCCCACATAGGCGCGGGGCTGATTCCTGCGTCGGCGCTGCTGATCGAGCCAGATGCCGCCGAGCGCAAGGGCCGCGAGGCCGACGAACAGGAACGGGGTGGTGCCTATGCCGCCCGTTACAGGCAGGGGCAGTCGGTTGGTGATCACGATGTGGAACGTCCCGTCCTCGCCGGGCGTGATGGTAGTGGAGTAATCGGCGATATCCTTGCCGCCACCGTCGAGCGTGACCTCTTTCACCGAGTAGCTGAAATAGCGAACGGTGCCGTCAGCGTCCCTCCAGGCAACAGGTAGCATCTTGACCACGTGCTGCCAGGTGTTGCTCCACGGCGATGCCTCGGCGGCGGAAAGCGTGATGGGGTTTCTGATGCCGCTGCCATCAGGAGTGCCGTCAGGCAATTTTCCATCGTAGGGCTCGGTAATCGTCTCATCAGTAGCATTGGTGTAGCTCTGGTAGAGCGTGACCGTAATGGAATCCGGGCGGTGCGCCGTGTCGCCGTGATCGTCCCAAACCTTGGTGATGGTGAGGTCGGCCGTAGCGGCGCAGGGATCCTGGCCCTCTTCGGGCTCGGGCGTAAGCGCGCCGGTGTTGTCGTTCACCGTTGCGTTGGCCATGAGGACAGCCGTGGCGCCTTCGTCCTGCCAGACGTCGATGGGGGTGTCGCCCGCTGTAACGCCCTTCCAGTCATCATGGTTGGATTTGTCCGCCACGACCTTGTGGCCCGTGATGTCGAAGCGTGCCCAAGCGGCATCATCGGCAGTTGTCGGGATGCCTTCAACCGTCGGATCACCGTCGTCCAGTGTGCCGGTGATAGTTGCTGAAGCAGTGCCCTCGAGCTTGGACGTGATTGCACCGCTCAGCGTCTGATTCTCCAGCTCCGTGCCGCGGTACACGTGGTAGGTGTTACCCGTAATCTGTTTGTCCACGGTATCGAGCAGATGCGCCGAATCGTAATCGGTGCGCCCCACGAACGGTGCCGTCTTGCCCTCCGCACCCTTCACCACGTCGGCATAGACCATCTCGTTGTTCTTGAGCTGTGCCTCGTCGCTCCAGCCCATGAAGCCGCCGGCGAAACCGCTCTCTGCATCCGAGCTACTGGTGCCCATTGCGGCCGATGTTTGCGTCGCGCCGCCGGCGAAGACGTCGTAGCCGTCCGCGATGCCGGTGACAGTCGAGTCCTCGATCACCGTCATGTTGGCCTTGATGAGGTTGACGGCGATGCTCGGCGTCTCCCCATCAAACGTTACGTTGCCGTTTTCGTCTTTCTTGACATTGAGCTCAATGGTGGAGCTCCCGATTGTTACCTGAGCAACAGCAGTACTGTCAGTTTTCTCGGCATCAAGCGTCACCTCGATAGGAATCCCCAGCAAGCTCAAGCTGAGCGTGTCACCGCTCTTCTCCACCTGCAAGTGAAGCACCCAATCGGTAAGGTTAATCTCGACGAGGCCGGTATTTTGCAGCTCGTCAAGCCAGAGCGCTTTCACGAGCCCCAGCACAACCATAAGCAAGGCATCCACGAGCGGAGAATCTGCGTCCGCAGAGACCAGATACGCATGTGTGCCCTTGCCGGCAAAACCGCCGGCAACCTCGCCGGAGCCCACGCGCTTGAGCGCGGTGGCGAGACAGCCGGAGATGTGCGCCAAGTCCGCATAGCCTACGAAGCCACCGCTGACCTGATAGGCATCTTCACCATCGTCCATCTCGTTACTAGTAGAGGCCACCGTGTAGCCTGCCGGGATGCCCGCAACGGTGGAGCTCTGCACCAACGTGCTGAACGTGTTAAGCGCACTGGCGTCAAGCCCCAGCAGGCCTGCGAGTGCGGACGCTTCCTCCACGTCAACCACACCGCTCTTGCCGGTGTAGCCGATGAAGCCGCCGGTGTAGCTGGGGCCGGAAACGGTACTCAGGTTGGTGAGCGAGCTCTCGCGCACCACGCCGCTCATGATCGACCCGATGAAGCCGCCCGCGTTGCCGCTGCGGCGCTCGGCGGTGAGCAGTCCGCCCGTGTCCGCCTCGTGAGCGCGCACGGTGAGGCCGTCTGCCACGCCATCGACCGTGGCGCCGTAGACACACGGCTGGAACGCCTGCAGCACGCTCACGCCGCCGATGCCGATGAGCTGGAGAATCGAGGCGCCAGAACCTTCCGTGTCGCCGCTTGCCACGTCAGCCGCACCCGCCACGTCGGCCAAGCCCACGAGACCACCTGCAAAGTTGCCGCCGTCCACGCCGCGCAAACCGCTTACTGAAACGCCCTTCGCCGTGTTGACGGGGAGATTAAGATCGTCGCCACCCGCCGCGTCGGGATCGTCCCCGTTGGTGGTGAGCTCGCCCAGCACGGTCGCCTCGATGGAGCCGGCGAAGCCGCCTGCCGCGATGGGATAGACCTTTTGAGCGCTGTCGCCCTCGCCTGTGGTATACGCGTCGATGGTGAAGCCCCACTGCGCGTCGCCTGCGATGACCACGCCCTCACCATCGGTTGCCGTGGCGCTTACATGGGCGTTACGCACGGTGGACATCGAGGCCTGGAGCACCTCGGCGAGGTTCGTGATGTCGGTACCGCCGATAACCTTGTCGAGCAGGCCCTGCAGGAAACCGTCGGAGACGTTTGTATCTGCACTCGCCACCGAGGCGGCAAAGAGCTTGCCCGCGAAGCCACCCGCGTAGGCGGTGGCACTCACGCGGCGCAGGCCGGACACCGTGCAGCCAGCATTGCTCACGGGCTGTGCGTTACCGTTGCGCGCTGTATCGGCATCGCCCCAGATCTGGGCGCCGGAGCCAAAGCCAATGTAGCCGCCAGCAAAGCCGGTGCCGTTTTTCGTATCGGTCTTATGCTGGCCCTCGCCATCCGCCGGCGCCGAGCCGAAGGACTCCACCGTCATGCCCTGGCGATAGCCCGTGACCGAAGAGCACTTGATGACCGGCACGAACACGGACACCAGGCTGGGCAGCAGGTCGCCCGCGTTGATCGTAAGGCCAAGAATGTCCACGCTACCCAGCTCCGCGACGCCACTCGTCTCGGCTGCGCCGACGAAACCGCCCGCCGCGCGCATAGCGCGCACGAGCTTGGTGTCGTGCGCCTGACCGTTGGTGATGGTGCCGGCAACCATGGAGCCCACGTAGCCGCCGGCGACCCCGGCGCTGCCCGTGTAGGCACCTGCCTCGTAGGTGTCGCGTCCCGCGACAACATTGGTGCCGTAGCCGATCTTGGCGAGCCACGCCGAAATCTCATCGTCGCTATCCACATGGCCAACGAGGCTGTTCGCCGCGGCTTCGTCCTCCTCGCCCAACAGCTCGCCGTAAACGTTATCCACACCCACCGCATCGACCCAAGCGTTCCACGTGTCCTTGTCAAGCCCGCGCAGGGGGCCGTAGACCGCAGTGTTCTCCTCGGTGGGATAGATGTCCTGCATCACGTTGAGCAGGTTGTTCGTATTGATGAGGCCCCACAGCAGGCTGAGGCCGCCGGTCTCGGCGGTGGAGCCGGGCTCCATAAGACCGGTGAAGCCGCCCGCGTACTCAGCGCCGTAGACGGAACGGATGCGGATTGCAGCCGCCTCGCGCTGCGGGCCGGTATATGCGCCGTCCTCGCCGTTCTCGCTCTTCCATGTGGCGTTGTTGTTGCCCCAAATCTGACCGCCCATGTTGTGACCCACGTAGCCGCCGGCCATGCCGCGCTGCACGGTGATGGGCGAACCGTCACCGTCCGCGCTCCCCTCCGCGGAAAGTGCCTGCGCACGCACGGCACCGCCGCAGGGAACGCACGTGGTCTCGCTGTTGCGGATGGTGGGCACGAAGGCCTGGGCCAACGAGGCGAGGTTGCCCACGTCGGCCAAGCCGTCCAGAATGCCGTGCTGCTCCTGGTCGTCAGCGCCCACCGTAGCCTCTCCGAGCACATCGGCCACCGAGCCGGGCACGAGCTCTCCTGCGTAGCCGCCGGCGGCAATCTGACCAATGATGTACTCGAAGTTGTCGACGTTGCAGTCCTGGATCTGCCCGCCCGAGATCTTGCCGGCAAAGCCGCCCGCATGGCCCACGGCACCAAAGCTATCCTCGTCACTCGCCAGCACGGAGAATCCACCCGCGTGGCCGCAGACGTTGGAGTGCTCCACCGTGGAGGTCATAACGTTCAGGGCTCTCGTGAGGTCGGAGACGCTGATGCCGCTGGTGAGCCCCGTGCCCTTGAGGAGCTCCAGGCCCGATGCCGCGCCCGCCGTGCTGCCAATGTCCAGGTAGCCGAAATAGCCACCCGCGTACTGCGGCGCCGTTACAGCATAGGTGCTCTGCTCGGGGTTGAAGTAGCTGGGGGCATCCTTCGCCTCCAAGTCATCCGGCGGGGTGACCGTGGTGTGCGCGAGCTTGCTCACGTCGGAATACGAGACCTGCACCGCCGTTCCATAGCCGATGAAGCCGCCGGCCGCACCCGAGGTGGTCTGCTCCAGGCTGTCGATCTGGGCAGCCGCCACCGTGAAGCCGTTCTCAGAGAGAACGTCAGCGTACTTGATGGTGGGCACGTAGGCTTGGATAACGCCGAGGAGGTTGGTAAGGTCCAGATTGGCAGTACCGTCCAGCAGACTCAGGCCACCGCCCGTCTTTGCGAGCGAACCAGACACCACCTTGCCGCCGAAGCCGCCGGCATACGAAGTGCCCCTAACAGCAGCAATGTTGTTGACGGCATAGAGCGACTGAACGTCCGTGCCGTCCGACACGGGATTGTCCTTGTCGAACACGTTCACGGAACCGCTCTCAAAGAGACCGGCATAGCCGCCCGCAATATCAGCCGTAACCCAGCCGCCATCGAGATAGTCTGCGTGCGTCTCACGGTACTCGGGGATCATCCAAGGCACGGCGCCGAGAAGGTCGCTGATGTTGAGCAACTTGCCGCCAAGGATCTCCTCAAGCAGGCTGGCGTCCACGCCGCCGTCGTCGTCCGCCACGATGCTCGCCAGGCCACCGGTAGTGGAGAGGCCCACGAAGCCGCCCGCGTTGCCGTTCTTCTCGGGGGCTTGCACCAGTCCTAGGTTATTGACCGCACAGTGGTCGGCGTCGAGGCTGCTCGCACGGCCGAAGAAGCCGCCCGCGGTGATTTGCGAGGCTTCGCCCTGGCCGGCACCAGTGGCAATAACGGTGAGATAGGGCGACTGAGTTGCGGGAATCAGGCCTGAATCGGCCGTTTCGGCGGTCTGCTTGGAGGGATCGGTCTCGAGCTTGGGGGCGTCCTCGACCTTGGGCTCCGCGCCCTCTGCCGGCGTCCTGCCGGTCACGGAACAGTCGGTCACTGTAAGCGCACTGTATTGCGCGACGGAAAGCAGGCCGCTCACCTTGACCAGGCCCAGAATGTCGACTCCCTTGGTGCCCACGAGCGAGCCCGATGCCGCCTGGCCGATGAAGCCACCAACCTCACCCGCACCGATTACCGACGCGACCGAATCGATGGCGATGCCCTCAATGGAGCCGCCCGACGCGGAGCCCACGGCGCCGCCCGCGGAAAGACCGCCGGCGACCACGGCGTATGCGGGCTGGGCCGCAGCGCCGTCAGTTTGCTTGTTCACGGTTGTATGAGCGAGCCTGAACGCGTTGAAGCCGTTTCCACCCAGTCCCTCGACCGTTGGAACGTTTCCCACGCCCACTAAGTTGTTGAGCAGGCCTCCCACCGCCGCGGTCTCGAGCATGCCCGCGATGCCGCCGGCATAGCTGTCTTTCGCCGTGACCAAAGAGAGCCCGCTGATGCTGTTGCTCGCATCGGCGTTTGGCGTGCTGGGCACGGCTTGGCCCGCGTAGCGGCCACCGCTCTTCCAGTGAGAGAGCTTCTCGAGGTTTGTTTTGGTGGCCGCATCGATGAGGGTGCCCTCGCCATGCCCCACAAGACCGCCCGCGTACGAGGTTTCGGAATGTACCGTGAGTTCCCCTGCGGAAACCGCACTGCCCATGACCGCAGCGGGCGTGAAGCCCATGAGGGTGAGAAGCTCGCCGGAATTTTCGGACCCGAGAACCCTGGACAGAGCAGTGCTCAGCAGGCCGATCACATCTTGGTCATCGTCGTCAAAGCCCAGGTTGGTTACCCAGCCCAGCGTTGCCTCGCCCACCATGCCGCCCGCGAAGCCGGCATACGGGGTCGCCTCGACCGCCGTGGCGGAGACGTCGAGCTCGTCATCAACGTCAACCTTCGACGCGACAACGTAGCTCGCAGCAAGCGCGCCGGCGAAGCCGCCAGCGTGGTCGTTCGCCGTTACCGTGAGCGATAGAGCAGAAACAGAAGAGCCGAGCGCGAGGCTCTGAGGCTGGCCCACCTTGATGAGCTGGACACCCAGGTTGTTGAGCAGGCCCTCCATCTCGGCGTCGCGCATGAGGCCCGCGAAGCCGCCGGCGAAACGCTCGGCTGTGATCGCGAGGGGCTGCATTGCCTCAACGTTTGAATGCTCGACAATCGCGCCAATCTGCACGCCCGCGAAACCGCCGGCATAGCTCGTGTCCGCCGTTCCGATAGAGTCATCGTTCAGCGAGACGGAGCAGCCGCTGATGACAGGGTTGTAGTATCCGGTCGGAATGAGCTTGCTCACGTCGATAACATTACCCTTCAGCAGCTGAAGCAAATCGCCTAAGCCGATGCCGGGAATGATGTTGAGCAGCGTTTGTAGGCCGTCCACCACGATATTCAGGCCTTCAGAGAGGCCATCGTATTCTGTCACGCCCTCCATATATCCCACGAAGCCGCCGGTCATTCCCACGTACACCGAACCGTTAGCGGCAGATGCTCCGGAGGCGTTTTCGACGCTCGCATTGGTCACAATGCAGTTGTTCACGTTGACGTCACCTATGATGCGACCCGCGAACGCGCCCGTGGCAAACGTCGTGGGGTCCTTTTTGCGCAGGTCGAGAATATCCTCGAGGGCATTTCCCAGGTTTCCAAGAAGACCGGTGTCGGTATCGGTCAGAAGCTTTTGCAGGGCTTCGGTCAGACCGTCAACTCCTGGAATAATCGCTCCAAGGATGCCTCCAAGCATGCCCAAGAGCGTATCCAGGAGGCCGCCGATCAGACCGCCGACGATACCGTTCAACAGGGTGCCGAGCACATCGGTAAGCCCGCTGATAAGCGTTTGGGTCTCTTCAGTCTCCGTCGATTGATTCGTAACGGAGACCGTATCGAGTCTGAGGTTGGAAACCACGGTCTGCTCTGCGGTTTTTCCAAGGTCGTTAAGATTGAGCCCGCTTGAAATCGTGCCGAAGAAGCCCACACCGGAAAACGCGCGAGAATCAAGTTTGCCCGTCTGGCTCACGGTTACGTTGGAAATGGTCGGCGCATCAGCCGCATCGGTCACAGTCGTTGACGATGCAACGAGCCTCTTAAGCTCGCCAGCATCCATGCCCGTGCTGTTGGCGCCGAGCATAATGCCGGTAAACATCATCGGGGTCCATCGTCCGTCTTCAGGCTCACCTGCAACCTGCGTACTCAGGTCGATGTCGCGGAAGATGATGTAGTTGGCGTCGGCCGTGTAGTAGAGGTCGGGGTTGGCGGTGACATTAACGTCGTACTCCCCATCGGCGCCTTGGCCGCAATAAAGACGACCCACTTCGGTTTCGAAGTCAGTATACTTGGCACCATTCAACTCCTGGTCTGGGCCGAGATCCGCATCGCCCGGATAGCACATCTTCATGTCGAACGGTAATAAATGGCTGCCCATGAAATGATAGACCCTACCATGCGCCTGCGCGCCGGTACCAATTGCCCGCAGCTGTTGCTCGTTGCCGATGAGGATATACGTGTTGCCGTTGATGTCAATCGAGATCTGGCCCTCGTAGTCGCGACCATCTATGCCGTTGGTAACCGCATCCTCGTCCGCCAGCAGCACCTTGCCGGTGTCGCCATCTTCACCGTTGGAGAGGACCTCCGCCCCTTCAATGGCTGCGGCGTCCTCAGCGGCAGTCGTCTCCTCGGTGTCCTTATCGTCCTGTTCGGTCTCCTGGTCGACGTTCTTGTCGGCCTCGTCGTTCTTCTCGACCCGCTCGTTCTTCTCGACCCGCTCGTTCTTCTCAGCCTGATCGTTCTTGTCGGCAGAATTCTGCTCACCGGATGACTCAGCGTCTCCGGAATCGCTGGCGCTCGTATTCCCTGTACCCCCAACGTACACGTACGTGTGCTCGGGGCTGTAGGTGAGCGGCTCGTCGGAGCCCGCGGCGTAGATGGGCTGACCGGTGCCAAAGGTCTCGGCATCGCCGTCGCCCGTCAGCACGGGCTGATCGGCCGCATCATCCTGGCGGGACACGGCGGTCTGCAGCGCGTTGTAGATGTAGATGGTGTCGGACGCGCCCTCGTAGAGTGGGCGACCATCCTCGGTGTAGATCGTTTCAGAGTCGTCAGACTCCGTCTGGGAGACTACCCCCCCCCATTCACTTTCTAGAGAAGCGAGGGTGGAAACTGCCTCATTTAGCTCATCGGCACAAGCGATACTTGGAAGCTGAAGCGTAGAAAGCGTAATTGAAAAGACTAAGATGCAGCTAATGAGGGCTTTTCCCCGAGTGATGCACGTATTGTTGAATCGGCGATGCTGCATGTGCTTCCTCAGTGACTTTGGGGGGATTAACATACCCCCTCCCTTATTTTTGTGTCAGAAACCTTACACCCTGAGGGTCTTTCAGTCAAGAAAAGGAAGCTGTTCCTTCTCGTGTTTCATTTGATTTGAGATGGAAAATCGCAGGTAGCGGAATTATCAATTATTAATTCCAGATGAATATCCGCAGGTTGGGCGGACGCAGCCTGCGGAAAACAAAAATGTAACGCTGGACCCGAGCAATCCCAAACCAGAGAGGCTAGATGTTCCCCACTACGGAGTCCTTCACGATGGCCGCGCACTCGCGCAGCAGCGCATGCGGCAGGTAGAGCGGGTTTGACTGCGCCGCCAGCCCGTGAGCCCCGGTAAGACCGTTCTTCTCGGCAATGCGCAGGGCGCGGTAGAGGTGGAAGTCATTGGTGACTATCCCCACGCTAGAGCCTGGCTCGATAAGCTTCTCGGAGAACTGTATGTTTTCCGCCGTGGTGCTCGACTCGCGCTCCTGCACAATACGGGCCTCTGGCACCCCCTCGTCTAGAAGGTAGTCGAGCATGGCGTCCGCCTCGGTCTGGGCCTCGCCAAAGCCCTGTCCACCCGAGACGATGCAGGTTGTCTCCTGATTTGCCCCAAGGTAGTCTCGCGCGGCATCCAGGCGGTAGCGCAGTGACTCGCTGGGCGTGCCGTCCGGGCGCAGACCAGCACCAAGAACTACCAGATAGTTGAGGTTGGCAGGAGGCGTCGACGCAGCCGTTGTCCACACCATGCCACAAAGGACGCCCGCGGCGACAAGCGCCGCGGCGCAGACTCCGCACACCACGCGACGGATCTTCTCGATGCGGCCGGCAGCAATGAGCGCGGCGCCCAGGGCAATCCACACGAGGAAGAAGCCCCCGGCAGGATAGAGAAACGCCATGAGGACGCCATACGCCGCACTTATCGCACCGAGAACAACGAGCACCGTCGCCATGGCCACCCCTCCCCGCGGCAACGATCACAGCGTTGATGACAAAAGTGCCTGTCACCTTTGTCATGATGACAGGCACCATTGTCACATAGTTTGGCGGGCTGGATTAGTCGCGGCCGGTCCAGCAGTAGGTGCAGACCTTCTTGCGGTCGATGCCGATGGCCTCGAGCATGCCGTCCAGGCTCTGGTACTCCAGCGAGTCGAAGCCCATCTCCTCGCAGATGGAGCGCAGCAGGCAGCGGCTGCGCTCGCTGCGGCCGTCGGCGTACTCGTCGAGGTGCTGCTCGCCCTCGTCCCCCTCGAGCTCGCGAACCTTGCGACGGGCGATGAGCTCGTACTCGGAGCGGCTGCGCGAGAACGAGAGGAACTTGCAGCCGTACATGATCGGCGGGCAGGCCGAGCGCATGTGCACCTCGGCGACGCCGGTATCGCGCAGGAAGTCGATCGTCTCGCGCATCTGGGTGCCGCGCACGATGGAGTCGTCCACGAGCAGCAGGCGCTTGTCGCGGATGAGCTCGGGCACCGGAATCTGCTTCATCTTGGCGACGCGGTTGCGGACCTCCTGGTTGGCGGGCATGAAGGAGCGCGGCCAGGTGGGCGTGTACTTCACAAACGGACGCGCGAGCGGCACGCCGGACTCGTTAGCGTAGCCGATGCCGTGGGGCAGACCGGAGTCGGGCATGCCGGCCACGTAGTCAACCTCGGGAAGGAGCCCGGCCGCGCGCTCGTCGCGGGCCATGATGGCGCCGTTGCGGTAGCGCATGACCTCGACGTTGACGCCCTCGTAGTTGGAGTTGGGATAGCCGTAGTAGACCCAGAGGAACGCGCAGATGCGCATCTCATCGCGGGCGGGCGAGATGGTCTCGTAGCCGTCCGCGGTGATCTTGACGATCTCTGCGGAGCCCAGCTCGTACTCGTCGGCGTAGCCGAGCTTGCCGTAGGCAAAGGACTCGAAGGAGACGCAGTAGCCGTCATCATCCTTGCCAATGAGAACCGGCAGGCGGCCCATCTTGTCGCGCGCGGCGATGAGCTCGCCCTTATCCGTCATGATGAGCAGCGTGAGCGAGCCCTCAATCTGGTCCTGGGCGTAGCGAATGCCCTCGACGATGTCTCCCTGCGTGTTGATGAGCGCGGCAACCAGCTCGTTGACGTTAACGGCGCCGGAGCTGGTGGCCATGAACTGGTGGCCGCTCTCCTCAAAGCTCTTCACGATCTGATCGACGTTGGCGATGGCACCCACGGTGGAGATGGCATAGACGCCCAGGTGGGAGCGGACGAGCAGCGGCTGCGGGTCGGAGTCGGAGATGCAGCCCATGGCGCACTTGCCAGAAAGCTCCGGCAGGTCGTGCTCAAACTTGGTGCGGAAGGGAGTGTTCTCAATGGAGTGGATCTGACGGTTAAAGCCGCCGCTCTCCCGGCACGAGACCATGCCGGCGCGGCGCGTTCCGAGGTGAGAGTGATAGTCAACGCCAAAGAAAACGTCAAGTGCAACATCACGATGCGAGACAGCTCCGAAGAACGCTCCCATAATACCTCCGATTTCGCGCGGCTTTGCCGGACGGTCATCCCGCCCAACAGGACCATATGAGTATAGTCGCGCGTCCGCCCAAAATGAGACAGGCGCGTTTCGGGCCAGTTTCTCCAAATAAAATATGCGAGCGCGGTGGGCGGCGGCGATTCGAGGCCGTCGGTCGCGCGTGGCGCACTCTCGGGGCTAGCCTGGCGCCGAGAAATGCCGGGTGCCGTACCGGCCGGATTGGCCGGATGCTGGGAGATGCCGGGCTTGAACCGGCTGGGTTGACCGAGCGCTGGGGGATGCTGGAGCATGAACCGCCGAGACTGTCTCGGATGCCGAGAAAGGCCGACGACCGTACCGTTGTGATCAGACGTGTGCCGAGGAAATCCAGGTCCCGTACCGGCGCGGTCGGCCGGACGCCGAGAAAGGCCGGGTTCTGTACCGTGGGGATTGGGTAGG
This sequence comes from uncultured Olsenella sp., assembly GCA_949291295.1. Classification (GTDB taxonomy): domain Bacteria; phylum Actinomycetota; class Coriobacteriia; order Coriobacteriales; family Atopobiaceae; genus Thermophilibacter. The sequence goes on from CASEVE010000015.1 coordinate 32,096, forward strand.
TGCCGCGAAATGCCGGGTTCTGTACCGTCGGGATCGGGCGGGCGCCGCAAAAGGCCGGGTCCCGTACCAGCCGGGTCGGGCGGATGCCGAGAAATGCCAGGCTCTGTACCGGCCGAGACAGCCGAGCGCCGAGAAATGCAGCCAAGTGTACCGTCGCGGGTCATATAGCGCCGAGAAATGCCAAGGTCTGTACCAATGGCCGGACAGCGGCACTGTGAGCCTTGGTACAGTCGGTAGCTTTTCTCGGCTTGAAATGCCGTTTGTTGGTACAGCCGGCGGTCTTTCTCGGCTTCTGACCGAGCCCGTTGGTATTGGCCGCGCACATTCTCGGTATCTGCCCAATCCGGCCGGTACAGAACCCGGCATTCTTCGGCGCAACATCGGCTCCACCGGTACACTTTGCGGCATTTCTCGGCACCCGGCAGACCCGGCCGGTACGGGACCTAGCTTTTCGCGGCGCCCGGCCGACCGCGCCGGTACGGGACCCGGCCCTTCGCGGCGCCCCGCAGACCGCGCCGGCACAGCTCACGGTTTTTCTCGGCATCCGTATCAAACCGCACGAACCGGGTATATCCCTGTCAGGAAGTTAACCCTGGCAAACAGAAAGGAACGCCATGAGCAGAATCACCAAGGTCCACGGCCGCGAGGTGCTCGACTCCCGCGGCAATCCCACCGTTGAGGTGGAGGTCACGCTCGAGGACGGGTCCCGCGGGCGCGCCATCGTCCCGTCCGGCGCCTCAACCGGCGAGTTTGAGGCCGTCGAGCTGCGAGACGGCGACGAGAACCGCTACCTCGGAAAGGGAGTCACGCAGGCGGTCGCCCACGTAAACGACGAGCTCGCCGCCGTGCTCGTGGGCCGCGACGCCACAGACCAGCGCGGCGCGGACGAGGCCATGATCGCCGCCGACGGCACGCCCAACAAGGGTCGCCTGGGCGCCAACGCAATTCTTGGCTGCTCGCTTGCCGTCGCGCGCGCCGCGGCAGCCTCCTCGGGCCTGCCGCTCTATGCCTACCTGGGCGGGCCCAACGCGCACACCCTCCCCGTCCCGATGATGAACATCCTGAACGGCGGCGTCCACGCAGATAACAACGTGGACTTCCAGGAGTTCATGATCATGCCCGTGGGCGCACCGGACTTTACGTCGGCGCTCGCCGCCTGCGCGCAGGTCTACCACACGCTCAAGGACATCCTCAAGGCGGCGGGCCTCTCCACCGGTGTGGGCGACGAGGGCGGTTTTGCCCCCAATCTCACGTCCAACGCCGAGCCCTTTGTCTACCTGATGGAAGCCGTCCGCGCAGCCGGCTTTGAACCCGGCAAGGACTTCATGTTTGCGATGGACCCGGCAACCTCGGAGCTCTACAACCCGGCAACCGGCCTCTACGAGCTCAAGGGCGAGGGCCGCACCCTCACCTCACAGGAGATGGTTGACTACTGGGCGGAGCTCGTCGAGCGCTATCCAATCATCTCCATCGAGGACGGCCTGGCCGAGGAGGACTGGGACGGCTGGGCGCTCCTCACCGAGCGGCTGGGCAACAAAGTCCAGCTTGTGGGCGACGACCTCTTTGTCACCAACACCAGTCGCCTGCGTCGCGGCATTGAGCTGGGCGCCGCCAACGCCATCCTGATCAAGGTCAACCAGATCGGCACCCTCACGGAGACGCTCGACGCCATCGAGATGGCAAAGCGCGCCGGCTATACCGCCGTGGTCTCCCACCGTTCCGGCGAGACCGAGGACACCACGATCGCCGACCTCGCGGTTGCTACCAACGCCGGCCAGATCAAGACCGGCGCCCCCGCCCGCACCGACCGCGTGGCCAAGTACAACCAGCTCCTGCGCATCGAGGAGGCCCTCGGCAGCAGCGCAGAGTATCCGGGCAGGGCGGCCTTCTACAACCTGGCATAGCATCCGGGCACAAAAGCACGGCAGGGGGACGGGACGGCAAGCGGTGCGGCTGGCCTCCGTCCCCCTGTTGCGTCGCTCATGCGGTATGCTGTTTACACCGTAGAAACAGAAGGGAGCACCCCATGAGCGAGAAGTGCGTGCTGGTCGGACAGTCGGGCGGACCAACGGCGGCAATCAATGCCAGCCTTGCGGGCGTGATCGCGGCGGCGCGCTCCCTGGGGGTGCGCGTCACCGGCATGCGCTACGGCATCCAGGGGTTTCTCGCCGGCAGGACGGTAAACCTCGACGAGGCGGTCCCCGACTCTCGCAGCCTCGCCCTGCTCAAGCAGACCCCCGCAAGCTGGCTGGGCAGCTGCCGCTTTAAGCTTCCCAAGGCCGCAGATGACGAGAGCGTCTATCAGGACCTCTTCCGCCGCTTTGACGAGGCCGGTGCGGACTGCGTCCTCTACATCGGCGGCAACGACTCGATGGACACCATCGCCAAGCTCGGCGACTACGGCCAGGCCATCGGCAGCAAGATTCGCTTCATCGGCATCCCCAAGACCATTGACAACGACCTCGTGGGCACCGACCACACCCCCGGCTTTGGCAGCGCCGCGCGCCTGGTTGCCACCTCAACGGCGGAGCTCGCGCTCGACGCGGATGTCTACGACCTCAAGAGCGTGACCTTTGTCGAGATCATGGGCCGCGACGCCGGCTGGCTCGCCGCCTCCTCCGCCCTTGCCAACCCCGATCTTGTCCTGCTGCCCGAGGTTCCCCTCGTGGAGGACGTTCTCATGGAGCGCCTGGCCAAGCTCCTTGCCGAGAAGAACACCGTTATGGTGGGCGTGAGCGAGGGCGTGCGCACGCCGGAGGGCAAGCTCTACTGCGAGCTGGCCGCGCCGGGGGCGGGCGTTGACGAGTTTGGGCACCTGGCGACGCTCTCCGGGACGGGTCGCTACCTGGCGTCCGTGACGAAGGAGCGCCTGGGCTGCAAGACGCGCGCCGTGGAGTTTTCCACGCTGCAGCGCTGCGCCGGGCAGGTAGTGAGCCGCACGGACCTCGACGAGGCATACATGATTGGCGGCACGAGCACGCGCGCGGCGCTCGACGGCGAGACGGTCAAGATGTGCGCGCTCGAGCGCGTGGCGGACGACCCCTACGAGGTGCACACCAAGCTCATTGACGTGCTCAGCGTTGCCAACCAGGTGCGCCACGTGCCGATGGAGTGGATCTCTGAGGACGGCATGGGGCTCACCGAGGAGTTTCTCCGCTACGTGCGACCGCTCGTGGGCGAGATGCCCGAGCAGCTTCCGCCGCTGCCGTAGAGCACGGGCTTCGTCCGGGCTGCGGGCCTTGGGGCGCGTGGTTGGGAGCGCGGGACGGAGCGCGGGGCAGAGCGCGTCCCTAAAAATGAAGCTATGGCACAAATTGTCCCCGAATGTGAGGCTGTGGCACGCCGGAACCCCTCTGGCCGTGCCACAACCCCACTTTTGAGAACACCTGGGGGTGCGTTCCCGAATGTGAGGCTGTGGCGCAATCCGAGGGGTTTTCTCGTGCCACAGCCTCACATTCGGGGACATTCTGCGCCACAGCGCCACTTTTGTGAACGCGCTCCGCCCTTCTCCCCCGGTGTTCACGAAATCGAAGCTGTGGCACGGGTTGAGGGGTTTTCTCGTGCCACGGCGCCACTTTCGGGAACTTTTTGCGCCACAGCCTCACTTTTAGGAACGCCCTGCGAGAAGGGCGGCGAGAAGGGCGGCGCAGCAGCGAGAAGGACCCGCGGCAGAGAAGGGGGCCGCCGAGCAGCAGCTCGACGGCCCCGATGAATCGTTCAGCCAGAGGAGTACCGCTCCCCTTTTGGCCTACTTCTCGACGGGGGTCACGCCGTACCAGGCGATGCCCTCGGCCGTCCAGCCGAGCGACTCGAGCGTGTCGTTCTCGTTCTCGTCCGGCGTGTAGTTGTGCGTGCCGGTCTCGGCGTAGGGGTTGTACTGGCGGTAGAGCGGCACGGCGCCCTCGTCGCCCTCGTCGGCGGAGTACCAGCCGACGCCCTCGCCCTTCCAGCCGAGCCCCTGCAGCGCCTCGTACTCGTGCTCGTCGAGCGTGTAGTGGTGGTCGCCGCCGTCGACGAACGGGTTGTAGAGGCGGTAGACCTTATCGCCCTTGGTGGGTGCGTACCAGCCGATGCCCTCGTAGTCCCAGCCCTTGTCGACCAGAGCCTCGCGCTCCTCGGCGCTTGCGGTGTAGAAGTGCTCGCCGGTCCACTGGTTGTAGAGGCGATACATCTCCACAGCCTCGGCCTCGGGCTTGGGCTCGGGCTTGGTCAGGGCATCCTGAGCGGTCTCGAGCGCCTCCAGAGCAGCGTCAACCTCGGCCTGCGTGGCGTCCTTATCGGCAAGGACATCCTGGGCGGTCTCGTATGCCTCCTGGAAATCGGCCCAGGACTCGTCGGTGTAGTCGTCCTTGTCGAGCTTGCCGGCGGCGTCAACGGAGGCCTGGAGGTCGCCCTTGTCAACCTCCGGCTCCGGCTCGGGCTCTGCCTCCCACTTGGCCGTAAGCGTTACGTCGGAGGCGGTCAGGAAGATCGTGGCGTCGGTGACCTTGTTGCCGTTGGCGTCAAACCAACCCTGGAAGACGTAGCCGTCGCGGGTGGGCGTGGGCAGCGCGCCGTAGGCCTCGCCGTAGGTGACGTCGACGGTCTTGGTGGTGCCGTCGGGCATCTCAAACGTGACCTTGTAGGTGTTGGCATCCCACTGGGCGGTGAGCACAACGTCCTTGGTGAACGAGAAGATCGTGGCGTCCGTGACCTCGTTGCCGTCTGCGTCGAGCCAGCCAGCGAAGGTGTAGCCGTCGCGGGCGGGAACGGGCAGCTTGCCGAATGCGGAGCCATAGGCAATGAAGGTGGTGCTGTAGTCGACCCTGCCGCCGTTGGCGTTGAAGGTGACCCTGTAGACGTTGGCGGTCCACTGGGCGATGAGCGTCACATTGTCAGCCGTCGAGAAGATCGTGTCTGCCGTAACCGTTGCACCGGAAGCGTCACACCAGCCAGCGAAGGTGTAGCCGGTGCGCGTGGGCTCGGGCAGCGTGCCGTAGGCGGAGTCGAAGGTGACGTTCTTGCTCTCGGTGGCAACGGTGCCGCCGTTAGCGTCAAAGGTCACGGTGTAGGTGTTCACGGTCCACTGGGCAGTGAGCGTCACGCCGTCGCCGCCCTTGAAGATGGTCTCGGACGTGACCTCGGTCTGACCGTCGAACCAGCCCTGGAAGGTGTAGCCTGCGCGGGTGGGCTCGGGCAGCGTGCCGTAGGCCGCGTCGTAGGTGACGGTGACGACCTCGGGGTTGACTGCGCCGCCGTTGGCGTCGAGCTTCACGCTATAGGCATTGGCCGTCCAGTGGGCAACGAGCTCGGAATTGCCGACGGTGGTGTAGGTCGTGGTGGACGAGACGGAATCCTCACCGAGGAACCAACCAGCGAAGGCGTAGCCGTCGCGGGTGGGCGTGGGCAGGGTTCCGAAGGCCTCGCCAAAGGTGACCGTCATGCTGGCGGGATTGACCGTGCCGCCGTTGGCGTCGAAGCTCACGGTGTACTCGTTGCCGGTCCAGTGGGCAGTGAGGGTCGGGTCCTCGGTGCCCGTGAAGATGGTGTCCTCGGTGATCTGATCCTCGCCGATGAACCAGCCTGCGAAGGTGTAGCCGTCGCGGGTGGGCGTGGGCAGGCTGCCGTAGACGTCGTCGTAGGCAACGGCGTGCGGGCCGTCCTCGATGAGCTCACCGCCGTTGGGGTTGAAGATGATAGCGAAGACCTTGGGGGTCCACTTGGCCGTGAGGGTGAGGTTGCCGGTGACCGGGGTGTCGAAGTCGTACGCAGTCTCGGCGCCCTCAGCAAACCAGCCAGCGAAGTCATAGCCGGTGCGCGTGGGGTCGGGGCTGGGCTTGGTAGCCTTCTCACCCTCAGTGACGGTCTGGTCCTCGGGGGCAATCACGCCCTCGGGCACAACGAACGTGACAGTATAAGTTGGCTTGGGGGCAAAGGTCACAGTGATCTCGCCGGTCGCGGTGGCGGTGAGGCCGTCGGCGTCGGTGGCGGTGACGGTCACGACGTAGGCGCCGGACCCGGTGACCTCGAGGGTTGCCTGGGCGGCGTCCTCGACCGGAGCGTCGCCCTTGGTCCAAGCGTAGGTGTAGGTGATGCCCTCAGTCAGGTCGTGGGTCACGTTGGCGGTGAGCGTCACGGCCTCGCCCTCGACGGGGGCGTCGTCGCTCGCGGTCACGCTGACCGTCGGGGCCTTCAGGGTCCACTTGGCCGTGAGGGTAAGGTCTTCCTCAATCGCCGTGTTCTCGAAGTCGAACGCGGCCTCGGCGCCGTCAGCGAACCAGCCGACGAAGGTGTAGCCGGTGCGGGTCGGGTCGGTCTCAGGCTTAGTGGCCTTGTCGCCGTCGTTCACGGTCTGGGTGGTCGGGTCGTTCACGCCGTCGTCGAACGTGACGGTGTGGGTCTCGGGCGCGACCTCCTTGAGCGTGATCGTGAGCTTGTCGAGGCGCGGAGCGTTGCCGGAATCGGCAGCGCCAAAGACGAGCGTGGACTCGCCGGCCTCGTTGACGGTCATCTGGAACTTGACGGTGTGGAGAATCGTGGCCCCATCCTCAGCCTCGGTGATGCCCTGCTGGCCGTTCTCGACGACGCCCTTCTCGTCGGTCCACGCGAGCTTGTTGTTGGTGGAGCCGCTGCCGTAGGAGAGCACCACGTCATAGACGCCGGGGCGCTCGGCCTTGAACGGGACGTCGATGTAGTCGCCATAGTTGACGGCGTCGACATACTTCACGCCGTCATAGCCCTCGGAGACGACCATGGACCAGCCATTGTCGTTGGACTCGTCGTTTCGAAGCTGGCCGAGCTCGAACTCGAGGACGGCGGACTCGTCACCGGTCGGGAAGACGAACGGGTTCTCGGCGGTGTAGTGGTCGTCGGCGGGCTCGGGAACCGTGAGGGAGACGGTCGCGGTGTCGCTGGCGTCGCCCATCGTCACGGTCTCGCTGACGTCGAACGCACCCTCGGGCTCATAGGTCTTGGTGAAGTAGACGTACTTGCTCGTCTTGGCGTAATCGATGGTGCCCGTGAGCTCGGAGTCGTAGACCGCCGTGGCACCGTCGCAGGCAAGCTCGTACGGGTACTGGCTGTTGCCCTGGACCTGGGCACGATAGAGCACGGTCACGGGGCCGTCGGCAACCTCGAGGGAGGCGGTGTCGGCGAACTCGTAGTCCGTCACTGCCTTGTTGGCGTCATACGCCGTGGAGGCAACCTGAAGGTCGACGTCCATCCAGTAGGCATCGAGCTTGACGTTCTGACCGAACATGGTCATGTCCGTGCCCTTGGGATAGAAGTGCACGGTGCTGGAGGTGCCGCTCTTGATGGAGGCCTTCCAGCCAGCGAAGACGCCGTTAGCGTTGGTGAAGGGAGCGGTCTCGGGAAGCTCGACCGTGGCACCCTTGTCAAACGCTCCGCCGTCGACTTCGTCACCGTCGGGAATGCCGCCGGAGAGGTCACGACCAGGTGCGTAGGTAACCGTGTACTGCTGGATGAGGCGGAAGGCAACGCCGTTCCTCTCCGTGCCGTTGCTGTAGTCCACGCCGTCGGACGGGGCGATCCACTTGCCGGAAGAGACGTCGTAGGTGAGCGTGATCGTCTTGGTAATGGGATCGCTGGTGTCGCGACGATAGTGGCTCGAGGCGTGGTCCCTCAGGAACTTGCTCACCAAAGACGTGGCGTTAACCGCCCCGGCGCTGGTCCAGACGCCGTCCTCCCCCAAGATGGGCTCATTGAAGGACCACTCAGCCAAATCCGAGACGTCCAAGCGAGAGCTGGAGACGCTCTTGTAGATCGTCGTGCCGTCATCCTGCGGAGCCGCGCTGTAAATCGTCACGTAGAAGTTCTTGATATTGTCCGCCGTCGGTTCGGCCGGGGCAACGGGCTCGCAGGTACCCGTGAGGGCGATGGTGACGATGTCCTCGTCGGACTGGATGGCCCACCTGCTCTTGGCCTCGACATACTCGAGCGTGAACTCGAGGTCCTTCTCGGCCTCGTGGGCAACGCCGAAGTGGTCCTCGAGAATCGCGGACACGTCGAGCGTGGCGGGAACGGTCCAGACCTGGTTCTCGGCGTCGTAGCTCATCTCGCCGAAGGAGAAGAACTTGCCGGAGATGGTGTTCTTCTTCGAGGGCTTGCTGTCAGAGGGCTTGTGCGTGGCGCCGAGCGTGTCGCAGGCGTAGGAGATCTCAAGCTTCCAGGTCTCGCCACCGGGACCCCAGACCTGAGTGGACGTGCCGGGGGCATCCGGGGTGTCGGGCGCGACGAGTGTGCCGTAGACCTCAAGCTCGAAGATGGAGACGTTGTTCCACTCGACGTTGTTGTCGGGGTTCAGAGCGACAAACTCGTTGACGTAGACGCGGACATAGCGACCCTGGGTTCCCTCTGCGAGGAAGAGCTCCTCAGTCGTGGTCTCGGGCTGGTCGGCCGTGGCAACGGTCTTCCAGGCGTCTTCGGAGTCGAGGTCGGCGCCGTCGGCGGCCACCTGAATCACGTAGTCCGTGGCCTTGCGGTTCTGCCAGATCAGCCTGACGGCATCGAGGTCGTAGGTGCCCTCGAGGTCGACGTAGATCCACGGGTTCTCTTCGCCAACGATGGAGGCCCAGCGGCTCGTGCCGGTGGCATCGCCGTCGACGGCCTTGTCGGCGGTGAACTGCGTGTTCGCCTCGACGGAGCTCGCCGTGGCGGGCTTGTTGAGCGCAACGTTGTCGCCGGTGATGACGGGCTTGTCCTCAAGACCCTCGACTGCCTCGTTGAGGGCGGTCACAGCGACATCGATCTGCTCCTGTGTGACGTCGGGGTCGTCGAGAAGTGCCTCGGCGGCGGCAATTGCGTCCTCGAGAGCGGCAACGGACTCGTCGGTCTTGCCCTCGGTGTCAGCAGCCTTGGCGGCCTCGAGGGCATCATTCAGAGCGTCGAAGTTAACGAGCAGGCCACCGTAGACCTCAATCTCGTAGAGCGAGACGTTGTTCCAAGAGCCCGAGCTGTCGGGATCCTGGGCCACGTAGCTGTTGATGAGGACGCGCACGTAGCGGGCGGTGTGCTCGCCCTCGATGACGATGGTCTCGGTCTTCTCGTCGGGCTGGTCGCCGGTGTAGACGGTCTCCCAGGCGTCCTCAGAAGAGAGGTCGGCGCCGTCAGCGGCAATCTGGATCTCATAGCTCGTGGGCTTGCGGGTTTCCCAGAAGAGCTTCACGGTCTTCACGTTGTAGGTGTAGCCGAGGTCAACGTAGGCCCAAGGCGACTGCGCACCCTGGGGGCACGCCCAACGACTGTCGCGAGAGGCGGTGTCACCGTCGGTGAGGTTCTCCGGCTGAGTGGTATCCGCCTCGCTACCGCTGGCAAACGCCTGCTTGCCCAGGGCGATGTTCTCGTCGCTCTCGGACGGGACGACGCCCGCAAAGGTGATCTCGAGCTTGTCGAGGCGCGGAGCGTTCTTGGCATCGACCGCGCCAAAGACGAGCGTGGAGCTGCCGGGCTTGAGGACGTTCATCGTGAAGTCAACGGTGCGGATGACGGAGGCGTCCGTGTGGCCAGCAGCCTGCTGGCCGTTCTCCACGACACCGCCCTCATCGGTCCAGGAGAGCTTGTTCTCGGGTCCGCCGCTCTCGTAGTAGAGCGTCACCTCGTACTCGCCGGCGTACTCGGCCTTGAAGGGCACGCTCAGCGTGTCGCCGTAGTTGAGCGAGTCGATGAGCGTTGCGTTGTTCTTCTCGTCGTAGAAGACGGTAGTCGACCAGTTGCCGGTACCGTTGTTGGAGGTGTCATCGTAGATCTCGCCCAGCTCGAACTGGAGCGTGGCGGTCTGGCCCTCGGTCGGGAAGAGGAACGGGTTCTCCTCGGTGTAGGGCTCGGGCTCGGCGACCGTGATGTCATAGATGACCTCGCCGACCTTCACGCTCGTCTCGCCAACGGCGACGGGCGAGATGGTGAGGCTGGTCGTCGCCGTGTAGGAGGCGACGTGCGCCATCTTGTCGCTGCTCGAGTTACTCGGATAGAGCATGAGGGTCTCGCTGACGCTGGCGGGGACCACGAGGTACTGGCCGTTCTCCACGTCCGCCACGCTCGTCACCTGGCGGTAGCCGGAGATGGCGGAGCCGGTGGCGTCGGCGTCGGCGACGAAGAGATAGAAGCTGCAGCGCGTTGCGTCGACGGTGCCCACGCGGTCGAAGTCCGTGCCATCAAAGTAGAGGTAATGGGAGCTGTCACGGAGGTAGAAGCTGCCCTCGATGGAGCCAGTGGAGAGGGTGAAGCTCTTCTCGCCCGTGGAGTACGGGAAGCCCGCCCCCTGGCCGGCAGGAGAGAGGTAGACCGTCGTGCCGTCGGTGGCCTGTGCCGTGGCGGTGAAGGAGTCGCCGTCACCGCGCGTGAAGGTATACGCGGCGGAGGAGAGGTCGACCACGTTCCCAAGGTTGACGGCGCCAATCTCCTGGGCCACCTCAACGGTCGCGACCTTCTCGTCGTACTCTCCCACGGCAGGGGTGCCGGTGAGCTCAAACGTCTTGGACTCGCCGCGCGGCTCGAGATCAACGGCAACGTGCTCGTAGGCGTTGACGGTCACGTCATAGTACGTTCCGCCGAGGAGAAGACCGGTGTTGCCGGGGGCAACAGCCGTAAACGTAATCCTCGTGGAGGCCTCACCAGGCACGACCTGAGCGGCCTGCGTGGACCTGTTGGCCGTGGAGGCGGTGGGATAGAGCACGTAGTAGTTGCTGTTATCGGCGTGGAAGACGATGAGGTACTCGTTGCCGTCAAGGCTGGAGAAGTCGGTCACCTTGACGTAGCCGGGAATCTCGGTGCTGGAGGTTTGGTCACCCGAGACGGGGGCGTAGAGAAGGACGGAGCAGTGCTGCTTCCAGTCGTCATGGCCCTCGAGCGTGTTCACGCGATCAAACCTGAGGCTGCTGTTCCTATAGAAGAAGAGATAGGCCTGCTTGTTGGTACCGCCGTTCGTCCTCAGGTACACGGTGTCGGCACCCTCTGCGGTTGCCGTGACGGTCATCTTGTTGGTGAGGCTCGACTTGACGGGGAAGCCCGTGGCGCCCTCGCTCGGGTCGAGGTACACGGTGCCGCCGTTGGCATCCGTCGCGCTGATGGTGTACGTATCGGCGTCCGCGTCCTTGGCGAACGTGAACAGGCAGTCGCTCAGTGCAACCTCAGAACCGTTGTACTGACCCTCGGCGCTGCCCGTCTTGCCGGTGGAGTCCGAGGCGGGAGCGGGGGCGAGCTCGACGGTGGCAACGTTGGTGTCGACCATCTCGGTGCTCTCGGCAGAGTAGTCGCCGGACGGGTCGGTCAGCGTAACGCTGCCGTCCTCCATCATGGTGACGGACTTCTGCGCGTAGTTGAGGTTGGTCTTGTCGGAGACGATGTCGTCGATGGGGATGATCTCAAAGGTCTCGGGATCGCCGGAGCCCTCGTAGAGAATGGCGACGCTTCCATCGGCAAGCTCGGTCAGGCAGGAGTAGGCAAAGGCGCTGCCGGGCTCGGTCACGGCGTAGGAGTACTTCCACTCCATGGTCTTGTCGTCATTGACCAAGCCGACGTAGATCTTGCCGTCCGTGCGTCCGGAGGTGCTGCTGGCAAGGGAGACGAGGATGGCATCCTTGCCGTCGATCTTCTCGCTGTACTTGATGGCGGAGAGCTGGTTGCCGTTGGCGCCGCGCTTAACCATGCCGGTGTCAACGAGCTCGCCGGGAACCCAGGTGCCGTCCTGCAGCGTGTAGTCGAGGTAGAAAAGCGTGGTGTGGCCGTCGCGCACGAATTGGCGAATCGTCGTGCTATCAATCTGGACGGCCGTGGCCTCGCTGGTCCAGTGGGTGGCATTGCTGGAGGCGGGGGCGGAGCGGTGCCAGACGCCGTCCTCACCCGCCCAGATGATGCCGGCCTCCTGCTTGCCGGAGGTGTACTCGTAGACGCTGAAGACAACGGTGCCGTCGTCGAGCACGATGCCGTTGCCGGGACCAACGAGCAGCGTGGCCTCATCGGGCTCCTTGAGGTCGAGCAGCGTGGGCTCGGACCAGTTGAGGCCGTCGGTGGACGTGGTCATGTAGAGGTAGTCCGTCGGGAAGACCTGGAACGGGGCGTCCGCGCAGAAGAGGTTCTTCGTGACGTTGGTCTCCGTGTCGGTGATGTTGAAGTAGGCGTCGACCGTGTAGCCCTCAACGAGGGAGTCGTCGGCGGCCTTACGGATCTCGAGCTCGTCGAGGTCGAGGTAGTAGTCATAGCTCTTGGCGGCAACCGTGGCGCCATAGGAGCCGTTGATCGTCTCTCCGCCGTTGACGCGCAGACGGAGGTTGCCGTTTTCGTCGAATCCGTCACCGACGGCCGGGCCGGAGTGAGCGCCGTTGAGCGCGATGCCCGCGGGGAAGATGTCCGCTACCAGATAGAGCGTCTTTCCATCCGTGGCAAGGGCGGGATCGATGAACGCGGTGGAAGCTTGGTTGGCGGTGTTCCCGTTGTCGCCGAGGTAGTTGGCAAACGTGTAGGTCCAGGTGGCGCCGTTGTCCTTGGACACGCTCACGATGGTGTCCAGGCCGCCGCCGTCCATGGTCCAGTTCCAGCGCGCGTCCGTGGCGGCCACGATCGTACCGTCATCGAGCGTCGCGATGGTTGGAATGCGGAAGCACTGGCTCCCGCCCGTTCCCGCGCGGAACGGCTGGCCTTCGGTGGTGCCGTTCGCGGGTTTCTCCGCATAGGTGACGTCGGCCGCGCGTGCCGACACCAGAGCTACGCAGAAGACAAGGAGGCATGCCGCTATGGCAGCGAAGATCCCCCTTCTTCTCATCCGCTTACTCATGTCTCTCCTCTTCTCCCGTAGCAAAACTTCTGCCAATAACACCAGATATTTAATTGTGTTTTGAGAACCTGAATGCTTGCTTTGCACATTCGCCCAGCGGACGTTTTTATCGGCATCTGGCACCCCCGTCTCCTTTAGAGGCGAGTGCGCCGAGAAACCGTAGCAGCCGTACCATGCCGGTCCGTAGGGCGCCGAGAAATCGCAGCGGGCGTACCAGGTCGAATCATCGTATGCCGAGAAACCGTGGCAGCTGTACCAGGTCGGCCATTTTGGCGCCGAGAAAATCAGGCTGATGTACCCGGTCGGGCTTTCGGACGCCGAGAAAACCCGGCGAGTGTACCGTGCTGGACCTTGGTGGGCCGAGAAATGCTGACCGGTGTACCGCAGCAACCCGCCTCAAGCCGAGGAAACTTGCCGACTGTACCGGAGCGTAACGACCAAAAACGATGTGCCTGGTACAGCCAACCGTATTTCTCGGCACCTAAGCGTGAGATGCGGTACACCGGGCGGAGTTTCTCGGCGCGGGCCGCGTCGGCACGGTACACCGGGCGGGGTTTCTCGGCGAAAGCGCCAGCGACTTGTAACGAATTGAGGGTTGGGGCGTTGCGAGGCTCTTTCACCCGCAGCGAGAAGAACAGACGGCGCCAAGGCACAAGGAAGGGGGCGCCCCGCGTGGGACGCCCCCTCCTGGGTGGTGCTGTGGAGCTCGGTCGCGCTAGCGGCGCCTGCGGGAGACCGCGACGGCGCTGACGCCGGCGGCCGCGGTGGCGAGAAGGGCCACGAGCGACGTCGGGTCGCCGGCGAGGGCCACGAGCGACGTCGGGTCGCCGGCGCTCGGGAGCTCGGTGGAGCCGCCGGAGGTGCCGGGCTTGGTCGTGCTTCCGGGGGTGCCGGGCTTCTGGTCGTCATCGGAGCCGGGGGCCACGTCGTCGCCGGGCTCTTCGGCGCCGGGCTTCTGGTCGTCGGCGGGCTCGTCGGTGCCGGGGGTATCCGCGCCGGGCTCGTCGGTGCCGGGCTTCTGGTCGTCGCCAGGCTCGTCGGTGCCGGGCTCGTCGGTTCCGGGCTCGTCGGTTCCGGGCTCGTCGGTTCCGGGCTCATCCGTGCCGGGCTCGTCGGTGCCGGGCTCGTCCGTGCCGGGCTCGTCGGTGCCGGGCTCG
>CASEVE010000016.1 GCA_949291295.1 uncultured Olsenella sp.
TTCATCATCATAACAATTCCGTCAAGCCCGGACCAAGAATTGGTATGCACATCGATTCCGCTGTAGTTGTCCTGCAAATACTGCATGGCATAATCCCTGACCAATCCGTCCTCCAAAATATAGTGATAACACCAAATATACCCGGTGATATCTCCGATTTTGGAATATCCCTCCATAGAAAGACCGATGTTTGAACCCATACCATTCGCACACATATAGATGCCGGAAACTGTATATTCCTCGGCTCTGCCGTTTGCCGCGATTCTCACCGTATCGCCAATCGCAAGCCCCTGTTCGCTTGCCACCGTATCAGTAATGAGCACCTCGTCTCCTGCACAGACCTTTCCGCGCAGCACGTGGAAATAACCGGTATCATTCAGCACATTAGCGGTATATTCCGTCCCGTTTACAGAAACCTTGCTGCCTGTCACAGGATTTTCCGGAAGATTCACTGCAGGTGCCTCGGTCTCGCCGACGTCTTCGGAGGCGCCGTCGTCGGGCTCCTGACCGTCCTCGGGAGTCTCCCCCACCTCAAACGCCGCCAGCTGCTCGTCAATAGCCGCAACGTCCTTCTCGGCCTGGTCGATGCCGGAATCGAGCTGGGCAATCCCCTCGTCGATAGACTCGATTTGCGACGGGAGCTTCTCGACTTGCGCGTTCAGCTGGTCGACGGTTTGCGCAAGGGACTCCGAGACGGGCGTCAGCGCCGTCGCAGCCTCTCCGAGCGCATCCGAGAAGCCCTCAACCGCATCGGTTTGGTCGTCCTTATCGCCGTCCTGCGCGGCAGAGACCACCTCTGCCCACGAATCCCGGACGCTTGTGGCAATCTCCGAGAGCTCCTCACCACCCTGCGGGAGGGACTGGGCCATGGCGTCGATTCCGTCCGCCATCTCGGCGACCCCGTCATCGATCGTCTCGATGGTCTGCGTAAGCGTATCTATGGTTGCCTCGACCTCGTCACGCTGTGCCTCGAGACCGGGAATCGTTGTTGAGTACAGCTCGTCACGAGCGGCATCGAGCTGGGCCTGACCGTCTTTGAGCTGCTGCTCGGCCCCGGGAAGGGCCTCGTTGTACTCCCTGATGCCCTCCTCGAGCTCTTGGCGGGCGTCGTCGAGCTGGGCGGAGCCCTCTTCAAGCTCCGCGCGACCGTCGTCTATCGTCGCCTGCGCGTCATCCAGCTGGGCAAGGGCGTCGGCACGCTGCTCGTCGAGTTCGGCCTGACCGTCGGCCACCTCAGCGCGACCGTCGTCGAGCTCGGCCTGACCGTCCTCGATCTCTCGCTCGGCGTCGGCAAGCTCCTCCAGGGCCTCCGCCTCCGCCTCGTCTACCTCTTCGGTGGCGTCCGCACGCAGGCTCTCGCCCCGGGCGCGCTCGCGTTCGCCGCGAGCGTCCTCCACGCTCTGCATCACATCGTCGACGATCTTCTCGTAGTCGGCCGAGTAGCACAGTGGGTCGGATGCCTCCTCGACGATGAGGTAGACGACCGTGTACACCTCCGCCGTAACGCAGTCGGGCGTCAGGAAGAACGAGTACTGTGAGGCGCCGCTCGAGCGAAACGACATCGTCCCCTCGCCGGCGTTGATCTCCATGGGATCGAGCACGGAGCCCACGATGGTGTAGTCGCGTCGCCCGAAGACCTCGGAGGAGTCGTCCAGGGGGCTGTCGTCCTTCTCGTCCTGGTCCTTCTCGTCCCGGCCCTTCTCGTCCTGGTCTGCCGCCGGCTCGTCGTCCTCATCGCCGTGAAAGGTCACGGTGTCGCCGAGAGTGAGACCTGAGTCCTTGAGGTAGCGCGCGGTAACGGCAATCTCATCCGACGCCTCGGGCAGACGTCCCTCAAGCACCACGGGCTCGTTCATGCCGCTTGGCGAGAGCGCCTTGACGTCAACCTTCTCCGAGGCCGATCCCACCGTCGTGTATGCCGTCTCCGCCCAGCCGCCCTCCGCGAGCTCCACGCCGTCGAGCGCCGCCAGCGCCTCCACGTCCTCATCCGTAAGGCCCAGCGTAGACTGCACGCGTACGTCGAAGAGACGCTGCTCGTCAAAGAAGGCATCTGCGGAGTTGCGCAGGTCAACGCAGGCCGCGCGCAGGCCCGTGAGCATGGTCACGCCAAGCGCGGTGATGGTGGCGAGCGCCACGAAGCGCTTGAGGCTCCCGCGCACCGTGCGCAGGATGCCAAGCGAGAACGCATTGGGACGTATGTTGCGGCGGCCGGACACGTCTACCTCGCTACCATTCGATCTCTGAGATGGGCAGCGGATTCTCGTTTGTGGTCATGCTCGTCACGCGACCACTCTTGAAGCGAATGAGGCGGTCTGCCATGTCCGCAAGCGCGGCGTTGTGCGTAACGATGACAACGGTCACGCGCTCCGAGCGGCTCATGTCCTGGAGCAGCTGCAGAATCTGCTTGCCCGTCTGATAGTCGAGCGCGCCCGTGGGCTCGTCGCAGAGAAGGAGCTTGGGGTTTTTGGCAAGGGCGCGTGCGATGGAGACGCGCTGCTGCTCGCCGCCGGAGAGCTGTGCGGGAAAGTTGCTCAGGCGATCTGCCAGGCCCACCTTCTCGAGCATCTCTGCGGGGTCGAGGGAGTCCGGGCAGATCTGCGTGGCAAGCTCCACGTTCTCGAGGGCCGTGAGGTTGGGGACGAGGTTATAGAACTGGAAGACAAAGCCCACGTCCGCGCGGCGATACAGCACGAGGTCATTCTCGCTGGCGCTGCTTATGTCACGGCCGTCGACCATGACCTGACCTGAGGTTGGGCTATCCATGCCGCCCAGGATGTTGAGTGCCGTGGTCTTGCCTGCGCCCGAGGCGCCAAGAATCACGGCGAGCTCTCCTTTCTCCACGAAGAAGCTCGCACCATCAAGTGCGTTTATCTTGGTCGATCCCGTGCCATAGCTGCGCACGACGTCGGCAAACTCGATGTAGGGCATCCCGTCTCCGATTACTCGACAACGTGTTGTCTAAACCGAAGTATACTTGCCCTGCAGGACGAGAAAAACCCTAGTTCGACAGCCGCGGCCTAACTGTCGAGTCCTTGGGCGGGTGGGGGGCAACGAGACCTTCTCGGCATCTGGAGGCGGGAGGACATCATGAGGAAGCAACCGCAGGTCACCGAGCAGACGCGCGCCAATCTCCGCCAGGCGTTCTGGGAGCTCTATGCGGAAAAGCCCGTGGAGAAAATCTCCGTCCGCGAGATTACCGATCGCGCCGGCTACAACCGCGCGACCTTCTACCTCTACTACCACGATGTCTACGAGCTGCTCGAGGAGATTGAGGACATGGTGCTCGGAAACATCGAGCGCCTGGTGAACGAGCGCCTGCTCAAGAGCGACCGACTCGACTTCTCTCGGCACATGGGGCTTATCCTTCGGCTTGCGCAGCGCTCACGCGAATACACCGAGGTCCTTCTTGGCCCGCACGGGGACCCAGCGTTCTCGCGAAGGCTCAAGGAGATCATAAGCCCGCTTGTGGACCGCTTCTTCCTGCCGTCAACCGAGCTAGATGAGCAGGGGCGGCGCGTTGTGCGCGAGTTCTACCTCTCCGGCATCCTCGCCATCATCCGCACTTGGACCGCGGAGGAAGACCCCATGCCCATAGACCAGCTCATCCAGCTCGTGGTGCGCATCGCCACGTAACGCGACGCATAGGGCGCCCGTTGGCGACGGGGGTGGTGACAAAGGTGACAGGGTAGGTTGTCATCATGGGCTTCATGATGACAACCTACCCTGTCACCTTTGTCACCAACCTTGTCGCCAACGCAGGCGCCTGTACTCGGACCCCCCCAGGACTTCAGGAGTAGATTCGCTTTCCGTGAACCTAGTTCTTGGCAAAAAACGCCAGAGCGATGGCGCCCGGCCCCACGTGCGTGCCGATGGTGGCGCCCACAGAGGTGATGGGAAGCTTGTCCTCGGAGACCTTGTCCTCCCAGATCGCGCGATTATCGTCCAGGTACTTCTTGAGCAGCTTCTGCGAGAGGCCCGTGTAGCCCAGCAGTATGGGCATGTCAAAGTCGATGCCGTGCTTCTCGACCTGCTGATGAAGCTGGTTGCGGCCGTTCTTGGAGCCGCGCGCCTTGCCGAGCATGGCAACCTCGCCATCGACCACGCCCACCACGGGCTTGATGGCGAGCAGCACACCGATGGCACCCACGCTCTTGGGGATGCGGCCGCCGCGCTTGAGGTACTCGAGGGTATCGAGCAGCGCAAGCAGGCAGACGCGGTCGACGACCGACTCGACCTTCTCGGCAATCTCGGTCGCAGCGAGACCCTCGTCAACAAGGCGCAGCGCATAGAGCACAAGGAGGCTCTGGCCGATGGTGACGTTCTTACCGTCAACCACATGGACCTCGGGGAAGTCCGCGGCGGCGGTAACGGCGCTCTGATAGGTGCCGGAGAGCTTGGAGGAGAGTGTGATCACCACAGCCTCCTCGCCCGCGGCGCGCACCTGCTCAAAAACCTGCTGGTAGGCATAGGGCGTGGCCTGACTCGTCTTGGGAAGCTCGTCGCTCTCAATGAGCAGCTCGTAGAAGCGGTCGTTGGTGAGGTCGACGCCGTCGGCATAGGTAGTCGTTCCAAAGGTGATGCCCAGGGGGATTACCGTGAGGCGAGGATCAAGCTCGCCCGGGAGGTCAATGCCGGAATCAGTGATGATGCGAACCGCCATGGTTCTTCCTTTCTTACGAGCTGCAGCGCTACGCGCGTCCAAAGGTCTTGAGTCTCTCGAGGATGTGGTTGAGCGAATCGTACATCTGCAGGCGCTGGCGCATGGCAAGCTCCCCACCAGCCTCGTCGAGCACGCGGTGAATGATGTCGTCGAGCGGGCGCGCCGCCTCGATGCCCTTGTCGGTGAGGCGCACGGGAGCGCGGTAGCGCGAGGCGTCCCCCTCCTCGGTGTCCCCCACCTCAACAAAGCCGTCCTCGGCAAGGTGGGCGATGGTGCGCGACATGGCGGCGCGGCTCACGTCGACCATGCGCGCCAGCTCGGAGGCGGTAAGGCCCTCGGGGTTCTTGACCAGGTAATAGAGGCACATCACGTCCGAGCCGCGAAAGCCCAGTCGCTTTGCCTCCGCCGTCTTGATGCGCTGAATCTCCTTGTTAAGGGCGCTGATGATGCCCACAAAGTCCTCAAAGCGCTTCTCGGTCACGACGCTCTTCTCCTCAGCTCGCCAAAACGAATCAGATGTTAACCGGTCAACATTATGCCCAAGAACGGGCGAGAAGGGCCGGGCCTCGCGGCTGACACGCGATATTCACATGGAGGGTTGTCGGGCGCGTTTGTTTCCGGCTGGGAAACTCCCTTGCGCTTCTGTCCGCGCGCGCGTATCTTCTCCTCAAGCACACATCGCCTTCGGGCCAAGAAGCGAGAGGAGCACCAGACATGATCGTCAACGTTAACGTCAACGCACGTACGTCCATGAACTGGTGGTGGCGCAACTTCTCCTCGCTCGGTCGATGGTGAGCTTGACGCGCCATATCAATTTGCGCTGAGAGGGCTCCCGGAAGACCGGGGGCCCTTTTCTTGTACGCGCCCCGCGCCGCACCAAAACCTGACACTTTACCCTGTCACTTTTGTCATCAATACGAAAGGAAATGCCATGTCTGAGAACACCACCGCCCGCACCGTCGCCGCCTCCGCCGATCACGGCAAGCTCGACATCCAGGCCCTCGTCCTTCTTGCCGTGCTGCTCGCTGCCGGCTTCATCCTCAACTTCACCGTCGGCAAGGCCATCTCCGGCATCTCCGGCGGCCTCATCAGCCCCGAGTTCATCATCTCGGCCTTCTGCCTCACCATCCTCGTGGTGCGCCCGAACGCCATCCAGGCCCTCATCATCGGCCTCATCTCCGCGGCCGTGATCCAGGTGACCACCACCTCGCCGTTCATTGACTTTGCGGCCGAGGGCATCGCCGCCATGCTCATGTCCCTCATCGTTGCAGCCGGCATGCGCGGCTCCGCCAAGAAGTTTGTGCCGCTCGTGGGTGCCTTTGTCACCACCGTTGTCTCCGGCGTGATCTTCATGCTCATCAAGATCGCCATGGTGGGCAGCGCCGCGCAGCTCGCGGCCGCTATGCTGCCCGTGGTCCTGATCACCGGCGTCTTCAACGCCATTCTTGTGAGCGCGCTCTACCTCCCCATCAAGAAGGCCCTCAAGCTCGACGACTAATGGTGACAATGGTGACAGGGTATTTTGTCATCATGACAATTTACCCTGTCACCTTTGTCATCACCTTTGTCAGGAAAGGCGCTCATGGCACCTAGCAGCATCATTCAACTGAACGACGTCTCCTTCGCCTACGCTGGCGAGAAAGACGCGCTCGCTCTCGACCACATCTCCCTCGGAATCGCCCCGGGGGAGTTTGTGGGTGTGCTCGGCCCCTCGGGCGCGGGCAAGTCCACGCTCGCCGCCGTCCTGTCCGGCGCCATCCCCCACCACTTCCACGGGTCGTTCTTTGGCGCGGCCCTTGTGGACGGGCAGGACACCTGCGACGTCACGCTCACGGACGTCTCGCGCGTCGTAGGCAGCGTCAACCAGGACATCGACGCGCAGATGGTAGCTTCCGTCGTGGAGGACGAGCTGCTCTTTGGCCTTGAGAACTTTGGCGTGCCCCACAACGAGATCGAGGCGCGCCTCGCCGCCGCCCTCGACGCCGTGGGCATCCCCGAGCTGCGCGAGCGCGAGATTGCCACGCTCTCCGGCGGCCAGAAGCAGAAGGTTGCCATCGCGGCCATGCTGGCGCTGCGGCCACGCGTACTCGTGCTCGACGAGCCCACCGCCGCCCTTGACCCCGCATCCACCAAGATGGTCTTCGACACGCTGCGCAACCTCAACGCACGCGAGGGCATCACCGTCGTGGTCATCGAGCAGAAGGTGGCCACCCTCTCCGAGTACTGCGACCGCATCCTCGTTCTCAACAAGGGGCGCCTCGCATTTGACGGCACGCCGCGCGAGGTCTTCTCGCACGGCGCCAAGCTGCGCGAGCTGGGCGTGGACAGCCCGCGCGTCGCGCGCGTCTCAAACAGCCTCGTCCAGCACGGCGTCATTGGGCCCTGCGAGCCGTGCCTTACCGTCTCCGAGACAAAGAGACTGGTAGCAGGACTTGTCGGCACGCACCCAAACGCCGTCGCCGAGAAGAACCGCGCCACCGCAGGCGCCCCTCGCCCCCGCGCGGCACAGAGCTCCCCCATGGTCTCGTTCCGCAGCGTGGGCTTCACGTACCGCTCCACCGGCGCCGCCGTGCGCGACCTCACCTTCGACGTCTTTCCCGGCGAGATTGTGGGCGTGGTCGGCCAGAACGGTGCCGGCAAGACCACGCTCACCAAGCTCCTGAACGGCCTTCTTCGTCCCGAGTCCGGGGAGGTGCGCGTAGCCGGGCTCGACACGCGCGAGACGCCCACGAGCCGCCTGGCCGCGCACGTCTCCACGCTCTTTCAGAACCCCGACCGCCAGATCTGCAAGGACACCGTCCTCGACGAGGTTGCCTTTGGGCTCGAGCTCACGGGCGTCGATCCGCGCGAGGCGCGTCACCGCGCGGGCTCCGTCATCGAGCGCTTTGGCCTGCCCGCGGGCGAGGCGCCCTTCTCGCTTTCCCGCGGTCAGCGGCAGATGGTGGCGCTAGCCTCAGTGGTGGTCATGGAGCCCGAGGTCATCCTGCTCGACGAGCCCACGAGCGGCCTTGACTACCGCGAGTGCATGACCGTCATGGAGACGGTGCGCGAGATGGCCGCGCGCGGCTGCGCCGTTGTGATGGTCTGCCACGACATGGAGGTGGTCTCGGACTTTGCGGAGCGCGTCATCGTGATGGCGCGCGGAGAGATCGTCGGGCGCGGAAGCACCTCGGAGGTCTTCTCGGACGCCGAGGTCATGCGCCGCGCAAACGTGGAGCCGCCGCAGATCGTCGCGCTCTCGAGCGCGCTTGCCGCGGACGTCTCGCCAGCGTTTGCCGGAATCACTCAGGTTTCTGAAATCGTCGACCTCGTCGAGGAGATGGTCCGCCGTGACTAACGTCATCGACTACGTGCCTGGAAACACCCTTCTCCATCGGCTGAACCCTGTGGCCAAGCTCGCCTTGGCGGCGGCGCTCATTGTTGCGACCTTTCTGGCAGACACCTATGCGCTGCTTTTTGGCCTTCTCGCCCTCACGTTTGCGCTTGGGGCGTACGCGGGGGTCGTCGGGCGCCTCGTGCGCCTGCTCAAGGTCCTCGTCCCGCTTGGCGTCGTGATGCTCGTGCTGCAGCTCGTCTTTGTGCAGGGCGGCCAGGTGCTCTGGGGATTTGTGACCACGGAGGGCCTCGTCTCGGGATCTAAGGTCTGCCTGCGCCTCCTTGGCGTGGCGCTGCCGCTTCTTCTGGTGCTCATGGTGACCAAGCTCACCGACCTCGCCAACGCGTGCGTCGAGGTGCTCCACGTGCCGTACCGCTACGCGTTCACGTTTACCACGGCGCTGCGCTTTGTCCCGGTCTTCTCGCAGGAGATGAACGCCATCATGGAGGCGCAAACCGCCCGCGGCGTGGAGTACGACACGAAAAACCCCTTCCGCAAGATGCAGCTCATGCTGCCGCTTTGCGTGCCGCTGCTCGTGAGCTCCGTGGGGCGCACGGACGCCATCGCCCTCGCCGCCGAGCAGCGCGGCTTCTACCTGCGCACGCGCGAGAGCAGCTATCGGCGCTACCCGTTTGCCGCACGCGACTGGGCGGCGCTTGTGTGCTGCGTGGCGCTTATCGCCCTGGGAGTCGTGGCGTAAGAGCCGCCGAGAAGAACGGGCGGGTTGCGGACGTTTCTGGATTAAAAACCGTCCGGAACTTGCCCGCTGCCGGGCGGAGACCATATTGAGGCGGCTCGTGGACGTTTCGCCATCCCAAACCGTCCGGAACCCGCCCCCACCCAGCTCCCCGCAAGGCCTGTGTACGAAGACGGGCCGGAATCGGCTTGGATTCCGGCCCGTCCTATTGCGGGAGATGAGGAGGGGGGGCTAGTCGTCGTCGCGGTCGTCGTCCATGTCGTCACGGTCGTCGTCCATGTCGTCGCGGTCATCGTCGCGGTCGTCGTCGCGGTCGTCGTCCATGTCGTCTCGGTCGTCGCGGTCGTCGTCCACGTCATCGCGGTCGTCGTCCACGTCGTCACGGTCATCGTCGCGGTCGTAGCGGTCCTCGCGCCAGTCGTCCCAGTCGTCGCGACCGTCCCAGTCGTCATTGCCATCGACATCGGCCTCGAGAACCTTACCCGTGCGGGCATCGACCTCGTACTCGTACTCCACCCCGCCGGAGGTGAACTCCATCTCGTAGATCCCGTCGTCAAGTTCGTACTCGTGGTCGTTGAAGGATGCCTCGGAGAGCCCCAGCTGAGAGAGCACGATGTCCTTGGCGGCGTCCAGCCCGATGTAGCCACGATCGTCCAGCTGCTCGGGGGCAACGGCAAGGGCGTCCGACTCAAGACCAAAGGTGCTCACGATACTGCGAACGTCACTCTCGATGCCATCGAGGAAGCCTTCTCCAGGATACCCGGAGCCCTGCTCCAGCTTGACCACCACGTTGCGATCGTGACCGTCAACCGTCTGGTTGAAGTGGCCCGCCTCGTAAATCCTGCCAACAAGGTCAGAGACAACGGTGCGGCATTCGCGCCCCTCGTAACCCGTGTAGTCGCTCACGATGCCCCTACCGTCATCGTTTACGCCCTCAACCTCGGTGACGAGCCCGCTATCGTCGTAGTCAATCTCGATCTCGGGGTTGACGCTCAGAAGCAGCGTTCCGGCGGTCCGGGTGGTCGGCATCTCCTCCACGCTCCCCGCCGCAGACTGAGCGGGCGCAACGGGGGTGGCTCCGCATCCGGCGAGAACGGCTGTAAGGGCAACGCCCATCGTGGCAGTAGCGAGAATGCTCTTCAGGCTCGTGGTCTTCATGGTGTCCTCCTTGGATGTTGTGAGCCTCTTCCTTGCCTTGCAGTGAGAGGTTGCGCGGGCACCGTCTCAATACCGGGGTCGTCAGGAAACTTTTTTCGCTTGGCGAGAAGAACTAGTCGTCGCCTTCGTCGTCATCGCCGTCATACGAGTCGTCGCCCCCATCGTCGTCATCGGTCCCATCGTCCCCGTCATCGGAATCGTCGTCGCCGTCGCCCCCATCGTCGTCGTCATCTGAATCGTCGTCGCCGTCGTCCTTGTCGTCGCCGTCATCCCCATCATCATCGTCAACACCCCAGGCGTCGTCATCCCGATCGCCTTCACCGACAGCGGGCGGCACAGCCGGTTCGAGCGCTTCCGAAAGCTCCGTCTCCAGCTCTTGCTCCTGTTCGAGCTCAACGTTCGCCTGAGGGGCAGTCTGCGCGGGACCCTCGTCCGCCGCCTCAGAATCTCCCATCGCAACCACTATGACCCTATGCTCAAGATGAACCTCAAGCTCAACGATGAGCCGGTCCTCTGTGGCGGTCTTCCACTCCTCGTCATCCGACTCAACCGAGAGTTCGATGGTTCCGCCGTCCTTGAGATAGCCCCTCTCCTCCGCACGGTCGGCAAGGCTGTCCGATACCTCGTCGACCGTTCTTCCGTAGTAGCCAAACCCATCGATGAGCGCAGCACCGTCGGCATTCTCCCCCTCAAGGGAAACGACTCGGTCAAGCCTGTTGACCTCCATGCTGACCTCCGGGTTGATGGTCATGTAGACCGTGCCCACCGGAAGCCGCCAGATGGCCGCACCAGAGATCACTGCCACGACAAGGCACGCAGCAGCGGCAACGATCGCCAGACGGCGCCCGCGCGTCCTTCTCGCCGCCTGCGGCTCAAAAGGCAGCACCTCCGCCTCGCCAAAGGGCCCCGTCCCAAAGATGACCACGTCGTCGACCCTCTGCCCCACCTCGTAGCCGAGATTGGGGACCTTGAGGAAACGACCTTCCTCGTCAAGCGCAATGGCATAGCTTGCCGCGCACTCCATGATGAGATAGCTCATCGACCGTCACCTCCCGTCCAGCCGACGATCTTGCAGAGGTGTCCCCGGATAATCTCGTATCCGTTGGTATAGGCGAGCAGCAGGGCAACGAGGTAACGCCGGTGCCGCTCGAGCGTCTTGCGATCGACCCCCGCGCCCCGGGAGAGCTCCGCGATGGGCAGCTTGCCGGTCTGGGCCAACCGATCAAGAATCCCCTGGTTTCTGCGAGCGTACGCAAGGGCGCTGCGGCACGCCTCAAGCGTTCGCTGTTGCCGCGGGCTGTTCTCTGCAACGTCTGCGAGGCTCACGCCGAGCGCCCCGAGTTTGGAGGAGAACTCCTGTATCTCCGCCCTGCTCGCGCGACGCAGCTCGCGCTCTTCAATCTCATCACGCTCTGACGCCAGAAGCTCAACGAGCGGACGAGCGTCCTCGTCATCGGCACCGACGCGCCTTTCGTCGAGCGAGGACACCTCCGCATGCCGATGCTCCCGACGACGGAAGTCAATCAGGCGATTCTTTATCGTCATCGCGGCGAGCGGCAAAAACGCGCCCCTCGTCTTGTCGTAGGCCAGCACGGCCTCATGAAACGCGAACATGGCAATCCCCAGCTCGTCGTCCCTGCCCTCCTGCGGAGGACGACCCATAAACCTGGATGTCTCCGCCTTGATGAATGGAAGGTAGTCGCGGACCAGCTCGTCCGCCGCCCGCGGGTCACGCCGCGCTGCCACAACCCGCTTGACGATCTCCCTGTCCCTTCGCATCGTCTCCCCTCGGCGATAGAGTGCGCACTCAACAACCAAGTATTGGGGTCGCTGAGAAATTGTCTGAGTTTTTCAGGGTAGCCGGATAGCTAACGCCCCATGTAAGCGCCGGGTAAGGTACGGCAGGCGAGCGGTTTGCGGGGCCAAACCGTCCGGAACCCTCCTGTTGCTGGCCGACCACCCGGTTGGGGCGGCGGGTGGACGGTTCTTCTCGCCAAACCGTCCGGAACCCGCCCGTTGCTGAACGGGCATCAGGTTGGGGCGGCTCGCAGACGTTTTACGGCCCCAAACCGTCCGGAACTTGCCCCCACCCAGCTCCCCGCAAGGCTCATAATGGAGCGAGAAGAACCCAGAGACAGGAGCCCCATGGCGGACCCCACGCCGCTCGACATACTCCGTGACACCTTTGGCTACGAGGCGTTTCGCCCGCACCAGGCAGAGATCGTGGACGCCGCGCTCGCCGGGCGCGACGTGCTGGCGGTCATGCCCACCTCTGCTGGTAAGTCCATCTGCTACCAGGTCCCGGCGCTCGCGCTCACCGCACGCTCAGGAGGCATCACGCTCGTGGTCTCGCCGCTCATCTCGCTCATGGCGGACCAGGTGGGGGCGCTACGCCAGATGGGCGTCGCCGCGAGCTTTCTCAACTCCACGCTTGGGGCGCGCGAGCGGGCAAACGTGCTCCACGGCATCGCCTCCGGAGCGCTCGCCCTCGTCTACGTTGCGCCGGAGCGCCTCGACGACCCCGCTTTCATAGAGACCGTCGCCAAGCGCGACGTGGACCTTCTCGCCGTGGACGAGGCACACTGCATCTCTCAGTGGGGAAATGACTTTAGACCCAGCTACCAGCACATCATTGAGTTTCTGGAGGCCCTGCCCAAGCGCCCTCCCGTGATGGCGCTCACGGCAACCGCCACCCACGCCGTGCGAAAGGACATCGTCTCCGCCCTCGGCCTGCGCGATCCCTTTGTGGTTGTGGCGAGCTTCGACCGACCCAACCTCTCCTTTTCCGTGGCCCGTCCGCGAGGAGGCGCCGAGAAGGACCGCATGCTCGTCGCCTTTGTCCGCGAGCGTGCCGAGCGCTCCGGTATCGTCTACTGCTCGAGCCGACGTGCCGTCGAGGAGGTCTGCGAGCTGCTGCGCGACGAGGGGCTTCTCGCCACGCGCTATCATGCGGGCCTTCCCGCGGCGGAGCGCGAGCGCAACCAGGAGGACTTTCTCTACGACCGCAGCCGCGTGATGGTGGCCACCAACGCCTTTGGCATGGGCATCGACAAGTCCAACGTGAGCTACGTGGTCCACTACAACCTGCCGCTCTCACTGGAGAACTACTACCAGGAAGCGGGCCGCGCCGGGCGCGACGGCACCAAGGCGGACTGCCTTTTGCTCTACTCCCCCGGCGACGTGCATACGGCGGAGTTTCTGCTCTCGCGGTCCGAGCCTCGCGAGGACCTTACCGCCGAGCAACGCGAGCTGCTGGCGGAACGCGACGCCGAGCGGCTGCGCCAGATGGTCTTCTACGCCACCACCACGGAATGCCTGCGCGCCCACATCCTGCGCTACTTTGGCGAGGAGGCGCCGGCGTACTGCGGCAACTGCGGCAACTGCCTCACGGACTTTGAGGAGGTGGACGCCACCACAGACGCGCTCAAGGTGGTGAGCTGCGTGGCGCGCATCGCCCAGCGCGGACGTACGGTGGGGGCGTCGCTGATCGTGGACGTGCTGCGCGGCTCGCGCGGCGAGAAGGTCCTGCGACGTGGGTTTGACACGCTGTCAACATACGGAATCATGTCCGACGTTTCTGCCGCGCGCGTGCGCGCGATTCTGGACGAGCTGGTGTACCTGGGGGTTCTTGCTCGAACAGGCGGTGACTACCCCACCATCTCGCTGACCGCCGAGTCCGGCTCGTTCCTCCGGCGAGAAGGGCAATGGGGCAGACCGCTGGTCCTCAAGGTGGCGAAGGGGACGCCTCGAGTGCCCAAGGTTCCCGCCGCCCCGGCCAAGACGCGCGCCGCCACGGACGTGTCCGAGCTGGACGCCGCCAGCCAGGAGCTCTACGCGCGCCTTGCCTCGCTGCGCGGCGAGCTCGCGCGTGAGCAGGGGGTTCCGGCCTATATCGTCTTCTCCAACGCGGCGCTCGTGGACATGTGCGCCAAGCGCCCCCGCACGCGCGAGGAATTTCTCGACGTCTCGGGCGTGGGCGCCAAGAAGGCCGAGCTCTACGCCAACGCCTTCCTCGCAGAAATCAACAAAACCTGACAATGGTGACAGGCACTTTTGTCAGGTTTGACCCGGCAGCCCAACGGTATAGAGAGGCTTGTAGCGGGCACCCTCTGAGCTGAGGATACTTCGAAAGAGCGTCACGCGCGCCGCCTCATCCGGCAACGGAAACGCAAGCTCGCCCAGCGCACCGCGCGGCATGCGAACCCGACGCGCAAGCGTGACGTGCGGCAGGAAGTCCTTCTCGTCATAGGCAAGTCCGCGGGCAGAAAGCTCCTCGCGCACCCGCGCGGCAAGATCCATGAGCTGCGGGTTCTTCTCGATGCCCAGCCAAAGCGTGGCGTCGCGGGCACGCCCAAAGGTCCCCAAACCGGTGGCCGTCAGCAAAACCGGCCCCGCGCCGGCACACGCCACGTCAAGCGCCGCCATGGCCGAGCGCGTCTCCGCCTCCCCCACCTCGCCGAGAAACGCGAGCGTGATGTGGTGGTTCTCGTCCGCAACAAAGCGCCCCGCGCATAGGGTCGCCAAGGTGCGCGCAAGCTCCGCGACCTCGTCCGCAAACGCCTCCGGCAGCTCCAGAGCAATGAACGCCCGCACTTTCCCCCACCTCCGCGAGATTCCTAAGACCACGCCGCCCGCAGCAACGCCCCGCCCCTCTGAGTGGGCACAAACTTTCAACCACATTTGCAACTATAGGTTACGTGGGCACTCTCTACCTGCGACATTTTGAAACAACAGCCCTAACTGGGCACAGATGGTTTCATAGTTGTGCCCACTCAGGCCCGCGAGAAACAAAAAACCTGACAACTAACCCTGTCACCATTGTCATAACCATTGTCATAGAACGTGCGTACTAATTTCTGTCCGGTTGGGGTAGCATTATGGGAGGCGATAAGAACAGGTGTTTGTGTCACAAGGAGGCTCGTCGTTGGACCGTTCCTACCTCTGCATTGACCTCAAGTGCTTCTACGCCTCCGTGGAGTGCGTGGACCGGGGCTACGACCCCTTCGAGCGCAGGCTCGTCGTGGCCGATCCAACGCGCGGACGCACCACCATCTGCCTGGCCATCTCACCGGCCATGAAGGCGCTCGGCGTACGCAACCGCTGCCGCGTCTTTGAGATTCCCGAAGGCATTGACTACGAGATGGCCCGTCCGCGCATGAGGCGCTACATGGAGGTCTCCGCGGACATCTACAGCATCTACCTGAGATACTTCTCGCCAGAGGACATCCATGTCTACTCCGTGGACGAGTGCTTCATTGACGTGACGCCCTACCTGACGCTCTATGGAATGGGTCCGCGGGAGCTGGCGGCGCGCCTCATCGCGCTCGTGCGCAGCGAGACGGGTATCTGCGCCACGGCCGGAGTGGGAACCAACCTCTTTCTTGCCAAGGTGGCGCTTGACGTCACCGCCAAGCACGCGTCGGACAACATCGGCGAGCTCACGGAGGAGACGTTCAAGTGTCGAATCTGGCCACATCGGCCCATAACGGACATCTGGGGCATCGGCCCGGGTATAGCGCGAAGGCTCGAGCTTCTGGGGGCACGCACGCTCGGGGAGGTTGCACTGCTGCCCGAGAGCGTTCTCTACGATGAGTTTGGCATCAACGCCGAGCTGCTCATCGATCACGCCTGGGGGCGCGAGCCCTGCACCATGGAGGAGATTCACGCGTACCAGCCCCGTGCCCACTCAATCGCAAGTGGCCAGGTGCTTCCCTGCGACTACAGCTTTGACGAGGCGCGCGTGGTGCTTCGCGAGATGGTCGACGGCTCGGTGCTCGAGCTTGTGGAGAAGGGCCTCGCCTGTGGGCACGTTTCGCTCTATGTGGGGTATGCGCACGAGCGTCAGCGCTGGGACGCGCAGCCCGCACGCACCTTTGTCGGCGAGCACGGAACGCGCGTGCTCGGTCGCGAGGCGCCACATGCCGCAATCTCTCACAAGCTGGACGTGACCAGCAACTCACGCGCCCTTCTCACCCAACGCTTCCTGGAGCTCTACGACGGGGCGGTCGACCCCAGCCGGGCAATCAGGCGCATCAACATAGGTTTGGGGGCGCTCGTGCCCGAGGAGTTTGCCAGTCTCACGCTCTTCTCGGACGTCAGGGCGGAGGCGGCGGAGCACCGGCTTGCCGAGGCCACGATTGAGGTCAAACGTCGCTTTGGAAAAAACGCCCTGCTCAGGGGCACCAGCTTGCGCCCCAAAGCAACGGCACGAGAGCGAAACGAGCAGGTTGGAGGACACCATGAGTAACGAGGGAGAGCCGCGCCGCCACGTGGACCGCGCGGCCCAGTTTGTTCCGTTTGCCGCCCTGACCGGCTACTACAACCTCATCCGCGAGCGCGCCAGCCTGGCACTGACGTCAGAGCCAGATGTCATGATGACAACCCGCCCTGACGCCAGCGCCATGACTGGCGCCAATGCCATGGCTAGCCCTGGCGGTAGTGCGCGAAGAAGTCCGCAAGCTCGCCCATGGCCTCACGAAGAACGCCCATGCGAGGGAGGTACACAATGCGGAAGTGATCGGGCTCCGGCCAGTTGAAGCCGCCGCCGCGCGTGATGAGGATGTGCTTCTCGTGCAGCAGGTCGAGAGCAAACTGCTCGTCATCGGTGATGTTGAACTTCTTCACGTCAATCTTGGGGAAGATGTAGAACGCCGCCTTGGGCTTTACCGCGGTGATGCCGTCGATGGCGTTGAGCGCCTCGTAGACGTAGTTGCGCTGCTCGTAGACGCGTCCGCCCGGCTCCACGTAGCGCTCCACGCTCTGGTAGCCGCCGAGCGCCGTCTGGACGATGGACTGCGCCGGCACGTTGGAGCACAGGCGCATGTTGGAGAGCATGTTGATGCCGTAGACAAAGTCGCGCATGCAGCGCTTGTTGCCGGAGAGAATCATCCAGCCAATACGATAACCCGCAACCATGTGGGACTTTGAGAGACCGGAGAAGGTCACGCACGGAAGATCGGGGGCAAGAGAGGCAATGGAGACGTGCTCAAAGCCATCCATGCACAGGCGGTCATAGATCTCGTCCGAGAAGATCATGAGCTGGTGGCGACGCGCAATCTCCACGATCTGCTCGAGGACCTCGCGCGGATAGACGGCACCCGTGGGGTTGTTGGGGTTGATGATGACGATGGCCTTGGTATTGCTCGTGATCTTGGACTCCATGTCCGCAAGATCGGGGTTCCACTCAGACTGCTCGTCACAGATGTAGTGAACGGGCGTGCCGCCGGCAAGGGTGGCGCAGGCGGTCCAGAGCGGATAGTCGGGGCTCGGGATGAGAATCTCGTCACCAGTGTCGAGCAGCGCGTTCATGCACAGCTGGATAAGCTCGGAGACGCCGTTGCCCGTGTAGATACCGTCCATGCTCACGTTGGGCAGATGCTTGAGCTGGGCGTACTGCATGATGGCCTTACGCGCCGAGAAGAGGCCGCGGGAGTCCGAGTAGCCCTCGCACTCGGGCAGCTGCTGGCGCATGTCGTGAATGACCTCGTCGGGTGTACGGAAGCCAAAGGGCGCAGGATTGCCGATGTTGAGCTTGAGGATGCGCAGGCCCTCGTCCTCCATGCGAGCAGCCTCGTCGGCCACGGGACCGCGGACGTCATAGAGCACGTTGTCGAGCTTGGAAGACTTCTTGAACTCTCGCATGATGGAACTCCCCTTTTTGGCGGTGGTGGAACGGACGGTCTGGTGCGCGGTCTCAGGCCGCACGGCAGCTCGCCGCTCGCCCGACCTCAACCACTCCGGGTCCACGCCCAGCATCGAGGCGAGAAGCGCCGTCACATCCCGGCGCGGCGTGACTTTGCCGCTCACGTATTGGCTAACCTGGCTCTTTCCGAGCTTCTCGCCGCGCGCGGCAGCCATGTGGACAAGGTCGGCCTGCTTGAGGCCGCGCTTGGCCATGGCTTGGCGAAGCCGCTCGGCAAAGGTCTCCTGCGCCATCTCGCCTCCCCGGGTTCAATGTTTGGGCTTAAATTGAACTTCTCGGTCAAAAGTTCAATATGGCAACTTTACCACAGGTCAAAATTGAACTTCTCGAGAAAAATGATTGTTCACGACTCGCGGTATCATCGTTGTCGAGTCCGCACAACCAAGGAGCGCCCATGCCACGCGAGACCAAGCAAGCAAAGATTGACCGCGCCGTTGAGGTATGTCGGCGCCTGGACGAGAAGTACGGCCCCGTCGAGTGCTTCCTCGATCACGAGAACCCCTTCCGCCTGACCATCGCCGTCCTTCTCTCCGCGCAGACCACGGACGCCCAGGTCAACAAGGTGACGCCTGCGCTCTTTGAGCGCTTTCCCACCCCGGAGGCCATGGCCGCCGCCTCACCCGAGGAAGTTGCCGAGTACATCCACAGCCTGGGCTTCTACAAGTCCAAGGCGCGTCACTGCGTGGAGTGCGCGCAGATGATCGTCTCGGAATATGGAGGCGAGGTGCCGCACACGATGGAAGCGCTCACGCGCCTTCCCGGCGTGGGACGAAAGACGGCCAACATCGTGATGAACGTGGGCTTTGGCATCGTGGAGGGCATCGCGGTGGACACGCATGTCAACCGCATCGCGCACCGCCTGGCGCTCTCGCCCAAGACGCACGCGAAGGAGCCGCTCAAGACCGAGCAGGACCTGCTGCGCCTGCTCCCGCGCGAGCTCTGGGGACCGGTCAACCACCAATGGATAAGGCACGGCCGCGACACCTGCGCGGCGCGCGGCCCAAAGTGCGAAAAATGCGCGCTCGAAGACATCTGTCCCAGCGCACACCGCTGCTAGCACCTGATGATGGCAGGAGTTGACAAAGGTGAGATGACAAAGGTGACAGGGTAAATTGTCATCATGTGTGCTTCATGATGACAATTTACCCTGTCACCCTTGTCATCACCCTGTCGCCCTTGTCAGGTTAGACGAGGCGACCCTTGCAGTGATCGATCATGTGCTGGATCATCTGCGCCGTCCAGCCGATGTAGTCGCGCTTGCGATGCTTGAGCTCACCATCGACGAGCTCGTCAAAGGTAATCTTAATCTTGGCGTAGCGCGTCACGCGAACGGGCTCCTCGTGGGAAAGGCAGCTCTCCTCGAGCTTAGCCGCGCCAAAACCGCCAATGAACTTGGGGTTATACATCACGCGAGCGTTACCGTCATCATCCTGGTAGGCAATGATGGCCTTAGTTACGCCAATCTGATTGGCGGCAAGGCAAACGGCATCGTCAATGGCAGCGAGAGTGTCAACGAGGTCCTGCGCGACAGGCGCGTCCTCCGCCGTGGCGGGCTCGCACGGAACGGAGAGGATGGCCTCGTCCTTGACCAGCTCCTTGATCATGTGGTTCCCTTCGGATTGAGTTTGTCGCTCACGATAGTATAGCGGCACGCTCGCAACGGCGCCCGTGCCAAGAGGCGAGCTAAGCTCTATAGCAGCAACCGCCAAGAAAACCGTTTGGAGGCAACGTGTTCAACATCGTGCTCGTGGCGCCGGAGATTCCAGCCAACACGGGAAACATCGGGCGCACGTGCGTCGTCACGGGATCTTGCCTGCACCTCGTGGGGCCGCTCGGGTTCTCGCTTGACGAGAAGAGCCTGCATCGTGCCGGACTTGGCTACTGGGAGAGCCTGAACGTGACGGCATATGAGAGCTGGGAGGACTTTGTCGAGAAAAACGACCTCGTCGCGGATGATGCGCGTCTGCACCTCCTCACTAAGAAGGCGCGGCGCACTTATGCGGAGGCCTGCTACCAGGGCGGCGACTTCCTCGTCTTTGGCTGCGAAAGCGTAGGGCTTCCCGAGGAGTTGCTCGCCGCGCACGCAGACCGCTGCGAGCGCATCCCCATGCTCCCCGACGCCACTTCACTCGACAACGCGTCAAGCTGGGGCTCTCCGAACGAGAAGACCGACCACTCCGCTCTTCTTGCCCAAGATGTCTGCGGCAACTTCGTGAACCCGGAGGACTATCGCATCAGCGCACTCAACCTCTCCAACGCCGCAGCCATCGTACTCTACGAGGCGCTTCGCCAGACCGGGTTTATGGGGATGTGACCTATGATCAAGCTTTGCAGCAAGCCTCAACGCACGCCCGAGCTCATCGACCAGCTCGTCAGTGTATGGGAGCGCTCCGTGCGCGCAACGCACGCGTTTCTTTCCGAGGGCGAAATCGCGGAGATAAAGCCCTTTGTCCCGCAGGCGATCACGGGCGCGGAGACGCTGGTCGTAGCCAAAAACAATGACACGCCCGTGGGTTTCATGGGCGCGCAGGATGGTCGCCTTGAGATGCTCTTCCTTGACCCTGGCGCCCGCGGCCAGGGCCTCGGGCGCCTGCTGCTCACGCATGGCGTCAAGCACCTGGGCGTAACCGAGCTCACCGTCAACGAGCAGAACCCCCAGGCCGTGGGCTTCTACGAGCACATGGGCTTCACCACATACCGTCGCACGGAGACGGACGAGGAGGGGCGGCCCTATCCGCTGCTCTACATGCGGGCGTAAGTGGGGCCGGACACCCTCCAGGCTTTTCGGATACTCACCATCCTCGAAAAAGAACGGCCATTGGTTTCCTTAAAACGGCCATTTTGGCGACAAAAGCCCAGTTGGCGAAGTTTCTCCACAAAACCAATGTCCGTTTTTTCGAGAGGGTTGGGAACACCCCAAAACTGCGATGACAAGCCCACGCAAAAAGGGCGGCGACCGCCCGGTCGCCGCCCTTTACGCATCTATTTAGCGCTCAACGCCTAGAACGTCACCTTGAGGATGGGGTCGCCAGCCTCAACCTTCTCGCTGAAACCGGCGGTGAGCTCAACGTCGGCCAGGTCGGCGGAGTTGGAGATGGCAAGAACCACGCAATCCTGGTAACCGGCCTCGGTGATGACCTTGCGGTCCATCTTGATGATCGGCTGACCGGCAACAACGCGGTCTCCCTCGGAGACAAAGTTGGTGAAGCCCTTGCCCTTGAGGTTGACGGTGTTGACGCCCACGTGAATAAGAACCTCGGCGCCACCGTCGGACTTGATGGTCACGGCGTGACCCATGGCAGTGCCGACCCAGCCGCTCGCGGGAGCGTAGACGTAACCGCTGTCGGGCCAGAGCGCGCAGCCCTTGCCCAGAATCTCGGTGCTGAAAACCTTATCGGGAACGTCGGTCATACGAATGACGCGACCAGAGACGGGTGCGTAGCCAATGCCGGGCTGAGCGTCGATCGCAAGCGCCTCGGGCACCTCGACGGACTCTTCTTTCTTGCCAAACTTGTCGAAAATGGCCATAGGGGAAGGCTCCTCTCGTTCATGTTGCCTGACCATTTGCTGGACGGGCTGATTGTATCCTGAAATCGTTCTCACTTCGGTATGATAAGATAAAACTACACACGACCCTCGGAGGTTCTCCATGGACATCCTGTCCATCGTACTTGGCGTGCTCTCGCTCGCCACGGCGTTCACGCCCCTCATCTGGCTGCAGGTTGTGGGCGGCTTTGTTGGCATCGCGGGCATCGTTTTGGCGCGCAAGGCAAAGAAGGCCGACTATCGCAAGGACCGCACCGCCGCAATCGGCATGCTCTGCTCAATTACGGGAACGCTCCTCTGCTTTCTTGCCCCCGTTCTTTCGCTGATTAGCAATATCGCGCTCTTCTTCATGACGCAGTAGGTGTGACGGTCTTTCCCGCCGCTCTTTGCACCGGCAAGCACCACACCGCCAGCCACCTCGGGGAGTGCCATGTCTCGCAAGCTTGCAAAAATCGCGGCCATCATCCTTGGCAACCTGCTCGTAGCCCTTGCCGTCACCGCTTTCATCGTGCCGCACGGACTCGTGCTCGGCGGCTCCACGGGCATTGCGCTTGTGGTCACCCACCTCGTTTCGCTGCAGCTTTCGCTCGTGGTGCTCATTGCCAACGTGGTGCTCTTCGTGCTTGGCGCCGCGTGCCTTGGACGCACGTTTGCCGCCTCGACCATAATGAGCACCTTTGCCTACCCGCTTGCCATGGCGATCCTGGAGACGCTCCCCTTAG
Organism: uncultured Olsenella sp.; assembly: GCA_949291295.1. Taxonomy (GTDB): domain Bacteria; phylum Actinomycetota; class Coriobacteriia; order Coriobacteriales; family Atopobiaceae; genus Thermophilibacter. Next base: position 21,862 of record CASEVE010000016.1, read on the forward strand.
GCGGGTTCGTCGAGGACCCCATGCTCGCCGCCCTCTGCGGCGGTGCGCTCATGGGCGCGGGCGCCGGCCTCATCCTGCGCGCCGGCGGCTCCTCGGGCGGCACCGACATCATTGCCCTCATCGCCCAAAAGTACCTGCACGCCAATGTCTCCGCGCTGCTCTGGGCAATCGACGCGTGCGTCATCGCCTGCCAGCTCCCCTTCTCCGACTCCGAGCAGACGCTTCTGGGCATCCTCGCCCTCACCCTGCTCACCTTCGTCATGAACCGCGTCATGGTCATGGGACGCTCTCAGGTGCAGCTGCTCATCTTCTCAGCCAAGCACCAGACGATTCGCGAGAAAATCCTGAGCGAGCAGGACGCCGGAGTCACCATGATTCCCATCGAGCAGGGCTACACGCGCCAGGAGAGCCAGGCCATCCTAAGCGTTGTGCCCCGCCGAAAGCTCTGGGCCATCCGAGAGATGATCACCACCGTTGACCCGGCCGCTTTCTGGGTCATCTCCGAGGTAAGCGAGATGCGCGAGCGAAGCCTCTCACGCCAGGCGTAACACACCCCAACAACCTTACAGAACACAGGGCTCCAGCCAGACGCACAAAGAAGGGCCGCCGGGAAAACCCGACGGCCCAACGGCTTGGAATCGCCTGGCTCTGCCTGAGCCTTAGCTACCTCACCGCATACCAGGCAACGTCCTCGTCAATCCAGCCTATCTTCACAAGCGCGTCGCGCTCGGCCTCGCTGACGGTGTAGTTGTGCGTGCCCGAGGTGGCATAGGGGCTGTACTGACGCAGCACGGGCTCGCTCGCCACGGAGTCTGCGGGTGCGGAGCGCCAGCAGATGCCCTCCTTCTTCCAGCCTAGCTTGGCCAAGGCGTCGTACTCACCCTCGCTCATCGTGTAGTGGTGGTCGCCGCCCTCCGCGTAGGGGTTGTAGAGGCGGTAGACCGAGGCTCCCTCCTCGGGCGCATACCAGCCCACGCCCTCATCGGTCCAGCCGACGTCGACAAGGACGGCACGCTCGTCGGGGTTGCCGGTGTAGAAGTGCTCGCCGCTCCAGCGGTTGTAGAGGCGATACATCGGCTTCGTCCCAATCGGCAGCCTGGGGATCGTCTCGCCCTCAGCGATCGTCTCCCCGCAGACGGAGCAGACCGTGTCACCGGTATAGCCCTCAGCGCTGGTGGTGGGGTCTTTTGCCCCTACGAGCTCGGGGTTGTGCGGAAGCTTGGCAAGCGCCTCGCCCTTCTCGACGGTCTCGTCACAGACGGTGCAGACCTTGTCGCCACCGTAGCCCTCCTCGGAGCAGGTGGGCTCCTTCGCCCCCACAGTCTTGGTCGTGTGGCCGAGAGCGGGAACGTCCTCGAGCTCGGTGGTCGTGGCGAAGGGCTTGCCCTCGAAGGTGAGCTCGGCCTCGTAGACGGTGGTGCCCTTCTCGGTGCACGTAGGGGCCTTGCCAGGCTCAGAGCTCACCTCGGCATACATGACCTTGAGGTGGGTGGCGTCGTGCTCGCAGGGAAACGCCGCCGCGCAGACGCGTCCGCCCTCGTACCACTGCCACGAGGGCTCGCCCCAGCTGTGGTTGGTGAGGTCGAGCTCGCCATACTACTCGCCGCAGTACTGGCAGACGGCACGGCTGGTGCAGGTGGCCGGATCCCCGGAGTGTGCGTGACGAAGGATGCGCACGTAAGCGGCGCCGGAGAGCCCGCTATAGGTATTGATCGTGACGGGGGCGTCAAACGGCGAGCGGAGGCTGCCGTCAGCGCTCTCGTAGTGGACGGCCTCCGCCTCGGAGGCGCCCAGCCACAGGTCGACCTTCTCGCCGTCGACGGGGGCAACAGAGACGCCCTTCTCGCCAAAGACGCCACCTACGGCCGTGACGACGGAGTCGCCGCTAACCGAGAGGGTGCCCTCGGAGCGCAGGCTGTTGGGTGCGGATTCCGTGGTCACCTCCGCGTCCGAAACGCTCACGCTGCCGCGCGCCCAGACCGCAACGGACGTGCTGGCGGCATTGAGCGTGGCGTCCGTTACCGCAATGTCGCCGTCCGCGCGGACGCCGTAGCTGCCGTCGCTCGTGGCGTGGAGGGAGCCCTTCTCGGAGACGGTGATGTCCCGATCTGTCTTGACGGAGGTCCCCACAGAGTCGGCGGTGACGGAAGCGCCCTCGCCAACCTCGAGCGAAATGCCCTCGAGCACGATGCCCGAGCGCGCGGCGGAGGAGGCCTCGAGCGTCACGCCGTCGATGGCGAGCGTGGCGGGGGCGGTGGTGTCATCCACCTGGAGAGCCTCCCAGCCCGACTCTATGACGAGGGATGGGCCCTCTGCTCCCGTAATGTTGACGGCATCGGACTCAACACCGTTGCCGTAGATGCCTCGTTGGGCGGAGGTAATCCGGCTGGAGCCCACGAGCTCGATGGTCAACGGGCCCGTGAACTGGATTCCGTTGCCATTGCCGGCCTCAATCGTGGCATCCTCAAGCGTGAGGGTATTCGAGGAGGCGTCGTATCGCGCCTCGCCCTCCCCGCCCGCAACGGGGCCCGAGACGCTAAGCATGTCGTGTCCAAGTATCCGCGGCTCAGACACGCTCTCGGCTGATGCCACCGCGGGCATTGTCAGCGCTAGTGCAAAAGCGGACGCGACCAGTGCGACAGATCTTCTTTTCATACGCCCCACTCTCCTCTTCTCGGCATGCCAAGACGGCATGAACGGACGGTCCCCTCAATTCTCGCTTGAGCGAGGGGAGCTGCCATCACCCGCTGGAGCGGAGAAATGGGTATTCTTGCAAGTTTGCAAAATCGTGGGATTGCGGGATTGCGGCGCTGGCCCGCTGCCTCGCGGCCCCGCGGCCCTATGCAAGCATGAAGCGCTTGAGGTCCTGGCGGCGCGTGATTCCCAGCTTTTGCAGAGACGACGAGATGTAGCTCTTCACCGAGTTGAGCGAGATGCCCATGAGCTCGGCGATCTCCTGATTGGTCCACCCGCGCGCGGCGAGCATGGAGGCGGCAAACTCCGTGGTGGTGAGGTTATCCGCAACGTCGTGCCCCGTGTCCGGGTTGTGCACGCGCCGCCACCCCGCGGAGAAGCGATACGTAATGTCGATGACGCGCTTGAAGTCCTCGGGCCACGCGGGCTTGATCACTGCCTCGAGCATGCCGCCGAGAAGACCGTGGTGCTCGCCAAAGGCCTCGATGAGGTCATCCGGTCGGGCGATGTCCCAGGCAGTCAGGAGATGCTCGCGCGCCTCGTCCTGACGACGCAGCGCCATAAGGTCCATCACGGCAACGAGGTGCAGGTAGATGGCCGGAATGGGATACACCTCATCCTGCATGGCAAAGACTCCGAGCACAAGGCCGAGGCTCTTCTCGTACTCTTCCTGCAGGTAGAGCTGGTGCGCCTGGACGTAGCACGCAAAGCTGCGCAGCCCTGGGGGAAGCAGGGGAAGGACCTCACGGGCCTCGGGCATGCCCTCGGGAATGGGCAGGTGGAGCAGGACGGATGACGCCTGGTCGATAAAGGCGGCGAGCGCCCTGAGCTCGGGCGAGCTCTGGGCGTGCGGGCTTGTCACGGAGCTTCGAGCGCGGTCGAGCGCGGAGCGGGCACGAGAGATTGAGCCCAGAGTGAGGTTGGCGTAGGCACAGATGAGGCAGGCCGAGAGGCGAATCTCGGGGCTGCTGCTCTCCAGGCTGCCCGCGGCGAGCTCCACGGCCTTCTCGGCATCTCCGCTGAAGTAGGCATATTCCGCGCGAGCGATGGTCTTTCTTGGACCATCCTCGAGAGACTCCACAAACTCGAGGCAGTGGCCCGGCGCGAAGGGGTGTTCATGAGCGGCATGAGGTCGTGGCAACCGCTCGCCCTGCGGGGACGAGCCGCGGGGTCGGGGGACTCGGCGCGACGCGGGTCGGAGGGCTTGCGGGCGCTCGCGGGGATGCGCCACGAGCCGCCGAACTTCTCGGCGCCGTCGATGCGACCCTGAGCGCAGAGCTTCTGGACCAGACGCTCGGATATGCCCCAGCGTCGAGCCGCCTCACGCACTGCTATGTATTCCACGGCGCCACCTAGCTGCGAATCATTTGAATGTGCTCCGACTCAAGCCGGTAGCGGCAATTATAGGCGCTTGTGGGAGCGGGGGTGCTTTGTGTTCGGCCAAACGAACAGTTTTTGTTAAGAAAAGTAAATCGGACGCCGCGGGTAGACGTGAGGCGCTTTTTTGATCAGACGTCGAGCCAGCGCTCCCCCACCGGTTTGTCGTGGTCGTACACGTGATTGTCCCTCTCGCTAGTCGTGCGAAGCACGCGGCACGGGTTGCCCGCGGCCACCACACCGGCAGGCACATCGCGTGTGACCACGCTGCCCGCACCAACTACCGAGCCCGTGCCCACCGTGACACCCGGCAGCACCACGCACCCGGCGCCGAGCCACGCGCCCGCACAGATGCGAACAGGCTTGTTGTACTGCAGGCCCTTGAGTCGCAGGCGCGGCGAGATGGGGTGGGCGGCCGTGCAGATGATGACGTTGGGGCCGATCATCACGTTGTCTTCTATGAAGATGTCGGCATCGTCCACGAGCGTGAGGCCCATGTTGGCGTAGACGTTGCTGCCCAGGTGCAGGTTTGCGCCGCCCCAGTTGGCGTTGAGCGGGGGCTCGATGCAGCAACCCTCGCCCATCTCGGCAACGAGCTCACGTAGCAGATCCTCGCGCTGCTGGACGCGGCTGGGGAGCAGCTGGTTATAGGCGTGCAGAAGGTCGCGACGGCGCAGCTGCTCCGCCGTGAGCGTCGGGTCATTGGGGTCGTAGAGGCGCCCGTCCGCCAGGCATTGCCAGACGTCCGTGGGGTTCATCGGGGCTCCGTTCTTCTCGGCTGTCTTATTCCGGCCCGCGCGGGCCCTGGGCAAACGGCACGGATGGCGGAAGTAAAATAACGTATAGTTTGTTTTTTACTGCTCTATACAGCCACTTCCATCAGTGACGTTTTGGGTTTGCGGGCGAGAAAAGCGGGGCCACGACCGCGTCGTGACCCCGCTCGCAAGCACCAGGGGATACGGGCCGCTACTCCCACTCGATGGTTCCGACGGGCTTGGGCGTGAGATCGTACGTCACGCGGCAGATGCCCGGGACCTCGGCGAGGATGCGGTCGGTGATCTTCTTGAGCAGCGCCCAATCCAGCTCGGGCACCGTGGCGGTCATGGCGTCGACGGTGTTGACGGCGCGGATGATGGCCGGCCAGTCGTAGGCGCGCTTGCCGTCGCGCACGCCGGTCGCACGCATGTCGGGCACCACGACGAAGTACTGCCACACCTTGCCGGCCAGGCCCGCCGCAGCGAACTCCTCGCGCAGGATGGCGTCGGCCTCACGCAGCGCCTCTAGGCGGTCGCGGGTGATGGCACCGAGGCAGCGCACGCCCAGGCCCGGGCCCGGAAACGGCTGGCGCTCGACCATGCCCTCGGGGAGCCCCAGGGCGCGACCAACCACGCGGACCTCATCCTTGAAGAGCAGGCGAACGGGCTCCACGAGCTCAAACTGCAGGTCGTCGGGCAGGCCGCCCACGTTGTGGTGCGCCTTCACGCCGTCGGACTCCACGATGTCGGGGTAGATGGTGCCCTGAGCCAGGAAGTCCACGTCGTCGGCAACTTTGCGGGCCTCCTCCTCAAAGACGCGGATGAACTCGGCGCCGATGATCTTGCGCTTGCGCTCGGGCTCGGCCACGCCTGCCAAGAGGTCGAGGAAGCGGTCCGCGGCGTCCACGTAGACGAGGTTGGCGTCCATCTGGTTCTGGAAGACGTCAACAACCTGCTCGGACTCTCCCTTGCGCATGAGGCCGTGGTTCACGTGCACGCAGATGAGCTGCTTGCCGATGGCCTTGATCAGAAGCGCGGCAACAACGGAGGAGTCCACGCCGCCGGAGAGGGCGAGCAGGACCTTCTTGTCGCCAACCTGCTGGCGAACGAGCTCGACCTGCTCGTCGATGAATGCCTGCGCAAGCTCGGAGGTGGTGATGCGCTCCATGTTGTCCGGGCGCTTGTTCGGGAGGTCCATGCCAGCTCCTTTGATCGGGGATCGATACTCAGATTCTAGCGGAGACGCGCGGGAATCACCCAAAAAAGGCCTCGCGAGGACCGCGTGAAGCAAGAAAAACCAGTTGTAGGTCTTTTTTCGTGGAAAGTCAAAGTATCGGCTCTTTGCGGCAAACAAAAGCGCAGGTCACAAAATGTCACTTGTTAGGTAGTACTTGGCCTTCCGAGCCAAAACGACCTACAACCAAAATCCGGCGCCCTGAGAGCTCAGCTTTGGGGCACAACGATGACGTCGTAGCGGACGGCCTTGCCAATTACCTGGTAGCTCGGCTTGGCGCCCGCGAGCAGAGGCCCCTTGGGAGGTCGCTTGACGACAATTTTGCGCGGACGCGCCGCACGCGCCGCATCAAGAAGCGCAAACTCGTCATCACACGGCCGCTCCAAGCGATGTAGCAGCTGAAACTTCTTTTTCACCTCGGCACTCTTAGTGCGCTCCGGAAACATCGGGTCAAGAAGCACCACGTCAGGGGGCACGTCCATGGCGTGCATTGCCGCAATGCTGTCCTCCTCAAAGAGCTCCATGCGCGAGACCGCATCCGCGAGCCCGGGCAAGTCGGCAGCCCGCCCAAGCGCATCACACAGAAGCGCCGCGATTACAGGATCTCTCTCATAGAGCCTCACCGAGAAGCCCGCTGCCGCCAGCAGCAGCGAATCCTCCCCTAGCCCGGCCGTGGCGTCAATCGCCACCGGCGCCGCTACCCCTCGCACGCGCGCCGCGCGCACGAGAAGCTCGCGCGCGAGGCGATCGGGCCGAAGCCGCGGCAGCATCCGGGTGAAATCGGCGCGCAGCGCCATGCCATCGCCCACGAGGGCAAGCCCGCCGTCATCTGCACATAGCTCAAGGCCAACGGAGGCGGCAAGCTCAGAAGCTTCTGTCAACTTAGCTCCTCACGAACGTCCATAACGCTCTCTTGCACTAGCATGACACGCGACCCACGCGGAGTCGAGCAGGAGGACGCATGGAACAGGTTTCGACACCGATAAAACCCAAGGTGCCCGTACGACTGGGACTTACCGTCATATGTGCGGGCGGTTTCATGGACGCATATTCCTACCTGCTGCACGACCACGTCTTTGCCACGGGGCAGACGGGCAACATCGTCCTTCTCTGCATGAACCTAGCCGAGGGCGCATGGCTGAGTGTGCCGCACTACCTCGCGTCGATCGCGGCGTTTGTGGCCGGCGTCATGCTCTCGAGACACGTTCTCGTGCAGGTCCACAATAGGGCCATCCACCGCACGCAGCGCTGGGTTGCCATCTTTGAGGCAGCCGCGTTTGCCGCGATAGCCCTGCTGCCGGCATGGGCACCCGACCTCCTTGTGAACAGCGCCATCTCTTTCTGCGCCGCCGTGTCCTATGAGAACTTTCGCCAGTTTGGCACTAAGTCGGCCTACGCGAGCGTCTTCTGCACCGGCAACCTGCGCTCCTTTGGAGAGACCCTCTATGACGGCCTCTTCGAGAAGAACCGTCACGAGCTCCACCGCTCCCAGCGCTACGCGGCCTTGGTCCTCTCCTTCTGCGCTGGTGCCGTCATCTGCAAGTTTCTCATCGATCTCGCGGGCCAGTACGCATGCCTGGCGATAAGTGCCCTCTTCCTGCTGTCTCTCCGGTTCATCTCGGAGGCCTGACGTGGTGACAATCTACCCTGTCACCTTTGTCATCATCAGGGATTGCACCGCTTGCAGGGGTCGTATCCCTGGGCGATGGCCTCTTCACGCGTCCCCGTGAACTCGTACTTGTTCTTCTCGCTCATCTGGTCGACGGACGAGCACTCGGGATAGTGAAACTTCTTGGTGTTGAGGTTGAGGATGTAGGTGGTTCCCGGAGAGGCCTCGGGCGGCACCACCTCCGGAGCCTTCTGGGTCTCCTCCGGCAGGGGCTCCACGCGACGACTCTCTCCCGTGGCGTAGTCGATCTGGATGCCGGGCTGAACGTTGTAGCAGAAGACGTTGAACTCCACGCCCGCACCGCCGTCCTCCACGGAGCGAGCCTCCAGATGGACGCCGCGCGCAACGAGCTCGTTGCCCACGAACATGGGCGTCGCACGGTAGAGCACGTGGTTTCCCGTGCGCTCCACGTATTCCGCCACCTCGTTCTCAAGCGGCAGCATTCCCTCCGTGTTGAGGTAGCGCGTGCCGGTGATGAGGTTGCGCTCGTTAGCGTTTTCTCCCGTGAGTTGATACCCAATGAGGTGGCAGCGGTTATAGAGATACTTGCCGTCAACGAGGTCGTCATAGCGCACGGTATGCCAGCCGGAGGGCTTGATCATGCCAATGGAGCCGCGTTCCTCGGTGGGCATGGTCTCCGGGCCAACGACAGCCATGGCGACACCGCAGCGTCCGAGCGCGTCCAGGGGCGCGTAGGACTCCGCGGGGCCGGCGGCGTCCTCCTTTGTGAACGACGGAACGTCATCGGCGAGAACCACGTAGGGCTGGTCGGTATACGTGGGGACTCGGGAGACGTCGAAGGGCTCGGGCTCCGGCGCAGGCTCGGGCTCCGGCGCGGGGTCCGGTTCCGACTCGGGCGCAGGCTCGACCTCGGACGCGGATTCGGCCTCCGACTCCTTGGGGCCCTCCGAATCCTCGGACTCCGCCTCGACGCCCTGCTCGATTGCCGGTTCTTCTCGCTGTCCAGCAGGCTCCGACGCGCAGCCAACCGCAAGCGCCACCGCCAGGAGAAGCGCAGCAAGAAGTGCTCTCGCGCGAGAAGCCCGCATTTCTTAGCCTTTCATGATGACAATTTACCCTGTCACCATTGTCATCAAGCGGCTATCTGCTTTCCACCATGGTGAGGGAGATTTTCCCGCGCTCTCGGTCAACGCGCTCAACCCAGACCTTCACCGTGTCGCCGGCAGCCACCACGTCGCTTGGATGCTTGACGAAGCGCTTGGCCATCTTTGAGATGTGGACGAGGCCGTCCTGGTGCACACCGATGTCCACAAAGGCGCCGAAGTCAACCACATTGCGCACGGTGCCCGTGAGCTCCATGCCCGGCTGGAGGTCGTCAATGGAGAGCGCGGCGCGGCTGAACACGGGCTCGGGGGCATCGTCACGAAGGTCGCGCCCGGGCTTCTTGAGCTCGGCGATGATGTCGAAGAGCGTGAGGTATCCACAGTCCAGCTCGCCCGCGAGCGAGGCAACGCTGCCCAGGCGGCGCTCTATGTCCGGCACACCACCACGCGTGAGCTCCTCCGCCGTCACGCCGGCGCGCTCGAGAACCGCCGTAGCCACGGCGTAGCTCTCCGGGTGAACGGCCGTGGCGTCGAGCGGGTTGACTCCGCCCGCAATGCGCATGAAGCCCGCGCACTGCTCAAAGGCCTTGGGCCCAAGCTTGGGAACGTCCATGAGCTGCCGGCGGTCGGTAAAGGCGCCGTGCTCTTCTCGGTACGCCACGATGTTTCTTGCCACGGCGGAGGTGATGCCGGAGACGTAGGAAAGCAGGCTCGCGCTTGCAGTGTTTGCGTCCACGCCCACGCGGTTGACCACGTCCTCGACCACGTAGCCCAGGGTGCGGGAAAGCTCCGTCTGGTCAAGGTCGTGCTGGTACTGGCCCACGCCAATGGACTGGGGCGGAATCTTCACGAGCTCGGCGAGCGGGTCCTGCAGGCGCCGGCCCAGGCTCATGGCGCCGCGCGTGGTGACGTCGAGGTCCGGGTACTCCTGGCTCGCGAGCTCGGAGGCCGAGTAGACCGAGGCGCCCGCCTCGTTGACGATCGTGTAGCGCAGCTCCGGCGCGGACTCGGCGATGAACTCGGAGACGACTTCTTCAGTCTCGCGGCTGGCCGTGCCGTTGCCGATGACGATGGTGTTGATCGCGTACTTCTGGGTCAGGCGCTTGAGCTCGCGCTTGGTGCCTGCGACGTCGCGTCGCGGCACCGTGGGATAGACCACGCCGTGGTCGAGCAGCTTGCCCGTCTCGTCTAGGACCGCCACCTTGCAGCCGGTGCGGAAGCCCGGGTCGAGCGAGATGATGCGCGCGCCGCGCACGGGACGGGCCGAGAGCAGGCTCTCGACGTTCTTGGCAAAGACCTTGATGGCGTCCGTCTGCGCGCGCACGGTAAGGCGGGCACGCACCTCGCGCTCGAGCGAGGGCGCCATCAGGCGCTTGTAGCCGTCCGCGATGGCAGCGTCAAAAACAGGCGCAAAGACGCCCTGACGGCGCGGCCAGCGAGCTCCGAGGCGCGCCACCGCCGCAACGTCGTCCACGCGGACGCGCACGCGGAGCTTCTCCTCGCGCTCACCGCGGTCGATGGCCAGCACGCGGTGGTTGGGAATCTTGGCCGCGGGCTCGGAGAAGTCGTAGTAGGGCTCATAGGGGGTCTTCTCGTCCGCGTCCACCGCCACGGAGACAACGTCCGCCGTAGCCTCCGTAAAGGCGCGCAGGTCGGCCACGTTCTCCGGGTCCTCGGCCACGACCTCGGCCACTATGTCCGCAGCGCCCGCAAGCGCCTTCTCCGGCGTGTCAAAGCCAGCCTCGGCGGCCTCCGGCGTCACAAAGCGCGCCGCCTCGTCAAGGACGGAGCCCTTGGTGGCCACCTGCATGAAAATCATGTTGGCAAGCGGCTCCAGGCCCGCCTCGCGCGCTTTCTGGGCCCGCGTCATGCGCTTCTTGCGGTAGGGCTTGTAGAGGTCCTCCACGCGCTGGAGCTGCGTGGCGGCGCGGATCTCTGCCTCGAGCTCCGGCGTGAGCTTGCCCTGAGCTTTGATGAGGAGAAGGACGTCCTCCTTGCGCTGCTCAAGATTGCGCAGGTAGGAGAGTCGCTCGTCAAGGGCGCGCAGGGCGACGTCGTCCATACCGCCCATGGCCTCCTTGCGGTAGCGCGCGATGAAGGGGATGGTGTTGCCCTCTTCGATGAGCTTGACGGCTGCCTCGACTGCCTCCGGCTTGAGGCCGAGCTCCTCTGCGAGCGTAGCGATAAGATCCATGTGTCTGTGGCTCCAAACGGTTGCGTGCAAGAGCCACCTAGCATACCCGCGCGCCGTCGGACACGCAACGCGGCCAGAGGCGCCCGCGCCCTTCTCGCCTAGCGATCCAGCTCCTCCATGGAGTAGGTCGCATACCCCTCGTAGCGATAGCTGGCGTCGATGCCCTTCATGTAGACCTGGCGGTCTGCGATGGCGTCCGTCAGCGCTTCTTTGAGTAGGAGCTTTATCTCTCTATCGCGCCCGGGACTCCGCTCCATGGCAAGCAGGTAGTCTTCCCGGTCCACCCGGCTCCAATCGACGACCACACCAAGCTCACGTTTGAGCATGCAGTCGAGCCAGATGCGAGTGCTCCGTCCGTTGCCCTCCCGGAAGGGGTGAGCAACGTTCATCTCCACGTACTTCTCGACAATCTGGTCAAACGTGGACTGGGGCATCTTGTCGATTGCCCTGAGGGCCGAGTCCAGATACATCACGGATGCAAAGCGAAAGCTGCCCTTGGAGATGTTCACCGTGCGCGGCTCGCCAGCAAACTCGTAGATGTCCTGGAACAGATAGCCGTGAATCTTGGCGAGCCCGGCAAAGATCCCGACCTCAAAGGTGCCAAGAAGTCCCATGTCATACAGCTCGAGGGCACGGAGCTTGATCAGACGCTCCTCCTCACGGGCGAGCTCGACGTCACTGGCAATCCCGAGGTTGTTCTCAAGGGTCATCGAGCTCACCTCCAAAGCCAAACGCTGCGAATGCTTGCATCTATTGTACCTTGCGAGGCATGGCGAGAAGAACGTCAGCCCCGTGGCTCCCACGGTGTGATGACAACCTTGAGGCAGCCGTCCTCGTGCGCCTCGAAGGCACGATAGGCGTTCAGGATGTCGTTCAGCGGGTAGCGCCGCGAGATGAGGAGGCTCGTGTCCAGCTTGCCCGCGGCGATGAGCGCCATCACCTCGCCGAGGCCACACGCGTCCACGCCTCCGGTCTTGAACGTGAGGTTCTTGCCGTACATGCTCGGCAGCGGAAGCGTCTGGTCGCGCTCATACATGGCGGAGAGCACCACGACGGCGTTGGGTCGGGCGATGCGCCAGGCCATCTCGAAGGTGTCATCGCCGCCCGCGGCCTCGATCACGGCGTCCGCACCGCGTCCACTGGTCGCCGCGCGCACGAGGGACTCCACCTCGTCGAGGCTCTTCTCGACAGGGTTGATGACGACGTCCGCAAGCCCGCGCTCCCGCGCGAGCTCAAGGCGCGACTCATCAACGTCAAGGGCGATGACCTGCGCCGGGTTGGCCAGCCGCGCGCACATCATGGTGGTGAGCCCCACCGGGCCCGCCCCAATTACCGCGACGGTTGAGCCGGGCTCGACCTCCGCCAGGCGCGCTCCCCACCAGCCCGTGGCCAGGATGTCGCCCAGGAAGAGCGCGTCCTCGTCCGAGGCGCCGTCCGGGATGCGCGTGAAGGCGTTGTCCGCGTACGGCACGCGCACGTACTCCGCCTGGCAGCCGTCGATGGTGCAGCCCAGAAGCCAGCCGCCGTGCTCGCAGTTGTTGACCCAGCCGCGCTGGCAGAAGAGGCACTCGCCGCAGAAGGTCTCACAGTTCACGGCCACACGGTCACCGGGCGAGAAGGACCTCACGCCCGCGCCCACCTCCTCGACCACGCCCACGAACTCGTGGCCGAGTACCGTGTCCGGCTTGGCACGCGACACGGCGCCGCGCATGATGTGCAGGTCGCTCGTGCAGATGGTCGAGCGCGTCACCCGCACAATGGCATCCGTGGGCTCCGATAGCCGTGGAAGGGGCCGGTCGAGAAGTGCGATGTTGCCGTGACCGTCATGTACCAGCGCTTTCATCTTTTCTCCTCCGAAGAAGCATCGGCCTGCACCAGCCCGAACGTCCGCCCCTTCCCGATCAGTTCCGTCACGTTCTCGTGCACGATGCCGCTACGATGCTGGATGGGGTCGCTGCGCGTGATGACGAACTTGGGCCAGCTGTCTCTTATCTGCTCGAGCGGGCGGTACTCGCGGTCCTCGGTAGTCCGATCGTTCATGATGGTCATCGCCACCTGCACGTAGGCGTACTCCATCTCTGGCGACCGCATGACGAAGTCGCACTCGAGCTTGCCGATGCGCCCCACGCTCACCTCGTAGCCCAGGCTCCGGGCGTAGTTGTATACGATGTTCTCGAGCACGGGCCCGTAGTTGATGCGGTTGTCGGTGTTGAGCGCGAAGTAGAAGCTGAGGTCGGCGAGGTAGTACTTCTGCTCGCCCTGGAGCGACTTGCGCGACTTCATATCGAAACGCGTGCACTTGCTGATGATCTTGGCGTCCTCGAGTATCTGGAGGTAGCGGTTGAGCGTCTCGCGCTTGATGCGCACGCCCTGCCGCTTGAGGTCCGAGAGGATGTTCGTGAGCGAGGTGGTTGCGCCGAAGTTGTTGATCACGTAGTCGCGCACCTGGTTGAAGACCGAGACGTTTTTCACCTTCACTCGCCGGCGGATGTCCTTTTCGAAGATCTCTCTGATGACAGAGCTCACGTAGGCTCGCTTGTCCGCCATCCTGGGGTAGTCGAGCGCCTTGGGAAAGCCGCCCTCGAGGATGTAGCGGTCGAGCTCGGCCACGGGGTTGGGGTCGATGGCCTGCCCGAGGAAGCGCTTCATCTCGCAATACTCCTTGAAGCTGAGCGTCTGCACCTCGAACTCCACGTAGCGCCCCGTCAGCTTGGTGGCCAGCTCACCGGAGAGCAGGTAGGAGTTCGAGCCGGTGATGAAGATGGAGAATCCCCCCTCGGCGCGGAACTCGTTCACAACCTCCTCGAACCCCTCGACGTTCTGGACCTCGTCGATGAAGAGGTACTTCATACCGTCATTTTTGAGCGCAGGTTCGATCAGTGCCTCGAGCTGGTCGGGCGTCCTCACCGAGCGGAAGCCGTACCGGTCGAGGTCGAGGTAGATGATGTGGTCCTCCTGCGCCCCAGCAGCCTTGAGCTCCTCGGCGATGGTCTGCATGAGACACGACTTGCCGCACCGGCGGACCCCGGTGAGCACCTTGATCACGCCGTCGTCGTGGTAGAACCCGCGAATCTTCTCGAGGTAGCCCTCGCGCTCGAACAGACGCATACTGGCCCCAATCTCTCGACTGAGGCCAGTATAGCAAATATCACATTTATCGGGGTATTTTTAGAAGAATTTACTATTTACACCCCCATAACTGTCGAATTTGATACTCCCACTCAGTAATCAAATCGTGCATTCCCATGACCTCTCGTCTACGTGGTGCACCACCGTCTCCCCATTAACCGAAATCAGCCGCATTTCACGTGCCCGAGTTGAACTCAAATTGAACTCAACGACGACTTATCGGTCGGGGGCTTCCTGACGAGAATATACAGAGGCGCACATTTCGCAGGGAAACTCCCATTTGTTTTTTATCAGGATGCTGTCAAGGCGGCATCCATACGTTCGACCTACACCTTCTCGCTTGTCGAGGCTTCGTCTGCAGGACCATCGGAATCGATGCGGAATCGACCGGCATACCATTCATCTGAAGCAATCACCTTATGGAGCAACTGGAGATGCAGATCGACATAGTGGCAGAACGCCTTGCCGCATTCTACGAGAGGTGCATTGTTTCTTTCGTTGGGTTCGGCCCCAAAATTTAACTCGACCTCATAGCCCTCCCCAGGCACACCCATGCTCGGCAAAATATCAGTGGAGAAGTGGACGAATCCAGACGTCGCCTTGTATACGTCTTTTATCTTTGGGTCGAACTTCTCGAGTAAGTCTTGAAGTCTTCCATCGGACATCTTCTCACCCGAGAAATCTTTCAGCCTGTTCACAGGCACACCTCGAAACACCTGCTTGAGAAAGTCATCCTGGTCTTCCGCGGCGAATAACGCGAATGTCCGCAGGCAGACTCCAACCTGTGCGCGGAGAAGCTGGGCGACACAAACAAGATTCCTCGACTCGAGCATGGAGATGAATCCGTCTATCAGCCTCATCGCATACTCAGAGGAGGATGCCAGATATAGATCCCATTGGGTAAAGTCGCCGTTCATGAAGGGAATCACTGCATTGCGCTCGGCGACTCTCAAGGCACTCAAGCTTTGTCCTATTATCTCAGCTTCTTGTTTGAACTGTTCGCTATCCAAAATGCCCCTAAATGCCGGCTTATCAACAAATCAGAAAAAAGCAAGAGAGACAGAGATTAGGTTCATGCTCCACTGAACCCGCGCTTCCAGTCGAGGTACTCCTCCTCGGAGATCTCCCCGGAGTCCCGCCTCGCGCGCATCGCGGCCCACGCCCTGACCGCCGCGTCGAGCTTCTGGGCGCCGGGCGCCGCGGGGTCCACGGCGACCCGCGCGCCACCCGCGTCCGCCTCGGGCCTCGCGCCGAAGCTCTCCTCGAGCCGGAACAGGACCTCGAGCGCGCCACGCGCCGTCTCGACCCCGTAGTCGGCAAGCGCGGCGGGATCGACCCCGAGCGCCCTCGCGAGGGCCTCCAGGTGCTGCGGCCGGGGCGTCCTGAGCCCGAGCTCGTAGTTGCGCACCGCGGACTCGGTCACGCCCGCCATCTCGGCGAGCTCGCGCTGCAGGAGGCCGCGCCTCGTCCTGAGCTCGCGTATCCTGCTGCCGTCCGCCATGTCTCCCCTGTCTCTCTCGTATATCTGGTGTACCTGCTTATCTCAGGATAACGCATCAGGATATGAAGGATTGTCATGTTGACCGTTCGATTTCGTGCTGCTAGTATCCGAACTGACAGCACGTTTTCGTGCTGTCGCGAGATTGGAGAGAGATGGAGGACAGAACCATCGGCGCGGACGAGGTCGCCGTGGCCCTCGGCATGTCGCGCGCCTACGCCTACAAGCTCATCCGCCGGCTCAACAAGGAGATGGAGGAGCGGGGGTGCATCACCGTGCCCGGGCGGGTCAGCCGCGCGTACTTCGAGAAGCGTCTGTTCGAGGGCGAGGGGGATTCCGATGTCGGTGACAAGGGATAAGCGGAACGGCACCTGGTACGTCCAGGCCTGGTACAAGACCTACGACGGCAAGCGCGCCCACAAGGTGAAGCGGGGCTTCAAGACCAAGCCCGAGGCGCTCGCGTGGGAGCGCGACTTCTACGCCGTGCAGGCGGGCGACAAGGACATGAAGCTCGTCGACTTCCTCGAGCTCTACAAGAAGGACATGGGGCCGCGCCTGCGCCTGAACACCTGGAAGACCAAGGAGTCCATCATCACGAAGCGCATCCTCCCCTACCTGGGCGAGAAGCGCATGAACCAGATCGCCCCGGTCGACATCGTGAGGTGGCAGAACGAGCTGATGGCCCTCGAGAAGCCGAGCGGGGGCGGGTTCTCCGCGACCTACCTCAAGACCGTCAACAACCAGCTCTGCGCGCTCTTCAACCACGCCGTGCGCTTCTACGGCCTCTCGTCGAACCCGTGCCGCAGGGCCGAGTCCATGGGCTCGAAGTCCGCCGGCGAGATGAGGTTCTGGACCAAGGACCAGTACCTCAGGTTCTCGGACGAGGTCATGGACAAGCCGCTCTCCTTCCACGCCTTCGAGACGCTCTACTGGTGCGGCGTGCGAGAGGGCGAGCTGCTCGCCCTGAAGCCACGGAGGTTCGACTTCGAGCGGGGCACCCTCACCGTGGCCGAGTCCTACCAGCGCATCGACGGGCAGGACGTCATCACCGACCCGAAGACCCCGAAGTCGAAGCGCGTCATCGCCATGCCGCGCTTCTACGCGGAGGAGATGGAGGCGTTCCTCTCCGGGCGCGGCCTCGACCCCGACGAGCGGATCTTCCCCGTGACCAAGTACTTCCTCAGCCACGAGATGGCGCGCGGGAGCAAGGCGGCCGGCCTCGAGCCCATCCGCGTCCACGACCTCAGGCACAGCCACGTGTCGCTGCTCATCGACATGGGCTTCACCGCGCTCGCCATCGCGGGCCGCATGGGCCACGAGGCGGCCGACATCACCTACCGCTACGCCCACCTGTTCCCCAGCGTCCAGGCCGACATGGCCCGCGCCCTGGACGGGGCGAGAAGGGAGAACTGACATGCCCTGCCCCAACTCCGCCCGCGAGAGGAGCGTCACCATCGGCTTCCGCGTCACGCCCGAGCAGGCGAGGCGCATCGACCTCATGGCGCGCGCCTCGGGCATGACCAAGCAGGACTACCTCTACAGGCGGGCCCTCGAGGAGGAGGTCGTCGTCAGGCCCGACGTGCGCGTCTACAAGATGCTCCGCGACGAGATGGCGCGCGTGTACCGAGAGCTCAGGCGCATACGGTCCGCCGGAGAGGTCGACGAGGGGCTCGCCTGGACGGTCGACTTCCTCGCGCGGGAGTTCTCCGCCATGCGCGGCGAGGCGGAGCCCTCGGACGTCGAGCGGGAGGACGCCCTCATCTTCGGCATATCGCGGAGGTGAGGACGCGTTCCCCGCCCCAGTCGACGCCAGCGCCTCCGCCGCGCGCAGACCCTCTGTGCCGAGGTTATGGAGTCCTTCCGATGGATGGCCCGCACTTCCCGAGCGCTTCCCCCGTTCGCCTCAATCGGGTATACTTCAGTCATTGTGAAAAGCCCTAGGGCTTTTAGCGGCTGCGGGTACCTGTACCTTCAGCCGCATTTTTCTTACCTTTTGGAGCCGATATGGAAGATCCCGGCACCGCGACAACAAAGGAACGGCCGCTCATCGACGCCGCCCAGCAGGTCCGCCACCTCAAGGACCGAGGGGTCCGCTTCGAGCTGACGGACGAGCGGGAGGCCGAGCGATTCCTGCGGGAGAGCAACTTCTTCTTCAAGGTGAAGGCGTTCGCGAAGTGCTTCTCCCGCTACACCAACCCCGACTCGGAGCGCTTCGGCTCCTACATCAACCTCGACTTCGCCTACCTCGCCGAGCTCACGAGGCTCGACCACCACCTCCGCGAGACGGTCCTCTCCCTCACGCTCGACATCGAGCACTACATGAAGGTCGAGCTCAACAGGATGATCATGGACGCGGGAGACGACCCCTACGAGCTCATGGCGTCCTTCTTCGACTCCGAGCGCGAGAGGAAGGTCAGGGTGCTCGAGAAGAGGGCCGACCTTGGCTCCGTTCGGTCGAAGGCCCCGGCGGTCATGGGCTTGTCCGGAGACCTGGCCGCCCCGGACGCCAAGACCGTCATCTCCGCCCTAGCCTCCCTGCTGCACCTGGCATCGGACTCGCTCGGCGGGATAGACCCCGACCACACCGAGAGGAGCCTTGCCGGGCTGGGCGGGTCCTCCTACACCCGCGGGCTCGTCGAGAAGTACGGGGACCCCGGGCACATGGCGGTCTGGAGCTACCTCGAGCTCGCGTCCTTCGGGGGCGTCATCTCGCTCTACAAGTACTACGTCTTCGAGCGGCGAGCGATGAAGGACGAAGAGGCGGTAAAGGGCCTGCTTTTCCCGACGAAGGCGCTGAGGAACGCCGCAGCCCACAACGGGAACATGCTCAGCACGCTCGGCTCGAAACTGAGAAAGCCCGTCGGCTCCATCTCGAGAATGGCAGTCGAGGAGCTGGGAATCGACCGCGAGCTCGTGTCGCTCACCAAGAGGGCGCCCATCATCCACGACTTCACCGCCCTCGCCCTCTGCTACATGCACCTAGTCAAGAGCGAGGACGCGAGAGGGGACGCCGCAGAGAAGCTCCGAGCCCTGCGCAGGCGATTCATGGCGCACAAGGGCTACTTCTCTAAGCAGGGCGAGCTGAAGAACGGTCTGGCGATGCTCAGCGAGGTCATGGACAGAGCGGCTGACCGCCTCTCGCGGCCATAGTCAACGCCATCGTCGCCTTTCGACTTCCTCCGGGGAGGGCTCGTTGACGTCTAAGTTCCGAATCAGGCAGAATAACGACAGATGTAAAAACCCATCAAGGTTTTGTAAGAGCGGGGCCGCCTGGCGGAACCGCTCTAGTTTTTTAGATCAACTCTTGAAAGCCCACTGGTGACTGCGACCATCCGCTGAAATCCGTAATCCTCGCTCGGACAGAGCGGGTTCGAGTAAGTCCGAGTGGGTCCGAGTGGGTCCGAGTGGGTCCGAGCAGCCCAGCAGCAACCCGGCCACCCGCTGCATGAAAACAGCAGCTCAGACGCATGACATGCCGTCACATGAAGCGGCTAGTTCGGGTAAGAGTAAGTCCGAGTGGTCAGAGTAGGGCCCGACTCCCCCCCCCTTCTCAACCGAGTGCTGAGCCTATCGGACAAAACCAAGACGACGACCCAATAACGACGAGCCGAAGCCGGCGGATGCCGGTTATTCCTCGTGCGCGCAGCCTGTCACGGGGCCCCGCTTTCCCCGCAAGAGCCGCGATGCTTTTCCAGCTTCTTTCGGGCTCGGCCGCCCCCGCTCAGAGCGGTGCCGGCGAAGCTCCCCCGAAACAACCGGTCGGCTGCGCCTCCCTGCCGAAAAACCAACGGCTACGCCTTCGCCCCCCAAAGCCCCCATGCATTCCTTACCTTGAACCTCCCGCGATTTCTATTGAGCAATTTCGCCGTATGCGGCATTTTTTCTCAATAGCAGGGGATAAACCCTGGCCTATGGGGATGCGGACGAAAAGTTGGACCCATGGGTCCGGAACGGAGGTCCGCATGTACTCGAGGGAGGACGTTGAGCTGGCGCTGCTCGCACTCGGGGAGGGCATGAGCAAGAGGGAGGCGGCCGAGCTGGTCGGCTGCGACGAGGACACCGTGCGCGCCTGGGCCGCGGGCAGGCTCCCGCACTCGTGCCGCCCCCGCGAGCGCTATCGTGAGGGGGCGCGGCGGGGGCCGCGCAGGGAGGGGGCCGCCATGTGCGCTGTGTTTAGTCAAGCTTGACTTTCGGTTTTGAGCACAGATTTCTTTCGGGTTCTGGCACGCAACTTTTTCGGGTTTCGTCACGGGCGCGCCGCCGTCT
>CASEVE010000017.1 GCA_949291295.1 uncultured Olsenella sp.
AGTTGTCATCATGGTTCCCATGATGACAACTTACCCTGTCACCTTTGTCACCACCCCGTCGCCCCTGTCACCGTCGCTGCCGGAGAGGCCAATCGGCACGGTGCCTTACTTCTTGACCTTGCCGGTGCGGACGGCCCACTTGCGGCGCTCGGTCTCGTTGAGGATGCGCTTGCGCATGCGGACGCTCTTCGGCGTGACCTCCACGAGCTCGTCATCCATGATGTACTCGAGAGCCTCCTCCAGCGTGAAGGTGCGCGGCGGCGTGAGCTGCACGGCAATGTCGGCAGTGGAGGAGCGCTGGTTGCCCAGGCTCTTGGTGCGCGCGATGTTGACGACCATGTCACCGGGCTTGGAGCGCTCACCCACGAGCATGCCCTCGTAGCACTCGTCACCCGGACCCACGAACAGGGCGCCGCGCTCCTGGAGCGTGCCGAGCGCGTAGGCCACGGCCTTCTCGGTGCTCATGGAGATCATCGCGCCGTTCTGTCGCACGCCAATCTCTCCGGCGTAGGGACCGTACTCGAGGAAGGTGTGATAGAAGACGGCCTCGCCATGAGTGACGTTAAGGATGCGGTTCTTGAGGCCCATGATGCCGCGCGTGGGAATCTTGAACTCAAGGTGGGTCTGCGTGGTACCGGTGTCCATGCTGGTCATGGTGCCGCCGGCGTTACCAAAGACCTCGATGACCTTGCCGGAGTACTCACCGGGGCACTCCACCACAGCCTGCTCAACGGGCTCGGTCATGTTGCCGTTGGCGTCCTTCTTGAAGAGCACTCGCGGGCGACCAACCTGGAACTCAAATCCCTCGCGGCGCATGGACTCCATGAGAACCGAGAGATGCAGGATGCCGCGGCCGGCGACCTCGATGCCGGTCTTGTCGGGGAGCTCCTCGATGCGCATGGTCACGTTGTTCTCGCGCTCCTGCATGAGGCGCTCCTTGAGCTGACGCCCGCCCACGATGTCTCCCTCGCGGCCGACGAGCGGCGAGGTCGAAGCCTCAAAGATGACGGAGAGCGTGGGCGGATCAATCTCGATGGGCTCAAGCTCGACGGGGTTCTCGGGGTCCGTGTAGACGTCGCCAATGTCGGTGGAGTCGATGCCCACAACAGCGGCGATGTCTCCTGCCTGGGCCTCCTTGCACTCCTTTCGACCAAGATAGTCGAAGGTAAAGAGCTGCTTGACCTGGCTCATCGCACGGCTGCCGTCGTTTTTGACCACGAGGATCTTGTCGCCAGCGTGGATGGTGCCGGAGTAGATGCGACCAATGCCGATTCGACCAACATATTCGGAGTGGTCGATGGTCACACACTGCATGGCAAGCGGACCCTCGAGGTCAACCTCCGGCGCGGGCAGCTCATCGACAATCATGTCGAGCATGGGGAACATGTCCTCGTTGTCGTCTGCGGGGTCCAGGCGCGCAAAGCCGTTCACGGCAGAGGCGTAGACCACGTGCTCCATGGCAAACTCGAGCTGCTCGTCCGTGGCGCCCAGATCGGCCATGAGGTCGAGCGAGGTGTTCACCGCGCGCTCGGGGTCAGCTGCGGGTTTGTCGATCTTGTTCACCACGATCATGATGGCCAGACCGGCATCGATGGCGTGGCGCAGGACAAAGCGTGTCTGCGGCATGGGGCCCTCGGCGGCGTCGACCAAGAGGAGCGCACCATCGGCCATGCGCAGGACGCGCTCGACCTCGCCGCCAAAGTCAGCGTGACCCGGGGTGTCGATGACGTTGATCTTCACGCCCTTGTACTCAATCGAGATGTTCTTGGCCAGGATGGTGATGCCACGCTCGCGCTCCTGATCGTTGGAGTCGAGCACGCGCTCCTGAACCTGCTGGTTCTCGCGGAAGGCATCGGTTGCCTTGAGCATTTGGTCGACCAACGTGGTCTTTCCGTGGTCGACGTGGGCGATAATGGCGATGTTCCTGATGTTTTCCTGGCGCATGAGTCCCTCTCACTAAACACGGCGACAAATGACCGACCATCTCGGTCGGCGGTTAGTTTTTCTCGACATACGGTACTTTACAGCAGCGGAGGCATCTCGCCGGCCGGCGCGGGGTCGGTCCACGTGAAACCATCACCAGAACCCTTGCCGTCAATGAGTGAGAAGGCCGAGTAGGCCCTGTAGCCACGCTCGCCAAACTCAAGGAGGAGCGCGTCCGCATAGGCGCCGTCCTCGTCCGCAACTGCCCCCTCGTAGGTAAGGGCATAGCGGATGGCATCCTGTGACTCCCGAACGCGGGCACGGGCGGCCTCGAGACAGGCCTCCGGGCCGTCGTCCTCAAACTCGTAGCTCAAAACGGACCCGTCCGCTAGTTGAATGGCGAGAAGGACCTCCATCGGCTCACCGTTAGCAAGAAGGTCGAGCGCGTCCCCCATGAGCGTGCTTGCCAGCTCATCCGTCTCGGGCGACACTCCCTCGCGAAGCGTGTCCTTCTCCGCCACATGACCTCCTCACGTCGTTTTTTCTGCCGTGATGATACCGCATCGGGAGGACCCCTTAAAATTAACGGACATTCGATCGCCAAAAATGACCTTCTCATCAACAAAACACCAGTTGAGCCTGATTTTTTGGAAATCCAATGTCCGTTAATTTCTGGACATGGTGGGTATCTCTCCCCGGCGCAGCAAAAAACCGGGCCCTAACGGACCCGGTCATCATGTACCTGGTGGAGACGATGGGGTTCGAACCCACGACCTCAGGCTTGCAAAGCCCGCGCTCTCCCAGCTGAGCTACGTCCCCTCTGGGCCGGCGCCTGCGCCGGAATATAATAATCGCCCCAGCGGCGACTCGGCTAACGCTGGGGCGACTATTGCCAAGAAGTGGTGGGCCTGACAAGGTTCGAACTTGTGACCTCCCGGTTATCAGCCGGACGCTCTGACCAACTGAGCTACAGGCCCAACGCAAGGAGATATATTACACAGCAACCCGTCACCGGTCAACGACTTTTTTGCAATTTCCTCTCACATCTTTGTTTGTGATTGCTAAGTCACCACATTTGGGTAGGATATGCGAACGAGGAAAGGAGATTAAACGCGTGTCGCTCAGAAAGATGGACATAGAAAGCGTGGTCGTAGGTGGAGGACCGGTTGCGTCGCTCGTGGTCTTGAAGACCCAAGACGAGCGCGACGGCCAGCCTGGCCTGCAGCTCCCCATTCGCATTGGTCTCGTTGAGGCAACCGCCATCACGATGGGCGTAAACGAGCGCTCGGGAAGCCGGCCCATGACACACGATCTTCTTGTGTCCGTCATCTCCGCGCTCGGCGGAACGTGTGCGAGCGTACGCGTGATGTCCGTTCAGGGAACCACCTTCTTCGCCCAGGTAGAGCTCATCACCGCTGAGGGAGAGCACGTCTATGTGGACGCGCGGCCCTCAGACGCCATCGCGCTTGCCGTACGCGAGGGCGTTAGCATCTACGCGGATGAGTCCGTTCTCTCAACCGCCGCGCTCCCCGACTTCAAGGGTGTCGAGGCCGACGAGAAGAAGCATGAGCTCGAGGAGTTCCACGCCTTCGTGGAGAACCTCTCCCCCGAGGACTTCAACGTCGCCCCGGGCGAGAAGGACAGCGAGTAGCGATGTAACACAAGGCTCTGGCGCCAGCATCATGAGCCCGAGAGCATAACCTGTCCCAAAATCTCTGAGAAGAAAAACACGGCCCTTTTTAACAGAAGCGGCCCGCAGGCTTTCTCACCTGCGGGCCGCTCGCTTACTTGCTACTCCTCGTCGTCGATGAGGTCGTCGGAGAGCTCCTCGTCGCCGCCGATGTCAACGGACTCGGGCTCGTCGGCGTCCTTGGCGCCGGCAGCCGCAAGGTCGAGCATCCCCTGCGCCTCGTCGTGCTTGGGGGCCTTCTTCTTGCGGGCCACCATGCGCGCCACGGCGCTCACGTGGTCGCCCTCGACCATGTTCATGACCTTGACGCCCTGCGTGGAGCGGCCGAGCCTGCTCACGTCACTCGACTTCACGCGGATGACCACGCCCTCGCTGGACACGATCATGAGCTCGTGCTGCGGGCCAACGACGCGGCACGCCACGAGGTTGCCCTTCTTGGCGGTCATCGCGATGGTGTAGACGCCCTGGCCGCCGCGCTTGTGCTCCGGATACTCGGAGACGGGCGTGCGCTTGCCATAGCCGTTCTCGGTGATGACGAACAGGTCGCCGTTGCCGTTGGTGATCTCCATGCCCAGCATCCGCGCGTCGCCCTTAAGCGTGATGCCGCGCACGCCGGAGGTGTTGCGGCCCATGGAGCGAACCTCGGACTCGTCAAAGAGAATCGCCTTGCCGTCCGTGGAGACGAGCATGACCTTCTCGCCCGGGCGCACGCGGCGCACGTTCACGAGCTCGTCACCGGCGCGCAGGTTAATGGCAATAATGCCATCGCGGCGCGTGCGGTCGTACTCGGCCATGGCGGTCTTCTTCACCATGCCGCCCTTGGTCGCAAACAGCAGGTACTCGTCTGCCGGGAACTCGCGCGTAGTGATCACGGCCGTGGCGCGCTCACCCTCGGCGAGGGCAAGGACGTTCACGATGGCCGAGCCGCGCGCCTGGCGGCTGCCGATGGGCAGCTCGTGGACCTTGAGGCGGTACACCTTGCCGAGGTTGGTGAAGAAGAGCACGTAGTCATGGGTGCTCGCCACAAAGAGGTCCTCGACAAAGTCGTTGTCCTTGAGGCTGAGACCCTGGACGCCCTTGCCGCCGCGCTTCTGGGAGCGATAGGTGGCAACCGGGATGCGCTTGATGTAGCCGGTGTGCGTGATCGTGACGACCATGTCCTCGTCGGCGATGAGGTCCTCGACGTCAAGGTCGCGGGCGGCGTGGGAGATCTCGGTGCGGCGCTTGTCGCCAAATTTGCGGGAGACCTCGCGCATCTCGTCCTTGATCACGCCGAGGATCTTCTCCTCGTGGGCGAGAAGGTCCTCGTAGTAGGCGATGGCACGACGCAGGCCGTCGAGCTCCTCCTCGATCTTGTCACGCTCGAGGCCGGTGAGGCGGCGCAGGCGCATCTCGAGGATGGCCTGAGTCTGCTCGGGCGAGAAGCCAAAGCGCTCGATGAGGCGCTGGGAGGCCTCGGTGTCGGTCTGCGAGGAGCGGATGATGTGGATGACCTCGTCGATGTGGTCGAGGGCCATGAGGTAGCCCTCGAGGATGTGCGCGCGGGCCTGGGCCTTCTTGAGGTCGTAGCGCGTGCGACGGGTGACCACGTCAACCTGGTGGTCAACGTAGTGGCGCAGAATCTCGCGCAGCGACAGGCACTTGGGCACGCCGTCCACCAGCGCAAGGTTGTTCACGCCAAAGGTGGTCTGAAGCGAGGTGAACTTGTAGAGGTTGTTGAGAACGACCTCGGGCACCATGCCCTTCTTGAGCTCGATGACGAGGCGGATGCCCTTGCTCGTGGACTCGTCGCGCATGTCGGAGATGCCCTCGATGCGCTTCTCGTTGACGAGCTGGGCGATCTTCTCCTGCAGCGTGCCCTTGTTCACCTGGTACGGGATCTCGGTGAAGACGAGGCGGCTGCGGCCGGTCTTGGTGGACTCCACGTGCGCCTTGGCGCGGATGGTGATGGAGCCGCGGCCGGTCTCGTAGGCCTGGCGGATGCCGTCGGTGCCCATGATGAGGGCGCCGGTGGGGAAGTCAGGGCCGGGCATGACCTGCATGAGCTCATCGACCGTGATGTCGGGGTTGTCGATGAAGGCGCATGTTGCCTCGATGGTCTCGGCAAGGTTGTGCGGCGGGATGTTGGTCGCCATGCCAACGGCGATGCCCGACGAGCCGTTGACCAGCAGGTTGGGGAAGCGCGCGGGCAGGACCTGGGGCTCGGCGAGGGACTCGTCGTAGTTGGGCTGCCAGTCCACGGTATCCTTCTGGAGATCGCGCAGGAGCTCCATCGCGGGCTTGGCCAGGCGGCTCTCGGTGTAGCGCATGGCCGCGGCGCCGTCGCCGTCGATGTTGCCGAAGTTGCCGTGACCGTCGATCAGCGGCGTGCGCATGGAGAACCACTGGGCGAGACGAACCATGGTGTCGTAGACGGCGGCGTCTCCGTGCGGGTGGTACTTGCCGATGACCTCGCCGACCGTCCACGCACTCTTCTTGTGCGGGCGGTTGGGGAAGATGCCGGACTCATTCATCGCGTAGAGGATGCGGCGGTGGACCGGCTTCAGGCCGTCGCGCACGTCGGGCAGGGCGCGGGCGGTGATGACCGACATGGAGTACTCAATGAAGCTCTGCTTCATCTCCTGACCAAACTCGCTGATCTGGAGGGCACCACCGTTGATGTCGGTCTCGCCGGCGTCCGCGCCCCGGTTGTTGGCGCCAAAGCTCTCCTCGAGCTCCTCGTCGTCGATGTCGTCCTCGGAATCCTCGGCATCATCCTCGACGTAGACGTCGTCGCCCTCGGCGCGCTCGAGCAGGCGCCTCAGGTCCTCGGGCAGCCCCTCGGTCTCGTTGTTGTTCTTCTCGTCTGCCACGTATGGCCTTTCTCTGGGTGTTACGAGGGGACAGTCCCTTCGTAACATGACTATATGTTACGAAGGGACTGTCCCCTCGTAACACCGATCGGATGGTTATGCGTCGAGGAAGCGGGCGTCGTGCGCGTGCTTCTCGATGTAGTCGCGGCGGTACTCGACCTGGTTGCCCATGAGTTCGCGGACGGCGCGGTCGGCCGTCATGGCGTCCTCGATGGTCACGCGCTGCAGAATGCGCGTCTTGGGGTCCATCGTGGTGGACGCGAGCTGCTTGGGGTCCATCTCGCCCAGGCCCTTGTAGCGCTGGACGGAGTAGCCCTTGCGCTTGCGGCCGGAGCCCTTGATGGCCGCCTGGGACTTGTCGGTCTCATCCTCCTCGTCGGGGTCGAGCCCAAGGCCGCGGATGGTCTGGCGCAGCAGCTCATCCTCGGGGGTCTTGCCGTCGGGGTAGACATAGTGAATCTTGTTGCGCACCTTCACGCCAAAGATCGGCGGCGTGGCAATGTAGACGTAGCCGGCATCGATGAGCGGGCGCATGTACTTGTAGAAGAAGGTCATCAGCAGGATGCGGATGTGCGCGCCGTCGACGTCGGCGTCCGTCATGATGATGATCTTATGGTAGCGCGCCTTGGAGATGTCGAAGTCCCCGCCGTCGCCCGCACCGGTGGTCACGCCGGTGCCGATGGCGGTGATGAGCGCCTGAATGGTGTCGGACGAGAAGGCCCTGTGGTCGCCCACGCGCTCCACGTTCAAAATCTTGCCGCGCAGGGGCAGAATCGCCTGGATGTCGCGTCTGCGACCGTCCTTGGCCGAGCCGCCTGCGGAGTCGCCCTCCACGATGAAGAGCTCGGTCATCTCGGCGTCGCGCACCGAGCAGTCGGCCAGCTTGCCGGGAAGCGCAGCGCTCTCGAGCAGGCTCTTGCGGCGCGTGGCCTGGCGGGCCTTCTGCGCGGCGAGACGACCCTTGGCGGCCTGGGAGGCCTTCTTCAGGATCTCCTTGGCCTGGTTGGGGTGCTCCTCGAGGTACTCTGCCATACCCTGAGACACAATGCGGTTAGTGAGCGTGCGCATGTAGGAGCTGCCGAGCTTGGCCTTGGTCTGGCCCTCAAACTGCGGGTCGGGGAGCTTGACGGAGATGACCGCGGTAAGGCCCTCGCGGATGTCGCCGCCCTCGAGGTTTGAGTCCTTCTCCTTGATGATGTTCTGACGGCGACCGTAGTCGTTGATCACCTTGGTGAGGGCCGTGCGGAAGCCCTCGAGGTGCATACCACCCTCCTCGGTATAGATGTCGTTGGCAAAGGAGAGGGTGTCCTCCGAGTAGCCGGTGTTCCACTGCAGGGCCACCTCGACCTCGCCCATCTGGGACTCGGGGGCGTCCGCGTCGGAGCGGCCCTCGATGTAGATGGGGCGAGAAAGACCGGGCAGCACGTCTTTGCCCTCGTTTCTAAACTTCACGAAGTCGATAATGCCGCCGGCGTAGCAGAACTCCTCCACGCGCGGCGTGAGCTCGCGCTCGTCGGTGAGGACGATCTTGAGGTTCTTGTTGAGGAAGGCCGTCTCCTGCAGGTGGGTGTGCAGGACGTCATAGCTGTAGGTAGTGGTCTCGAAGATCTCCTCGTCGGGCCAGAAGGTAATCGTGGTGCCCGTGGCCTTGGAGTTTCCAATCTCCTTCATCTTCTGTACGGTCTTGCCGCGCTCGAAGGCCATCTCGTAGACCTTGCCGTCGCGCTTGACCTGCGCCACCAGGCGCTTGGAGAGGGCGTTGACGACGGAGACGCCAACGCCGTGCAGGCCGCCGGAGACCTTGTAGGCGTTGTTGTCAAACTTGCCGCCTGCGTGCAGGATGGTGAGAACCACCTCGAGGGTGGGGATCTTCTTGACGGGGTGCTTCTCCACCGGGATGCCGCGGCCGTTGTCCTCGACGGTGATGGAGTTGTCCGGATGGACCGTCACCTTGATCTTGGTGCAGAAACCGGCCATCGCCTCATCGACGGAGTTGTCCACGATCTCCCACACCAGGTGGTGCAGGCCCGCGGAGCTCGTCGTACCGATGTACATGCCGGGGCGCTTGCGGACGGCCTCAAGACCCTCGAGGATCTTAATCTCGCCCGCACCGTACTCGTTCTTCTTTGCCACGCGCACATCCTTCCCAAAAGGGCCCGAGGGCCCCATGCTCAGTTTCATGCGTTCTTTGCTGGGCCGTGAGCAAAAACGGCCCAAGCTATTTGATAATAGCGTTTGTAAGCCCCTGAGACGCTGTTTGAGGGCACCTTCATAGATTTAGCTGTTACGGCGCTTCTCGGCCTGCATCGTGACTCTCATAGCCCGAGAAACGCTCGATTTAAGCTTTTCGGGAAGATCTGAGGTCATGTTATCGACCCAGGAGCTCTCCTCGGAGGAAAGCTCGGGGAGCGCCGGCGGAGCGTCGTGGGTCACAGGGCGCGAGACAGCCCCCTTGGCCCACTTTGAGACCCTAAACTCAACGTCTTCAAACCTCAGTCCCACCTGCTCCATGCGCGCGCGATATATCTCGCGGTTTGCCTGAAAGTCGACCATGCGCGCCCGGGAGTCAACGTAGACCACGAGCGTGGGAAGTGAGCCATGTGCCTTGGGACTTCTCACGAAGGTGCCCGTCGTGTGCTGCCTCTCAACGTCACCGTTGACGGCGTACCACTTCCGCGTGACACTCCAAGAGGTGCGGGCGCGCCCGCCCGAGTCTGCGGACCTCACAAACTCGTCAAAGACGTCAGCCACCGCCTCCGGGCTCTTCTCGCGTGCCACGAGCTCGGCCTCTATCTCGCTGATGGGGCGTCTGGAGGACCTATCGTCCATCGAAGCTCACCACCTCGGCCTCGTCGAGGACCTCACCTGTGAAGTAGCCAAGGTTGGTCGTTGTAATAACGGTCTGAATACCGCTCTCCACAAACCTCATGGCCGCCGTCCGCCGCGCCGAGTCAAGCTCGCTCATCACGTCGTCCAAGAGAAGCAGCGGCTTGGAATCGAGAATCTCCCCAGAAAGCTGCACCTCGGCCATCTTGAGAGCAAGCGCCACGGAGCGCTGCTGCCCCTGGGACCCATATGCGCGGGCGTCTCTGCCCCCAATGAGAAAGACAATGTCGTCTCTATGCGGCCCCACGCAGGTCTGTCCGCGTCTAAGATCTTGTTCGCGTGACTCCGCAAGGCGCTCGAGAAAGACGTCGCTCAGCTCATCGCGCGCGAGACCCATGAGGTTGTCCCCCAGGGTGCAGACGTAGGAGCACTCAAGCATCTCTCCGCCAGACACCGTCTGGTAAACCTCACTCACCCTCTCGGCCAGCCGCGAGAAGAGCCTGAGGCGCGCGGCGAGCAGCGTTGCCCCTCCCAGCGCCACCGAAGCGTCCCAGGCGTCAAGGAGCGAGAGATCGGGGCACTCCTCCTTGACGAGGCGGTTTCTCTGCTCGATGGAGCGCTGGTAGGTGGTGAGGACCTTGGCATAGCCTCGGTTTGCCTGTCTCCCAAAGTCATCGAGCTCCACACGGCGCACGGAGGCGCCGCGCTTGACGATGGCAAGGTCGTCCGGAGTAAAGATCACGGACATAAGGCTCTCGGGTACCTCAGAGGACTGTATGCGCTTGCCGTTCCTAAAGAAGTTTCGCTTGCCCGGCGCCACGTCGCAGCGTACGTCCACCACGCGGCCGTCTCCCTCGAGCCGCGCATCTATTCTTGCCGAATCGGCCCCCTCTCGCACGAGCTGCGAGGGGGTCGGCTTTCTAAACGACTGCCCCGCCGTGAGGAGCTGCAGTGCCTCGACGGTGTTGGTCTTTCCCGCGGCGTTTGGTCCCACAAAGATGGTCACGCCGGGAGACAGCCTCACCGTGAGGCGCTCAAAGCTCCTGAAGTCCGCGAGCGAGAGCTCTGTGACGAGAAGACCCATCCCAAGCCTAGAGACGAACCGGCATGAGCAGGTAGAGGTAGTTGATCTTTCCGTTGCACTTGAAGATGCCCGGGTTGACCGACCCGATGAGCTCGAGCCTCATGTCCTTGCTCCCGGAAACGGCATTCACGCAGTCAAAGACGTAGTGATAGTTGAGAGCGATGGACATGCTCTGCCCCTCGATGCCACAGGGGATCGTCTCGGAGGACTCACCCTGCTCGGGAGAGCTGGCGGAGAGGCGCATGAAGCCGGCGTCGGCGTCGATGTCAAAGCGAACCGAGGCATTCTGAAGCGCGATGACCGAGACGCGCTTGAGCGCGGCGGAGAACGCCGCCACGTCAAGCGTGAGCGCCGTGGCGCAGGTGGGAGGCAGGAGCTGCTTGTAGTCGGGGAAGTTCCCCTCAATGCGACGGGCAAGGAAGGTCGTGTTTCCAAAGGTGAAGACGACCTGACTCTCGGTGATGCCAATCTGGATGGTGTCGGTCATAGACGGCATGGCGAGAACATCGTGGAAGACCGCGCCGCCCACGATGGCGCGGAAGGCCTCGCCCGGCGCGGCCTCGACGGAGGAGTCGCACACCGCAAGGCGGAAGGAGTCGGTGGCAACAAGGCGAATGGTGTTGTCCTCCACCGTGAGAAGGATTCCCTGCAGGATGGGACGCGAGGTGTCCTTTGAGGTCACGCGATAGACCTTGTCGACCATCTGGCTGAGAAGGTCACTCGGAAGCTCGATCGTGCGGTCGGGCGCCACCTCGGGAAAACCGGACCAGTCGGCCGGGTTGAGCGTGTTGAGACGGAAGGTCGACTTGTCGCACGAGATGGTGAGCGTGCGACCAGCACCCTCGAAGGTCACCGCGGCATCGGGAAGGTTCTTCGCAATGCTGGTCAGCACCTTGCCCGAGATGACCGCCTCACCCTCCTCCTCAACGTTGGCGGGGATGTAGTGCCTGATGGAGATCGTGAGGTTGTTCGTCTGGAACTCGAGCTGGCCCTCGGCGGCGCGGACGTAGATGCCGGAGAGAATGGGAAGCGTGGAGTTTGCGCCCAGTCCCTTTGCAACCACGGAGAGAGCCTTCATGAGCGATGACTGGCTGACGGTGAATTTCATGAGGGTCCTTTCTCCTAATTCTCTTTATATATATCTAAGAACAGTAGTAGTAATAGAGGCTGTCGAAAAGTCTAATAACTCAGGAAAATACAAGGTAGACGCGCTTATAAAGCCTTTCAGAAAACACGCTTTCCCTCAACTTCCCTCAACAGGCGCGCCGGTGTAGAAAACTTCTTCGACCTGCGCCGGCCACTTTTCTCCCCCTTTCGACAGGTTGTTTTCGTCTCTTTCTACAAGCCTAGAGGTTTCCCGTAATAGCCTCGCGAATCTGCGTGAGTCGATCGTAGAAGAGCTTGTCGGCCTTTCTCGCCTCATCGACAACACTGATGCTGTGCATGATCGTCGCGTGGCTGCGTCCTCCAAAGTGCTTTCCGATGTCCGCGAGCGTGCGGTCGCAGAGTTCCCTCGAGAGCCAGATGGCAACGTGGCGGGCCTCCATGATCGACTTGTGCCGCTTGGTCCCCACCAGACTCGAGTGGTCGATGTCGTAGTACTTCTCTACAGCCCTCTGGACGTCTTCGATGGAGACGGTCTTTCCGGCACTCGGCCAGCACTCCTTTGCTATTGACTCGATCTCGTCGCGCGAGATCTGAGAGCCCCTCTTCTCGGCCGCCGTGGCCGTGAAGAGGCAGCGCTGGCAGAAGCCCTCGATGACGCGGATGTTTGTTCCCGCTCGCTCGGCCATGTACTGCCTCGCCGATTCGGGGATGGCGCCCGAGAGTGCCGGGACGTTCTCTCTCAGCGCGTCGTCTCTCATCCGCTCGCAGAAGGTGTCGATGAGGCGGAGCTTGAGCTCGTAGCTCGGAACCTGGATCGGAGTGGTGAAACCGGAGCCCAGGCGGCTCGTCACGCGCTCGTCGAAGCCGTCCTTGCCCATCCCGAGCTGCGCCGGGGTGCGGTCGGCGGCAAGGACAATCTGCTTTCCGTTTGAGATGAGCTCGTTGAACGTGTCAAAGAAGAAGCCGACCGTTCCCGCCTTGCCGGCCATCTTCTGGATGTCGTCGATGATGAGGACGTCGATGTCGGCGTAGTTCTGGCGCAGCACCGACGCCGCAGAGCGCTCGGAGTGGCGCATGGCCTCGGTGTAGTCCGATATGAACGTCGAGGCGTCGCGGTAGACGCACAGGCGGGAGGGGTCGTTTCTCGCGATGTAGTTTTGTACCGCACGCAGGAGGTGCGTCTTTCCCAGGCCGCTCTTTCCGTAGATGAACAGCGGGTTGTAGGTGGTGTTCATCCCGTTGGCAACCTGCAGCGCCGCCTGGTAGGCGATGTCGTTCTCGTCTCCTCTAACAAAGCGCTCAAACGTGAGCTTTGAGGTGGCGGGAGATATGTCCTCGACGAGGGGGTTGCGCTCGCGGCGCCGACGGTTTTCCGCAGCCTGTGCCGCACTGTTGGTGCCCTCGTCCCAGCTGTCCTCCATGATGGCGCGCGCGGGAGTGACGCTGGGCGTCAGAGGTCGCTGCTCGGTTTCCGCGATCCAGCGGTCTGCCTCGTCTCGCGTCATCACTGACGATGGGCGCTGGTGCTCGGTGCCGCCCGCCTGCTCAAACTCGATGTCAATTTCCATGGGCTCAAAGGCGGCCTGCGAGACGCACTCCTCGATGAGCGCGCGGTTCTTGGCAACGGTCTTGACCACAAGGCGCATGGGCGTCTTGAGTTTGAGGGTTCCGCCCTCCATGCCTTCTGGCCTGCAGTTTCTGAGCATGGCAAGAACCGCCTCGGGCAGCTCTTTTGCGGCGAGAAGATCGAGCGAGTCCTGCCAGAGGGCCTCGGCGTCTGTTTCGAAGGATAGTTCCATGTGATGGCATCCCGTGATAGGAAATGTTGAAAAGTGCCATCCAAGTATAGCTATTGTTGATAACCGTTCACGTGACTCTGCCGAACGGTTTGGTTAGGCAGCTCAAATAGACGCAAAGCTGCGGCCGATGGTGGTGAGCTGGTACTTCTGCCCCACCTTGATGATGATTCCCTGGGCCGAGAGCGAGGCCAGCGCGCGAGACCACGTGGCGCTCGAGGACCCGTAGGTACGAACGAGCTCCGTTGGCCCCACGAGCTCATGGTCGGCGAGAAAGGCGAGGACCTGCTGGCCGCGCTCGTCGACCTGTATGGCTGGCTGTGGCTGGGTCCAAGCAGGCTGAGGTTGGCCCCAAGCAGGCTGCTGCGGCCAGGGGGCACCCTGGTACATGACAGGTTGCGCTGCGCTCGGAGCTTGGTCATAGCCCCATGGCTGAGAAGGGCGTGCCTGTGCGGCCTCGACACCAGACACGACACGTGCCTGCTCGCGGGGATGGGTGGAGATGGTGACGACGGTCCCGCCGGCTATGTTGTCCTCGATCTCGAGGCTTCCGCCCTTGTCGGTCATGTACTGCTGGACGTAGGGAAGCCCGCTTCCAACGCCACGGATGTAGCGCTTCATCTCCTCTGTTGCCGATGAGGTCCCGTACTCAAGGGCAAGTGACTTCTCCTTGATTCCCGGGCCCTGATCAGAGAAGCGAATGGTGTTTCCCCCATCGAGGATGGTGATCGTGGGCGATTGGAAGTACGCGTGGATGAAGTTCTCCACGATCTCACGGATGACCATGAAGGGGATGGACCCTCCCTGCTCGTGAGAGAGCCGGTTGACGGTCGCGGTGATCTGCTCGAGGTAGTCTCGCACGTCACAGGGCTCTATGACGACGACGCGCGGCGCGGCCGAGGCATCGTCGTAGACGGCTATGCGGGCCGGGTGCTGGACCTCGCAGGACATCTCCCCCTTGGAGGAATCCTCGTCCGCCTTGGTGCCCTCCTCAACGAAGGGGTAGAAGTCCCGTGTCACCGTCTCAACCCTTCTTTTCAACAATCGTTCATCCGGTGTAGAAAACATTTCACTGAGAATTCGATATGAACGAAACTTTTCATCAATGGTAAATACCATGTAGAAAACTAGCTCTTCTCGGTGAAAAAGGTGGTGAAATCATAGCACGCATACGTCATGTTTCATTCGTATGAAAGAATGGTTCCAGCTGAATGCAATCTTTCAATTGGATGGTTTTTCCTTCCTTTGACTGAAAAAGTCCTCTGAGCGGGCCTTATACGGAGATTGTTTGATGAATTTGTTGACATTTCTCCGATGGGACCTTTACAATCTCCAAGCTTATTGCTCTAGAAGACGTCATACCCAATCGGGAGGAATAGCTATGAAGCGTACGTATCAGCCCAACAAGCGCAAGCGCGCCACCACCCACGGCTTCCGTGCTCGTATGGCCACCAAGGGCGGCCGCGCCGTTCTCGCTCGTCGTCGCGCCAAGGGTCGCAAGCGTCTCACTGTCTAACGACGTCCTATGAAGACCATCAAGTCCAAGAGAGATTTTGAGAGGGTCTTCGCACGGGGGAGACGATACAACGACGCTCTCCTGCGAATCCGAGTTGCACCGCTCGACGAAGGCGATCCGGGAAGGGTCGCCTTCGTCGCAGCAAAGCGCCTTGGAAACGCTGTTTTCAGAAACAGGTGCAAGCGCGTTCTCAGGGAGGCCGCCCGTCGAGCCTCCCTTCCCGCAGACGGCTACGACGTGATTCTCTTCTCGACGCCGCAGACGCACGGGAGCACGCCCGAGCAGGTTGCCCGGGTCCTTGAGAGACTTCTGACGCGGGCTGGTGTCTGAGGTGGACTCGTCCGCTGGACCCGTCTCGCGTGGCGCCCTTGTGCTGATTCGCTTCTATCAAAGGCGAATTTCACCATTGTTCCCCGCCCGCTGCATCTATGTGCCCACGTGCTCTGAGTATGCGATCCAGGCAATCGGGAGATATGGGTTTCTGAGAGGCCTATCTTTGGCGCTGCGCAGGATTGCCAGATGTCACCCCCTTCATGCTGGCGGCTATGATCCCGTTCCCTAGCGGATACGGGCCACGGAGGAACCATGTGGGAATGGTTTATTGACTTTCTGACTGCGGTGCTCACGGGCATCGAAAGCTTTGTTGGAGACTGGGGCCTTGCGGTTATCGTCCTGACGATCATCATCCGCCTCATCCTCACTCCGCTCATGGCCCACTCGACGCGCTCGACCGCGCGCATGCAGGTCATGCAGCCCAAACTCCAGGAGATCCAGGAGCGCTACGCAGACGACCCCGAGCGTCAGGCGGAGGAGCTTCGCAAGGCCTACGCCGACATGAAGTTCAACCCCCTCGGAGGATGCCT
Source organism: uncultured Olsenella sp. (assembly GCA_949291295.1). Lineage (GTDB taxonomy): Bacteria > Actinomycetota > Coriobacteriia > Coriobacteriales > Atopobiaceae > Thermophilibacter. Next base: position 15,658 of record CASEVE010000017.1, read on the forward strand.
GCCCATTCTCCTTCAGATGCCAATCTTCTTTGGTCTGTTCTCGGTTGTGCGCGACGTTCCGGCGGATGCCTGCTTCTACAGCATCCTCCCCTCGATCTCCCAGTCCGTCGCCCAGGTCCTTGAGGCCTCCGGCTGGGTTGCCGCCGCGCCCTACATCATCTTTGACCTTCTCTTTGGTGTTCTCACCTTCATTCCCATGGTTCTCAACGTCTCCAACCAGAACTCAGCCCAGCGCTCTCAGACCATGCTCATGGGTGGCATGATGGCGCTCATGATGATCTGGTTTGGCTGGGGCGTTCCCTCCGCGGTTCTCCTCTACTATGTGACCTCCTCCATCTGGCAGGTCATTCAGCAGCAGCTCATCACCAAGAAGGTTCAGCAGAAGGCCAAGGAAGAGGCCGAGGCTGAGGCGGAGAATCGCCCCATAGAGGTCGACGTGGTGAGGCGCGAGAAGAAGCAACGTCCTCATAAGAAGGCATAGAGTACCAACCAACTCCCTATATATGAGTAAACTGATTTAATAATTATTGTCTAGGAGGATGTCATGGCGGAGGAAAACCTGATAGTCGAAGACACGCCCGAGGAGACCTCCCTTTCTGAGGACGCGCTTGACGACTTCGCCTCCATTCGTGAGCACTATGAGGCCGGAGAGCCCCTGAGTGACGAGGAGATGGACAAGATCGCAGACCTTGCCGTCGAATACCTCAAGAGCATCCTTTCTCTGTTTGGCGAGAACAACTCCTCCATCGATGAGTACGATGGCGAGAATGGCGAGCTGATTCTCGATGTCAACGGCGGCGACCTTGCGGTCCTTATTGGTCGTCACGGTCGCACCCTCGATGCTCTTCAGATGGTGCTCACCTCTCTTCTGAGTAGCAGAATCAAGTTCTACTATCCCGTTGTTGTTGACATTGAGAGCTATAAGAGCCGTCGCCGCAAGAAGCTCGAGGATATGGCTCGTTCCTCTGCCGCACGCGCAAAGCAGCGCGGAGGAAAGGTTACGCTTTCTCCCATGAATGCCTATGAGCGCCGTATCATTCACCTCACGCTGAGGGGCGATGAGGGCGTAACCACGCACTCCGAGGGCGTTGAGCCCGATAGGCACGTTGTCATTACCGCTGTAAGGTAATAAGTGTCACATGATGTGCTTGGGGGAGGATGTCTTTACATCCTCCCCTTTTCTGTGACAATTTCTTTTGATGCGTGGTTTTTTGTCAGTGACAGGAGTTTGTCCTATGAAGAGAGAGCTTGTTGATCAGCTCCTTAGTGAGCTTGCATCCTTTGGTCTCGAGTGTTCCAAAGACCAGGCAGAGCTCATGGTTGGCCATCTTGTTCTTCTCATCGAGAAGAACAAGGTCTTGAATCTCACGAGAATTGTTGACCCCTCAGATGCCATTACACTTCACTACGTTGACTCTCTTCTTCCTCTGACTATTCCAAACGTCAAGAACCATGGGTGTTCTTCGTTCATGGATATTGGTACTGGTGGTGGCTTTCCAGGGATTCCCTTTGGAATCATGACGGGCTCTCAGGGAGTGCTGGTTGATTCTGTTGGCAAGAAGATAGTGGCTGTGAACGAGTTTCTTTCAGAGCTTGGGCTAAATCATCTGAAAGGAGTCCATGGACGCATCGAGGAGCTTGCGCGCAGCAACAAATCGTCACAGGACATAGTTCTTACGAGAGCTGTCGCTCAGACGAATGTTCTGATCGAATACGCCACACCGCTTCTTATGAAGAATGGTCTGCTCGTTGTTGAGAAGGGCAACCCCTCCGACGAAGAGGTTGAGGTGGCCCAAAGGGCAGCGAGATTATGTGGTCTCACACTGGATGGATGTCATAGTTTTGACCTCCCAAGACAACTCGGTCACAGAGAGATACTTGTATTCACAAAGACTGGCTCGCCCAGAATCAAGCTGCCAAGACGTGTTGGCATGGCAAAGAGTCAGCCACTCGGTGTCTAGTTCCTCGTATCCTCAGGGCCGGTGTTTCACGTGAAACACCGGCCCTAGTTTAAGAAGATGCTTGACGTAAGAGAGAGTTCTTTAGAGCTTGAATTCTCACAGCAAGTGCAACGCCTCGCCGTGGAAGACCTCCCACGGCGTGCGCCAGCCCAGGCGCTTGCGAGGCCTGCGGTTGAGCGCATCGTACACCTCCTCGACCTCGCCCCCGGTGACGGCGAAGAAGTCCGTGCCCTTCGGGAAGTACTCCCTGATCAACCCGTTGGCGTTCTCCACCGTGCCCTTCTCCCAGGGGTGGTGAGCCGCGCAGAAGTAGAACTCGGCGCCGGTCTCGCTGGTGACGCGGGGCCAGTCGGCGAACTCCGCGCCCCTGTCGGGCGTCACGGTCAGCGCGGGCACCCCGGAGAGGGCCGCTATCTCGACGTCCGCCACCGCCGCCTTGGTGTGGGAGGAGGCGCGCCCGCCGGCCAGGTAGCCGGAGCGCCGGTCGACCAGGGTCACCAGGCACGGGCCGGCGCCGCGCCCGACCACGGTATCGCCCTCCCAGTCGCCGAGCCGCTCGCGGCGGTCGGCCTCGGCGGGCCGCTCGCGGAGCTCGTGGCTCACGCGGATCTTCCCCCGGCGCTCCTCCTCGCCGCGGCGGTGCCGGCGCTTGCCGCGGTGGCGCAGCCGCCCGCGCATCCCGCGCCTCGTCCCGCGCATCCTCGGCGTGTCGAGCCTGCGGTCGTTGATCGCCCGGTAGATGGTCGACGCCGAGACGCGCCGCCCGCCCTCCTCGAGCGCGACCCTGCCGGCGACCTGCTCGGGCGACCAGTGGTCCTCCAGGATCTTGCGCTGGACGAGGGACCTGAGCCCGGGGTCGTCGAGCAGCCTCGGCCGGCGGCAGCGTGCCCTCCTCGCCTCGTGGCGGCGCTGCGCGGTGGAGGCGCGGTAGCGCGGCCTGAGCCCGGCGTCCCGGTACGCGTTTCGCCTCAGCTCCCTCGACACCGTCGACTTGTCGCGCCTGATGGCGCGCGCTATGTCCCCGACGCCCGCGCCCTCCCGGCGCAGGCACATGATCTCCTCGCGCTCCTCGATGCTAAGATGCCTGTACCGGCCCATGGTCGTCGCCTCCGATGCTGTCTGTCGCAAGCACCATCGTAGCGCGCGCCATGGGCCGTCCCAGCTCACGGGGCGTTGCACTTGGAGTGAGAATTCAAGAGAAGGAAAATGAGAGGGTTTCACGTGAAACATTCACGTATGATTCTGTAGCAAGTCATACGATAAACGGAGGATACATGAGCTACAAGGACATGAAGCGAGGTCTCCCTCAACGTGACAGCAAAGTCATTGCGTGTATTAACCAAAAGGGAGGCGTGGGAAAGTCGACGACGGTCGTCAACCTCTCAGCCTGTCTTGGAGACCAAAAGAAAAAGGTCCTTGTCGTTGACTTTGATCCTCAGGGAAACTCAACAAGTGGATACGGCATCGAGAAAGAAGATCTTGAACAGGACATCTATGATGTGATTCTTCATGATGGCTTGATTGAGGACATCATCATGGAGACTTGTCAGAAAGGTGTCTACATTGCACCTGCCACTATCCAGCTTGCTACAGCAGAGATTGAGCTTGTCTCAACGGAGAATCGAGAATCGGTTCTAAAGAAGGCAATTGCCTCAGTGAAGGATGAGTTTGACTACGTACTCATTGACTGTCCTCCCTCTCTTGGTCTGCTAACCATCAATGCACTTGTTGCAGCTGACTCTCTGCTGATACCCATTCAGTGCGAGTACTACGCTCTTGAAGGGGTTGCGAAGCTCCTGGAATCTATGCAGATGGTCAAGAAGCGGATGAACCCCAGCCTCGACATCTTTGGTGTTGTCATGACCATGTATGACAGCAGGACAACTCTCTCCAAGCAGGTTGTTGATGAGGTGCAGTCATACTTTGGCAAGAAGATGTTCAAGACAATCATTCCAAGAAACGTGAAGCTCTCCGAGGCTCCGAGCCATGGGCTCCCCGTTACGAAGTACGCACGTGTGAGTAAGGGTTCGCTCGCCTATGCAAAGCTAGCAAGAGAGGTGGTGGCACGTGGCTAAGAAATCAGGACTTGGTCGTGGACTGGGACTTCTTGTTGGTGAGGCGGATGCTGAGACGGCAGGAATGCGTCCTGAATCAACGCTTCCTATTGCACAGATCAAGCCAAACAAAGGTCAGCCGAGAAAGAGCTTCAAAGAGGAAGACCTCTCTGAGCTTACAGACTCAATCAGGCAAAATGGTGTGCTGCAGCCGCTTCTTGTGAGAAAGAAGGGTAACGAATACGAGATCGTTGCTGGAGAGAGGCGCTATCAGGCTGCGAAGGCTGCAGGACTTGATGAGGTACCCGTAATCATCCGTGAGGTCTCTGACGAGGACGTGTTTAAGCTTGCCCTCATTGAGAACCTACAGCGTTCTGATCTGACGCCTCTGGAGGAGGCTCGTGGCTATCGTCAGCTCATCAAGGACAAGGGACTGACGCAGGAGGAGCTTGCGCACATCCTCTCAAAGTCGCGCTCTGCGATTACCAATACGCTGAGACTTCTTGATCTACCAAAAGAGGTTCAGAGCTATGTTGAGGAAGGGGCAATAAGTGCCGGCCACGCGAGGGCGATTCTGGCAGTTCCTACCGAGGATGGAAGGATTCGCCTTGCGGAAAAGGTTGTGACGGAGCGCCTCTCCGTGCGACAGACGGAGGCCCTTGCACCTCTCTATGCCACGGCACAGCAGGAAGACCGTCCGATGAGGACGCCGCTTCCTCCCTCCTACAAGCGCGCCGCACGACAGATGCGTCTTGCCCTCGACACAAACGTGAGGGTGAAAAACGTACGAGGTAAAAACAAGATTGAAATTGAATTTTCAAACGAAGAGCAGCTAGGACATATTGTTGACTTACTTGCTGGTCCAGGGACGTGGTCTGAGTGAAAAGATTTGGAGCAACAGTAGTAGCGCTGGGCACCCTTGCGTGCGTTGGGTATGCCGCCTACAGAGTGCTTCTCTCTGACCAAGCCAGGGAGAACCTCCGCAGCTGCGGACAAGCAGTGAGCGATGCCTGTTCCAAAGTGTGCGACACCGTCAACGAAATGTACGGAGTTGTTGTTGAGGATGACTTTCCCAACAGGGAGCGCACCGAGAAGCAGTGGGAAGCGCTCGGATTTTAGAACAAATGTACGAAAATAAGAAGGGAGGCAACCAAGTGGCTGCCTCCCTTCTCCCATGAGAAGAGCCTAGTGACCTGCGCGTTGTTTGAGTTGACCACATGCGGCGTCAATGTCTGCCCCGCGCGAGTTTCTGATCGTTGCCTCAACGCCAACGGAGGTCAGCCTTCTGACAAAATCCTCCGCACGTGCCTCGGTTGAGGGGTGGAACCGAGAGCCGTCAACCTCGTTGAGCTGGATGAGGTTGACATGGGCGAGCGTGCCCTCGCAGAAGTCGCAGAGGGCCTGAAGCTCAGGCTCGGTATCGTTTATGCCGCCGATGAGGGCATACTCGTAGGTGGGCCGCCTTCCCGTCTTGTTGACGTACTCTCCCATGACGTTATAGAGGTTAACGAGGGAATACTTGCGCACCCCGGGCATGAGGGCGTTGCGCGTCTTCTGAACCGCGGAGTGGAGGGAGATGGCAAGCGTGAACTGCTCGGGCTCGTTTGCAAAGCGCATGATCTGGGGGATGACGCCGCAGGTTGAGACCGTGAGGTGCCGCGCGCCGATGCCGGCTCCATCAGGTGAGTTGAGACGCCTGAGAGCTCCGAGCGTGGCGTCGTAGTTCATGAAGGGCTCTCCCTGGCCCATGAGAACGACGCTCGTCACGCGCGCGTTGAAGTCGTCTCGAACGTGCATGACCTGCTCGTATATCTCCGCAGAGGTAAGGGAGCGCGTGAGTCCGGCCGCTCCCGTGGCGCAAAACGCGCATCCCATGGCACATCCCGCCTGGGTTGACGCGCACACGGTGAGGCGATTCTTGGTGGGCATGCCCACGCACTCAACGCTCACGCCGTCCTGATAGCGCAGCAGGTACTTGCGGCTTCCGTCAGAGGAGACCTGGCGTGCCACCTCGGTGACGCCGCCGAGCGTGAGGTGGCGAGAAAGGTCCTCGCGCAGGGTTTTGGGAAGGTTGGACATCTCGTCAAAGCTGCGTGCGTTCTTGACCCAAACCCACTCCTCGATCTGCTTGGCGCGAAACTTGGGCTGGCCGAGCGAGGAGAGGAGCTCCTGAAGCTCGCCGTGCGTGAGCGTATGAAGGTCCCGTGGCTCGGCGGGAACGGAGCCGCTGTTCTTCTCGTCGTTCTCGTAAGGCATTTTGACCCCTGTCTCAATGTTGGGCGCGAGGGTGGAGTATCCTCGTCTGCAGGAAAGAATCCAAGGAGAGTCTAGCGCACGAGAAGAACCACAAAGGAGCTTCGATGGACACAGAACAGCTGAAGAGGCAGCGCATCGCTGTAATTGGCGGGGGATGGTCCGACGAGAGGGAGATCTCTCTTCAGTCTGCCACCGAGGTGCGCGCAGCGCTTCTCGAGGCCGGGTTTGAGGCCGTTGACCTGCTTGACCTTGCTGGGGACGACTTTGTGGCAAAGATTTCGTCCGGGGCGTATGACGTGGCGTTTGTTGCCCTTCACGGTGCCTATGGCGAGGACGGCTGCATCCAGGGGCTTCTTGAGGTCCTGCACATCCCCTACACCTTCTCCGGCGTCGCCGCGTCTGCCGCCGCGTCTGAGAAGCAGATGGCCAAGGCCCTCTTTGACGAGGCGGGAATCCGCACGCCAAGGGGCGTAGACGTCCCTGCGGGCGCAGGTCTGACGGACGACCAGATCGATCAGATCGTGGAGTCTTTGGGCCTACCTCTCTTTGTCAAGCCGGCGGCCAACGGGTCGAGCTTTGGTATCTCGCGCGTCACCAGCAGGGCGGTGCTCAATGACGCCATTGCCGCGGCCGGCAGTGCCGGCGGGCGCGTCCTCATTGAGGAGTGCGTGAGCGGAACCGAGATCACCGTGCCGGTCATTGGAAACGACGATCCCCATGCCCTGCCCATCGTGGAGATTGTGACGGGCGCCGAGTTCTACGACCTTAAGGTTAAGTACGAGCCGTCCTCGCTCCACCACGTCATCCCCGCCCGCCTTGATCCGGGCGTCTACGCAAAGGCACAGCAGATTGCCGTCGACGCTCACAAGGTGCTCGGTTGTCGCGGCTGCTCGCGCAGTGACTTCATCGTCACTGACGAGGGCGTGCCTGTCATCCTTGAGACCAACACCATCCCCGGCATGACGGCAAACAGTCTCCTGCCCGACTCCGCCCGTCACGGCGGCATAGAGTTTCCCGACCTCTGCACGCGCTTCGTGAGATATGCCCTGGAGGCGCACGAGGAGAGGGCATGAGCGTGACGTCTGCTCCCGTGTGCCTTTCTGACCTGCTGCTTCCTGGCACGCCCGAGAGCGTTCGCACGGCATACGAGAGCCTTTCCTCGAGGGCGCTTACCCGCTCGTTTGGTCCGCTCGAGGAGGAGATCGTGGTCTTGGACACCGAGACCACGGGTCTCTCCTTCAAGGACTGCGACCTCATAGAGATCTCCGCCGCACTTCTCAACGGCAGGGAGGTCATCGACAGGTTTGAGACCTTGGTGCATCCCGGCGGCCTCATCCCGCCCGAGATAACCCGTCTCACGGGAATCAGCAATGCGGATGTGGCCGATGCGCCGGACGCCCGCGAGGCCGTGGCGGCCCTTGCCGAGTTTGTTGGCAGAAGGCCGGTCCTTGCTCATAACGCCACCTTTGACCGTACCTTTATCGAGGGCGTGCCCGGAGGCTCCGAGGTCACGGACACCTGGGTGGACACCCTCGCCCTCTCTCGCATTGCCCTTCCGCGCCTCTCGTCCCATCGACTTGCGGACATGGCACAGGCCTTTGGTTGCGCCTCCGTCACGCACCGTGCGGGAGATGACGTGGACGCGCTCTGCGGCATGTGGCGCATTCTGCTTCTGGCTCTCTCTGACCTCCCCCAGGGGCTCCTTGCCCTTCTCGCCCGCATGCACCCCGAGGTGGAGTGGCCGTTCAGGGTGATCATCTCGTTTCTTGCCGGGGACGAGGCTCCCACGGCCTTCTCGCTCAAGGCTCATCGCGCGGGTCTGGTGGGCGAGAAGGGCGAGCAGCGTCCGGATGCCATGGAGATGGATTATCTGGAGACGCCCACTGCGCAGGAGATTCGCGAGGCGTTTGGGGAGTCTGGCGTCGTCTCCCGCATGTACGAGCGCATGGAGACGCGTCCCGAGCAGCTTGACATGGCCCTTGAGGTGCGAGATGCCCTTGCTACCTCGACTCACCGCGCCATAGAGGCGGGCACGGGCGTGGGAAAGTCTGTGGCCTATCTGCTCCCCGAGGTGCTCTTTGCGCAGATGAACAACATTACGGTGGGAATTGCGACCAAGACCAACGCGCTCACCGACCAGCTGGTCTCCCACGAGCTTCCCGCGCTCGCCGCGGCACTTCCCGGCGGGCTCACGTTTACGAGCCTCAAGGGATACGACCACTATCCCTGCCTGCACCGACTCGATCGGGCGGCGGCAGAGGAGCTCCCCCTGGCCGTGGCCAACCATGACGGACGCTCGGACAACGCCGTTGCCTGCGACATGCTCACGGCCATTGCGGTGACCTATGCGTTTGCGTGCCAGTCGCCCGAGGGAGACCTCGACGCACTCGGCATCAGATGGCGCTATGTTCCTCGCCAGATGCTCACCACGAGCTCCGGCGAGTGCCTTCGCGGCCGCTGCCCGTACTTTCCGAACGAGTGCCTGCTCCACGGTGCCCGCCGCCGCGCGGCGAGCGGGGACGTGGTGGTGACCAATCACTCCCTGCTCCTGCGAGACGTTGATGCCGAGGGGCGCATCCTTCCTCCCATCAGGCACTGGGTTGTGGACGAGGCACATGCGTTTGAGGCGGAGGCCCGGCGCCAGTGGGCGGTTGAGGTCTCCGGCGAGGAGGCCCGCGGGGCGTTTGAGCTTCTTGGCGGCACGAGGACGGGCGCGATTCACGCGGCCATGGTCCAGGTCATGCCTCATGAGGGATCATCTCTTGCCATCGGGCTGCTCACCAAGGCCGCCGCTGCGGTCTCCCGTGCCTCCGTTGCCGTGGCGGACCTCTTTGTTGCGGTTCACGGGCTGGGGGAGATCGCCCGGGGAGAGGGTGGCTACGACCTCGTCACACTTTGGATTGACGAGAAGGTCAGGCAGAGCTCCGAGTGGGGGGCCGTCTCTGAGGCGGCGGGTGTTTCACGTGACACGCTCGACGAGGCTGTCCGCGCGATAGCCGACGCGGTGCAGGCGCTTGCCGCGGACCTGCCGCAGGTTTCGGCGAGCCTTGCCGAGTCCGCGCGCTTCCTCAAGGACCTTCTCGCCGGCATTACGCTGATAGACGAGGGGACCGACGATCGCTACGTCTACTCGGCCCAGCTCACGCGCTCTCGCCGCCGCATCTCCGCCGAGCGCCTGGTTGCCGAGAAGATCGACGTGGGCGCCGACCTTGCCGAGCGGTGGCTCCCCGAGACCAAAAGCGTCATCTTCACGTCGGCGACCATGGCCGTTGGAGACGACTTCTCGCACTTTGAGCGTGGGGTTGGTCTCTCCGGCCTTCCCGAGGCGGCAAAGAGGGACGTTCGACTCTCCTCGAGCTTTGACTACGACGCGCACATGTCCGTCGTCGTGGCGCGGGACCTGCCCGCGCCCAACGAGCGGGGCTATGTGGACGCCCTCGTTGACCTGCTCTTTGACGTGCACGTTGCCATGGGTGGCTCGGTGCTCACGCTGTTTACCAACAGGCGCGACATGGAACGCGTCTTTGAGGCGCTGCGCCCGCGCCTTGCCGAGGCGGGCCTTGACGTTGCGTGCCAGGAGCGCGGAAGCTCCCCTCGCAGGCTGAGGACGCGGTTCCTTTCCGAGAAGAGCCTCTCGCTCATGGCCTTGCGCTCCTTCTGGGAGGGCTTTGACGCTGCGGGAGATACCCTGAGGTGCGTGGTCATTCCCAAGCTGCCCTTTGCGAGCCCCAACGACCCCCTCGTCAGGGAGCGCGACGCGCGCGAGGAGCGTGCCTGGTGGCGCTACTCCCTTCCCGAGGCGGTCATCTCGGTCAAGCAGGCCGCGGGGCGCCTCATCAGGTCCGCGAGCGACACGGGCGTGCTGGTGCTCGCGGACTCCAGGGTCGTGAGCAAGGGATATGGGCGTCTCTTCGTGAACTCGCTCCCCTCCGCCAACGTCTCGCGCCTCGAGAGCGCCAACGTGGGCCGCTACATCAGCATGTGGCGCGCGTCGCACGAATAGCGAGCTGCTCCTGAGCGTAGCGGCGTGCGAGGTCGTTCACCGCTTGGTCGTTGGTCCAGGCGGTACCGCCGCACGCGGCGATCATGCGGGGAAGCCACATGCCGCCGTAATACTCGGTGCGCATCCGCACGGCTCCGGTGCTCTCGTCACGCTCGATGTGGCCGATCTTGTTCCACGGGAGAAGCTCCAGGTAGCGCGGGTCGCTCAGGGTTATCTCGACCTCGCGCGAGGATGAGCTTCGCGCGACGGGCGGCTGCGGTCGGGGTATGCGCTCGACCTCGTCCATGCGGTCGAGTCGGAAGGTCCTCTCTCCGCCGCCTTTGGGATCGAGGGCGTCGAGGTACCAGCAGTCGTTCTCGTGTCGCAATCCAAGAGGGATTACCCGACGCATCTGTGCGGGGCCGTCCGGGGACTTCCGATACAGGAAGCTCACCCCCTCGCGCCGCGCCAGGGCACCCGAGCATTCCGAGATGACATCAGAGGCATCCGTGCCCTGCTCGGCTCCGACGAGCCGCTCTATGAGGTCCTTGTCGACGGCCTCCCGCGCGAGGGACTGCTCGAGGCGGCTCAGCAGGTCATCTCCCTCGGGAACCCCCAGGCGGTCGAGCGCCGCCATGAGGGCGAGCGTCTCTTCTCGCGTGAGCCTGAGCCGCCGCCCGCGCATCCCCTGGGAGAAGACGAGCGTGAGCTCATCTCCGTCCTCGATGAGGGGCAGGCCGGTGCCGCTCGTGCCAGCGGCCGTGAGTACCAGGTCAAGGAGGCGCTCCGCCCGCTCCCGCGGGATGCCGAGCCGATCCGAGACGGCGGCTGCCGTGAGTGCGTCTCCGGCCTCGGACAGGCCGGAGACAAGAGCGATGAGCTCTCGGGCCTCCTCCAGAGACCCCGGTCTTCCAGCTCCCTTACGCGCCATGTGAGACCACCCCCTCAAGCTTTGCCGTCCAGGCGTCGACAAGGGCTTTGGGGAAGACGGGGAAAATCCCCGCCGCCACGGCCCAGCTTGCTGCCTCGTCGATCGAACAGGCACCGACGCTCCAGTGGAGCCCGCCGTCCTTCTCGGCAAAGCTTCCCTGTCCCAAAGACGCGCGGCGGACGTCTTGCTCCCTCTCTGCGGGAACGAGGAAGGTGACGCCTGTCTTTTCGCCGCCAATCTGAAAGGGAAGCCGCCTCCAGTCCTCGACGGAGAAGTCCTCGGGGACGCGATACGTCGTTTTCGTCAGCTCCTCGGCGGCAAGAAAGCGGTCGATTCTGTAGACGCGCAGCTCGTCTTTGGGCTGCAGCGTGGCGGCGTCGATGCCGTCTGCGACGAGGTAGCGTCGTCCGCGCAGCTCAAAGAGTCCGTAGGGGACAATCGTCCGATCGCTTTGCCTTCCCTGGGCGTCCACGTAAGAGACCTGCGCCGCGTGGGCGTTCATGAGGCAGGTGCGCAGCGTCGAGAAGGCGCGGCTCTCCTCTTGTCTGGGAACGCTCACCACAGACGTCTCGGCAAAGGAGCGCGAGATTTTGGCGAGGGCGAGGCGAAGGTCATCGGCGAGTGGAAAGCTTGCGTCTCCAAGAAGCGGCGCGCAGGCAACCTCAAGCGTTGCCGCCTCGAGGGGCTCGAGCTCGACTCCCGTGGCAAAGAGGTCCTCCCTCATGCGCCAGCTCGAGCCCTCGTCTGTGCGCATGCACTCCTCCACCACGATTCCGCAGGCAGCGAGGGTTTCTCGGTCTCTGGAGAAGGCCCTTCTGAAGCTGTCGGCGCTCAGGGTGGGATAGAAGGCCCGTGCTATGGCGGAGCTGCTGACGTGCCCCCGCGCGTTCATGAACTCAAGGGCAAGCGAGCAGATCCTGCGCGCCCGCTCGTCGTCTCGCGTGAGTCTCATGGCGCCCCTTTCCCGTTTGTTTGAGCCGTCTACGTCTTTTCTGCGTAATTATGAGCATAAGACGTATACTCTTTTGATTGTATGCACGCCTTATGAACGCAAGCGATAACCAGCTGAATAAAGGACGCACAGTATGGCCATGACACATGACTACCTGGACTACCTCAACGAGAAGGTAGACATCGCTCCCGCAGGCAGCCAGGAGGAGCTTCAGGCCGCCCAGCTCATCTCCCGCCTGATGGAGCAGCACGACGTTGAGGCTAGGACCGAGGACTTCACGGCTCCCAGCCTTGCGCCGGTCTTCCCGGCCGCCCTTGCCATCGTGGTGTTTGTCGGCGTGCTCGTGGCCGGCTTTGGCGTGTTGCCGCTCACCGTGGTGGGGTTTGTCCTCGCGGTCATTCCCACCGTGCTCGCGGTGATGCGCATCTTTGGGCATGAGTTCAGGCCCTCCGTTGGCCCCTCGTCCCAGAGCCAGAACGTGGTGGCGGTGCACCGCGCCACGGGTCCGCTCGTCACCCGCGGCAGCCGCACCATCGTCCTCGTGGCGCACTATGACACGCCCCGCGAGAACTTCCTCCTCACGACTCCGGTGGCGCCGTACCTGCCGCTCATCGGCAAGATCTCCGTTCCTTGCACCTATGTGGTTGCCCTGTGCGCCCTTCTCCAGCTCTTTGTGTTCCTTCCCGGCTCCGCTAGGACCCTCTTCTGGATCGTGGGCATCGTGGCGGCGCTCCCCGGCGTGCTTCTTGCCGTGGGAACGATCGCGGAGCGCTTCGGCTCGTGCACGCTCGGCGCCAACGACAACAAGTCCTCTGTTGCGGCCCTTCTCGGCGTCCTTGAGAACGTTCGTCCGAGCGGTCTTGTTCCGCGCGAGCGTCCCGTTGCGCCGGAGCCCGCCCCTGAGCAGCAGACCGAGGAGCCCGGCGTCTCTGACGAGACTGTCCTTGCTCCCGCGATGAGCCCCGCCCAGCCCGTCACCGAGGGCGTCTACGGAATTCGCCACGGCGAGGAGGTCCTGAGGTCGCTTGCCATCCTCCCCGAGGACTGCGAGATCTCCTATGTACTCTCCGCGCCGGCCGACAAGGTGACGGAGCCGTCTTCCGACGACGCGCAGGAGCCCTCCGCCGAGGAGGTTTCGGAGGAGCCCTCCGTCGAGGACACCCTCATCACCGAGTCCACCGCATCTGAGTACGACGAGGCGCTCGAGGCAACGGCCGAGCGCACCCTTGAGGACATCCACGCCGCTGTCGCCGCATCCATTGCCATGGAGGACGGCGGCGAGGGCGTTGGCCCCAAGGACGGCTCCGGCCTCACCAACATGGACTCCCTTGACCCGGAGTCGACGCAGCCCTCCCCGCGCGCTCCTCGTCCCGAGGCTCCCGCCGACCCCGAGTGGGGCAAGTCGAGCTACCACCCGAGCCTCTCGAGCGTCGCCCGCCGCGCGACCCTCTTCGACCTTCCCGATCCGGCCGAGAACGAGAAGGATCCCTTCTCGACCGACCCCAACGCCACCCGCATTCAGCCTTCGGACCACATCGATTCCCCCGAGCAGGGCGCGGACGTCATCTCCGCTCCCGAGCCCGTGGCAACGATGGAATCTTCGCGCGCCTCTGAGCCCAAGTCCGTGCTCGATTCGTTCAAGTCGCTTCTTAGCCGCTTCAAGAAGGCCGACGTCTCCGATGAGACCGACGAGGCCGACGAGGCCGAAGATGACGCCGAGGAGAAGGACGACGTCTGGCGCGGCGGCGCGGCGCCCCGTGCTGGCCTGCGCCTCGTCGAGCCCGACGAGGCTGCCCTTGTGGCAGAGGAGGCCGCAGAGGACGAGGAGGAAGTCGAGACCCCGAGCGAGGAGGAGCTGCGCGAGGCAGTGCTTCACCTGGGTGACGACGCCCTCATCGCCCACGACATCTGGTTCGTGGCGCTGGGTGGCTCCGCGCTCGACCACTCCGGCATGAGGGCGTTTTTGAACGAGCATCGCTCCGAGGTGCGCGGCTGCTTCGTGGTCAACCTCGACTGCATCGGCGCCGGCAAGCTGTCCCTGCTCAAGAGCGAGGGTCTCACCAACAACCGCCGCTCCGACCGCCGCGTTTCTCGCCTCCTGCTCGGCGCTGCGGCAGACCTCCACGTTGAGATGGACCAGACGCCCCTCGACTGGGGTACGACGGACGCCACGCCCGCCATGCGCTCGTCCCTGCGCTCCGTCACCATCCGCGGCGTTGACCAGAACGGTCTTCCCGCCTTCTCGCACACGAGCGAGGATGTTCCCGAGAACGTGAGCGGCGACCAGGCCGCCCGTGTCGTCGAGATCGTCACCGAGATGATTCGCCGCTCCTAGCAGCGCTTTAGTCCAAAGCGTTCTTTTCGAGGCTCTCCCCGTCAACCTGCTGGCGGGGAGAGCCTCGCTCTTCCGGCGTGTCCTATCGCGGGAGGGATGCCCCCGAGCGGCGTGTCTCCCCCGAGCAGTCGTCCGCGCGGCGCGGAGGTCCTTCTCCCGGTCCTTCTCGCCCGTTCCGTGGTTCTGTCTGTGTGAGAGACCCTCATAACCGCCTCCTCGCGTCTTGTCCGTCAAGGACAACCACGCTACTCGGGCACGCTTTCACGAACCTTCCCCCAGGCGCCGCCTGGCTTTCCGATAGCTTTCCGCGACGCTGTTTCACGTGGAGCACGCTGGGGCAGGACCTAGGGACACAGAAAATAAACTCTCAAATTATGGAGATAGACACCACAAAGTCTCCAGAAAGGGACGTGCCCTTGGGCGTGATGCCGCGCGCACCGGGGCCCTGTGATAGAATGGCTCGCACGCGGGCATCGCCAAGTGGTAAGGCATCAGCTTCCCAAGCTGACATTCGCGGGTTCGAGTCCCGTTGCCCGCTCCAGGAACAGACGGGGCCCCGAGAGGGGCCCTTTGCATGTGATTTTTCCGAAAGGAAGCGCAGTGGCCCCCATCCCTATGACCAACGAGGAGTGCCGCCTCTCAATAGAGGCGCTCTCGGACCAGATTGACCTGTACGCAAACCTGCTCGTCCGCAAGGGTGTCTCGCTGCGGAAGGGTCAGGAGCTCGTGCTGCAGGTCCCCGTTGAGCGCGCGGACTTTGCCCGCCGTGTTGTTGCCGCTGCCTATCGGGCGGGCGCGGGACACGTCACCGTCCTCTGGACCGACGACGAGGTCTCCCGTCTCACCTACGAGAACTGTGAGCTCTCCTTCTTTGAGCACACCCCCTCGTGGCAGATCGAACAGCTCAACTCGCTTGCCGAGGATGGCGCGGCGTTTCTCTTCCTCACGGGGTCGGATCCGTCGGCGCTCAAGGGGATTGACCCCGCCAAGCCCGCCGCCGCGGCCCGCGCTCGCAACACGGAGTGCCGCTCCTTCCGCGACGGAATGGACTTCGGACGCAACGTCTGGTGCATTGCGGGCGTTCCCGTGTCCGCCTGGGCGCGCGAGGTGTTCCCGGACTTCTCGCCCGCCGAGGCGCTCTATCGCCTGTGGGTGCTCATCCTCGAGGTCTCTCGAGCCGACGGCGAGGACCCGGAGAGCTCTTGGGAGACCCACAACGCCTCGTTTGAGAAGACCAAGCGCTTTCTCAACTCGCATCGCTTCGACGCGATTCGCTACGAGGCCTCCAACGGCACCAATCTTATGGTGGGCCTTCCCTCGGGCCACGTGTGGGACGGCGGTGCCGGCAGGACGCAGGACGGCGTGACCTTCTTCCCCAACATCCCCACGGAGGAGGTCTTCACCTCTCCCGACCGCACCCGAGCTGACGGCATTGTCTATTCCGCGCTTCCGCTCGTGCGCTCCGGCCAGATCGTGCGCGACTTCTGGCTGCGCTTTGAGGGCGGCCGCGTCGTCGACTTTGGCGCGGAGCAGGGCTATGAGGTGCTGCGTCACATCATCGAGACGGACGAGGGGTCGTGCCGCCTCGGAGAGGTTGCTCTCGTCTCAAAGAACACCCCCATCCGCAGGAGCGAGACCCTCTTCTTTGATACGCTCTACGACGAGAACGCGAGCTGTCACCTCGCGCTTGGCATGGGCTTCCCCGAGTGTCTCATGGGCGGCGTCTCCATGGACAAAGACGAGCTTCTTGCCCGCGGCGTCAACCAGAGCAGCACCCACGTGGACTTCATGATCGGAACCGACGACATGAACATCTACGGCATCGACGCGGACGGCACAGAGACGCCCGTCTTCGTGAACGGCCAGTGGGCCTGGGAGTAACTCCCAAAAGGAGGGACCTCGCATTTCCGGGCATGTTAGAATCATGACCACGCGCCGTTAGCTCAGCTGGTAGAGCAGGGGACTTTTAATCCCAAGGTCCAGGGTTCGAAACCCTGACGGCGCACCACCAAAGATTCGGGTCGGACGTTCTTCTCGGCGTCCGGCCCTTTTGTTTCTAAACGGAGTCGCTTCTCCCGCGGTTAGCGCGCAGACGATGAACAAGCCCTATAGTCAGCCACGTCAGACAGCCGCGAGCCAATAGCTCGCGCCCGCTCAACTACTGAGGAGGCCAACGTTTATGAACGTTCACAGCGCGCACATGTCCGCTGCGACCCTCCTCATCGCCATCCGACAGAACCGACGAATCACGCCCTAGATGTCGCGTGTCGCTCTGGCTAGCTGGCTCTTGTCTCGGCTCAGACTATAAGCGCCCCGCGACGTCGGGGCTTTTCTGTGAACTGGAAACCACCCAAGGAAAGGGAAACATCATGGCAGAGAAGGAAAAGGTTGTTCTTGCGTACTCCGGCGGACTTGACACCTCCGTCATCGTGAAGTGGCTGCAGATCGAGAAGAATCTCGACGTCATCGCCATCTGCGGCAACGTGGGTCAGGATGAGAAGGACCTCTCCTGGATCAAGCAGAAGGCCCTCGACATGGGCGCCATTGCCTCCGAGGCCATCGACATGCGTGCCGAGTACGCCGAGAAGATTCTCTCCAAGGCCATCTGGGCCAACGGCAAGTACGAGGGTGTCTACCCGCTGCTCTCCGCGCTCAGCCGCCCGCTCATCTCCAAGCACCTCGTGGACATCGCGCACCAGTACGGCGCCAAGTACATCGCCCACGGCTGCACCGGTAAGGGCAACGACCAGGTGCGCTTTGAGACCTGCATCCGTGCGCTCGATCCCGAGCTCGAGATCATCGCCCCCGTGCGTGAGTGGGACCTCACCACGCGCGACTCCGAGATGGAGTGGGCCGAGGCCAACGGCGTGCCCGTGCCCACCACCAAGAAGAAGCCCTACTCCATCGACGACAACCTCTGGGGCCGCGCGATCGAGTGCGGCGTGCTCGAGGACACCTGGAACAAGCCGCCCGCGGACATCTGGACGATGACGGCCAACCTCGAGGACTGCCCGGCCGAGCCGGAGGAGGTCGTGATCTCCTTCGAGGAGGGCATCCCCACCGCCATCAACGGCGAGAAGATGGACCTGCTCAGCCTCATCATCAAGGTCAACGAGATTGCCGGTCGCAACGGCTACGGCCGCATCGACATGATCGAGGACCGCGTCGTGGGCATCAAGAGCCGCGAGTGCTACGAGTGCCCGGCCGCGCTGCTGCTCATCCAGGCGCACCAGACGCTCGAGCAGCTCTGCCTCGACGCCGAGACCCTCAAGCAGAAGGCCAAGATGGACGTCGAGTGGGCATCGACTGTGTATCGCGGCCTCTGGTTCAGCCAGAACCGCAACGCCATTGACGCGTACAACGCCTATACGCAGAAGTACGTGACCGGCGACGTCCGCATCATCCTCTGCAAGGGCGGCCTGTTCGTGGACGGCGTGCGCTCCGCCTACAGCCTCTACGATTACAACCTGGCCACCTACGACGAGGGCGACTCCTTCGACCACTCCGCCGCCGAGGGCTTCATCGTGCTCCACGGCCTGCAGTCCAAGACCTGGTCCAAGGTCCAGGGTCCCGGCTCCGGCCTCCAGCCCGTCCACTAACGTTACGAAGGGACAGTCCCTTCGTAACATCGGCCGGCCAGGAGTGTCTCCTGGCCGGCCGTTTTTTGCAGCCTATTTGAGAGGTCGAAAAATTAACGGACATTGGTTTGCTGAAAAATCGTCGTCAACTGGGGTTTTGCCTCGAGAAATGACTATTTCAGCAAACCAATTTCCTGCGCAGGTCGTCAACGTACTTTGACCTCACCTCGGCGAGCTTTCCCTTGAGGTCTCCGGCCTCGAGTGCAACAACGTCGATTGAGTTGAGGTCAAGGTGCCCATAGCCGTCGTAGTTAAAGCCAACGGGCAGCTCGTTCAGGGATATGTCGGGAACTCGAGAGCTCGCCAAGGTCTTGCTGGCGAGCTCCCCCACAAAAGTCTCCCGCTCGTTGAGGGTGATTCCCTTGATTCCGTATCCATGGTCCTTGACGTCACGCACAAGAAGAAGGCTCACGATGGCCTCCATTGCCGACCACGCATTGTCCCGAACGTCCTCAAGTGTCGTTCTCGCGACGCCTATGCCGCGTATCCCCCTGCACTCGTCGAGGTAGGACCGAATCTTGGAAACGCTAGTAAGGGGCGCCAGCCCGTGAGTCACGGGGCCGGTTCGTGGCCTGAGCGGATTTCGGGCGTAGGCTCCACACAGCTCATATCCCACCAGTGTGAGTGCAGCCGGATGCATCACGCGTGAAAGCTCCAGATAGAGGAGCTCGGGACAGGGCACCGTAAACTCATCGGAAACCCTCACAAATGAGCCGGCGGGCAGCTCTGTGCCAATTACCCTCGATGATATAAACGACGCCTTGGGCCGCGCCTGCGCGACTGCCACCATGATCTCCAAGGGGTCGCGAGAGCTTGGGGGTCGGTCGCGTCCAAGCAGGGTGTAGGGTACGGCCCTTGCACTCCAGCGCTTGAGGGGCCAGGGGTCTGGGTCGGGGATGCTGCAGGCCTCCCAGCAATGGGGGTCCTCGGTAGCCCTTAATTGCCTAAGCAAAGCCAGAGCCGACAATCTGTTCAAACAAACATGCATGAAACGCCTAACTAAGTTAGCTAATACTATAACAACATTAAAGCAAATCAGTATTTAATGGAATAGATAAAATACTAAAAACAAAAGAAACGGCGCATGACATCAACGCCAGAAAGCTCCGGGAAGCCGGGCTTTGGTAAGCTAGACGCGTCAAATCGCAAACAAGGAGGCTACGATGGCACTTTGGGGCGGCAGGTTTGAGAAGGGCGTTGACCAGTTCACGCAGGAGTTTGGCGCAAGCCTCGAGGTCGACAAGAACATGGCGGCCCAAGACATTGCCGGAAGCCGCGCGCACGCGCGCATGCTGGCCGAGCAGGGCATCATCTCCACTGAGGACCAGGAGGCAATCGACCACGGCCTCGCCAACATAGCCGACCAAATCGAACAAGGCACCTTCCCCTGGGATGTCAACGACGAGGACGTTCACATGGCCGTCGAAGGTCAGCTCACCAAAAGCATTGGGGCGGCCGGTGGTCGCTTGCACACGGGACGCTCACGCAACGACCAAGTGGCCACGGACATCCGCCTGCTCGCCAAGGACCTCTGCGAGCAGCTGCTTGCCGGCAACGCAGCTCTGCGCCGCGTTCTTCTTGAGGCTGCCGCCCAGAACCTCGACGTCGTGATGCCGGGCTACACGCACCTCCAGCATGCCCAGCCGGTGCTGCTCTCGCACCACCTGCTCGCGTACTTCTGGATGTTCACGCGCGACTTTACGCGCCTTGCCGCCGCCCGCACCGCGGCCGATGCCAACCCGCTCGGCGCCGCGGCACTCGCCGGCACCACCTACCCGCTCAATCGCGAGCGCACCACGGAGCTCCTGGGCTTCTCCCGTACCATCCCCAACTCGCTCGACGCCGTCTCCGACCGTGACTACCTGCTCGACCTCGAGTACGCCTGCGCCGTAAGCATGATGCACCTCTCGCGCCTCTGCGAGGAGATCGTGCTGTGGAGCTCCACTGAGTTTGGCTTCATCACGCTCTCGGACGAGTATTCCACCGGCTCCTCGATCATGCCGCAGAAGAAGAACCCCGACTTCGCCGAGCTCACGCGCGGCAAGTGCGGCCGCGTCTACGGTGACCTGATGGCGCTGCTCACCACCATGAAGTCGCTTCCGCTGGCCTACAACAAGGACCTCCAGGAGTGCAAGGAGGGCCCGCTCGACGCCGCGCGCACGCTCTCCGACTGCATGGAGATCGCCGCGGGCATGGTGGAGACCTGGACCGTCAACGCCGACGTCATGCTCGCCCAGGCGGGCACGGGCTTCTCGGCCGCCACGGACGTGGCCGACTACCTGGCCAAGAAGGGCATGCCCTTCCGTGAGGCGCACCGCGTGGTGGGTGAGCTCGTGCTCTACTGCGAGAAGCACGGCAAGGGCCTCGAGGACCTCACGGCCGAGGAGTTTACCGCGGCAAGCCCGCTCTTTGAGGCGGACATTGCGCAGGACCTGGATCCGGCCGGCATCGCCAACGCCCGCGTGACCTATGGAGGCACCGGTCACGATGCTGTTGTCGTGCAGCTTGACGAGGCACGCTCCACGCTCGAGAAGGACGAGAGGGCCCTGCGGTAGAATCGAGGGGTCAACCGCGCAACCGCCGAGGAGGCAACCGATGATCGATCGCTACACCCGTCCCGAGATGGGCCACATCTTCTCCCTGGAGAACAAGTACCGCATCTGGCAGGAGATTGAGGTCCTGGCCTGCGAGGCGCATGCCGAGATGGGCAAGATCGGCATCACGCGCGAGGAGGCCGCCTGGATCCGCGAGCACGCGGACTTCAACAAGGACGAGGTCGATGCCATTGAGGCCGTGACCAACCACGACGTCATCGCCTTTCTCACCAACATGGGCGAGTACATCGATGCCGACGTGCCCGAGGGCGAGCCCAAGCCGTCGCGCTGGGTGCACTTTGGCATGACGTCCTCCGACCTCGGCGACACGGCCCTCTGCTACCAGCTCGTCCAGGCAACCGACATCCTCATCGAGGACTGCAAGAAGCTCGGCGAGATCTGCAAGCGCCGCGCCTTCGAGGAGCGCGACACCCTCTGCGTGGGTCGCACCCACGGCATCCACGCCGAGCCCATGACCTTTGGCATGAAGTTCGGTAGCTGGGCCTGGGAGCTCAAGCGTGACTACGACCGCCTCAAGGACGCCCGCGCCAACGTGGCCTTTGGCGCCATCTCAGGCGCGGTGGGCACCTACTCCTCCATCGATCCCTTCGTCGAGGAGTACGTCTGCGAGCACCTGGGCCTGGTCCACGACCCGCTGTCCACGCAGGTCATCTCCCGCGACCATCACGCCTACCTCGCCGGCGTCCTGGCCACCACCGCCGCCACCTGCGAGCGTATTGCCACGGAGATCCGCAACCTCCAGAAGACCGACACCCTCGAGGCCGAGGAGCCGTTCCGCAAGGGCCAGAAGGGCAGCTCGGCCATGCCGCACAAGCGCAACCCCATCACCGTGGAGAAGGTCTGCGGCCTCTCCCGCGTGGTGAAGGCCAACGCGCAGGTTGCCTTTGACAACGTGGCGCTCTGGCACGAGCGCGACATCTCGCACTCCTCCGCCGAGCGCGTGGCTCAGGCCGACAGCTTCATCGCGCTTGACCACATGTTCCAGTGCCTCACGCGCATCGTGGACGGCCTCATCCTCTACCCGGCGCAGATGCTCGCCAACCTCAACAAGACGCGCGGCCTGATCTTCTCGTCCAAGGTCCTTCTCGCCCTCGTTGAGACGGGCATTACGCGCGAGCAGGCCTACGCCATCGTGCAGGAGAACGCCATGGCCACGTGGCGCGAGGTCCAGCAGTGCGCTGGCGGCACCACGTTCCGCGAGAAGCTTGAGGCCGATCCGCGCTGCACCGTGCCCGCCGCCGAGCTGGACCGCATCTTCGACCCGCGCGCCTTCCTCACCCGCGCCGGCGTGGTCTTCGACCGCCTGGAGCACCTGACCTTCGAATGATACGAAGGAATGATACGAAGGGACAGTCCCTTTGTCTCATCGCTTGCCGATGGGTTTTGCCGCTGGATTCAATTGAATCACTAAGGAGAAAACCGTGCACTTTGACTACACCCCGCGCGGGGTCTGCTCGCGCGCCATCCACATCGACCTCGCCGACGACGGCAAGACCATCGAGGCCGTCTCCTTTGAGGGCGGCTGCAACGGCAACCTCAAGGCCGTAAGCAAGCTCGTGGCCGGCCACGAGGTCGACGAGATCGTGGGCATCCTTTCCGGCAACACCTGCGGGCCTCGTCCCACCTCCTGCGCAGACCAGCTCTCCCGCGCCCTTGTCGAGGCGTCGGCCGCCGCGCAGCAGGCCTAGGTTCGATGCGCGCCCCCAAGCTGACAAGAAGGTCGTTTCTCAAGACCGCTGCCGCCGGCTCGGCCGTTGCCGCAACTGTGGGAATCCTGGCCGGATGCACCCATGAGGCACAGGAGGAGTCCGAGGAGCCCGTCGTGGTGGACGAGGACTCCGCCGATGACGTCCTTTCGAGCTACGAGGAGGCCGAGTCGACCCTGACGGTCGAGAACTCCTGGTCGCTTCCACTGGGAAACGTCCTTCACCCCGGCGAGGGCACCTGGATTCCCGTCACGACGGCAGGAGCGTCGGCAACGCCCATGCTCAAGGCGTCGGCGCTTTCCCTTGCCTCCGGCGAGCTGCTCGAGGTTGTTCCGGAGCCTATCGGCAAGCAGACTACTACGGTCATCTACGACGCGCGCTGCTCTGATTCCGTGTACGCATGGCTCGAGCTGGACTACGTCACGCGCGCGTGGAGCCTCTACGCCGCGCCCTTTGCGGACGGCGCCCTCTCGGGAGAGACCGTGACGCTCAGCGAGGGTGACGCAAACTACGACCCGGCGCCCTTTGCCGTCTCGGGCTCAACGGTCGTCTGGCAGCAGCAGCCCTCGGCGGGCGGCGAGAAGACCTCTGAGCACTCGTTTTGCTACCTCTGGCATGCCGGCGACACGCAGGCCAAGGCCGTGGTTGAGTCCTTTGGCCGCTTTGCCACGACGCCCCAAATCTCAGGGGGCGCCGTTATTCTCGCCCCGCGCGTGCGCAGCGACTCCGTGGTGTTCTACGGGGTTACGGCCTACTCTCTCGCGGATGACCTTGAGACGCAGCTCGGTCAGCTCGTCATGCCCCAGAACGTGCGCCCCTTCCGTGCGACGCGCGTGGGCGAGCGCTTTCTCGTTTCGGTTGAGGCGAGCTACAGCACGGGCGGGCTTCTCGGTCAGATGGGAACCTACATCGGGACGGCGGAGTCGGGGTTTGCGCGGATCAACCGCGAGCCCTCCGAGTGCGGCTGCGGGCATGCTGACCTCTTCATCGTTAAGAGCAACGCCAGCTACCTTGCCGTTGACCTCGCAAAACACAGCATCTCGAGCCTGCCTTCGGCAGATCGCATCGTCGATTACGGCGAGTATCCCGCCCGCGCCGGCGAGTGCGACCTCTTTGTGACCTTCTCCACCGTCAAGGACGCAACCACCGGTTACCCCGCTTCCGTTGCGGTACGGACCTTCCGCCTGTAACCCGAGAATCTCCCGCCCCGTGGTGGGGTACACTATGTGCACATACGAACCGCGCCCCCGCGCGCCGATGTCGACAACAGGGAGGCCTAAGATGGCTTCGGACGAGAAGAAGATTCTGCTGGTTGAGGACGAGAAGGCCATTCGCGATGCCGTGGCCGCGTTCCTCGAGCGCGAGAACTACATCGTGCGTGGCGTCGGCGACGGCCAGAGTGCGGTCGAGGAGTTTGAGAAGCACACCTTCGACCTCGTCATCCTTGACCTCATGCTCCCTAAGCTCTCCGGTGAGCGTGTCTGCCGCGCCATTCGCGAGACCTCCAACGTGCCCATCATCATGCTCACCGCCAAGGGCGAGGTCGAGGACCGCATCATCGGTCTTGAGCTGGGTGCCGATGACTACCTCATCAAGCCCTTCTCGCCCCGAGAGCTCGTTGCGCGCGTGCGCGCCCTGCTGCGCCGCGCCCATACCGAGGCGGAGCCGGTGCTCGAGGTTCTCGACTTCGGCGACCTCGTGATCGACATCTCCGGCCACAAGGTGCTCGTGGAGGGCAAGGAGGTTGACCTCACCGCCTCCGAGTTCAAGCTGCTCACCACCCTCGCGCGCTATCCGGGTCGCGTCTACACCCGCATGGAGCTTGTCGAGAAGGTCCTGGGCTACGACTTTGAGGGCTACGAGCGCACCATCGACTCCCACGTCAAGAACCTGCGCGCCAAGCTCGGTGACGACCCGCGCAACCCGCGCTGGCTCTATACCGTCCACGGAGTTGGCTACCGCTTCGAGGCATCCGACAAGGCTGCCGACGCGGCGTCGAAGTAGCCTCCCATGTCGGCGCGCTTTGTCATGGGGAGCGAGTCGCCCGAGGACGACTCGGGGGCTGCGCGCACCCCGTCATCGAGCGGCTCGTGGAAGACCATAAAGCGTATTCCCAAGGGCGGTCGCCCCTACGCGACGAGCCTGAGCTTTGCCTTTGCCCTCACGGCCGTCATGACCGCCCTCGTTCTTGTTGCGGTTCTGAGCTTTGTGTGGGAGGGTCAGTTCATGGCCTACACCCGCCGCAACATGCAGGCCATAGCAACCTCGACCGCCGACGCGATCTCTGAGCTCTATGCCGTTGAGGGGGAGTTCAACGACACCGTCCTCTCGGCGGCCGAGTCGGCCTCCGCGCTCTCGTCGGACATTGTGGTCCAGGTTACGGACACGCGGGGCATCGTCCTGTACGACGATACCTGGGCAACCGCGGACGCGTCGTCTCCGCGTGGCTCGGAAGGAAACCCGCCGCCCACCGCGCGCGAGGCCGTGGTTAGCGCAAACGTTGAGGCCCCAAACGGCGCCGTGGTGGGAATCGTGCGTCTCTGGGCGCTTGGCTCCGATGCCCTTCTCACCAAGACGGACTCGGCCTTTAGGTCAAACTCCTATGGCGCCATTGCCACGGCGGCGGCCATCGCGGCGGTTCTTGCCTGCGTCATTGGCTACTTTGTGTCGCGCGGGATCGCGCGTCCCATCCAGCGCATCACCTCAACGGCCAAGCAGATCAGAAACGGCGACCTCACGGCGCGCTCGGGCGTGACGGGGTCGGACGAGATAGGTCAGCTCGGCGAGACCTTTGACGACATGGCAGGCACCATCGAGCGCGACATCAAGCTCGAGCACCGCCTCACCGGCGACGTTGCCCACGAGCTGCGCACGCCGCTCATGGCGATGCAGGCCACCGTCGAGGCCATGCAAGACGGCGTGCTTCCCGCCGACGACGAGCACTTTGAGGTGGTGGCCTCCGAGGTGCGTCGCCTTTCTCGCCTCATCGACGCGATGCTGCGCCTCTCTCGTCTTGAGAACGGCACGACAGAGGTCAAGTACGAGAAGACCGACATGGTCTATCTGATCAAGAGCCTTGTCTCCGCCCAGCACCAGCTGTTCCATGAGCGCGGGCTCCACCTGCGCTTTGTGGACGAGACGCCCCACGGCGAGCTTTACGCCGACGTTGACCCCGACCTCATCCGCGAGGCCGTGACCAACCTCATGAGCAACGCCATGCGCTACACCAACCCAGACGGCTGGGTGAAGGTCTCGCTGCGTCAGGACCACGCGGACGTGCTCATTGCCGTCCAGGACACGGGCATCGGCATTGCCAAGGAGGACATCCCGAGGACCTTCTCGCGCTTCTGGCGCTCTGACGTGAGCCGAGAGCGCGTATCCGGCGGCCTGGGCGTGGGGCTTGCCATCACCAAGGAGATCCTCGACCGCCACAACGGCACCATCCTCGTGGAGTCCGAGCTCGACAAGGGCACCACCTTCACGCTGCGCATCCCCCAGCGCCGGCAGCGCTAGCCAACGCGCGTCCCGCCGAGGGGTCATCTCCCCGCTCAGACAGCTTGCTTCGCAAGAACTCGCGGATGAGATGACCCCTCGGCGGG
>CASEVE010000018.1 GCA_949291295.1 uncultured Olsenella sp.
TCCTCGAGCGCCATCAGGGCGAGCTCCACGGTCTCCCTGTCGTGCATGCGGACCTCCCGTCCGGACCGCCCCGCGGTCCAACTTTTTGTCCGCAGTCCCGGTATACCTCCGGGCCTGTCCCAAAATCTCTGAGAGAAATAACCCGTCCCCTTTTTACAGCTCGCGCTTCTCGTAGAGCTTAAGGGAGACGGCGGCCGATGTTGCCAGCGCGGCTGCCGACAGGGCGACAAAAGCCACGCAGCCCACGGCCATACCGGCCGGCGTGTCCAGCGCCTCGAGCGCGGCGGAGACGAGCTCCATGCCCGGGATGCCGCCGTCAAGCATGCCGCTGTTGCCGAGGATGACCACGGGTACCACGAAGAGCAGCACAATCACCGTGGGCAGGATCTGCGTGGCGCGCGTCTGACCCAGGCGAAAGTAGAGCGGCGTCACCACGCTCGCCACGACGGCGCCGATGAGCAGGGTGAAGCAGGTGACAACGGCCATGACGCCGAGCATGCCGGGGTCAAAGGCGAACGCCTCGCCAACCTCTCCAGGCAGGCCTACCGCCGAGACAACGCCCGTCGCCGCGAGCGCCGCAACAAGGCCCACGACCATCCCGAGCAGGCCAAACGTCACGATGGCGGCGTAGCGGCCAAGCACGACGTCGCGCCGGGAGAGCGGCAGCGTAAGGCGGAAGAGCTCCCAGTGGTTGAGCTGGTCGTAGGCGGCCAGGCCCATCGCGCTCATCATGAAGAACATGCAGGTGAGCGTGGCCGGCATCGCGAGCGGCGTCTGCATGCCAAGGCCGATGCACAGGCTCACGAGAAGTCCCAGGCCCACGAGCTGCCGTGCGTAGTCGCGAAAGATCGTCATCTCAAGGAGGAACGCGCGCTTCATTATCGGACACCGCCCTTCAGGGTGAGGGTCATGTAATCGTCTATGGTCATGCGGTCGACCGGGATCTCCGGGAAGCTCTCCGCAAAGGCAAAGCGGTCGGGGACGAGCACGTCGATGCCGTAGTCGTGGCGCAGGTAGCGCAGCTCGGCGTCCGGGACGACGCCCGAGTCCGCGATCTTCTCGAGGTCCGCCACGCGGCAGCGCGCGACGCCCATCTCGTCGGTGATGACGTCCTTGGGCAGGTCAAAGACGATGCGCCCGGCGTCGATGCAGACGATGCGATCCGCGATGCGCTCGAGGTCGCTCGTGATGTGGCTGCTCATGAGGATGGCGCGACCGGGCTCGGCCACGAAGTCGCGCAGGAGGTCGAGCACCTCGTCGCGCGCCATCGGGTCCAGGCCGGCCGTGGCCTCGTCGAGGATGAGCAGCCGCGCGTCGTGCGCGAGCGCGCAGGCCAGGGAGAGCTTCATGCCCATGCCGCGCGAGAGCTCCTTCACCGTCTTCTTGGCGTCCAGGCCAAACTCGGCGGTCAGGCGCTCGAAGCGGTGCGCGTCCCAGGTGGCGTAGGTGCGCTCGTAGATGCGGTCCACGTCCGCGACTTTGAGGTGCTCCGGCAGCGAGATCGCGTCGAAGACCACTCCGACCTGCTCCTTCACCGCCGCGCCGGACGGTCGGGAGAGCTCGTCGCTGGGCACGCCGAGCACGCTCGAAGTGCCGCCGTCGGTGGGGAAGAGGCCGAGAAGGGCCTTGATGGTGGTGGACTTGCCGGCACCGTTCTGGCCGATGAAGCCCACGACCTCGCCCTCGTTCACGGTGAGGTTCACGCCCTCCAGCGAGAAGGCGCTGTAGTGCTTGGTGAGCCCGCTGGCCTCGATGAGACTGCCGCTCATGTGACGTCCTTTCCATGTTACGAAGGGACAGTCCCTTCGTAACATTCAATCCAGTACCAGGGCGAACATCTCGGAGAGCTCGTCGTCGGTGAGGCCGATCGTCCGGCCGCGCTCCACGGCCTTGGCGAGAAGCCCCTCGACCTCCCTCATCTGCTCCTCGCGGATGAGCTCGGCGTTTCCGCCGGCGACGTAGGTGCCCTTGCCCTGCACCGTCTCGATCAGGCCCGCTGCCTCCAGGTCCGCGTAGGCGCGCTTGGTGGTTATCGCGCTCACGCGCAGGCTGTTGGCCAGGGCGCGGATCGAGGGGAGCTGCTCGCCCTCCGCGAGCTGGCCCGTCACGATCGCCGACTTGATCTGGTCGGTTATCTGCTCGTATATGGGCCTGCCGCTCGAGGTTGAGATGATGATGTCCAAGCCGTCGTCCTTCCTTGCTGGCCCGCCAGGACGTCTCCCGCGAGCCCACCGTGTATACTCGGTAAGTACAGTATATACACACCTATACACAGTGCAAGCGAGAAGGCCAAAGTTTTTCTCGACACGCCGTTTGCCCCGCTATGGCCGCATTTCACCCGAGCGCGCATGAGAGCGAGCGCACGTCCCGGGGGAGCGCTATACTTGCCGCAGGCGGACTTCGCGCCGCCGGAACAATCGCATAGCGCGGGGAGCTTGCAGGACGGCAGGCTGAGAGGGGGCGCGCCCGCCCCGACCCGAGGAACCTGACATGGGTAATGCCAACGGAGGGAGTTTTGCGCATGAGCACAGCTGTAGAGAAATTGGGCGGGCAGGCACCGCGCGGCGAGAAGAACCTCGTCACGCAGCTCGACTACGCCCGCGCCGGGCAGGTCACGCCCGAGATGCGCGCCGTGGCGGAGGCGGAGCGCCGAGACCCGGAGTTCGTCCGCGCGGGCGTGGCGGCGGGGCGCATCGCCATCCCGGCCAACGTTCGCCATCTCGAGAAGGGCCTCGTGCCGCGCGGCGTGGGCGCTGGCCTCTCCACCAAGGTCAACGTCAACCTCGGCATCTCCGGGGACGTGGCGGACGCCAGCATGGAGTGGGAGAAGGTCGGCACGGCCGAGAAGTACGGCGCGGACGCCATCATGGACCTCTCCAACTCCGGCAAGACCCGCTTCTTCCGGCAGCAGCTCGTGGAGCGCACGCCGCTCATGGTGGGCACCGTTCCCATGTACGACGCCATCGGCTACATGGAGAAGCCGCTCGTTGAGCTCACCGTCGAGGACCTTCTCGCCACGGTGCGCGCCCACGCGGAGGACGGTGTGGACTTCCTTACCATCCACTGCGGCATCAACCGCCGTGTGATTGAGACCTTCAAGGAGACCGGCCGCCTCATGAACATCGTCAGCCGCGGGGGAAGCCTCCTGTTTGGCTGGATGGAGGTCACGGGCAATGAGAACCCCTTCTACGAGCACTACGACGAGGTGCTCGAGATTTGCCACGAGTACGACGTGACCATCTCGCTGGGCGACTCGTGCCGGCCGGGCTGCCTCTTCGACGCCAACGACGCGGCGGAGACCGCCGAGATGATCGAGCTCGGTAAACTCACGAAGCGCGCCTGGGACGCGGGCGTGCAGGTCATGATCGAGGGCCCGGGCCACATGGCCATCAACGAGATCGCCGCCAACGTGACGATGGAGAAGCGCCTCTGCCACGGCGCGCCGTACTACGTGCTCGGCCCGCTCGTGACGGACGTGGGCGTGGGCTACGACCACATCACGGCGGCCATCGGCGGGGCCATCTCGGCGAGCGCCGGGGCGGACTTCCTCTGCTACGTGACGCCGGCCGAGCACCTCTGCCTGCCCGACGCCAAGGACGTGCTCGACGGTCTTATCGCCACCAGGATCGCCGCGCATGCGGCGGACATCGCCAAGGGCGTGCCCGGCGCGCGCGAGGCTGACGACCGCATGGGCGACGCCCGGCGGCGCCTGGCCTGGGGCGAGATGTGGGACTACGCGCTCGACCCGGACACGGCCCGCGCGCGCCACGAGGCCTCGCCCGCCTCGACGGAGGGGACCTGCACCATGTGCGGCAAGATGTGCGCCGTCCGCACGGTGAACAAGGTCTTCGAGGGCACCACGATCGACCTCGACCTGGAATAGGGGGCCGCCATGGCACAGATAAACGGCAGGACCGCGCCCGAGGCCGACGGCCGGACCGTCGCCGAGGTGCTGGAGCAGATGGGATGCGAGCGTGCCCGCGTGGCGTGCGAGCTCAACGGAGAGATCCTTCCCCGTGCCGAGTTCGACGCCCGTCGGCTGACGGCCGAGGACGCACTCGAGGTCGTCCGCTTCGTGGGAGGCGGCTGATGGCGGGGGAGAGGGACGTCGAGAGGGGCGGCGCCGTCGCGGGTAACGCTCTCCCCGACGCCCTCGAGCGCCGTATCGGGCGCGAGGCACGTGAGCGCCTGCGCGCGGCGCGCGTCGGGATCGCAGGGGCCGGTGGGCTCGGCTCCAACATCGCCGTCATGCTTGCGCGCAGCGGGGTAGGTGAGCTCGTTGTCACCGACTTTGACGTGGTTGACGAGGGCAACCTCAACCGCCAGCACTACTTCCGCGAGCATCTGGGCCGTCCCAAGGTCGAGGCGCTCGCCGAGCAGCTCCGCGCCATCGGCTCGGGCACGCGCGTGCAGGCGCTGCGCACCCGCGTCACGGCCGAGAACACCCGGGTGATCTTCGGGGGGTGCGACATCGTCTGCGAGGCATTCGACGACCCCGAGGCCAAGGCGCTTCTCGCCGAGGAGCTCCTCACCCTGCCCGAGGGTCCCGTGCTCGTCGCCGGCAACGGCATGGCGGGCGCGGGCCCGGCGAGCGAGATCGTCACGAGGCGGGTGGGCCGGCGCTTCTACGTCTGCGGCGACGGCGCGTCGGACGTCGGGGCGGCCGGGGCGCTTCTCGCCCCGCGCGTCGCGCTCTGCGCCGCCCAGCAGGCCCTTCTCGCCGTGAGGATCGTCCTGGGGCTCGAGGGCTCCTGACGTCCACGGCTATCTGGCAACCAAGCGCGCCGCGGGCCGACCTGTTTTGCGGGGCCCAGCGCCCGCGACGCCCATCAACGAAAGGAAGCACCATGACAGAGCACATCGCATCGGGCGCCGTCGCGCCCAGCGCGGACACCTGGACCCTCGGTGGCAAGGAGTTTGCGTCGCGCTTCATCCTGGGGTCGGGTAAGTTCAGGCTCGACGTGGTCAGGGCGGCCGTGGAGGACGCGGGCGCGCAGATCGTGACCCTTGCTGTTCGCCGCGCCAACACCAATCAGGAGGGGAGCATCCTCGATGCCGTGCCCGAGGGCGTGACGCTTCTGCCCAACACCTCGGGCGCCCGCACGGCGGAGGAGGCCGTGCGCATCGCCCGCCTCGCGCGTGAGCTCGGCTGCGGCGACTTCGTCAAGGTCGAGGTCATCCGCGACGCGCGCTACCTCCTGCCCGACAACGCAGAGACCGTCCGCGCCACCGACATGCTGGCGAGCGAGGGCTTCACGGTACTGCCGTACATGTACCCCGACCTCAACGTCGCGCGCGACCTGGTGAGCGCGGGCGCGGCCGCCGTCATGCCTCTCGGCGCGCCCATCGGCTCCAACCGCGGCTTGGTGACGCGGGACTTCATCCGCATCCTCATAGAGGAGATTGACCTGCCGGTGATCGTGGACGCGGGCATCGGGCGCCCGTCGCAGGCGTGCGAGGCCATGGAGATGGGCGCGGCTGCCGTCATGGCCAACACGGCCGTGGCCACCGCCGGCAACATCCCGCTCATGGCGCGCGCCTTTGGCGACGCGGTGCGGGCCGGTCGCGCGGCGTTCCTTGCGGGTCCCGGTCGCGTGCTCGTCGGCGCGGGCGAGGCCTCGAGCCCGCTCACCGGATTTCTGGGGGAGGAGGCCCGATGAGCGCGGACGAGAAGAACGTGCAGGTCGCGGGGCCTGAGACCATGTCGGTGGGCAAGCGCTGCCGCCGCATCGTCTCCATGGACGAGAAGGACATGGCGCGCGCCATCCGCACCGACTACGGCCTGGACCCCATGACCTTCCTGCCCGACATGGACGTCCTGGACAACGGCATGTTCGACCGCGTGCTCGACGCCGTGGAGGCTTACGATCCCGACGCCGTGACCGCCGCCGACGTGCGCCGCGTGCTCGACGCCGACGTGGTGGAGCCCACCGACTTCGGTGTGCTCGTGTCGCCCGCGGCAGAGCCCTTCCTCGAGGAGATGGCCGAGCGGGCCCGGGCCGAGCGCGTGCGCTGGTTTGGCACCAACATCCAGTTCTTCACGCCGCTCTACCTGGCAAACTACTGCGAGAACCGCTGCGTGTACTGCGGCTTCAACTGCGAGAGCGGCATCCGTCGCGCCCGCCTGGACGAGGGGCAGACCATCGCCGAGCTCGACGCCATCGCCGCCACGGGCCAGGAGGAGATCCTGCTGCTCACCGGCGAGGACCCGGTGACGTCGGACGTGGACTACATCGCGCGCGCCTGCGAGCTCGCGGCTGCGCGCTTCAGGAACGTCGGCGTCGAGGTGTACCCCGCCAACGTGGCCGACTACGCGCGCCTGCACGAGGCCGGCGCGGACTTCGTGACCGTGTTCCAGGAGACCTATGACCCGGCGCGCTACGCCAAGCTCCACCTGCGCGGCCGTAAGCGCATCATGCCCTACCGCTTCGAGGCGCAGGAGCGCGCGCTCAGGGGAGGCATGCGCGGCGTGGCCTTCGCGCCGCTGCTGGGCCTCTCGGAGTTTCGCCACGACGCGCTCGCCTGCGCGCTGCACGCCTACTACGTGAGCCGGGCCTACCCGCACGCGGAGATCTCCTTCTCGTGCCCGCGCCTGCGTCCCGCCGCGGGCGCCGTCACGCCCAACGGTCCGCACGTGAGCGAGGCGCAGCTCCTGCAGGTTATCTGCGCCTACCGCCTGTTCATGCCCTTTGCCGGCGTCACGGTCTCGTCGCGCGAGTCGGCGCGCTTCCGCGACCACGTGGCCACGATCACGGCCACCAAGGTCTCGGCCGGCGTGTCCACGGGCATCGGCGAGCACGCGCACCAGGCTGAGGAGGGCGACGACCAGTTTGAGATCGACGACAGCCGCAGCCTGGCCGAGATGTGTACCGCCATGCGAGACATGGGGCTCGAGCCGGTCATGAACGACCACGTTCTGGTGTGAGGGCGCCTATGGGATCGCTCTTTGATGGCAGCTTCCTGCACGTTGCCATGACGGACCGGCGCCGCTGCGCGCGGCCGCTGCCCGAGCAGGTGGCGCGGGTCTCCGGTGCCTACGACGCGCTCATCATGCGCGAGAAGGACCTGGACGACGGTGCGTACGCCGCGCTTGCCCGCGAGGTCATGGCGGCCTGCGACCGCGCGGGCGTCGCCTTTATCGCCCACGGCCACGTGCTCGCCGCCCGTGAGGCCGGCGCGTCGCGCCTGCACCTGCCGCTGCCCGCGCTTGGGCGCGTTGGGCGCCCGGAGGGGTTTGACCTCGTCGGTACCAACGTGCACGAGGTGGACGAGGTGGCGGTTGCCGAGGGGCTCGGCGCCGACTACCTTGTGGCGAGCCCCGTCTTTGCGCCGTCGTGCAAGCCACTCCCGGGCCGCGGGGTCGCGTTTCTCGAGCAGGTCATCGCTGCGGCCCACGTGCCGGTGCTCGCCCTCGGCGGCATCACCGACGCCACCGAGCCTGCCGTCCGCGCCGCCGGTGCCGCCGGTGCTGTCCGCATGTCCGACGCAATGGCGTGAGCCCAGGAAAGGAGACGCCCCTCATGGACGCCAATCACATGGATGTGGGACCCGTCGTCCGCGGGTCCTTCTCGCCCGCCGACATCCGCCGCGGCATGCTGCTCTACGCGGTGACGGATCGCTCCTGGCTCAGGGGGCGTTCGCTCGTGGACTGCGTCCGCGCGGCGCTCGCGGGCGGAGCCACCTTCGTGCAGCTTCGCGAGAAGGGCCTCTCGACAGACGAGATTGTGGCGGAGGCGCGACAGCTCCTGCCCCTCTGCCGTGCGGCAGGCGTGCCCCTCGTGATCGACGACGACGTGGAGGCGGCCCGGCGCAGCGGCGCGGACGGCGTGCACGTGGGGCAGTCTGACACGACGTGCGCCGCCGCGCGCGAGGAGCTCGGGCCGGACGCCATCGTGGGGGTCTCGGCCCACACGGTGGAGGAGGCGCTCGCAGCGCAGGCTGCCGGCGCAGACTACCTGGGCGTGGGGGCGCTGTTTGGAACGTCCACCAAGTCCGACACCGTGGCTGTGTCCCTTGAGGGCCTCGCGCGTATCTGCGTCGCCGTGGATATCCCGGTGACGGCCATCGGGGGCGTGAGTGCGCGCACGCTGCCCTCGCTCGCGGGGACGGGCGTCGCTGGCGCGGCGGTGGTCTCGGCAATCTTTGCCGCCAAGGACATCGAGGCAGCGACGCGCGAGCTGCGCCGCCTTGCCGAGGATGCCGTGGAGTCAAGATAGGGGGTCTCATGGACATGGGGAGCTGGAGCGTTCCCGCGGTGCTTGCCATCGCCGGCTCGGACTCGAGCGGCGGCGCGGGCATCCAGGCTGACATCAAGACCATCGCCGCGCACGGGCTCTTTGCCGAGACCGCGATAACCGCGCTCACCGCGCAGAACACCTGTGGCGTGCGCGACGTCATGGAGGCCACGCCCCAGATGGTGGCCGAGCAAATCGACGCCGTCTTCGAGGACATCCCGCCCGTCGCGGTCAAGGTGGGCATGGTGTCCTCCGCGGCGATCGTCGAGGTCATAGCCGAACGGCTCGAGCACTGGGGCGCCAAGAACGTGGTCGTAGACCCGGTGATGGTGGCCACGTCGGGCGCGCGCCTCATAGACGACGGCGCGGCGAGGGCGCTCGTGGGGCGCCTGCTGCCGCTCGCGCGCGTGATCACGCCCAACATCCCTGAGGCGGAGGCGCTTCTCGGCGAGCCGGTGCGTTCTGAGGCGGAACAGGAGGCGGCCGCGCTCGCGCTTGCCGAGCGCCTGGGCTGCGCCGTGCTCGTCAAGGGCGGTCATGGCGTGGCGGACGCCAATGACGTGCTGGTAGAGCCCGCAGAGTCTGGGGGGACGTCGCGCGTGACGTGGCTGCGCGCCCCGCGCGTGGAGACCGGGAACACCCATGGCACGGGCTGCACGCTCTCGAGCGCCATCGCCTGTGGCCTGGCGGAGGGCCTCGCGCTGCCCGAGGCGGTGTCGCGTGCGAAGGACTACCTCACCGGTGCGCTCTCTTCCGGTCTGGACCTGGGGCATGGTTCCGGGCCCGTGGACCACATGTGGCGTCATCGCGGCTGATAACGCGTGAGCACTCCCGGCGTTCGCTTCGCAGCACCTTCTCCAGCGCCTTGCCGCGGGCGAGCTCGTCGACCAGTTTGTCCAGGTAGCGGGCGCATCTCTCCACGGGGTCCTCGATGGTGGCCACGTCCACACCGCAGACCTTGCCGGTGATGAGCGCGCGGTTGGGGTTCAGCGCCGGGGCCTCGTCGAAGAACTCCTGGTAGGTGACGCCGCGCTCAAGCTGCCGGGCGAGGCCGGCCTCGTCGTAGCCGGTGAGCCAGCAGCATGCGGCGTCGACCTCCGCGCGCGTGCGCCCCTTACGCTCGGCCTTTTGCACGAGCAGGGGATAGACCTGCGAGAACGACATCTCCGCGATTGACTTGCGCGCCATGGGGCCTCCAATGTTACGAAGGGACTGTCCCTTTGTATCATTCCCGCTCGTCGGTGTGCATGAGCTGGACGAGCGCCAGGCACGCGACGCCGATGCCGAGAAGCCCGAGCGCGTTTCTCGGCTCCACCTCGTCCATGATGGTGAGCGCGGTCACGCCCACGCCCATGGCGAGCGCGACCGCCTTGAGGACGAGCTCCACGAGCGCGGGCACCTTGGAGGGCGCCGGCTCCTCCTGCGCCGCCGTCTTCACCTCGAGCAGCTCGTCCACCGAGGTGCCGAGCACCTCGGCCAGCTTGGGCAGCGACGCCACATCCGGGAACGACAGGTCGCGCTCCCACTTGCTCACTGCCTTGTCCGTGACGCCCATCTGTCGGGCGAGCTCGAGCTGCGTCATGCCCTTCTCCTTGCGCAGGGCGGAGATGGTGGCGCCGAAGGTCTGCTTTGTCATGATGGTCCTTTCGCTGGAGGTCCGTCTGGCAGGGCCATCGTCACGCGACGTCGCCCCGCGCTCAACCGACCGCCAGTTGAGTTGGCTCGACCGTTGGTAGAGTCCCAGTTTACGGCAGGTAACCTTGCGAAACCGTTAGGGGAGCATAAGCCCGGGCGATGGCACGCCGGGCGGGCGAGAAGGACGATGGTCTTGTCATTGAAGCCGCCCGGAAGGAGCCGCCATGCCCGTCACCCTGCGCGTCGCGCTTGGCAACGTCTCGCGCTGCGCACGCGACTACTCGGTCTACCTCGTTACGCTCGCCTTTGCCACGTGCCTGCTCTACTCGTTCAACGCCTCGGGTGACTACCTCCTGGCGATGCCGCTCACGGGCCCGCAGCTCGAGGTCATCCACAAGGCGCGCGACATCACCGGTGCCTTCTCGGTCTTTGTGGTGCTGGTCTTTGCCGTGCTCGTGGCCTACGCCACGCGCTTCATCGTGCGGCGTCGCTCGCGGGAGTTTGGCACGTACGCGCTGCTCGGGATGCGCGCGCCCGCGCTCGCGACAATCCTTGCGGCGGAGGGCGCGCTCGCGGGGCTCGCGGCGCTGGTGGCGGGGCTCGCCCTCGGCGCGGCAGCGTCGCCGGCTTTTGGTGCCGTTGCGGCGTTCGTCTTCGGCGTGCCGTGGCGGCTCGCCTGGTCCTTCTCGCCTGCGGCCGCGCTCGACGCGTGCGCGTGGTTCGCTGGGATCGAGGGGCTGGCGATCGCGCTCTCCGTGGTTGACGTGCTGCGCCGGCCGCTCGTGGAGCTTCTCGAGCGGGATCGCGCGCCGGAGCAGCTCGCCTTCGCAACGCACCGCGGCGTGACGCGTGCGCAGGCGGCGGGCGCCGTGGTCCTTCTCGCCGTTGTGTGGGGAACGTGCGTGGCTCAGCCCGGGCTCTTCGTGCTGGCGATCCTGCCGATGGGGTGGGCCGCCTACGTGGCCACCTCGCTCGTCTTTCGCCTGGTGGCGACGGGCGTGCCCGGTTGCGTGCGCCGTGGCTCCCGCTACTGGGAGGGACTGCGCGCCTTCACGCTGCGGCAGGTGGAGGGCCATGTGTCCACGGGGTGCCAGGCGCTCTCGTGCACCTGCGTGCTCGTGGCGTGCGCGGTCTGCATGATCTGCGCGGGGCTCCTTTTCTCGGTGGGGCAGCGCGCGGCAGGGCTTGCGGACCCGGGCGCGCTTTCGGAGGCGTCGCTCGCGCCGATAGGCTACGTGGGAATCTTCTATGGAGAGGCGTTTCTTGTGGCGGCCGCCGCAGTGCTCGCGCTGCAGCAGGTGAGCCAGGCGGCGGACGGCCGGCGCGCCTACGCCACGCTGATGGCGCTCGGGACGGACGAGCGGGAGGCGCGCGGCGCCGTGCGGGCGCAGGTGGGCGTTGCCTTTGCGCTGCCCGCGGCGCTCGCGGTGGTGCACGACTGCTTTGGTCTCATGCTGGTGCGCCAGCTTGCGGGAGGCGTACCGGACGAGGTATTTCTCGCCATCGCGGTATGCTCAGTGGTGGGCACGCTCGGGCTTCTCGCCCTGTACTACCTGCTCTGCGTCCGCGAGTGCGCGCGCGTGCTGCTGGGCGCGGCGTCGAACCTCGGTTGACCGCGTGCGAGAAGGACCGGTACCTACGTCATATCTATCGCCAGCGTGCGCTCGCCGCGAAGAACTTGTCGCTCGCCCAGGCGATAGGCGAGCAGTACCAGCATCCAGCAGATGGCGGCGAACACGGCAACGTGCACGATTGGCATATTGGCAAGAAACGCTTCCCAGGTTACAGGGCTCGCCTCTACCGCGAACACGGTAATGAGGAGGTTGAGCGCTGCCGCCCACGCGAGGGGTTTAGCCACGATGAGGATGGCCTCGCTGGTGAACATCCTTCTCACCTGCCTGCGGGTGATGCCCGCCGAGAGCAGCTGAGAGACTTCGCGCCGGCGTTCGGGAATCCTGCCAAGTACGCTCGAGAAAACGTCTGAGATTCCTATGCAGGCAAGCACACCGGCAAAGATGTCAACAAAGAGCCTGAGGCCTGCTCGCGAGCTCTCGTCGCGCTTTGCCTCTTCGATGAGGCTCAGCACCTCGACTTTTTTGTCGCTCGCAAACCGGTTCTCCAACGCATGCGCGACCTCTGTTTCCGCCGCAGGTGTGTCAGTGAGCACGTTGTAGAAGAGGTCTCCGCTCTCTGACTTATAGTCGTCTCCCAACGTGACCGATGACACGCCGTCCATGGCGAGAAGATCGTTGATGAGCGAGTCGTCCGCGCCTGCGGCGGCGCCGTCGTCAACGGTTATGCGGACATCCCATACTCCGTCGTAGCGCTCGAAGTAGGTAACTTGGGTCGATAGGTGCGACAAGGTCTCGAAGTTGATAAGTGTCACGAAGGCGAGAATCGCAAGGGTAATTGAGGCGTTGGCGGTGCGCATGGTGCGCCTTCGCGAGCGTAGGGACTGTGCTGCGAGCGACGTCTCGATTCTCAGCCGTGTGGCGAGCGCCCGAAAAATAGGGCCCGGGCGTCGTTTGGTAGCATAGTCGTCGTCACCCTCGGACATCGCCTTGATCACGCTGATTTTTCCAAGGCGGCGTGCGGGCAGGAGCGCTGAGAGCGCTACTGTGGCAGTCGCAACGAGAAGGCCGAGAAGGACTGCGAACGGCGAGAGGCCAACCACGGGCTCATAGGTGCGCGCGTTGGCAGTTAGCGCGAGCACTCCCGCAACGAGCACGAGCGCAAGCCCCATGCCCACGAGGACGCCAAGGCAGGCTGCGGGAAGCGAGAGCACACATCCCTCTGCAAGGAGTAGCCGCCTGATCTGCGCGTCGTTTGCTCCGATTGACTTCAGAATGCCAAGCTGACGAATGCGAGCACTCATGGAAACGCCAAAGGCGCTCTTGAGCATGAGAACGAGCGCCAACGCGCTTGTCGCCGTCACTACGCCAAAGGCGATGGTCGAGCCTGTGACGCTCGGCGTCTCGCCGAGGTAGGCCATGCGCGCGAGGTAGTCGGTAACGAGCATATGGGCAACGCCGACCACAAGCC
The DNA here is from genome assembly GCA_949291295.1 of uncultured Olsenella sp. GTDB lineage: Bacteria > Actinomycetota > Coriobacteriia > Coriobacteriales > Atopobiaceae > Thermophilibacter. The sequence goes on from CASEVE010000018.1 coordinate 12,912, forward strand.
CGAGCAGGGCGGATGCGACGAAGGAGATTGCGGCGAGCGAAGTGACCGAGGCACGGTTGTGACGGACGTAGCTCGTAAGGTAGTCACGAAGCATAGCTACTCCTTTCCGTCGACGACACGTCCGTCGGAGATGCGTACGACGCGGTCAGCCGCAGCTGCCACGCTCTCGTCGTGGGTGACGAGGACGATGGTGGTACCAAAGCGCTCCCGCACCTTTCTTAGGAGGCCCACGACCTTCTCGCCGTTTTCGCGGTCGAGGCTGCCTGTGGGCTCGTCGGCGAGGACGACGGCAGGACGCGAGACGAGAGCTCGCGCGATGGCCACGCGCTGCTGTTGCCCGCCGGAGAGCTCGGAGGGCATGCTCTTCTCGCAGTCCGCGATGTCGAGAAGGTCAAGGAGCTCGGCAACCGTTGCCGGGTCCGGACGAGACCCGTCGAAGCGCACGGGAAGCTCTACGTTGTCTCGCACGGAGAGGAACGGGACGAGATTGTGGAACTGGTAGACGAGGCCGACGGTGTGTCGGCGATAGAGGGCAAGCGCGTCTGCGCCAAGCGTGGAGAGATCCATGCCGTCTACGACCACGCGACCAGCGGTGGGGGCGTCCACGCCGCCAAGGATGTGCAGCAGCGTCGACTTGCCGGAGCCCGAGGCGCCCATGATGGCGACGAACTCACCACGGCGCACGGTGAGCGTGGCACCATCGAGTGCCCTCCGCTCCGCTGCGCCCTCGCCGAAGACGCGCGTGACGTCCTCGACGATGACCGCTGGGTCGGCATGGTTGCTGCCGATGGTTAGGGACTGCGCTCCGGTTGCAGAGGTGCCATCAAGTGACACGTCGAAGGGGATGCGCCGCTCACGGTCGACTTTCTTTGCAAAGAGCGTGAACGCCGTGGTCATGCTCATTCCGAGGTCGCGACAAATTCCCTCCATGGAGCGCTTGGTGTCCTGATCGATCCGGAAGTTGACGAGCGTAGTCTCGGACATGGGAGCCTCCTTAAAGACATTGTCTTTATATTATCTTACACAGAGAGAAAGCAAAAGCTGGCACCTGGAGTAAATGCCAGAATGCATTTGGATTACAACGTGGTCTAACGTGGTATAAATAGAATCAAACAATGACATCTGGACGATCGGCAGAGGAGGTCCCATGGCAACGACAATGACGTCGCTCAACACCAAGCTGAGCGCCGAGGAGAAGGACGCCTTTGTCAGGAACACCGCTGCCCTGGGCCTGACGCCGTCCGCTGCGATCAAGGTCTTCGTTCACATGTTCAACGAGTGCGGTGGCTTCCCGTTTGAGGTTCGCCGGCAGGTGAGCGACGAGAGCGTGACGTACCTCTCCACAGATGACTACGAGCGCTTTGCGAGCGCGCTTGACTCTGCCGTTCCCGCGGCCACCCGCGAGCTGCTCGATCGCGAGTTCTCATGGGAGGACTAGCGTTTCGTCGCATTCGCCCGCTTCGCGATAACGATGACGTGAGCGGGTTCTCCTCGGGTAACGCCGACAACGATGCCTGGCTCAAGGAGCGCGCGCATCGAGCGACGCACGACGGGACGGCGCGGGTGTACGTGCTGCCCCTCGCTACCGGTGAGATCTGCGGCTTCTATGCCCTGAGCACCCATGCGGTTGCGCGCGTTGGGACGCTTGCTGGCTCGTTGCGCCGAAACGCCCCGAACCCGATCCCCTGCACGCTGCTTGGCCAGCTTGCTGTTGACGAGCGCTATCAGGGGGAGTCGGCGGGAGCCAGATTGCTGCAGGACGCCATTCGCCGCGCGGCTGCGGCATCTCGCATCGTCGCATCGCGGGCGCTTGTCGTCGACCCGGCCGACGAGCACGCGGAGGGCTTCTACGCTCACTTTGGTTTCCAGTTCCTAGTGAGCGATTCTCGCCGCATGTTCGTGCGGCTTTAGGCCGCAGCGTCGAGCCTCGGTTGACCGCGTGCGAGAAACGTCAACCAGGGCTCCTTTGATTCCACTGGCGATCGACCACATACTGGAGGTGAAAGTCGGCTGCAGCGTCGAGGGGGAACCATGAGCGAGAGCGTAAACATCGGTCGCACCATCGTGCGGGAGCGGCGCCGCGCGGGCGTCACGCAGGAGGCGCTCGCCGCCCACCTCGGCGTCTCTAAGGCTGCCGTAAGCAAGTGGGAGCTCGGGCAGAGCCTCCCGGACGTGAGCCTGCTGCCGCGCATTGCCGCGTACTTCTCGCTCACCCTGGACGAGCTCTTCGACTGGCGCGACGAGCTCTCTCAGGAGGAGTCCGCCGCGCTCTACGCCGAAGTCTACGCGCTGGGCGAGAAGAACCTTGCCACCGCGCACAAGCGGCTGCGCGCGCTTGCCACGGAGCACTACTCGGACGCGAACCTGCTGCTCATGCTGGCGTCGCTCCTCACGGTGTGGGCGGCCGGCATGGCGACGCCCTTCGCCCCGGCGGGCGAGAAGGACGGCTCGCCCGACGCCCCGCTTGATGCCGACGGTCTCACCGACGAGGCGCTTGTCCTGCTCGACCGCGTGCTCGAGGTGGCAACGGACCCCTCTGCCCTGTATCTCGCGCAGCAGCAGAAGGCCACGACGCTCTTCCAGGCAGGTCGCTACGAGGAGGCTGTCTCGCTCTTGGAGCCGCTCGTGCGCCGGCAGGATGCGTCCGCTTCGACGATGCTTCTGGCCTCGGCCTATCGCAAGCTGGGCCGTGACGACGAGACCATCGAGCTTCTGCAGGCGGAGCGCCTGCGCGCGGCGAGCTTCGTGCTCTCGTCGCTCATGCAGGAAGTGGGGATGCGAGATGATGCGGCATTTGCGCGGGTGGCTGGCAACGCCGCCGAGGTGGTCTTTGAGGTGCTGCGCAAGGCTGGCGAGAAGGACGCTGCGCTCGACGCCCTTGTCCGCGCCGCCGACGCCGTGCGCGCGGTCCCGGCGCGCCCAGCCCCGTCCGACTCTCCGCTCTGGGACCGCATGGCCAACCGTCTCGACCCCGCCCAAGCCGGAGAGGCCTGGGCAGCTCACAAGGCCTGGCAGACAGACGAGGCGGCATCGCTCATGCGCCAGGCGTTCGCCGAGCGTGTCGCGTCCTCCGAGTGGCGCGAGCTTGCGGGCGACGACCCACGCTATCAGGACGTACTTGCGAAGATGCTACGGTAGGGTGGACCGTGGCGGGCGGGGCTTATGCGCTGAACGATTGAAAGTGCGCGCGTACTTGCTCTTCTCGGCAGTTTGCGGTGCTACATTACCTGCTCTACTGTTGGAACAGGGATAGGCGGGCTGTTCGGAATTGAGGAGGTGCTGCGCGTGAGGTCTGGCCGAATGGGACGAAGCGTTGCCTTCGCGCTCGCCGCGGCGGCGCTCTATGCGCTGAGCACGCCGTTTTCCAAGGTGTTGCTTGCCGATGTCGCGCCAAACATGATGGCGGCGCTGCTGTATCTCGGCGCGGGCGCCGGCATGACGGTGCTTTCGCTCGCGAGCGGCGCACGCGGAGATGCGGGCGAGGTTCACGGACGGCCCCTCGAGCGCGCGGACGCTCCCTACGCGGCCGCGATGGTCGTACTTGACATAGCGGCGCCCCTGCTGCTCATGGCGGGGCTCTCCCTCTCGTCGGCGGAGAGTGTGTCGTTGCTGAACAACTTTGAGATCGTGGCGACCGCCCTTATCGCCCGCCTCGCGTTTGGGGAGCGGGTGGGGGCGCGTACGGCGACGGGCATCGGCGTTATCTCTCTGGCGTGCGTTCTCCTGTCTTGGGACGCGGGCGTGCGTGGGTTCTCCGCTGGTTCGCTTCTCACGCTTGCAGCATGCCTGTGCTGGGGCATCGAGAACAACTGCACGAACAGGCTGTCGGACTGCGACCCGGTTCACGTTGTCGTTATCAAGGGGTGGGGCTCGGGCGCAGGCGCGCTTGTCGTGGCGCTCTGCGCGGGCGACGCCCTGCCGACGCTCGTTGACGCGGGGCTTGCGCTCCTGCTCGGGTTCGTCTCATACGGGCTGTCTATCGCCTGCTATGTGCGCGCCCAGCGCGACCTGGGGGCGGCACGAACGAGCGCGTTCTACGCGGTGAACCCCTTCATTGGCAGTGCACTGGCGTTCGCTCTGTTCCGCACGCCGCTTGCGCCGACGTTTGTCCTCGCGCTCGTCCTTATGGTGGTGGGCACGTGGCTCGTGGCGCCACGTGATGCCTAGTGCGTCTCGCCCACCAGCTTGAGGCCGACGACGCACGCCACGAGACCCGCGATGAGCAGGATCTTTGCCCACGAGAACGACTCCGCGCCTGAGATGACGCCCCACGCCACCGTGAGTGCGGCGCCGATGCCCACCCAGACGGCGTAGGCGGTGCCCAGCGGAATCGTGCGGACGGCGTGGCTGAGTCCGAGCATGCTCGCCGCGAGGGCGGCGATGAACACGATCGTGGGGACGGGCTGCGTGAAGCCTTCGGAGCGGTCGAGGGCCTGGGCCCAGACGGCCTCCATCGCGCCCGACACGACCAAAATGACCCAATCCATGACAACCTCCCAGATTAATGCGCCGTCTTTGCGATTCTGGTACGGCTGCCCTCGTCAGAGACCCGTTGGGTCGGGCGAATCTTAGCACAGGTGGGGGGAGGTTATGTTGTGCGTGCCCCCTGCGTGACGGTTCTTCTCGCATTCTCGCAGTTCAGAGTTGTGGGCGAGAAGAACGGGCTGCTCGGAAAGAGCTACAGCAGACTATCAAAATGACACGAACATATGTTTCTTCTTGTGCTATACTCTCCATAAGGTACGAGGGCGACAAGAGCGGCACGGAGGCCCCCAATGGTACGTGCCGACGGGTGATCAGGGGTAGCAGGGACTGGTCGCACTTGAAGCTCACGGGCGGGCACGCGCCCCCGTCTTCCGGCACCCCAAGAGTCCGGACTCACAGTCTATGCAGGTTAATTTGCCGTGAGTGATGCGGGGGTTCGACTATGGCCGAGAAGTCTATCAAGCATTTTTACGAGAAGAACGGCGTGCGGGTTTGCGCGCTGGTTCGTTAGGCACTCGGTCTTTGTGCTGCAGCTCGCAAACAACTTATGAATCGATGCTTTATCAGAAGCGCCATGTGAATTGGAGGCGTGCATGGAATGGAAGCTCGTTGCCCCCAATAGTTGCAAGGGGATAGAGAATATGCCGCAAAAGTATCTTAATAGGCTACAATTGAGACATGAGTAGACAGAGACAAGCACCATTCATCGACTCGCTTTCCGCTTCCGAAGGCGTGTTCACGACCGCTCAAGCGGAGCGCCTCGGCATATCTCGCAGCGCTCTTGCAAAGGCCTGCTCCGCCGGGCGGCTCGTAAGGCTCGCGCACGGAGCGTATCGCTCGGCCGCGGTGACGTCTTCTCCCACCGACGAGATTGCCGCTGCTTGGAAGCTGACTGCCCCCGAGAAGATGCTTCATGAGCGAATGGCGTATGGCGCATGGGACGGCATCGCTGTTGGCGGAACTACGGCGGCATCCCTCATCGGCATCGGCGACTTCTTCCTGACCCCCATCTGTGTGTATGCCTCCAGACGGCTCAAGACCAGAAACCCCGATGTGCGCTTCTCTGTCCGACAGATCTCTTGGGAAGACGTAGATTTCGAACATGGGTTTGCCGTAACGAGGCCGGAGCGTACCATCGTTGACCTTGTGCTCGATGACGAAGAGCTCTCGCTTGTGCGAGATGCTTACGATGACGCGCTGGAGAAGGGGCTTGACCTTGAGAAACTGCGCGCCATCGTAAGGCGACTCGCACCTGGGAAGGCTCGCAAGGTGCGCCGGGCTTTCGAGGAGTGCGACCTCCATGAGATATAAGACTTCAGAGGATCTTGATAAGGCGATTAAGGCTGCGGCGAAGGCATCGCCAATGGATACCGGCAGGGCTTATGCAGGATTCTTCTTCCATCGGCTCCTCTGTCGAGTTTTCAGCGACCCCGACCCTCGCTTTCTGCTCAAAGGAGGGCTGGGCATGCTCGCGCGCACGATTGATGCTCGTACGACGCGCGACATAGATCTCCTGTCAACGGGCGACGATCTCGAGGAAGCCGTTGAGGAGCTGAAGCGTCTGGCTGCTACTGACTTAGGGGACTTCGTCACGTTCTCATTTGCGGGAATGGCTCTCATCAAGGCGGAAGACGAGTATCGATTTGGCATGAACGTGAGGTTCCAGGTCCGACTGGGGAACAAGAGGCTCCAGGATATCTCTATCGACCTTGTGGTCGATGACATTCCCCAAGAGGATTTCGACACCGTCATGCCTGCCGATCGGATTACTGTGCGAGACCTTCCGACATGCTCCTACCGCGTGTATGCCGTAGAGAGCTCGCTTGCCGATAAGTTCTGCGGCATCGTGGAACGGCACCACGACAGGCCCTCTTCGAGACAGAAGGATCTGGTTGACGTTGTGGTGTTCGCCCGAAGCTGCGCGATTGACGGCACGAAGCTTTCTCGGCGACTAAGGCTGGAATGCCTTGCGAGAAGAATGCCCTTGCCCAATCATTTCGAGATTCCTGCGGAGTGGTTTGGCGCAGGGGAGACCAGGTTCAGGAAGTTATGTCGACAGGTACCTCTAGTCTCCGACATTGGGGACATTTCCGCCGCCGCTGCGCTTGCTGCCGCCCTATTCGATCCGGTGCTTGAAGGCTCCGCGGAAGGCAAGGCATGGAATCCTGCACTGGGAAGCTGGGGGTAGGCTCTCATTCTCGCAAAGGGGTAGGGGAATCCAGAGCCACGCAACGAGCTGTTTCTTGTGTGGCGTCACCCGCCCGGTGACAATGGCCTTACCGAGAGACCCGAGCGAGGAGGAACCCATGGCCATCAAGGACGTCATCGCCGCCATCCGCAAAGAGGCGGGCATCACGCAGGAGGAAATGGCGCGCAGGCTCTACGTGACGCGGCAGGCGGTGTCTCGCTGGGAGCAGGGCGAGACGACACCCGGGATCGACATGGTCAAGCTCATCTGCGTCACCTTCGGCGTGCCGCTCGAGCGCTTCTTCGACATGCCCATGAGCTACTACTGCCAGTGCTGCAGCATGCCCATCCCCGACGAGGAGATGCATGGCACCGAGGCCGACGGCTCAAAGAGCGCCGACTTCTGCAAGTTCTGCTACGACCACGGCGACTTCACCGCCAAGGGCATGACGATGGACGAGTTCATCGAGGCCACGGCCCCCATGGAGGCCAAGGCGCTCGGCGTCTCCCTCGACGAGGCGGTCTCGCTCATGGCCACGCTGCTGCCGCACCTCAAGCGCTGGCGCGAGGTCGCCGAGAACGAGGAGGCCTACGGCGTGGAGGTCCGGGCCGCCTACGGCGATGAGGTGATGGATGCAGCTAACGAGAAGTACGTGGCGATGGGGGAGGCGGCGCACCTGCAGGCCGAGGAGCTGGCGCTGGCCATCAACGAGCAGCTGCGTCGCGCGATGGAGGTGGGTGACCCGACCGGCCCGGAGGCGCGCAAGCTCGTGGCGATGCACGGCCACTGGCTGCGCATGTACTGGCCGGACGGCCTCTACACGCCCGAGGCCCACAAGGGCCTGGCCGACGGCTACGTATCCGACGAGCGGTTCCGCGCCTACTACGAGAAGGTGGCCCCGGGTGCTGCGCAGTTCCTGCGCGACGCGATTCACGCGTGCGCGTGATTCTGCTTTAGGAGTCGTGTCCTGGTCCGTACAGGACGCGCGCTCCCTTCCCAATCCGGTTCTGACCAAATTCGCTTAAACCTAGCAAATCGTTAGTAATTAATCATTTGCTAGGACATCCTAGCAAAATGAGATTTTAGAGTAATTGCCAGGATGCCTACCTCATTGCCCGGCTGAAGGTCGAGTACTTCTCGGTCAGCTGGTGGAGGGACGGGTCGGCAGAGGTGGACTTCGTGGTGTCACATCGCACGTCTTGCCCAAGACGGATGTTCTATCGGGATGAGTCCCATCTGTTGAGCGTAGGCAGGCGGGCTCGAGCGTTGCGAGAAGTGCTAGGGCCCCGCGCTCGTGACCGTCGACGAGCTGGAGGCCGTGCCCTCAGCATTAACCTCGGCGTTTGATTGGTTGCAGGCGAGGTGCTCATCCGTTGGATGCGACAATGCGCGCGACGACTCATGCGGCCTGAGGTCGGTGGTGTCTATGAGCTCCGTGTCGAAGTCGCGATAGCGCGGGAGGTAGGAGAACGAGCGTGCCACCGCCGCTTCGTCGCGCAGCCCCGCGCGAATGTCTCCCTCGATGTGCCGGCGCAGCTCGTCGTCGCTGGCAACCAGGGAGACGACCCGGACCTCGGCACCGCACCCCTCGATAGGCAGCCTCCCGAGTATCTCGTCGATGATGGCGCGCTCGTGCATGGCCCAGCAGAGGATGACGTTCTCGTACGCGCCGCAGCGCAGGAAGTTGCCGAGCAGGTGGCAGATGTTGTCGAGCACCATGAGCTTGGTCTCCGGGGTCGCCTGGAACGGGTCGGCGCACCAGCACCAGTCCCCGTCGAGCATGACGGAGGCGGGCAGCTTTCGTGCAAGACCATGGAACCGCATGGCGGGCCCGAGCGCCACCAACGACGGTTGGCAATCCGTCAATCGGGGACGGCATCGGGCAAGGGTGCGACTCTGCAAGCTGCTGCGCCTACAGGTGGCGCCGCGCGCGTCGAGAGCGCTGCGCATCCGGATGCCTTTGCCAGGCCGCGGGTGCTACACTGGTGGCGGGCCGCTTCGACAGCTTCCATCGCACAGAGGACGGCCATGCGCGTCTCGCTTCTTCCGACCTCGGCGCTTCGCCGCCGCTTCTTTCGCAATCTCCATCGGAGTCAGGTGCCCGAGCACCCCTATGTCCTTCCAACGTAGCGGCGCATGCGTGCCGGAAGGGGACGATTCAGCCCCTCGGCACCCATCGGTCGACCCAGATGCGAATCGGAAGGATTGTACCGTGATTACGAGCAGCGCGGTACGGCGCCTCATCTACGTGGCGGCGTACGAGACCTCTGCGGCCCTCTGCGTGGGCGCCATCTTCTTCATCGAGGGACAGGATATCGTGAAGGCGATCCCCATGAGCCTTGCCGTCTCGGCGATATCGGCGTTTTGGAACTTCCTGTGGAACACGATCTTCGAGGCGATGGAGCGGCGCTTCGGATGGAAGGGGCGTCCGGCACGCGTGCGGATCCTTCAGGCTGTGTGCTTCGAGGGTGGGCTCGCGCTTATCGTCATTCCGGTCATGGCGTGGTGGTTCGGCATCACGTTTCTCGAGGCGCTTGCGACGGAGATCTCAGTTCTGGCGTTCCTGCTCCTGTTCACCTTTGCCTTCAACTGGCTGTTCGACCGCATCGCCGGCCTTCCGGACAGCGCCCGGTGAGCGCGGACGGCGCGCCCGCTACCGGGCCTGGTCGGCGTCGCCCGTGAACGCCTCGCGCGCCGCCTCCAAGAACCGCTCGGCGATGGGGCTGAACACCTGGTAGCGTTTCCAGATGAGCTGGATCCGCGTCTCCAGGCGCGGTGCAAGGGGCAGGAAGGCCAGCCCGCTTCCGGGGCTCGTGTCCACGAGGTGGTCGAAGGTGAGCAGGTAGCCGAGGCCCTCCCTCACGAAGAGCGACCCGTTGTAGGACAGGCGGAAGGACCCCTCCAGGCGCAGGCGGTCGCGGCCCTCGCCGCACCAGCGCGCGATGTCGTCGTCCCAGCCCTGCTCCGAGCAGAACAGCGGCAGGCCCACGAGGTCGTCGAAGGCGACGGCGTCCCTCGACGCCAGCGGGTGGCCGACGGGCACGACCAGGCCCCACACGTCCGGCTCGGGGAGCGGCAGGGCGTGGTACTTGGCGGCGTCCGGCTCCTGGGCGAGCACGGCGAAGTCGATGACGCCGCGGTCGAGCTTCTCGGTCACCTGCTCGGTGTCGCCGCTCGTGATGTGGTAGCGCAGGTTGGGGTACAGGGCCTTGAGCGACTTGATGACCGCGGCCAGGCGGCGAATCTGATAAGACTCCGCGAGCCCCAGGTAGATGTCGCCGCCGAGCACCTCGTCGAGCCCGTGGAACTCCTCGGTGATCTTATCGGCCATGCCCACGAGGTCCTCCGCGCGTTTGCGCAGCAGCATGCCCTCCTCGGTGAGGCGGATCGAGAAGCTGCGGCGGACGAACAGCTTCTTGCCGAGCTCCTCCTCGAGGGATTTGAGCGCCTTGGAGAGGGTGGGCTGGGTCACGTGGAGCTGCTCGGCGGCGCGGGTCATGTTCTCCTCGCGCGCGACGGCCAGGAAGTAGCGCATCGTTCTCAGCTCCATGGGACTCCCGCTCATGACATTCCGTTTCTTCATATCACGATATACAGAATAGCCATTAGCGCGCCCCTCTCGGCCGACGTATAACGAAGTCGGACAGGGAGGTGAGAGGCAACATGGACGATCTGGCGCAGACGCTCAGGGACGCGGGGTGCGACGAGGGGACGTCGGAGGCGGTCCGCCGGCTCTGCGAGAGCCATCGGGTCGACGACGCGGTCAGGGCGCTCCGGAGGCACCGGTGTGACCTGATGGACGCCCTTCACGAGAGCCAGGCGCGCGTCGACTGCCTCGACTACCTGATCAGACGCATGGAGGAAGAACGGACGTAGGCGCTCAAGGAAAGGGGCAACACCATGGCAGAGCAGACGCTGAGCATGACGAGCGAGTGGGACAAGACGTTCCCGGCAAGCGACAAGGTCGAGCACAGCAAGACGGAGTTTCGCACCCGCTACGGCTTCACGCTGGCGGCGGACGTCTACGTGCCGCGCGACCGTTCGCGCGCCGGCGAGGACGGCACGCTTCCCGCAATCGCGCTGTGCGGACCGTTTGGCGCGGTGAAGGAGCAGTGCGCGGGCCTCTACGCCCAGACGCTCGCCGAGCGCGGCTTCATGACCATCGCCTTCGACCCCAGCTTCACGGGGGAGAGCTCGGGCGAGCCGCGCTACATGGCCTCGCCGGACATCAACACCGAGGACTTCCAGGCGGCGGTGGACTACCTCTCCTGCCGCGAGGACGTCGACGCCGGGCGCATCGGCATCCTGGGCATCTGTGGCTGGGGCGGCCTGGCGCTCAACGTGGCGGCCCTCGACACGCGCGTGAGGGCGACCGTCGCCTCCACCATGTACGACATGACGCGCGTGAACGCCAACGGCTACTTCGACGCCGAGGACTCCGAGGAGGCCCGCCACGCCAAGCGCGTCGCCCTGAACGCCCAGCGCCTCGCGGACTATGAGGCGGGTACCTACGCGCTCGGCGGCGGCGTGGTGGACCCGCTGCCGGAGGACGCCCCCTTCTACGTGAGGGACTACTTCGACTACTACAAGACGTCGCGCGGCTACCACGCGCGCTCGCTGAACTCCAACGGCGGCTGGAACGTGATCGGCTGCATGTCCTTCATGAACCAGCCCATCCTGCGCTACTCAAACGAGATCCGCTCCGCGGTCCTTGTCATGCACGGCGACGCCGCGCACTCCTTCTACTTCGGCAAGGAGGCCTTCGAGCACCTCATGGAGGGCAACCCCGTGCCGGAGAACAAGGAGCTGCTCGTCATCCCCGGCGCCACGCACACCGACCTCTACGACGGGGGCGAGAAGGGCGCCATCCCCTGGGACAAGCTGGAGGGCTTCTTCGCCCAGTACCTGGCCTAAAGGCCGTGACGGAGCCCGTGCCTTCCCAGCCTGACGCCGGGACGGACGCGGCCGCGACCACACCTACGACGCAAGAAGGCTCCGACGTGGGCGTCTTCAACTTCGACACCAGGACGGTCATGCTCAACAGCGGCTACGCGCTGCCGCTGAACGGCCTTGGCACCTACAGCCTGCACGGCGAGGAGTGCGTCTCCTCGGTGCGCGCCGCCATCGACGCCGGGGTGCGGCTCTTCGACACCGCCTCGACCTACGGCAACGAGGAGGAGGTGGGCCAGGCCGTCCGCGCGGCCATCGACGAGGCCGTGGCCACACCGCGGAGCTCCTCGGGGACCTCGTGATCGCGGAGGTCGCCGCGGCGCACGGCGTGTCCCCGGCCCAGGCCATCCTCCGCTGGAACCTGCAGAAGGGCGTCGTGGTGATACCCGGCTCCAGCAACCCCGACCACATCCGCGAGAACGCCGAGCTCTACCACTTCGGCCTGACGGACGAGGAGATGGGCCGCATCGTCGGCGTCAACAACCTGTTGGCACACAACAGCTAGTACGGTCTATAAGGATAGGTACTTACCTAGAGGAAAGCGAGAAATCCTGCTCGCCACGCCGGCGCGGCACAAGGGCGTCATGTGCGCCCCGCTCATCGGGCGCGTTGACATCGAGAAGTACCTGGAGGCGGGGGAGCACCGCGGCCCGGATGTGTGCGGCTGCGACATCGAGCAGGTCATCTGCGGCGGCGAGAACTACGAGGGCGCGCGGTCGTGCGACTTCGACTGGGTTCGGCTGCTGGCGGCGCAGTGTCGCGCGCACGACGTGACGTTCGCGTTCACCGAGACGGGCACGGTGTTTGTGAAGGACGGGAAGACCTACCGCCTGCGCGACCACCGGCTGCAGAGCGAGCAGGCGTACAAGTCCGGCGTGAGCCGCGCGGGCCGTTCGATCGAGTGGCACCTGCACGACCCGCTCGGTCTGCCGATTCCCGCCGAGGAGTTCTATCGGCCTCATTTCCGCGAGCGCTGCGAGACGTGCGGCCAGCGTCTCATCTGCAACGGCTGCTCCGACTGCGGGCGGTGCGCATGATCCAAAAGGGGACAGTCCCCTTTTGGATCATGCGCGGTCGGTTACGTACACTACTCAAAATCTCATGTCTTGCCGTTTGGCGAGAAACCCCAGGTCGGAGCGTTGGGCTTCTCGATATGGAAGTCGCAACAGTGTACGTAACCGCCGGGAGCGTACGTAACCGGGGCGCGCCCGCGCGTTAGTGCGACCGCTGCATGGCAAGGAAGTGCTCGTAGGCGCCGATGAGGTTGGCATCGTTGAAGAACCTGCACGCCACGATGTCCGTCTCGGGGAAAACGTCGCCGAACGAGGCGTTGAAGCGTCGGTGCGCGTCCCTCACGCCCTCCACGAAGAGCGGGTTCTGGCTGATGCCGCCGCCGAGGCAGATGCGCTCGGGGTCGAGCCAGCACTGGATGTTGTGAATCTGCACGGCGATCTCGTCGCACACCTGGCGGAACACCCCGGCGACGACCTCGTCCCCGTCCCCGAGCCAGCCGAAGAGCTGCCGCCCGTCGCAGCTGTCGACCCCCTTTGCCCGGGCGACGCGCTGGCAGAGGGACTTCGTCGAGCAGGAGGACGACCAGAGCTGGTCGCTCGCGATGGGGTCCCGGGGGTCCTCGGGCCAGGAGGTGAGAACCTTCGACGCCTCCCCCGCAAAGAGGTGCGCCCCTCGCAGGACCTTGCCGCCGGCGACGACTCCGCCGCCGATGCCCGTCCCGAACGCGAGCACCACGCCGCAGTCGACGCCCTGCAGATTGCCATGGGTGAGCTCGGCAATCGCCGAGCAGCGCGCGTCGTTCTCGACTTCGATCGTGAAGCCAAAGCGCCTCTCCCATTCCGTCACGTCGACGCCGTAGTTGTAGAGAAGCGCCCCGCCCGTCCGAATGTACTTCCGGCGAGCGTCGATCTCTCCGGGCATGGAGAGGGCCAGACCCTCGACGTCTCCCATGCGCTCAAGGATGCCCTCGATGGTCTCGAGGAATGCCTCGGGGTCGTGGCTTTCCCCGTCGGGAGTGGGCACCTGCCCCTTACCCTCGATATCCGTACCGCACATGGTGCAGTACTTGATCGCGGAGCCGCCTACGTCGAGAACCGCCAGCTTCTTCATGTCCTTCTCCTGTCTCTGCCTGCTGCCTATATGACGTTCACGTCGCGCAGCTCGGAGCGCATGCCGTTGCTGCGTGCGACGGAGAACTCGAAGGGCGTTCCGTCGTCGAGGAAGCCGACCTGGGAGATCTCGAGCAGGGGGGTGCCCGCGTCGAGCCGCAGGCGCCCGGCCTCCTCCTCGGTCGCGCCCACGGCGCGGATGATGCGGTGGAAGCTCGAGATCTTGAGCCCGAGCGTGTCCTGGACGAACGAGTAGACGGAGTGGTAGAGCTGGTCGCGCTTGAGGCCGGGCGTTACGTCGATCGGCATGTAGGTGTACTCAATCGTAATTGGGTCGTCCTCAAGGCAGCGCGCCCGGCAGAAGTAGTAGGTGAAGTCGTCGGGGGAGATGCTCAGGTGCCGCGCGACGCTCTCGGGCGGGTTCGTGACCGAGAAGTCGTAGACCACCGAGCTCACGCTCCTCCCGCGCGCGCTGTGCGAGGCGGTGAAGCCGATCGGCTGGTCGGGCCTGGTGAACCCGAACGTGTCCTCCCGCGTGCCGTCCTTGCCCATGAGCAGCGGGTCGACGCCCCCCGTGTTGAAAAGCTCCGTGGTGTTCTTCACGTAGGTGCCCGACCCGCGCTTGCTCGCGATGAGGCCCTTCTCGGTGAGGATCTCGAAGGCGCGCTTGACGGTGATTTTGCTCACGCCGTAGCGGTCGCAGAGGTCCACGACCGTCGGTAGCTTGTCGTTGGGCACGAGGTCGCCGTCCTCGATGCGGCTCTGGATGTCCTGGGCAATCGTCTCGTACTTGAGCATGGCGGCCTCCCTCGTGCTTCCCGCGGTCCTCGACGCGCTCCGCGAACGGTCTTGTTTCGCCCGCGAGCGGTTTGATTTTGCGGCCAGGCAAGAGGGCGCGGGTTCGTGCGCGTTGCGCCCCGTCGGGCTGGTCGGCTGCAAAACCCCAGCTCATCGACGTGGTTCTCGTCTGACGTAATCCATTATCTCCCTTTGTCCCCGTCTTTGTCGGCAATAAATCCGCTACATAGAGAAAATAAAAGCGCTACAATTTAACCAACAAAGCGCGACAAAGAGCCGCGCAGGACGAGCGAGGAAACGGAGGCATCATGGCAGAACTGACCCTGCCCAAGGACTTCTTCTTCGGGGCGGCGATGTCCGGTCCGCAGACGGAGGGAGGCTGGAACGTAGGCGGCAAGCTCGAGAACCTCTGGGACACCTGGTCCAACGAGGACATCGGGGCGTTCCACAACCGCGTGGGCTCCTACGTGGGCAACGATTTCATGCACCGGTACCAGGAGGACCTTGCCATCCTCAAGGGGCTCGGGCTCGACAGCTTCCGCACGTCGATCCAGTGGAGCCGCCTGCTCGACGCGGACGGCAACGTCAACCCCGAGGGCGCGGCGTGGTATCACGAGCTCTTCCGCGCGGCGCGCGAGGCGGGGCTCGAGCCCTTCGTGACCCTCTACCACTTCGACCTCCCCACCTACCTCTTCCGCCGCGGCGGCTGGGAGAGCCGCGAGACCTGTGAGGCGTACGCGAACTACGTCGAGAAGGCGCTCCACGAGTTCGGCAAGGAGGTCCGGTACTGGTTCACGTTCAACGAGCCGAGCGTCGAGCCCGAGAACCGCTACTGGCACGGTGGCTGGTACCCGCAGCACCACAGCTTCCGCGAGGCCGTGGTGGCGCAGTACAACATCTCGATCGCGCACGCGCTCGGCGTCGCCCGCTACCGCGCGGCGCGCGAGGAGGGCGCGCTCCGTCCGGACGCGCGCATTGGCATCGTGTGCAACTTCAGCCCCTCCTACACCAAGGAGGACCCGAGCGAGGCCGACCTCGAGGCGCTGCGCATGAACGACGGCCTCACCACGCGCTGGTGGCTCGACCTCGCGACCAAGGGTAGCCTGCCCGCGGACGTGCTCGAGACCCTTGCCCGCCTCGGGACGCCCGTCCCGGCGCGCCCCGGCGACGAGGAGGTCCTGCGCTTGGGCGTCGTGGACTGGCTCGGCTGCAACTACTACCAGCCCTGCCGCGTGCAGGCGCCGAGCCGCGACCGCGACGAGTGGGGCAACCCGCTCTTCGCCGAGCCCTACGTCTGGCCCGAGCGCGTCATGAACGAGAGCCGCGGCTGGGAGATCTACCCCAAGGGCATCTACGACTTCGGCATGAAGTGCCGCGACGAGTACCCCGACCTCGAGTGGTTCGTGTCCGAGAACGGCATCGGCATCGAGGGCGAGTACAAGAACCGCGACGAGAGCGGCCAGATCCAGGACGACTACCGCGTCGACTTCGTGCGCGACCACCTCGCCTGGATCGCCCGCGCGATCGACGACGGCGCCAAGTGCAGGGGCTACCACTACTGGGGCCTCATCGACAACTGGTCCTGGGCGAACGCCTTCAAGAACCGCTATGGCTTCGTTGAGGTCGACCTCATGGAGAACTACGACCGCAGGCCCAAGAAGTCAGCGGCGTGGCTCAAGGAGGTTGTCGCGACACACGTGGTGAAGTAGGTCCTTGGGCCGAATCGGGAGGCATGGTCCCGGGCTCCCTCCTTTCGGTTCGGCCATCGGATACACGTCCCCTAGAGAGGGGCGCGAAGGTACAGCTAATGTTTCCAATAGTTAGGAGGGAAAGACATGGCTAATGGACAAAGCTTCCTCGATAAATTCGCGGAAGTTTCCGCCAAGGTTGGCAACCAGGTGCACTTGCGCAGCCTGCGCGATGGCTTCGCCACCATCATGCCGATCTTCATCCTTGCCGGCATCGCCGCATTGCTCAACAACGTGGTCTTCACGTTCCTGTGGAGCGCGGACCCGAGCAACCCCGGGCTCTTCCCGAACGCCGATGTGCTCGCCACGGCCCAGTACTGGGGCAACTCGCTCACGCAGGGTGCGCTCTCCATCTCAGCCATCCTGCTATGCGCTATGGTGGGCTACAGCTTCGCGAACAACAAGCGCTTCGACAATCCCGTCTCATGCGTAGTGGTGGCGCTCGCGGTCTTCTTCATCATGATGCCGCAGACGGTGGCTGCCAACCTTGCTACGTCATCGCCGCTCTACGTGGCCGAAGAGGTGACCACCGCTCAGGTCTCGAGCGCGTTCATCACCAACTACACGGGTACCAACGGCATGTTCACCGCCATCATCATCGGCCTGTTTGCGCCCACGCTCTTCATTAAGGTCTCGGGTGTCGAGAAGCTGCGCATCAAGATGCCCGAAGGCGTGCCGCCCGCGGTCGAGAAGTCCTTCAATGTCCTGATTCCGATGCTGCTTACCCTGGGCGCCTTCGGCGTGCTCTCGATGGTTCTCTACGCAGGCTTCCAGACTGACGTCACTGCTCTCATTAACACCTTCATCCAGACCCCGCTGCGAGCCCTCACCACCAACCCGATCGGCCTCGTGGTGATCTACTCGCTCGGTATGTTCCTGTTCACCCTCGGCATCCACCAGTCCACCATCAACGGCGTGCTCGTCGAGCCCGTCCTCACGGTCGTGCTCGTCGAGGCCACGAGCGTATACAGCTCCGGCGGCATCGACGCGGTCATCGCCAACCCGGACCTGTGGCTCAACATGAACACCATCAACGTCTACGCGCTCTTGGGCGGTTCGGGCTGTACGCTGGCGCTGCTCATCGCAACGTTCATCTGGGGCAAGTGGCGCCCCTCCCGCGAGGTGGCCAAGCTCGGCATCCTACCTGCCCTCTTCAACATCAATGAGCCGGTCATCTACGGCTACCCGATCGTGTTCAACATCCCGCTCATGGTTCCGTTTGTGCTCAACACCACCATCGGCATCCTCGTCGGCTACTTTGCCACGGTCATCGGCCTCGTCAACCCCACCTGCATCCAGGTGCCCTGGACCACGCCAATCATTGTCTCGGGCATCCTGTCAACGGGTGGTGATATCCGAGCGGGCATTCTCCAGATCGTGCTGCTGGTAATCTTTACGCTGATCTACCTGCCCTTCATGAAGGCATCGGAGACCGCGCAGCGCAAGCAGTTCGAGATAGCTCAGGAGTAGTCGCGTAGTTCCCCCTGCTCTCTGCGGACGGGCCATACCAGCTTGTCCGCAGAGGGTGCCCCCCGGGAGGTGTCCCGAGGGGGTCCCATGTCAAGAAGCGGTGACCGTCATCTGGCGGTCGTCGGATGCAAGGACCGGTATGCCGGTCGGAAAGGACAGATCATGAAGATTATGCTGTGCTGCAACGCGGGCATGTCCACGAGCCTGCTCGTCCAGAAGATGCAGAAGGAGGTTGCGGCTCGCGGCGAGGAGGTCGCAATCGAGGCGCGCCCGATGAACGAGGCCATGGACCACATCAACGAGGCCGACGTCATCCTCCTTGGACCTCAGATTGGCTACGCGAAGGGCGATTTCGAGAAGGCCGTCGAGGGGCGTATCCCCGTCGCCGTCATCCCGATGGCCGACTACGGTCGCATGAATGCCGCCAAGATTCTCGATGACGTCAAGAAGATGCTCGGCTAGTCAGCTAGGAGGCTGAGATGGAAGACATGGACGAGCTCGAGCAGATCTGCTTCGAGATCATCAGCTACGTGGGCACCGCAAAGTCCTGCTACGTCAACTCGATCGCCAAGGCCAAGGAGGGCGACTTTGCCACGGCGGCTGAGCTAGTCAAGCAGGGTGACGAGGCATACAACGGAGGCCATGAGGTGCACATGAAGCTGCTTCAGGCCGAGGCGTCCGGCGCGGGCAAGAAGACGCTGCCGCTTCTGCTCCTCCACGCCGAGGACCAGATGGCGAGCGCAGAGACCTGCAAGCTCATGGCGCTGAACTTCGCCGACACTTATCGCGAGCTGATCTCCCTCAAGGAGAGGCTCGGCGCGTAGGCGCAGCGAGGAGAGACGGAGAGGCCGGGGCCGCCAGCGACGGTCCCGGCCCTTTGTGGTTGAGTTGGCCTCCTTGCGGCGAGCCGCGGACTCGTTGGGCGCGGCTGCGCGGAAACGACCTAGAGCTGGGCGAGAAGGTCGGCGATCGTGGTCCGGGCGAGGCTCGCGCGCAGGGTGTCCTGAGCGGCGGAGAGCGGGCCGTCGAGCACGTCGTGGATGCGGCTGCCCACGGGGCAGGCGGGCGAGGGGTGCGCGTGGAAGCCAAAGAGGCTCGCGTCGCTCTCCACGGCGTCAAAGACGTCGAGCAGCGTGATCTTGCTCGCGTCACGCGCGAGGGAGGAGCCGCCCACGCCGGTCGAGAAGGACCGCGCGCTCGTGAACCGCGTGATCTTTGACGAGCTCTGCTTGGGCGACATCTGCGACGATTCGCGCGCCGAGTTCCTTCGCACCATCGATGGGCTTGCCGAGCGCGGAGCGCAGGGGGTCGTCCTCGGCTGCACGGAGATCGGCCTGCTCGTGCGCCCCGAGGACACAGACGCCCCGCTGTTCGACACGACGCTCATCCACGCCCGCGGGGCGGCGCTGAGGGCTCTCGAGGACTGATCGGGCAGGGCTCTTGGCCCTTCGGGGCGATGGTCCCTGTCACCGCGTTCAAAGCGGGCTGAGATAATGCGAGCTGGGTACAATGTCAACGCCCATCGCGGTTTTCCGTTTGACGTGCGCCTGCCTGAACCCAAGGTCGAGGCCTTCGCTTCCGAGGAGGAAGCGGCGGAGTTTTCAGATCGGCTCGCGTTGAGGATGATGAACGATACGCGGTGAGATCTGGACGATGCGGGATGACCTTTACGCAAGCAAAGCTCGTCCGGTCGTTATTGTGCAGAGCGACAAGATGAGCGGTTTCGACTCGATTGTGCTTTGTTTGATGACGGACAAGATCGCTTCGGTCAGTCGAAGCATGCTGGGCAAGAGGATTGGCGTCTTGGAGAGAGACCGGATAGACGAGGTGTCGGAAAAGCTTGCGCTCGTTCTGGGACTCTCATAGTCGCTTTCTGCAAAGTAGGGGGAGTAATGTCGTTATGGACCTCTCGCGCATAGACGCCCGCCTGCTCTCGCGATCCGGCGCCACGAAGGCCCTCCACGAGAAGTGGGGATGGATGGTCTACTGGGTTGGCGGCAGGCAGTTCGCCTGCGAGTTCACCACCTCGCCCGACGCCAAGCTGCCCAAGCGCGTGCAGCGGGAGGTTTCCGGCGAGTAGCGCTACCTCGCGAGCGTGCGCAGCGCGTCGGCGGCGGCCTGTGACGTGAGGTAGAGTCTGAGGCCGATGGGGCTCACCTCGAGCCCCACGACGGGCGAGCCCTCATAGGTGGTGACCTCGAGGCCCTTGTACTCCTGGAGGTCGTCGGCGCTCTGTCCGAGCTTCTGCGTCTCCGGCTCCCACAGCTCGAAGACGTACTCTGCGTCGGCGTCCGGCTCAGTGGCGATGCCGCTCTCCTTAGAGAACGGCTCGAACGCGTCCTCGATCTCCGCCTGGTCGGTCACCTCGCGAATGACCTCGCCGGTCTGGGCGTCCTTCACCACAAGGCGGCAGACCTTGCCCCAGTCGACGTTCGAGAGCGTGTCGGCGAGCTCCTGCGCCTGCGAGGCGACCTCCTCCGCCTGGTCGGCGATGTCGTCTGGCCCGGGCAGCCCGAAGCACCCCGCGAGGGGCAGTGCGATGGTCGCGGCGAGCAGGGCAGCGATAGCAGTGCGTGCTCTCATGGGTCTCCCTCCTGCGAGTTTCTCGCCTATTATAGCTTCTGCTCGAGACTTCGTTCCTTCACACCTTGAGCGACTGCAGGAACGCCTTCTGCTCTGGCGCTATGCGGCGGCTCTCGCGCGCCTTCTGGAGCGCCTTGTTGTGCGTCCAGGGGTCGAGGGCGATCGGCCTCCGCTCGAAGAGGGGCAGCGTCGCCGCAGGCTGCTTTATCAGGGCGAACGAGAAGTACCAGGCGCGCGCCATGTTGACGTAGTACTCGGGGCGGTCGATGCCGGCGACGAGCGCGAGGTGATCGGGCTCGAAGGCGTCGTCCAGGAAGAGCGTCATGAGCTGGACCACCCCAAAGCGCACCGTATACTCCGGCTCCGCGACGACCCAGCCGCGGATGCGCTCGAGCACCGCCGGCAGGTCCCGCTTGAAGGCGGGGACGCGAATCAGGTCACAGGTCGCCCAGTTGTCGACGAAGGGGAGGAAGGCGTCGAGCAGCTCGAACGCCTCCGTGGGCGTCTTCGCCATTCTGCCGATGAGCTCGCCGTGCAGGTTGTTCTCGTCGTAAGTCCCGTGTGGAAGCGCCGCGAGAAAGGCGCGCGCCTCAGCGGGCCGCTCGCGTGCGAGCCTGCGGGCGTAGTCGCGCAGCGCCGGCGTGCGCACGCCGAGGATGCGCTCGGGGTCGACAGTCGGCACGAGCTTCGCCTGGAAGTCGCGGTACGTGGGATCGGCAAGCGCCTCGAGCTCGCGCCTGATGCGGTTAGTCACACTGTCCTGCGGCGTCTCTCTACTCATGTGGCTCCCTTGAAACGAACATGTGTTCCTATAAAATGAGTCTAGCACATGGAACGTGGCGGCGGAATTGAGATTGACATTAATAACGCGAGACGATACTATGATTAGGCCATTTGCAGACAAGGATACCGAGCGGCTCTCGTCGGGATTTCGCGTTGCAAGGTTCTTGGTGTTCGAGCGCGTTGCACTGAGAAAGCTTCGTCAGCTGCAAATCGCAAACGAGCTGTCTGACCTCAGAATTCCGCCGGGGAATCGTCTCGAGGCACTGAGCGGAGATGGAGCTGGGCAATTCAGCATCCGCATCAACGACCAGCTCCGAGTCTGCTTTCGGTGGGTCGAGGGAGGTGCCGAGGATGTCGAAATCGTTGACTATCACTGAGCCTGTTCACGAGGGGGAGATTGTTGCCCCCATTACTCCGGGCGAGCTACTGCGCGACGAGTTTCTCGTGCCCATGGGCATCTCGCAGTACCGTCTTGCCAAGGAGACGGGCATACCTGCGCAGCGCATCGGACAGATCGTGTTGGGGCGCCGCTCCGTGACTGCCGACACTGACCTGAGGCTCTGTCGTTTCTTTGGCCTGTCTGACGGGTATTGGCTACGTGCGCAGGCGGCGTACGACATCGAGGTGGCCCGACGCAAGCTCGAGCCTGAGCTCAGGAAGATAAAGCCCTTCTCCAAGATTGCCGCTGTGCTGTAGTCCACATCACGCGGCCTCTGCCCAGCACCGCCAAGCCCTGCCAAACTCTGCTAAACGCCATCACGCGTCTTCGGTGGCCGCCCAAAGGTACGGCCCGCTGTCTCCGGCATACAAAGAAATATCGATCCGACCGCTCATCCCGGCCCGCTGGGCCGTTAATAGGGATAGAGGGAGGTGGCGCCGTGGGCGAGAAGAACGGGCGGACGGACGAGGCGGAGCGTCTGGTCGGCGAGCACTACGCCGACGTGCTGCGGTACTGCCGCAGGCACGCGCCGGCGGGGCTCGCCGAGGACGCCGCCCAGGAGACGTTCCTACGCTTCGTCCGCGCCCGCTCGCGCTACCGGGAGCGGGGCCGCGCCCGCGCCTACCTCGTCACAATAGCCCGCAACGTCTGCGCCGACATGGCCCGGGACCGCGCGTCCTCGTGGGCCGATCTCCCGGAGGCGCTCCCCGGCGGGGGCGACCCGGGCGAGGCGGACGACCGCCGCGACCTGGCCTCGGCGCTCGCCCGGCTGCCCCGCGCCCAGCGCGAGGCGCTCGAGCTCAGGTACGGGGAGGACCTCACGGTCGGCGAGGTGGGCGCCGCGCTGGGCATGAGCAGGTTCGCGGCGGCGCGCGCCCTGTCGTCGGCGCTCGAGGCGCTGCGGGCGGACCTGGACGTTCGAGACGAGAAGGACGGGGAGGTCTGAGATGAGGATGCGAGAGAGGCGCGCCCTCGAGGGCGCGCTGCGGGACCACTACCGGGCGGTTCCCGGCGCCGACGCCGCCGCGCCCCGCGCGCTCGTGGAGGCGGTCGCGGCCGAGATGGCCCGGCCCTCCCGGCCGCGCGCCGCGGAGGTCGTCGCCGGGCAGGCCCGCCGCGTCGGGGCGGGGGCGTGGGCGCTGCACGCGGCGCTCGTCCTTCTCGCCGTGCCCTGCGCCCTCTCCGGGGTCGGCG
>CASEVE010000019.1 GCA_949291295.1 uncultured Olsenella sp.
AGCGGGCGAGCGCGGCGCTGGGCTGGAGGACGCCGGACGAGAACCGCAGGCTGCTCGGCTACGCGGTGTAGGATGTACAGGAAAACGTCCGCAGTCCCACCCCTCCGGGCCTGTCCCAAAATCTCTGAGAGAAATAACCCGTCCCCTTTTTACAGAGCTACGAGCACGTGCTCGAGCGCGCCGGAACCGTGGAGCGGGGCGCCGCAGGTCACGATCTCGCGGGCCAGCGCCGCGTCGGCGACCACGCTACCGGCGATGAGGTCAGCTCCAGCCTCCAGCACCGGCGCGCAGATCGTAGCCGACGGACCTACCACGCAGGTGAGCGAGTCGCGCGCAAGCTCCAGCAGGCGCGGCATGGTCTTGTTGGCGAGCGTCATGCCCGTCATGACAACGATGTCCGCACCCGGAAGAAGGTACTCGCAGGCGGTGTCGGGCAGGTCCGTGTCCGCGCGGGAGGCGCGCTCCAGCACGACCACCTCCGCGTGTTCCGCGATAGCCGCGAGGTACGGAAAGTGACCGATAACCACCGCACGGGGCCGCGATCCGTCGCCCTTCTCGGCAGCCATGCGCGCAGCAACCGGAGCGAGAAACACAAACGGGTCCGTGCTCTCCGCATCCGTGACCAGACCCAGCGCGTCCAAGCGCTCGTGCTGGTTGTGCCAGGCGTTGAGCGCCGCTACGCCCACCGACGCCACCTCGAAGTCCCACGACTTTGCACAGGCCGCAAGCTCGCGCAGGGAACGCCCCACCCAGCCGCGCTCCATGCGCAGGCGCGCGCCGCCACGATGAAGCGCCGCCACGCCTGAGCCACACTCAGCTTCGACGAGGCAGTGATGCGCGCCCATGATCACGCTCCGCACGAGCGCGTCCTCAGGAATCTGAACGATCATTCGGTCGTAGAGCGACCACGCATCTGTCATCATTTCCTCCAGGTTGGGTCGTTGCGGCTTGAGCGGTCGGGGGGGCTGCATGCTGTTCATTCTCACCGGACACATCCGGACGGGCAAGACCACGTGGCTCGAGGCTCGCGTGCGCGAGCTCGAGGCGGCGGGCGTGCCCGTGTGCGGCGTGCTCGCGCCTGGCGTGTGGCGCGACGGCGAGAAGGTCGGGATTGAGAACGCGCTGCTGCCCTCGCGCGTGCGTGTCCTTCTTGCCACGCCCGCGAAAGGCGGGCGCGCGACCGACCTGGGCTGGGACTTTGACACCGCGGCGCTTGCCCGCGTGAACACGCACTTCTCCGAGCTTGCCGCGGAGGCGGGCGAGAAGGACGCGCACCCCGGGCTCCTCGTCGTCGATGAGATAGGCCCGCTCGAGCTGCGCCGCGGCGGCGGGCTCATCGCGGCGCTCGAGCTGCTTGACTCCGGACCTGTGCCGGCATGGCCGCACGCACTCGTGGTAGTTCGCTCGGCGCTCGCCGACGAGGTTGCCGCGCGCCTGAGCCCCACCTGGGGTTTCGTCGAGCTCGTCCGGCCAGACGAGACCGGCACGAGGCGCCTGCGCGAGGCCCTTCTTGGCAGTCTACTCGGGCACCTCAGAAATTAACGGACATTGGCTGGCTGAAAAAATCTTGCCAACTGGGAAAACGTCATTCGTAAGGCCAATTTTGGCCATCCAATGTCCGTTATTTTTCGAGCCTCGGCCTATACCCGCACGGCGCCGCGCGTCAGCGCGTCGTACTCCTCGTCCGTGAGGTCGTGGCCGTAGAAGAGCTGGTAGTACTCCCCCACCACGTCACGCAGGTCGTCATCGAAGCGCTCCGGGTAGCACAGGCGCGCGTACCACTGCAGGCCGATGATCTGGTTCACCGAGGCAGGCATGGAAATCCAGTTGTACGGCTCACTCGGCGCGCGGAAGTAGTTACCGGACTTGATAGCAGTAAGCTCGGCCCAGGCCGGATCGTCACCCACGGTGTCATAAATCGAGTCACCCACAAAGACGACGAGCTCGGGGTCCCAGAGCGCAATCTGCTCGAGGCCAATCTCGTTACCCTTGCCGCTGGACGACGGGTCATCCACCACCACGACGTTCTCGGAGCACAGGTCGATGATGCCGGACTGGAAGCCGCCGCGCGCCATCGCATTGGTGCCCGTGTCGCCGAGCAGGTACGCGGCGCGCGGGCGCTCGTCCTCGGGCACCTCCGCGACGACGGCCTCGACCTCGGCCACCGCGTCGCGGCAGTAGTCCGCCAGCTCGGCGGCCTTCTCGGAATCCAGGATCTCCGCGAGCTGATCGTAGAGGTCAGCGTAGCTATGGAGGTCAATCGAGTCGATGTGCACGCACGGGATGCCAATCTGCTCCCGCAGCGTGTCCAGCTCCTCGACAAGCGAGTCCTTGGCCTCGCCGACGTCGATGATCAGCTGCGGGTCAGCCGCGGCAACAGCCTCCTTGTTGAAGTCGCCCTTGCCGCCGTAGATCTGGCCAAAGACGGGCAGGTCAGCGAGGTCCTCACCGAGGTAGGCAAGCTGCTCGTCCGTGAGCTCGCCGGAGAGGCCGACCATCTTCTCGGGCGCCACCGTGAGCAGCACCTGCTGGGCCACGGGCCCGGATGCCGCGATGCGCTCGACCTCGGCCGGGATCTCTACCTCGCGCCCGAGCGAGTCCGTGACCACGCGCGTTGCGGTCTGCTCCGCCGCGGATTGCTGGCTGTCGGGCTGCTGGTCGGACTCCGCCGCCGGCGCACCGCCGCACGCTCCGAGCGACGCCGCCACCGCAAGCGCCGCAGCTGCCGACAAGAACGTTCTTCTCCTCACTTCTTCTCCCTTCTCGATGTTACGAAGGGACTGTCCCTTCGTATCATTTCCGTGGGAACGCAGGCGCGTGCTTTGTCGTTGTGGAGCGAGCTGACCTCCACGGGCAGGCCGTAGAGTTCGCTCAGGAGCGGCCCGGTGATGACGTCAGCCGGGGCGCCGCATGCGCGGACGCGCCCGCCGTCGAGCGCAAGCACCGTGTCCGCGTACAGATACGCCAGGTCGGGCGCGTGCGTGGAAGCAATCACGGAGAGCCCCTCACTCGCGAGCCGTCGCACCACCGCCATCACGCGCGCCGTGTTGCCAAAGTCGAGCGCACTCGTGGGCTCGTCCATCACGATCGAGCGCGCGTCCTGCGCGATGGCGCGGGCGATAAGGACGAGCTGCCGCTCACCCCCCGAGACCTGCATGAAGCTCCGGTGCGCGAGGTGCGCCACGCCCACGCGCTCGAGCGCCTCCTCGGCGCGGACGCGGTCTGCCGCGGCGGGCGCGCGCAGCGGCCCCAGGCGCGACGCCGCGCTCATGAGCACCACGTCGAGCACCTCGTAGTCAAAGACCTGCGCGTGGCTCTGCGGGACAAAGGCCATCTCCCGGGCGCGCTCGGCCACGGAGAGCTCGTCGAGTGGCCGGCCGTTCACGAGGATGGTTCCCGCGCGCGGGCGCTCAAGGCCCAGGATGCAGCGGAAGAGCGTGGTCTTGCCCACGCCGTTGGGCCCGAGCACGCACGCGAGCTCGCCGTCCGCAACGGAGAGGTCCACGCCCTCGAGCACCGCGTGGTCGCCGTAGGAGAAGCTGAGGCCGGAGATCTGGAAGCTCATGTCAGCCGCGCCCCCCTCGCTCGCCACGAGACAGAGGCGCCAGGTTCTTCTCGCCCGCCGGGGGACCGGGGCGCCAGGTTCTTCTCGCTCGCATCAGCCGCGCCCCCTCTTCACAATGAGCCACAGGAAAAACGGCGCGCCCACCACGGACGTGAGAATGCCGATGGGGATCTCCGCCGTGAGCGCAAGGCGCGCGATGTCGTCCACCACCAGCAGAAACGTTGCGCCTGCGAGCATGCTGGCCGGCAGGAGGTGCCGGTAGTCGCTACCCACCAGACCGCGCGCGAGGTGCGGCACCACGAGCCCCACCCAGCCGATGAGCCCGGAAACCGCCACGCTCGCCGCGGTCACAAGGGCCGAGAAGAGCACGGCCACGGCGCGCACGCGCGGGGCGTTGACGCCCATGGAGAGCGCCTCGTCGTCGGACATCGTGAGGACGTTGAGTCGCCAGCGCATGGCCATGAGGCCAGCAAGGCCGATGGCGATGGGCGCGGCCGCCAGCGCAAGGTCGGCGACCTTGGCGCCGTTGAACGAGCCGAGCAGCCAAAAGGTGATGGCCTGCAGCTGGTTGGACGGGTCGGCCACGAGCTTGGTGTAGGAGACACCAGCCTCAAAGAGCGACTTCACCATGATGCCGGCGAGCACGGTGACAAGGATCCGGTTGCCGCGCGCCCGGCTGCTCACCAGCAGCACGATGCCCACCGCGGCGAGCGAGACGGCAAAGGCCGATCCGGAGATCGCGAGCGAGGTGCCGCCCGCAAGAATGGCCGCGCACGCGCCCAGCGCCGCCCCCTGTGATGCGCCGAGAAAGTCCGGCGAGACGAGCGGATTCTGGAAGATTCCCTGGAAGGCGGCGCCGGCGGCAGAGAGGCTCGCACCCACGAGGATCACCAGCAGAATGCGCGGCAGGCGCACGTTGAAGAAGAGCGTCTCCTGCTGTGCGGAGAAGTCGCCGAGGCCGGGCGCCACGCGGGAGAGCAGCAGCTCGAGCGCGTCCGCCGGGCCGATGGGGTAACGGCCGAGCGCCAGCGACACGAGCACGGTGGCCACGAGCAGCACGCCGAGAAGGGCAATGATGCGGCCGGGGTATTTGCGCAGGGCGGCGCTCATGCGCGCTCGCCCTTCCCCGGGCCCTCGCCGCGACGCTCGGCGCGACGGCGGACGAGCTGCGCGGTGATGGAAAGCGCAATCTCGGCGGGCGTGACGGCGCCGATAGCGAGGCCGATCGGCATGGCCACGGCGTCGACGCGCTCGGCCGGCACGCCGGCGGCAACGAGGTGCTCGCGCGCGAGGGCGACCTTGCGGGCGCTGCCGATGCAGCCCACGTAGGCGGGCTGGACGTCGCGGGTCAGCACGGCGAGAAGGACCGTCTCGTCGTAGGCGTGCCCATGCGTGAGCACGACGACGGAGTCGCGCGGGCCGATTGCGACGCTTGCGGCGAGCTCGTCAAACGCGCCGCAGGTCACGGTAGCTGCCTGTGGCAGACGCTCGCCCGTGGCGAGCTCCGGTCGGTCATCGTAGACGTGCGCCTCAAAGCCTGCAGCCGCGGCCATACCCACGAGCGCGGCGCCCACGTGCCCGGCGCCAAAGACGTGCAGACGGCTCGGAGCGACGATGGGCTCGCGGTAGATGGCGTGTGCGTCGTCCCAGGTCGGGGCGGAGAGACGCGCGGCCGGGCCGACCTCGATCGTCGGCGCGGTGGGATCCGTCCAGCACTCCGTCACGCAGACGGGCTCGTCGCGTTGGAGCGCGTCGCGTACGGCGAGAAGGACGGGCAGGTCGTCTGCCGTGAGCGGGCGCACGACGAGCAGCGCGTCGCCGCCGCAGGCCATCGCGTCGCCGGTGTGGTACCACTCCAGGCTCGGCGCGCCGCAGGAGCGTGCCGCACGGGCGCGCTCGATGGCCAGCTGCTCGATCGCGCCGCCACCGACGGTCCCTGCCAGCGCTTCGTTTGAAAGGACAGCGAGACGCGCGCCCTCGTGGCGCGGCATCGAGCCGCTGGTGGCGAGCAGGCTCGCCAGCCCCACTCGCCGCCCGGCCTTGAGCTCCGCCACGAGCGCGGAGACGAAGCCCTCATCGGAGAGGGAGCCGTTAAGGGGCGGCGTGTGGACGGTTTTCTCGGCAGAAACGTCCAAAACTCGCCCGTTGTTCTTTTGGGGCAGATTCTGGACGGTTGCGGGACCCAGAACGTCCGGAACTCGCCCGTTCTCGGATTGGGGCGGCGTGTGGACGGTTTTCTCGGCAGAATCGTCCGGAACTCGCCCGTTCTTCTCTGCCACCGTACCCGAGAGCGCGAGAATCGCCTCAAGCACGCCACCGCCCACGGCGAGCGCCTTGTCGGAAGCGCTCTCGATGTACTCCGGGTGACAGCGCGGGTCCACGTCGCCGCACTTCATGCCCTTGCGCACAGGCACGCCCGCCTGCAGAAGCCCGCGCACCACGCCATCAATTGTGGCGCACATGGGCTCGCCGGCCACCGTGGCGCACACGTAGCCGGCCGTGACCTGCGCCCCAATCTCCACGCATGGCTCGAAGACGCCGTCCGCGGGCGCGCGCATCACACGCTCGCCCGCGTAGCCGCCGATGAGGCCAGGCACCGCCGTGTTGGGGATGGGCGATCCCTCGTAGTAAACGCGCCCCAGGTAGTGGCCGCGCATCGTCTCCACCGCGGCGTCGCAGTCCTCGCGCGCGGTGAAGCCGGGACCCACGCCAATCACAATGGGCGCCATGTCACGTGTGGTGCCAAGATTGCGCTTGGCGAGAATTGCGTCCACCAGCGCGTCTGGCGCGAGCTCGCGCACGCTGGCGGCCTCGGGGTCAACGAGCACGGCGACGTTGCCCGCCGCCGTGGTCGCGCGCGCCGATGCGGCGTCCGCGCAGAGCACGCCGCGCACGCCCTCCACGCGCGTCTCGCCGAGGCAGATGGCCTCCGAGAAGCACACGGTGCGGCGGATGGACGTGGGAGCCGCGAGGTCGCACATCACGACCTGCATGCCCGCACGATAGAGCCGCAGCGCGATGCCCGACGCGATGTCCCCCGCCCCGCGAATCACGACCAACATGTCCGAAAACCTCCTCGTCAGCGTTATATTTTCAAAAGCATAACGATCCACGCGAGCGCTTGTATTCCATCTAGTTAGTTTAGCTTACAAATAGTTTGCCCTGGCTCCCGGCGGCGCGAACGGCACCTTCTTACCGGTGATGGGTCAAAAGGGACAGTCCCTTTGTCTCATTCCGCGGCGATTGCGCGCACTGCTGCCACGGCGGCGTCGACCTCGCTCTCCGTGTTAAACCATCCGCAGCTCAGGCGCACGATGCCGCGCGCCTCCGTCCCTAGTGCGCGGTGCATGAGCGGCGCACAGTGGGCACCCGCCCGGCACGCGATCCCCCAACCGGAGGACAGCGCGTCTGCCATCTCCGCGGAATCTAGCCCGTCAACGTTCAACGCCACGATGGAGCCGCAGCGCTCGGGCGCCACGGGCCAGCCGCCGTAGATCGTCACGCCCGGCACGTCGCGCACGCCCTCGTAGAGTCGCCGTGCCAGCGCGTGCTCGCGTGCGCCCACCGCCACGGGCCCGCCGTTCTTCTCGATAAACGCAACGCCTGCCGCAAGGCCCGCCAGACCGTGCGCGTTGAGCGTCCCCGCCTCCAGCCGCGTGGGCCACTCCAGCGGGTGTCGGCGCTCAAAGGAGTGTACGCCGGAGCCGCCCTCGGCCCACGGCCGCACGTCAATGCCCTCGGCCACCGCCAGGCCGCCCGTGCCCTGCGGGCCCATGAGGCCCTTGTGCCCGGTGAAGCACACCACGTCGATGCCCATGGCTTCCATGTCCAGCGGCACCGCGCCCGCCGTCTGCGACGCGTCCACCAGGCAGAGCGCGCCCGCGGCATGCGCGATCTGGGCCACGCGGGCCACGTCCACGAGGTTGCCCGTCACGTTGGAGCCGTGCGTCACCGCAACGAGGCGCGTGCCCGGGCAGACCAGCCGCTCGAGCTCGTCCAAGTCGAGAAACCCGTGCGCGTCGCAGCCCGCGTACGTGACGTCGGCACCCCGCTCGTCCGCCAGACGCTCAAGCGGCCGCAGCACGGAGTTGTGCTCCAGCACTGTGGTGACCACGCGATCGCCCGGCCCCACCAGCCCAGACAGTGCCGCGTTGAGCGCCGCCGTGGAGTTGGCCGAGAAGCACACGTGGTCGGCGCGCGGACAGCCCAGGAGCGCCGCCACCGCCTCGCGGCAGCGCAGCACCACGCGGCCGGCGTCGAGCGCACCCGCAGACGCGCCGCGGCCCGCGTTTCCGAGCGAGCCCATCGCCGCCACGACGGCGTCCACGACCTCCTGCGGCTTGCGCATCGTCGTCGCCGCGTTGTCCAGGTAGATCATCAACCCCACGTCCTTCTCGCTAATGTTACGAAGGGACTGTCCCTTCGTAACATCGGAACTCGAGCAGCTCGATTATGGTCATGGCCTCGACGGGGACGCCGTCGGCGGCCAGCGCGGCCGCAAGCTCGTCGCGAGCCTCCGGCGCTGTCTTCCACGCCAGGCCGCAGCCAGCAGCGACCTCCCCGGGCACTGGGATCATCCGCCCGCCCAGGCCGCGCCGCTGGCAGCATTCCTCACACGACATCGCCGCCGCCGTGGTGGGAAACGTCACCACCAGAGACGGCACCCGCACACGCGCCATCGTCCGTCGCCTGCCGACGCTACGGCCGCACCACGAGGCTCGCGCCCGTAAGCCGCTGCGCGATCACGTACATGTTGGTGACCTCGCCCACGGCCAGCGTGTCCGCGATGCCGTAATGGTCGAGGCAGGTCCCGCAGGTGAGCACCTCCACGCCGGAGGCCGCGAGGCCGCGCAGGTCGTCGAGGGCGGCCGAGCCCTCGCAGCTGAGGTGCGCGCCGCCGTTATAGAGCAGCACGGTCACGGGCAGCTCGTCGAGCTGCGTGAGCGAGTAGACGAAGCTCCCCATGAGCTTCCTGCCGAGCACGTCGTCGCCGGTGCCCATGCACTCGGAGGTGATGGCCACAACCACGCGGCGCGGCGCGGTCGACGCGCCCGGCGCACCCGGCTCGCCCGGCACCTCGCACGTCGCCGACTCGGCCTCAGCCTCGCTCACCCCGAGCGCCACGGACGTGGTCACGGTCACGCGCCACTCCTTCTCGCCCAGCCGCTCGCTCGTCACCGAGCAGCCCTTGCCCTCGCCCATGCGCGTGAGGTTCTGCACCGCGATCTCATTGTCCACGAGGGTCTCGACCGCGCCCGGGCCGGCCAGCGCCGCGAGCGCCTTCAAGGTCCGCACCACGGGGATGGGGCACGCCTCGCCCCGCGCGTCAATCGTGAGCACCGTGTTTGCCATGTTCTCTCCTCGCTCGTTTGCCTCGCTCGTTTGCCGAAAAAACGGTCTGCTAACCAGAAAAATTGTAATAGGGCGTTGTATTTTGAGAACTACAATGCGGCGGACGGTAGAACAGCGTCGAGGAGCATAAGGGAGGCAATGGGCGTGACACTGGCAGCGGCACTCGGCGTGAGGCCCGGCGTGACGTCGGTCATCGGCAGCGGCGGCAAGACGTCACTCCTGGCGGCGCTGGCACGGGAGCTTTCGGGCACGGTCGTGCTCGCCACCACGACGCACATCCTGCCATTTGAGGGCATGCCGCTGCTCGTCTCCCCCACCGCGTCTGACGTGCGCGCGGCGCTCTCGGAATCGCGCGTCATCTGTGTGGGTTCGCGTGACGAGAAGAACGGAAAGCTTGTGATGCCCAGCCTCGGTATTGACGCGCTGGCGTCCCTCGCCGACTACGTGCTCGTAGAGGCCGACGGGGCGCGACGCCTCCCCCTCAAGGCCCACGCCCCTTGGGAGCCCGTCATCCCCGCGCGCTCCAACCGCACGATCCTCGTGCTCGGAGCCTCCGGCCTCGGCCATCCCGTGAGCGAGAAGGTCCACCGCCCGGAGCTCTTCTGCCAGCTCGCAGGCTGCGCGCCGGGCGACCCAGCCACGCCGGAGCTCGTCGCCCGCGCCGCCAACGCCGAAGCTCTCGCCGACGTCGCCCTCGTCAACCAAGCAGACGTTGCCTACGAGAGCGCCTGCGACCTCGCCGCCCTTCTCGCCATCCCGGCGTTTGTGGGCAGCATACGCACCGGAACCGCAGGCGCGCCATAGGCGTTCAAGACCGTCGGAGCGCCACCAAAACGCTGCGCAACCAAGCGCAACCCAAAGTTGCGCGATAGGTGCTGTTGTCAACCGTATCGGATTGCTATGGTTAAGCCACAAGCGACGCGGAAAGGAGTGCTCATGAACGGCAGATTCTTTGGCATGGACCCGTCGGAGCTTTTCATGGTCCTTATCCTCCTGCTGCTGCAGGCCCTTCCGTGGATTCTCCTCGTGGTGCTGGCGATTCTCGCCATCCGCTGGTTCCTCCGCCAGGAGCGCGAGCGCAAGGACCCCGAGCGCGTGGCCGTGCGCCGCTCGCTTGGCGAGGTGCTGCGGTCCCATCGCGAGCGCTGCAAGATGACGCAGGAGCTTGTGGCCGAGAAGATCGGCGTGAGCAGGCAGGCAGTGTCGAAGTGGGAATCTGGCACCGCAGAGCCCAGCACGAGCAACCTCATCAAGGTTGCGCGCCTCTACGGCGTTGACCCCGCCGACCTTCTCCGCGAGGTAGAGGACTAAAACCGACCGTCAGCCGAGGACCAAAACGGCGGACGCCCGCCGACTTCCTACGCAGAAGCTCATTTCAGAATCGTTCACTGCGGACCAAACGCGCGCGGCCCGCCATGCTTCTAAGCGAGAGTTCTGAGCACAAGGTACGAACACTCTCGCATGAAGCGTGGCGGGCCGCCCCCGCGCGTGAGGCCCTGCCTACAGGTAGGCCACGGCCTTGATCTCGACCTTGGCGGCCTTGGGCAGCGCGGCCACCTCAAAGGCGGCGCGGCTGGGGTACGGCGCGGTGAAGAACTCGCCGTAGACCTCGTTCATGGCGCCAAAGTCGGCGATGTCGTCGAGAAGAACGGTGACCTCGGCGACGTCTGCCATGGAGGCGCCGGCGGCCTCGAGGATGTTCTTGATGTTGGTCAGGCTCTGGCGGGTCTGGGCCTGGATGTCCTCGTCGGCGAACTCGCCGGTGGCCGGGTCGATCGGCAGCTGGCCGGACACGTGAATGGCCTTGGTGGCCGGGGCGGCCACGGCAGCGGAGTAGGGGCCGAGCGCCGCGGGCGCCTTGTCGGTAACGATTGCCTCGATTGCCATGTTCTTCTCCTTATCAGTCTCGAAATGATACGAAGGGACAGTCCCTTCGTATCATCTTGCCACGTAATGGCCGGGGGTGGCTCCGGTGGGCTCGCCGTCGCGGGCCACGAGCTCGCCGCCCACGTAGACGAGGTGCGCGCGACCGTGCACCTCGAAGCCCTCCCACGGCGTGTAATCAACGGCCTGGTGCTGGGTCGCGGCACTGATGGTCCAGCGCGCGGCGGGGTCCCACACGCAGACGTCGGCGGCGGCGCCCACGGCAAGCCGTCCGCGCTCCGGCCACAGGCCGAAGGTGCGCGCCGGGCCCTCCGACAGCAGGCGGCAGAGCTCCTCGGGGCCGAGCTGGCCCTCAAAGGTCGTGGCCATCACGGCCGGGCGGTGCTCGATGCCGGGGCCGCCGTTGGGGATCTTGGTGAAGTTGCCGCCCAGCTCCGGACGGCCGCGGTCCTTCTGGCCGCGCAGGTTGAACGAACAGTGGTCCGTCGCGATGGAGTCGACCTCGCCGGCGAGAACCGCCTCGCGAAGGGCGCGCACGTCCGACGGCTTGCGCAGCGGCGGGCTCATCACGTACTTGGCGCCCGCGAAGCCGTCATCGCCCGCCTCGAGGTAGCGCGTGTCGTCCAGCGTGAGGTACTGCGGGCAGGTCTCCACGTAGATGCCCCGCTGGTCGCGGGCCCGGGCGGCGCGCACGGCGAGAAGACCGAGCCTCGTGGACAGGTGCACCACGTTCACCTTGGCGCCCGCGATCTGCGCCAGGTAGAGCAGGCGGGAGACAGCGTCCGCCTCGGCCTCGGCCGGGCGGGAGAGCGGGTGCCCCTCCGGGCCCGTGATGCCCTCGGCGAGCACCTGACGCTGCAGCTCGTTCACCACGTCGCCGTTCTCGCAGTGCACGCAGAGCACCGCGTCCAGGTCGCGTACCGTCTCCAGGCAGCGCAGCGTCTCGGCGTCGGAGAGCCGCAGGTGGTCGTAGGCGAGGTAGGTCTTGAAGCTGCTCACGCCCGCCTCGCGCATGCGGCGCATCTGGGCGGGGCTGTCCTCGCCCCACTCGGCGATGGCCATGTGGAAGCCGTAGTTTACCGTGCAACCGGCGCCGGACGCCGCGCGGCGCTGCCACTCGGCCAGCGCCTCGTCCATCGTGACGCCGCGGTCGGCCGTAGCGTAGTCCACGATGCAGGTGGTGCCGCCGCAGGCCGCGGCGCGCGTGCCGGTCTCAAAGCTGTCGGCCGTCCAGTCCATACCGGTCCAGCACTGCAGGTGCGTGTGCGCGTCGATGAAGCCGGGAAAGACCCAGCAGCCCGTGACGTCCTCCACGACGTCCGTGAGCCCGGGCTCGATGTGCGGGGCAATCTCCGCGATCTTCTCGCCCTCCAGCGCGAGGTCTGCGCGACGCAGGCCACCGGGCGTGACCAGCGTTCCGTTTGCGAGAATCCTCCTCATCGGCTCCTCCTCCCTCAAAACCTGACAAAGGTGACAGGGTAGTTTGTCAGGATTTCAAAACCTGACAAACTACCCTGTCACCTTTGTCAGGTTCTGTCGGACAGCACGGCTTCGAGACGGGCTAGGTCGTCGGGCGTGTCCACGTCGGCGAGCTCCCACTCGCTCGTGGCCTCCACCAGGCGCACGCGACCCTCCAGCTCGGCGTGACCAGCGAGAAGAACGCGCCCTCCCATGTCGCCCTCCAGCCGCGCGAGCGCGCCGAGCGTGTCGTTTGGCCAGAGCACCGGGTTCGCCGCGCGCCCGTGCCAGCCCAGGCGCACGATCGCCGTGGGCTCGTGCGTAAGCGCAGCCACCATGGCGCGCACGCTCTTCTCGCTAAGAAGCGGCTGGTCGCCGGTCACAAAGAGGCAGCCGGCGCGGCGCCCCAGCGCCTCCAGGCCGGCACGCATCGTGTCGCTCTTGAGCGGGCCGTCCGCGCGAACGCAGCGCACGCCGAGCCGCTGGCACAGCTCCTCGACCGCGTCCCAGCGCGTCACCACCACAACGTCCAAGAGGTCCGCCGGCAGCACGGCGAGCGTGCGCTCGAGCACGGCCGTGCCGGCGAGCGGCGCCACGAGCTTCTCGCCCGGCTCGCCGCCAAAGCGCGCACCCTCGCCGGACGCCATGACCACGCAGCCCAGGCTCGCCACGTCGGCAAAGCCCGAGAAGCACGTCTCGTAGGCGGCCGAGAGCGCCCAGCGGCTCGTGCGCTCGAACGCACGGTAGCGCTCGATCAGCTCCCGGGCCTCGGCGGTGAGCTGGGACCCTCCTCCCCCGGATCCGCCCACCGTGCGCTCGGTGAGCGCGAAGCCAAAGGCGCGCTCCGCGTCGCGCACGAGGCGCGTGGCCTTGGTGTAGGCCATGCCCATGTCGATGGCCGCCGCACGCAGGCTCCCCAGCTCCCCCACGCGCTCCAGCAGGTCGACGGGGCCGGGCCCAAAGACCCGGTGCCCGTCGTCACCCAGAAGATATGCCCTGAGGTCAGGCCTCATGCCTCCCCGTCCCATGTGACAAAGGGACAGTCCCTTTGTCACATTTCGTTCTTGATGTTACGAAGGGACTGTCCCTTCGTAACCTACCCACGTACGATGGTACCCGTCTTGCCGGCAATGCCGTCGGCAGCTCGCTCGAGGAGCGTAATCAGCGACGAGCGGCCGGCCCCGGACTGCGCAAACGCGAGCGCGGCCTGGACCTTGGGCAGCATCGAGCCGGGCGCGAACTGGCCCTCGGCAACGTAGCGCTCCACGTCGGCGGGCGTGAGCTCGTCAAGCCACTGCTGGTCGGGCTTGCCAAAGTTCACGGCGACCTTTTCCACCGCGGTCAGAATCACCAGGAAATCGGCATCAAGCTGCTCGGCAAGGCGTGCCGCAGCAAAGTCCTTGTCGATGACCGCCGCGGCGCCCTTGAGGTGGTTGCCCTCGGTCTTGAACACGGGTATGCCGCCGCCACCGCAGGCCACCACCACGTGGTTGGTCTCCACGAGCGATCGAATGGTGTCCAGCTCAACGATGCCCACTGGCCTGGGCGAGGCCACCACGCGGCGGTACCCGCGCCCGGCGTCCTCCACCACCTCGTAGCCGCGCTCGGCGATCATGCGGTCGGCCTCCTCGCGCGTCATGAAGGCGCCGATCGGCTTGGTGGGGTTGGCGAACGCGGGGTCCTTCGGGTCCACCTCGACCTGCGTGAGCACGGTGGCCGCGCCCACGTCGATTCCGCGGTCGAGCATCTCCTCGCGCAGCGCGTTCTGCAGGTCGTAGCCAATGTAGCCCTGGCTCATGGCCACGCACACGGAGAGCGGGCACGGGATGTACTTCTCGGGGTTGGAGCGCGTGAGCTGCGTCATGGCCTCCTGGATCATGCCCACCTGCGGGCCGTTGCCGTGGGCCACCACGACTTCGTTCCCCTGCTCGATGAGGTCCACGATCGCGCGCGCCGTATGCTTGACCGCCTCCATCTGCTCCGGCAGATTGTTACCCAGGGCGTTGCCACCGAGGGCGATGACGATTCTCTTAGACATTTGATGCCCTCTCAACGTAACGGCGGGGCCGCCCATAAGTCAGTGAGCGACTTCTGCGCGAAGCGCAGTGAGCGAACGACTTATGGGCGGCCCTCACCCGGACGAGCGATTGTTCCTACGCCTGGTTCCAGCGGGGCTTGGCCGCGGCCTCGAGCGCCGCGAGCGTGGCCACGGGGTCCTTGACCTTCTGCAGGAAGATCATGGCCGCGATGGCGTACGGCTTGTAGCTGGCTTCCTTGTACATGCCCACGCGGTGCATGTCAAAGACGTCGGCCATGACCTCGCCGTGCTCGCAGGAGACGCCGGAGATGTCCGCGGGCAGCGGGTGCATGTAGATGGTCTCGTCGCCGTGAGCGGTCTTGGCCATGAGCTCGCGCGTGGAGCACCAGTCCATGTGGGTGGCGTTCTGGGCGAGAAGCTCCTTCTCCAGGGCCTTGATGCCGGCGTCGTCGCCCTCGGCGTAGAGGTTGGTGCGCTTCTCCATGGCGGCGTAGGGCGCCCAGCTCTTGGGGATGACGATGTCAGCGCCCTCAAAGGCCTCGGCCATGGTGTTCACCTGCTTGAAGGTGCAACCGGACTCGGCGGCGTAGGTCTTGGCGGCCTCCACGCGGTCGCCCATGAGGTCGTAGCCCTCGGGGTGGGCCAGCGTGACGTCCATGCCAAAGCGCGGCAGCAGCGAGATGAGCGACTGCGGGCAGGAGAGCGGCTTGCCGTAGCTCGGGGAGTACGCCCAGGTCACGGCCACCTTCTTGCCGCGGAGGTTCTCCAAGCCGCCAAACTCCTCGATGAGGTAGAGCATGTCGGCGGAGGACTGGGTCGGGTGGTCGGAGTCGGACTGCAGGGAGATGAGCGTCGGGCGGTGGTCGAGCACGCCGTCGTGATAGGCCTCGTCAACGGACTCGGCGACCTCGGCCATGTAGGCGTCGCCCTTGCCGATGTACATGTCGTCGCGGATGCCGATGACGTCGGCCATGAAGGAAATCATCGTGGCGGTCTCGCGGACGGTCTCGCCGTGGGCGATCTGGGACTTGCCCTCGTCGAGGTCCTGGAGCTGGAGGCCGAGCAGGTTCGTGGCCTTGGAGAACGAGAAGCGCGTGCGCGTGGAGTTGTCGCGGAAGAGCGAGACGGCGAGACCCGAGTCAAAGATGCGCGGCGAGATGTTGCGCTCGCGGAGGTTGCGCAGGGCGGCGGCCACGACGTAGAGCGCCCGCAGCTCGTCGGTGGTCTTGTCCCAGGTGTGCAGGAAGTCGGCGTTGTACATACCGGAGAAGTCGTAGCCCTTGAGCTCGTCGAGAAGCGCGGAGAAGTCCTTGGCCATTTTGTTTCCTTTCATGTTACGAAGGGACAGTCCCTTCGTCACGTTGCTGTTTTGATGTTACGAAGGGACTGTCCCTTCGTAACGCCGTTACTGGATGTCGTTGTCGGTGGCGCCGGCGCGGAAGACGGTGACGTCGCCGGTCTTCTTGGAAGCGTCGTAGAGGTTGAGCGCGGCGGTGTAGAGCGCGGCGCAGGTCACGAGGTCCTGCTTGTAGGTGACCTCGTTGGGCGCGTGCGCCTGGCTCTCGGCGCCGGGTCCAAAGCCCACGCACGGGATGCCGTAGCGGCCCTGGATGGACACGCAGTTGGTCGAGAAGGTCCACTTGTCCGTGAGCGGACGGCCGGCGCGCTTGTCCATGGACGGCTCGCAGCCAATGCGCTCCTCGCCGAAGAGCGCGTGGTGCGCGTCAACGAGGGCCTGGACGTGAGCGGCGCTCTCGGCGTTGATCCACGTGGGGAAGTAGGCCTCGGTCTCGTAGACGGTGCCCTTCCAGCTCGGGCGGTCGTACATGTACATGGAGACCTTGACGTCGTCGCCGTACTTCTTGACGGACGGCAGGTCGCGGATCTCCTGGAGGCAGGAGTCCCAGGTCTCGCCGGCGGTCATGCGGCGGTCGATGGAGATCGCGCAGCTATCGGCCACGGCGCAGCGGCTGGGCGAGGTGTAGAAGATCTGGCTCACGGTGCAGGTGCCACGGCCCAGGAAGCGGGCGTCCTCGAAGTGCTCCGGGTTGTACTTGGGGTCGAGCATCTTGACAAGACCCTTGATGGAGGTGGACTCGTCGCAGCCGTTGTTGTTGAGGGCGCGGACGTCGGCGATGATGTCGGCCATCTTGTAGATGGCGTTGTCGCCGCGGTCGGGCGCCGATCCGTGGCAGGAGACGCCGTGAACGTCAACGCGGATCTCCATGCGGCCGCGATGCCCTCGGTAGATACCGCCGTCGGTG
The DNA here is from genome assembly GCA_949291295.1 of uncultured Olsenella sp. GTDB lineage: Bacteria > Actinomycetota > Coriobacteriia > Coriobacteriales > Atopobiaceae > Thermophilibacter. The sequence continues at coordinate 16,562 of CASEVE010000019.1, forward strand.
GGCTCGGTGGAGATCACGAACTCGATCTTCTCGCGGGCGTCCTCGGGACCGTCGAAGTACTTGTTGACGATGTACTGCCAGCACATGCCGTCGCAGTCCTCCTCCTGGACGGAGCCCACGACCATGATCTTGTAGCCCTCGGGGATGAGACCCAGGTCCTTCATCATCTTCGCGGCGTAAGTGGCAGAGGCCATGCCGCCCTCCTGGTCGGAGCCGCCGCGGCCGTAGATGAGCTCGTCGGTCTCGTAGCCCTCGTAGGGGTCGGCCTCCCAGTTGTCGCGGTTGCCGATGCCCACGGTGTCGATGTGGGAGTCGATGGCGATGATCTTGTCGCCCTCGCCCATCCAGCCAATGACGTTGCCCAGGCCGTCGACCTCGACCTTATCGAAGCCGAGCTTCTCCATCTCGGCCTTGATGCAGGCCACGACCTCACCCTCCTCGCAGGACTCGGAGGGGTGGGAGATCATGGCGCGCAGGAAGGCGGTCATGTCCTTGCCGTAGCCCTCCGCGGCGCTCTTGATCTGCTCGAAATCCAGTTCCTTGGCCATTTTGCTTACGTCCTTTCTGACGCTTCCATTACCAAAACACGTGCCGAGAAGTGCCGAGAAGCCCCGGCTCCCCGCCTACTTTGCCCAGGCGCCGTCCCAAACGATCTGCTGGTAGCGCTCGGGGTCGGTGTCGCCCTCGGTGGAGAAGAGCAGCACCTGGCTGTTCTTGTCGAGACCGAGCGCGTCGCGCAGCTCGGCGTAGTCCGGGTCGGTCATGATGGCGTCGATGACGCCCATGCCCACCGCTCCGGACTCGCCGGAGGTGACGGCGGGGTCGCCCTTGACGGGCGCGGCAAGACGGCGCATGCCGTTGGCGGCCACCCAGTCCGGACAGGAGAGGAAGGCGTCCGCGTGGTTGCGCAGGATGTCCCAGCCAATGGTGTTGGGCTCGCCGCACGCGAGGCCGGCCATGATGGTCTGCAGGTCGCCGCCCACGATGCGCGGGTCGCCGTCAGCAGCAAGCGCGCCCTGGTAGAGGCAGTCGGCGGCGCCGGCCTCCATGATGACAAACTTGGGCGGGCACGTGGGGAAGAGGTTGGCAAAGTAGCCCACCATCGCGCTCGCGAGGGAGCCGACGCCCGCCTGGACAAAGACGTGCGTGGGACGGTTCACCTCAACGGCGCGCAGCTGGCCGGCGGCCTCGGCGGCCATGGTGCCGTAGCCCTGCATGATCCAGGACGGGATCTCCTCGTAGCCGTCCCAAGCGGTGTCCTGGACCACAACGCCGTGCTCGGTCTGGGCGGCCTCGGCGGCTGCCATGCGCACGCAGTCGTCGTAGTTGACCTCCTCGATGGTGACCTCGGCGCCCTCCTTGGCAATGTTGTCAAAGCGCGTCTGCGTGGAGCCCTTGGGCATGTGAACCACGGCGCGCTGGTGCAGCTTGTTGGCGGCCCAGGCCACGCCGCGGCCGTGGTTGCCGTCGGTGGCGGTGAAGAAGGTCGCCTGGCCAAAGTCCTCGCGGAACTGCTCGCTCGTGAGGTAATCGTACGTCATCTCAGAGACGTCGCGTCCCATCTCCTGGGCAATGTAGCGGGCCATGGCAAAGGAGCCGCCAAGCACCTTGAAGGCGTTGAGGCCAAAGCGGTAGCTCTCGTCCTTCACAAAGAGCCCGCCCAGGCCAAGACGCTCGGCCATGCCGTCGAGCTTGGCGAGCGGGGTCACGCTGTACTGGGGGAAGCCGCGGTGGAAGGCCTGCGCCTTCGCCACGTTGTCGAGCGCCATCACCGGCAGCTGCGCGTCCTCGCTCTTGGGCATGGAATTGAGAACCCACTTAATCTTCTCGCTCACGCTTCCTCCTTGTGCCGTGGTGGCCGTGCCTCCTGCGTGCCAACTTTTTGTCTGATTACCAGACTAAAAGTTTGTTACTGCATATGGTGGCATATTTCAAGCCTGTTGCAACGGGATTTTTCGTGAGACGGCGAGCGTCCCTTTTGCGCCCGTGAACGGTTGGCGAGAAGGACCTCTTGAAGGTCGGTGCAATGCGTGGCGCTTCTCGCCGGTGCGGGCGTCTTGTCCCTCCCCTCGCGCCGGCACATATAGGTGCCGGCACGGCGCTTGGACCCAGCCGTCACTTCTTGCCAAACGCCAGGAGACGGCCGGCACTCCTCACGGAAATCGCCCACCTTTGCCGACACTTATATGTGCCAGCTTGCACTGCCTCGCTCTCGCAAAGCGCCCCTTGCGGTAAGCTTTCGCCCTGTGCGTGCGCGAGAAGAACGTCCGGCAGCAAGGGAGCCGTCATGTCAACCCGCTCGATCGCCCGTTGCGGCGTCTGCATTGCGCTTCTCGCCGTGAGCGCATGGGTCACCGTGCCGCTGGGGCCCGTGCCCTTTACGCTCCAGACCTTTGTGCTGGCGCTGATACCGCAGGTCATGGGCCCGCGCGACGCGTTTTTCACCGTGATGGTCTACCTGCTGCTGGGAGCGGCGGGCGTGCCGGTGTTCTCCGGCTTTCAGGGCGGGCTCGGCGTGATCCTGGGGCCAACGGGCGGCTATCTCCTGGGCTTTGCCGCCGGGATGCCCGTTGCGGGCACCATCGCCCACGCAAGTGCGATGCCGAGAAGGGCGCGCGGGGTGCTGGCGGGCGTGGCGCTGCTGGCGGTGAGCTACGTGCTGGGAACGCTCCAGCTCATGAACGTCTACGCGATTGACGCGCCCGCGGCGCTGGTCGTGGCGGTGGTGCCGTTTGTGGTGCCGGACATGGTGAAGATTATGGCAAGCGTGGGTGTTGCGGAGCGAATCTGTCGCGCGTTGGGGACGACGGCAAGGTCGTAGGCGCGGCGAGGAGGCGCCTCTCCCCTACACGTTCATCAGGCCACCGTTGTCCGCAAGGATCGCCTTGGACGGGTCGGCCGGCAGGTACGCCACACGCACCTCGCTGCCCACGCTCGAGGGAATCTTGCCACGCTTGCGCTGCCCCACGGGAACGGGCCCGAGCTTGATGGGCTCGCTCGTGAGCTTAACCGTCTCGTGGCACTCGTACGCCGCGCCGTCAACCTCGTAGCGCACGTAGACCACGGTGGGACGATCCATGCTGCCAGGACGAACGCGCACGACGGTCCCCATGGTGATGCAGGTGTAGGTTTGCTCCTTGCGCGCGCGGGCGCGCTTTGCGATCAGGCGCACCAGCGCCGTGGTTCCGCCGCCGAGAAGCGCGATCAGACCAAAGGTGAGAAGAATCATGATGCCATCGCTCATGGGCGCTCCGTGCGTTGCGGGTGGGTGGGACGGTACCAATGGTGCAAAAATAGCATCGCGAGCGGACAGAGGTGCGGTGGTTGGAGGGTGACGGGCACGTCTCGGCATCATTTCTCGATATCGAGAAATACCGTAAACCCGCAATCTCATACCGTTCTTTTGCTTTCGATACCGTAATTTGTCCGAGAATACCGTTTTTCATACCGAGAAATGCCGTGCAATACCGAAATCGCTTGGCGACTGGCCGCAACTCTTAATCGCTTTACGAACCAGGTTTTCGTCGTTTTATCCGTTTTCGTTTTTTTATTTTTTGTCGTTTTTTTATTTGAGCCGAACCGCCCACCGCAAAAGGCCCGAGAGCTGACCTCAGCTCCCGGGCCCACACGCTCTATCCGCCAGCACCTACACCGTCATGCCACCGTCGACGGCCAGAACCTCGCCCGTCACGTAGGACGCGAGGTCGCTCGCCAGGTAGACGAAGGCGTTGGCCACGTCCTCGGGCTGGCCCACGCGCTTGAGCGGAATGGCCGCCGCAATGGGGGCGATCATCTCCTCGGGCAGGCTCGCCACCATGTCCGTGGCCGTGACGCCCGGCGCGACGGCGTTCACACGGATGCCGCGCGGCCCCAGCTCGCGCGCGAGCGAGATGGTGATGCCGTTGACCGCGAACTTGGACATGGGGTAAGCAACGCCGGAGGGCTGGCCCATCTTGCCCACCATGGAGCTCGTGTTGATGATGACGCCGCCCTCGCCGAGCACGCGCGACGCCGCCTGGCAGCCGTTGAGCACGCCCTTGACGTTGATGTCGATGATCTTGTCAAACTCCTCGGGCGTGTAGGCGTCGAGCGGGGTGGACTGGGAGATGCCTGCGTTGTTGCACACGATGTCGAGCCCGCCAAAGCGCTCCGCCACCTGGCGGAAGGCAGCCTCGAGCTCCATCTCGTCGGAGACGTTCGGCCAGATGGCCATGACGGGAGCGTCGGGGTTTTCGGCCAGGATGCCGTCGAGCGCCTTCTGGGCGGTCTCCTCGCGGCTCCCGCAGAGCGCCACGTTAGCGCCCTCCTCCAGGAAGCGCTTCACGATGGCGAGACCTATCCCGCGAGAACCTCCGGTGACAACGGCGGTCTTTCCCTTGAGCAGCATAGCGATTGTCCCTTCTACGTGGGGTTGGTTCGAGCTGTCCCTACCCTACCCAGCAAATGGCGAGAAGAACGCGGGGGCCGCGTGGAGCCCGGCGTAAGGCGCGACGTCACTCGGCGAACGCGCCGAGCTTGACAGGCGTGTATGGGGTCGTTACTCGAGGTTTGTGACGAGACGGCAGCGCCTAGCGCGGGTCATCGACCAGCGACCACGCCCCGGCCAGGAAGTGGACGGGCTCGGTCGTCTCCTCTATCCGCACGCCGATCCGCTCGAGGAATCCTCGGTACTGCTCGTCCACGCCAAAGAACGGGTCCGTGTCCGCGCCGCCCGGGATCCCCTTCTCCAGAAGGGCGAGACACAGCTCGCGCTCGTCCTCCCAGCGCTTGCCGCGTCGCCACACATCATAGATGCGCGCGTCGGGGTTCGGAATGATCCAGACCGTCCTGTCCTTCCTATTGTGGAACCCGGCGCACTCCGCGATGCTAACGACGTCGATGCGGACGATTCCGCGGTCGTCCCTGCGCTCCTCTTTGTCGCGTATGAACCAGGTATGGAACAGGCACCCGTCGGCCGCAAACACGTCGCTCTTGACCGGGTGCAGGTAATTGTGACGTGCGACAAGAACCGACACGACCGCAAGCACGGCAAACGCGACAAACACGGAGCCGCCGATCGCGGCGAGCCACGTAATGTCCTGGCTCCCGTACTCGCCCCGCACGACGCCGCCGACGAGCGTCACGACGACGATGACAAGGACGATGAAGAAGAACCCGGCGAAGGCAGCCACCCCAAGCGCAGTGCTGTCATGCGCGTAGGAGCGCCCGAACGTCTGGGCAGCCTTTGCAGCGGCCTTCTCGTCGTCGGTCGGCTCGATGATCTGTGCCAGACGCTGGCTAGCTCGCTCTTGTCCCCTACTCATCTCCATAGCCTTTCAGAACGCGTCTACTCCCCCACCAGCGCGAGAAAGTCGTCCACCGAGAGCGCCGCCACAGGAGCGTGACGCAGGAGTGCCTCATCGCTGGTCACAAGAAAGTCGGCCTTTGAGCGCTGGGCTGCTGCCAGTACCATACAGTCCTCGAAGTCCGCGTGGATGCGCTGGTACTTTCGCGCGAGCCGGACGTCCGAGGAATCGGCTCCCACGGCCGTCGCAATCTCGCCCATGTTGGCAACGCACGCCGCGGCATAAGTGGCTATGGCGCGGGCCTGGCCCTCGGAGAGCACCGGATCCGTCGCCCTCGCCTGGCGCTTGAGCGATGCCCCCACGAGGTAGTACACGTCCTTCGCCGTGCCGACCGCGTAGAGCAGGTCGATTCCCCTGCGCACGCAGACGTCGATGAGCTCATTCGCCGCGTGGGAGCGCAGGCGTGCCCCGTCGAACGCGTCGAGCCAGACGTTGGCATCGAGAAGGACGCGCGAAGGCTGCGACATCTACACCTCACTCTCCAGACGCTCGTCATACCAGTCCTCGCGAAGGTCGTCCCAGGATGGGATGTCCGCCCTGTCGTTTCCGGAGATGCCGAGCTCGCGAGCCGTCTGTACGTACAGGGAACGCAGGCTGGTAATCGCGGATGCCTTTCGGGCTGCCTCGTCGGAGAGCGCAGTCACCGCGTCAGGTGCGATGACCTTGCGCACGGATGCCGCGTCATCCTGGTGATCCACCACAAACTGCCAAAACCCGCGCACCGCCGCGGACGGCGAGTAGCCCAGCCGCGCGAGCACGGCGTCCCCGGCTTCTTTGAGGGCCATGTCTATGCGCGTATTCATCTGCGTCTGCCGAACCTGCGACGCCGCGGTTGTTCCTGGCATACTCATCACCTCGCTTTTGTATAGCAGTATAGCACTCTAACCACTGAAGCATTGCTTGGGTCACAAGGTCATCTAAAGCTGCTCTACCACATCACGGTAACCACATGCCCGTATCTACTTAACACTAGATACGCGCCACGCATACCAACCACAACGAGCTTTCCATGCTCTACTGTCGCCGCATCTTAACTAAGGAGGAAGTCGAGCAGGCACGGCAGACAATGCCCAGATGTTGATACAACATTTTTCGACTTTTCACGGTTACTGTTTTCCTAGCGCTCTATCTCAACAGGCGAAAGGCCAGAACATGAGAAAAACCCTTGCACTGTTCGCGATTCCACTTGTCCTTATCGCTTCCCTGGGGCTTGTCGGCTGCGAAATGGCGCCCAGCGCGCTGGAAGAAGCGGATGCCCTCATGGAGCAGGGAGACTATCGAAAGGCCAAGGAAAAGTACCTCGAACTTGAGCCAAGCGAAGAGATTAACGAAAAGATCTCCGAATGCCGCTTCTGGCAGTTTGCAAACTATGTGAGAGACTGCGGCGGGCTGGATAAGGTGGATACCACGCCCGATGGGGACATCATCAGAAAGACCTATTCCCTGGACGTTGACAACACTGGACTTGTTCTTGTCATGTATCGCGAGGAATCTCTTACAGCCAGAGACAGCCTAACTGGCACAACATTTGAAATCAACCTCTCCATCCCCCACGACAGCAATGAGGTTAAGGCCAGTGCCTCATACGACATGACAATGATGAGCGTCGGAAGAGTAAAGCAGACTGCCTCCGGAACGTTCAATAAGGACACCTACAAGAAGGGCGACTCAATCAACTGGGAAGACACCACCGACACTGCGAGAACATACTCATCGTATGCCACGACCAGCCTCGGGCTTGATGTGCTTAAGTACAACTCCAGCCTGGTGGATGGAGCCCTGAGTTACCTTGCCTATGGCGTGAGAACCGGGACAGGTGGGGACGGTTCACTGGCGGACATTGGCTTCAACTCGTACAAGTAGCGCGAGAAGGTCCCGGCGCTCGTTGCGCAGGATGACCTGCGAAATTAAAGGGTTCACAGAGCACAAAATCGTCTGGAGATCCCAGCTCCACGACAAGGCTGGCCAGGGCAATAGTCCCAGCTACATCGGGTGCAAATCTATCCGACCAGGATTCTGGGCAGCGATAGGTACGCCTCAGAACAGGCACGCCTCGATGACGTCCTTGCCTCCCAGCTTGTTTAGCCACTCGGACGGGATCCCCTCGATGCCGTAGACGATCCCGGCGAGCGCGCCGGCGACGGCGGCGGTGGTGTCCGTGTCGTCCCCGAGGTTCACCGCGGCGAGCGCGCACTCGGCGTAGCTCGACGTGTTGGCAAGGCACCAGAGCGCGGCGTCGAAGGTGTGGCGCACGAAGCCGGTGGAGCGAATCTCGCCCACGGGTCGCGCTGCGACGTCGCCCGCCACGTCCGCCGGACTCGCGCCGGCGATGAGGTCACGCGCGATATGCACCATGGCGACGCACGCCTCCGTCGAGGTCAGGTGCGCGTGTGTGATCGCGGAGACGGCGCGCACCTCGTCGTCGGTGGCGACGGCGAACGCGAGCGGGACCGTGCGCATGAGCGAGCCGTTGCCGTTGTCCCGCTCCCCCGCAAGGCCGTGCCCGCGCTCGAGCGCCTCGCGCGTGGCGTTGCCGATGTCGAAGAGCCCGTCGACCGTGTAGGCGCCCTCGCGATACCACCTCACGAAGCGCTCTCGGATGTCATCGACGTCAATGCGCCCCAGCTCGCGGTAGCTGTTGCAGATGGCGAGCACCATCGACATGTCGTCGCTCCACGTGCCCGCCGGCTTGTTGTGGCTGCCGTGGCCGACCATATCCGTGCAGCGGAACGAGCCCCGCGGTCGGAACTCGTACGGCACGCCCAGCGCGTCGGCCACCGCCTGGCCGTAGACGCAGTCGCGAAGTGCTGGCATGGTGGGGTCCCCTTACTACGCGTCTAACCTTCTCCCAAAAGCGTCGCTCACTCGTAGTGATCCTTTGCCGAGTGAAGCATCAGCGTGTCGCCCGATACCTCGTAGACGAGGCGGTTTGCCTGGTCGATTCGCCTCGACCACATGCCGGAGAGGTCCCCGCGCAGCGGCTCGGGCTTGCCAATGCCAGAGAACGGGTCCCGCTCGATGTCTCTGATAAGCCGGTTGATGCGCCTGAGCATCTTCCGGTCGTTGGCCTGCCACCAGAGATAGTCCTCCCAGGCGAGCTCCGACCAGGCCTTAATCATCGGATTGTCCGTCGTCGATCAGCTCGTGAACGGAGACGTCGCCACGGGCAAACTGCTCGCGGCTTCTCATGAGCTTGTCGCTCAGGTAGCGATTCTGCGCGATGTAGAGGTTCTCGATGAGGTTGTCGTAGTCGCGCGCGTTCATGACCACGACGTTTGCGTCCGGATCCTTGCTCGTCACCATAACGGGCTCGGCGTCGTCTCGGGTCTTGTCAAGATACGCCCTCAGGTCGCGGCGGAACGCGCTATAAGACACTGCCTGCATACGAGCCTCCAATCATGTACAGGATATGGTACCACTACTATGAAGATAGTATCGCTACGTCTGCTCTCAACAGATCGCGCCCCTACTGATACGTCACGAGCACGCTCATCCCGCCTTCGCCGCACGCCAGCGGGGCGACGGAGAGGACGCCGCGCCCCGCGTCGGCGATCTCCGCAATCTTGGCATCCAGCCTTTCGCTCAGGTCCGCATTTACTCCGTCCTCCTCGCAGAAGACGCTTCCGGACACGGAGACAACGGCGGTGTGGGCCTTGCCGTCGGGCGCCGCCAGCCCCTTGATGGGCTTTGCCGTCGCCATCTTAAGAGCCTTTGCGATGGAGTTGACCTTCGCGGCAAACCTCATCGCCTGGTTGGCGTTCTCGTTGGGAATCTCAATCGCCCAGAAGAAGTCGTCTCCCTCGATGGTGAGGAACTTCTCGCCGCCCGACGACTTCTTGAAGGCAAACGCAAAGACGCCCAGGAAGAACAGCCTCGTCGCGGTGACTCGCTGCTTAAGATCCTCGCCCGACTCCACTCTCGCAGAGGCTTTGACGATAAGCCTGACCTGGTCTCCCTCAGCCTCGGGGCCACTGTAGAAGATCTTATCCCCATCAATCCTGAAGGACCCATTGGTCCCCGTTATTGAATCGTGGGCGCTCGCCATGATGGCCCTCATCGGAGGAACCCGAACAGACAGCCGGACCGTATCCCCAATGCGGGTTCCGAGGACGATGTTCTACACTTCCTCGGCCTTGAGGTCCTTTGCGTAGCTCTTCGAGAAGCTCGCCACGACTTCCCCGTCCACCTTCGCGACTAGCTTGTCCCCGCTCGAGAAGACATGCACCTCTGTCCCGGCGGGATAGCGCTTCTCGCCAACGGGAATAGCGTCAATGCCAAACAGCTCGACCATCTGCTCGTTTTCCATCGCTTGTCCTCTCGTGAAAAGGTGCGTCTCATAGGGCAATTCTACTCGCGGATGCCTTATCAATTATCGGCATATAAATCGAAGGTGCCCTTTCCCTCTCGCCGAAAGAAAACTATCGTCCCATCCGACGCCTGATTGCCACCTCTACCTGCTCAGCATTTGAAGTGTAATCAATAGGTTGGCCGCTCTCTGCGCTCTTCCAGGCATTAAGGCCATGCGAGAAGGACGAGATTTCCTTGGCAATTTCAAACGAATTAACGAATGCTGACGCCTCAGCAATTAGCTGAATATCAGCATCTCCCAAGACGCCTGTTGGACTGCATTTTGGAACGACAACCTCTCCCCACCCCTTCTGGGAAAGCTCGATTGCACCCCGACTTTGAAGCGCGGCAATGACGAGATCCTTACCATCCATAACTGGACCGTAGTCAGCATGTGCGTAGACAAGCCCTGTCATCGAGCGCCCAGTTCGCGCATAGCAAAGAAAGTCGGTGAAGAATATCGCCTTCTGGAGCTTTGTCTTGTAGAGGTCCTTACAGCGAGACGCCAGCTCACACACCACAGCGGTTACTCGCTCAATATCAAACGGACGGAAGCCGTTAAAACAGTTCGGCTCCATCATCATCTTGGGGGTTGGCCACTGATGCGCAGCAAAAGCTGCAGCCAGCCCAGTGAGCGGAGCCTTGCTCTTGATGAAGCGACGGACCGCCGACGCAGTTCTTTCGCTCAGCTGGCTCTCCCTAACCGACAGCAGGGAGGCCGCCCCCTCCGCCGACGAGGCGAGCCTGAGCATGGTGTTGTGCGAGTCGTCGGGAATGGCGCCCGACTCATAGCGGGCAATCGTCTGCTCGCCAAAGCCAAGGAACTTGCTGAACTCACGCAAGGACAGACCATAGCTGTTCCTAAGCTCCTTGACCTCGTCGGGGGCCATGAGGCCATGGGCAGCACAGTAGGCGGAGTACGCGCGGCGCAGGTTGCCCTCCTCGATGCGGGAGTCACCAATTGCCTTGCCGCAGCACGGACAGACAGCCACCTCGGCATCATAGGAGGTCGGCTCACCCTTGACGGGCAGCGTCTCGGTCCTGTGCTCAAGCCGTGCGTCAACCTCGCGATCGCATTCCGGACAATACGTATTCAGCGTCTTATCTGAGTTCATTCCCTCGTCCCCCGTCGGCCCACATACAGCTTTACCGACAAGCACTTACAACGCTCCACGCCCGTTCGAACGGACAGCTTCAAGTACAGCGTCTCTCCCTCGTGCTCCGGCGAGAATTCCGCCACGGTCCACTTCTCCGAGTAGCGAGGATCTCTATCTAGGTGTAATCATATGATTACACGGTATAGTACACAAGGGGCTAAGGGCACCTACCAACTACTCGAAGAGTGGCAGAGGACGACGCGGACGAGCTCAAGTCAAGGCGATCATGTCAGCAAGACGAGGCCCGCCTATGCCCCGCCAACGTACCTGATGGGGTTCTGCCCGTGGAACAGGTCCGTGACGAGACGATCCTTGTAGCGCTCACGCAGCTCGTCGCTGGCAAGGTTGCCAACGAACTCCACGCGGCCCTCTGTAGGAGGAAAGTCGCCGTCAGGCCTCATGAGCTCGCCGGTATGAAACCAACCCGCGACACGGTAGACCTCAACGACTTTGCCGTCGTGGACGCCAAGAGCAAGCCGGATGTTGCGCACGCGGTCGAGACGCGCGGTCCACTCCCTACGGACTTGCTCGTAAAGCCCAACCCGAGAGCACAGCACCGACGAATCGACGTTCGTGATCTTGATGAGAATCGCAGGCTCGTCAAAGTCGGACTCTCGAAGCTGCGTTGCAGCGTCAATGCTCGCCATCATGCATTGCCCCCGGGATCGACGTTGGAAACAATCTTCAAGTGTATTCACTTACCAGCCCAGCCGTTGCACGCATCCCAGGGCACGAAGTCACAACGTCGGCGCTCATCTAGGAATCTCAAGGACGCGTTTCGATATCCAACCAGCATGAGTGAGAAGACGTTCTTCCTAAGCGCCCGTTGCTGGCGTATGGCCTCACTCTTTTACCAGCATTATAACCACCAGAATTGACGCTTTCAGCGCAGACCGTACTAGCAGACATAAAGATAACAGCAGGTGAGCGAAAAGGCCTGTTTTACTGCCATTGCCCGAATTCATTTGTCTTGGGCAACATTCGCATGTAAGAATTGCAGATGAAATAATACGTCGTCACTCGAGCAATAGTGTTCTATCGTTCATTAGTGAATAGCAAGCAAACTTGCCAATTAATCAGGAGGGCATATTGTGTCAACTGAAACCGAAGAAAGCGTGGCCGAAGCAAGCGAAGCCGAGGAGGGCGAGGCCGAAACGCGCGACACCGAGGAAAGTGTCGTTACTGGCAAGGAATTTATGCCTTACCCCAAGGATCTGATGGATGATACCTTCAGTAGCAGGGTTTCCCCGAGTGTTGTAGGAATATTAGGTATTCTCATTGTTATCTCTTTCGCAGGATGGTTCTGCTGGCGAGTGCTCAGCACTGCGGCTCCTGCATCTGAAGCTGCGATTTCTGCACCAGAAGTTGCGTTTTACTGCACCGCTTTACTTGTCGCTTCCCTGTTAATCATAGCGGCCTTAGCAATGGTTCGTTCTAGAACGGCTGCAGAGCGAAGAATTAAAGACAACTGGTATAAAGACCAACTTGATGACTATCTAGCAAAAAAAGACAGGCCATCGAACAACACTAGGACTCAATAATGTGTCCAGCTTTTGCTTTACATCGCGGCAGACCCCTCTCCGCAAAAGACGAGCGCAGGGGATTCTCAAAGGGCATTGACTATGACGGCCTCGCAGTACATCTTGCTGACTTCATTGAAAGCGAGTGCAAGAAGCAATCTTGTGGCGCCGGAGGAGTCCTGGCGCTTTGCGGAGAGTGGGGCTCGGGCAAGACGTCCTTCATTATCAAATCAGTCTATGAATTAACGCGACGCCCGGGTTGGAAAGAGCCAGGAGTTTTCGCGACCAAGAACTGCTCCGTGCAATGTACCAACAATCGCATCCTCTACTTCGATCCCTGGATGTTCAGTTCAAGAGAAGAGCTTATTCTTCAGTTTTTTAAGAGCCTGTGTGAAAAGTTCCCCAAATGGGAAGACAGGGAATTACGCATTCGCCTCATTAACTATGGACAACTAATCCTAGAAACCCTCCCCGATTTGCTCGGCATTGCAAGTGCTGCATCCGCCCGATCGGTCTCTGGAATCACTTCTAAACTCTCGTCGATTTCTAGCAGGCTAAAGGGCTTTTCCGGCGCAGGCATTCGCATTGCAGACGCATGGACATCCGAGAGTCTTGGTAAGGCAAAGCAGGAACTTTCGGCGTGCCTGGCAGAAACAAAACCAAGACTAGTCATCATCGACAACGTCGACCGGCTCTCGGACGCCGAAATTCGGGATGTCTTTAGGTTCATTGGTGCAGTTATGAACCTTCCAAATATTGTTTACCTTGTTGCCTTTGATCGAAACATTGTAGCCAAAGCACTTGAAGGACTCCAGCAAGGCGGAAGAGAGCGATTTCTCGATAAGATCGTAGGCGCCTATTACTTCTTGCCAAAGACAGCGCTTTGGAAAGACGTCTACGATTATTTCTCCTCTTTCCGGGAATGGGAGGAATGGACTGGTAATAAAGGAGGATTTGCGCGAGCTATTGCTGAGGTTTTGGGAACCCATAGGGAATTTAATAAGATTAGGCTTCAGCTAGGCGGACGATTATTTCTTGAAGACAAAGATGTGCGCCTCAAATTTTTTCTTGAGGAATGTCTCAGGGAACTTAGTCATGAGACTTATCAGCACTTTATCACCCTATCTGAGAATGATAAAAACGCTCTAATAGGCCTCACGAATGAAAAACTTCTACCTGGATTAGCGGGAAGTGAAGATATAGATAGCGATAAGGTTAAGGAGCGAGCGGAGGCGTTTCTAAAGGACTGCTGCTTTAAGCATGACAAAGAAAACATCGCTGGTTTTATTGAGACCCTCGGTCATCTTAATTCTGGTGTTATTGAAGGGATTGATGAGGGACTGATTGGCTGGGGCAGTACGGTTAGCGAAGCAATTCGCGTTTGGATAGTACTTCGCTTGTTGCGTGCGCTTCAGCCAGACAATCCTTTGAATAAAGAGCTACTCGACAACGGAAAAGATGGCGAAGCTACAACAACGACGAGGAATAAAGCGGCGGAAGGACAGCGCTCTGGTCACCTTTCCACATCTCCAAGTGCATCAGCAAGAACGAGTAAGAATAGTCGTAAGAATGGCCTTATCTCTGCTCTGGAGCGGCTACCGTTTGATGACACCACTGATGATTAAGAACAAAGGGGAGTGAGCAGCAATGAAGACTAGTGATCTTGAACGCATACTTCGAGAACATGACTATTGGGCTTCTGAGCTTTACCATAAGGATGCCCTGGATGTCTATCAACAATATGGGGCAAGTGAAGCCCTAATGATAGCCGAGGCGGGACTAACTCGATTTCCGCATGATATTGATCTACTTGTTGACGCCCTAGAGTGGACGCCCATAACAGTGGAGAATGACCGAAACTCAGAGCAATTTAGTTCCTCACGACTTCTTGATAAACTCAAATCACTGAGAGAGCTGTGGACAAGCCGGGCTTACGAAGCTGTAATTGATTATTATATGCGGATTATCCCGTCACTCCCGTTATCATATGCAAATGATTATATTGAGGCTGCCATACGAGAGTCGCAGTCCTATATAGATGCTTTTCCTAGGGATGAGCAATCGCGCCTTACTGACGCAAAGGTTCACTACTTACAATCAATTTTATTAAATCACCCGAATGCCCATAGTATATACACCCGTGATTTAACTCAAATCATCGATGAATCGGTGGATGATCTTGGTCCCTCAAAGCTGACACAAAGCTCTTTAGAGTGTGTAAAGGCACTAATGGATGAGGGCATTTTTGAAAGCGCCGTATACTATGCAAAGCTTGGATTACAAGGCTGCGTTGCGTCCGATGCGGCAGATGAAATAGAAGAACTTCTTCAGCTGATGCTTCTCTCAAATGATGGTGCCCTCATGGACAGATGGTCCAGAGCGGGCAGGTCCCTCACTTCGGAATTAAAAGAGGACTTTGAGCGCCAAATTAAGTTGTATAGCGAGTTTTTGGCCGTAATGCCAAAGACCTCCCCCAAGGCAAGAGTGGTTGAACTTAGATGCTACCTATATAAGATGTATTTTAATGGAGCGATATAAGTTTAACTTGATTAGTGATATCAAACACAGTCAGGCGTTATTATTATGGTAACTATTGCATATTTACGAGGAGATAAATACAGGGGCGGCGACCCCGTCGTCGAGGGGATGTACAAGGACAACCGCGCCCGCCTGGACGAGATCCTCGCCGGGGTGAGGGGCGACTCCGTCGTCCCGCTGTTCGGCGCCGGCTTCTCGGCGGCCTCCTTCCCGTTACGGTGGGGAATGCTCCTCGGCTGGGCCAGGGAACTCGGCCCCGCCGTCGAGGCCGACGTCACGACCTGCCTCGACGCTGGCGACTTCGAGGGCGCCGCCTCCCTCGTCGAGTCCGAGACGGGCGCGAACGCCTTCCGCGACGCCTTCGGTCGGACCTTCGGGGAGGGCGTCCTCGACGGGGCGTTCGAGAGGCTGACTCCCGAGAGGCGGGGGATCCCCTCCGCGTTCCGCGGGTTCGTGCTCACGACCAACTACGACCGGCTCATAGAGAGGGCATACGAGGCGGCGGGGGCGCCGATCGAGCGGGTGTGCCCGCACACCGCCTACCAGTTCGCCCGAGCCACCAGCAGGGTGCAGGGCAACGGACCCCTCCTCCTCAAGCTCCGCGGGGACGCGTGGGACCCGACGAACGCCGTCATCACCCGGGAGGACTACGACCGCGTATACGGGACAGGCGGCGAGGGCGCCCCGCTCGTGGAGGTCATGAGGCGCGCCTTCACGGGGAGGCGGGTCCTCTTCCTCGGCTGCTCGCTCGCCGGGGACCGCCCCCTCGACGTCCTCCACGGCTGCCTCGAGGGAGCGGCGCACTACGCCCTCGTAGAGCTGCCGGCCGAGACGGAGAACCCCGACGACCCGCTCGCCCCGGCGCTCGTCGGCCCCGACGGGAGGCAGGTCCCCGCGTACCGCGAGGCGCGCCTCAGGCTCGACGCGCTCGGCATCCGCCCGATCTGGTACCCCCACGGGCGGCACGAGGCGCTCGACGCGCTGCTGGGCTGGCTCGAGGGGGAGATGGGGCCGCTGCCGGGAGGAGCCGCGGCGCGCCTCGCGTCGATTCCAGAGTCCACGTACAGAATTGTGGGCCGGAAGATTGAGGTCGTTAAAGTCACCGAGTCCCTCTCCGGAGGACCCTCGATCACCCTGGTCACCGGCCCCGGCGGCATCGGCAAGACCGAGGTCTGCCGCGAGGCACTGAGGAGGCTCCGGGACAGGGGCCGCAACGTCGTCTACGCCGAGACCGCGGGCAGGGAGTCCGCCTGGGCGCAGTGCGACGCCGTCGCGGAGGCCCTCGGCGTTCCGAAGGTAGATCAGCGCGAGGGGCTCGCAGCCAAGGACTACGCCCGCTACCTTACGGACAGGCTCGCCGACCTGGGGAGCCCCGTCGTCTACCTCGACAGCTGGGAGGACGCCTGGGTCGCCTCTGGCGACGAGGGACGAATAGAGCTCGTCGCCCTGCTCTGGGCACTCCGCAAAGGGGGCTCATCCGTCCTCGCCTCGAGCAGGGAGGCGGCGGCGGACTACGAGACGGGCGCCAAGATTATCAGGGTCCACGAACTCGGAAGGGGGTCGTCCGTCGACCTCTTCCGCAAGGTCCTCGAGGCGAAGGGGAGCGGGCCTGACCCATCGGGCCCCGAGTTCGAGAAGCTAATCGGCAATCTCGAGGGCCACCCCCTCGCAATCGTGCTCGCCGCGACGCTCGCGGCGCGCTCCCTCTCATGGGGCGACGTCCTGAGCCGCTGGGCCGAGGCCTCCCAGCACACTGAGAACCCCCGGCACGACAGCCTCGAGACCGCGCTCCGCCTGTCATGGGACGCGGTCGCTTACGCCCCCCTCACCCGCACCCTATGGGGCTTCATGGCGCTCACCCCCGGAGACCTGCCGCGAGCGGAGCTCGACGAGCTCGCTGACCTCTCGGGGACCGATTTCGTCGACTGGCTGGCTGCCTATGTGCGCCTAAGGGATGCGGGCCTCATGTCCGCCTCGGGAGACGGCTCTCTGTCGATGCTGCACCCAGTTCGCGAGGCGTTCTTCAGTCTCGCGGACGGCGGCCTCGTCGACCACTGCCTCGACCTGCTGACAAGGAGACTCGTCGGGATCATCGAGGCCGACGACAGCGGCTCCGGCGTCCCTGGCACCGGTGTAGCTCACACCCTCGCCCTCGCCTCCCTCCCCCGTGCCTTTTTCCTCCTCAGCCGCTCGCTCGGCCTCCGCGGCCTGGGGGCGGGCGCGCCTGCGCTCGCCTGGGCACTGGCCAACTACTACCAGTTCGACTGGGGGGCGTCCCTGCCCGTGCTCGACGCGCTGCTCCGCGCCGCCCGAGAGGCGGGGGACGATGACCTCGCCGCCTTCGCCGCGCATACGTCAGCGGGATGCGCGATGCATCAGGACAGGCTCGACGACGCCGGACCCCTGCTCGAGGAGGCCGAGAGGCTCCACTGCGAGGTCGGAAACGCCCTCGGGATGGCGAATGACCTCTCTGCCCGCGCCGAGCTCTCCATGCGCCTGGGCAGGCTCGACGAAGCCGGTCGTTTTCTCGAGGAGGCCGAGA
>CASEVE010000020.1 GCA_949291295.1 uncultured Olsenella sp.
CTCTACAACCGCTGGACCGGCGAGCACTTCTACACCGCCTCCGCCATGGAGCGCGACGTCCTCGTGAGGGTCGGCTGGGCCTTCGAGGGCGTCGGCTGGCACGCGCCCGCCGAGGGCGACGAGGTCATGCGCCTCTACAACCCCTACGTCGACGGCGGAGACCACCACTACACCCTGGACGAGCACGAGTACGAGGCGCTGCAGGGGCTCGGCTGGAGGGGCGAGGGCCACTGCTGGTTCTCCGCCGACCCCGGCTCCGACGGCGCCGTGGAGGTCTGGCGCCAGTACAACCCGTTCGCGGAGACCGGCACCCACAACTACACGCCCGACAAGAACGAGAACGACGCGCTGGTCGACCTCGGCTGGGAGGCCGAGGGCGTCGCCTGGTACGGCGTGACCCCCGCCGAGGAGTAGGCCTGCAGGGCCAACCCCCTGACCGACCCCCCAGGGGCCGTCGGGCGCCAGCCCGGCGGCCCCCTTCCGTCTCGCGCCCTTCTCGCCGGCCCCTCTCGCCGGGCGTTCCCAAAAGTGGCGCCGTGGCGCAAAACGTCCCCGAAAGTGGCGCCGTGGCACGCGAGGACCCCTCATCCCGTGCCACGGCCTCGATTTCGTGAACACCCGGCGAGAAGGGCGGGGCGCGTTCCCGAAAGTGGCGCTGTGGCGCAAATTGTTCCCAAAAGTGGGGCTATGGCACGAGAAAACCCCTCGATTCGCGCCACAGCTTCGATTTCGTGAACACCTGGCGAGAAGGGCGGGCGCGTTCCCGAAAGTGAAGCTGTGGCGCAGAATGTGCCCGAAAGCGAGGCTGTGGCACGCGAAAGCCCCTCATCCCGTGCCACAGCTCGACTTTCGGGAACGCCCGGGAACGCGTTCCCAAAAGTGGCGCTGTGGCGCGGATCGAGGGGGTTTTCGCCTGACTCCGCCCGTGCCACGGCCTCGTTTTCGGGGACGCGCCGCGGCCCGTCCTGCCTCGCGCCGCGCACCGTTCTTCTCGGCACTCAGAAAATCTACAGTGAAGACACTTAGATTTACGTATAAGCTCCCGCTCCCGCCGGGTATAACTGCTTGTGACAAACAGCAGACCCAGAAGGGGGCAACCATGAGACTAGACAAGTGGGCCGTCACGGCGCAGGAGGCGCTGCAGGCGGCCGTCGGCATCGCAACCGACGCAGACGCGGGCCAGCTCATGCCCGTACACGTGCTCAAGGCGCTGCTCAGCTCCGGCGAGCACAACCTCCGCGCCATCATCGAGCGAATCGGCGCGGACCCCGCCGTCATCGAGGCCCAGACGGACGACGCCATCGCGCGCCAGCCGCGCGTATCCGGCGACACCGCGCAGATGGGCATGGTCGACGCCACCGTGCGCGTGGGCAACGCCGCCGAGAAGCTCGCTACCAAGATGGGCGACTCCTACGTCACCTCCGAGCACCTGCTCTGCGCGCTCGCGGACGACAAGACCGACGCGGGCTCCATCCTCAAGGCCGCCGGCGTCACGTCCAAGCGCGTGGAGGAGGCCTATAACACGCTCCGCGGCGACGAGCGCGTGACCAGCCAGGACTCCAAGCCGGAGTTTGAGGCGCTCGAGAAGTACGGGCGCAACGTCACGGACCTCGCGCGCCAGGGCAAGCTCGACCCGGTCATCGGCCGCGTGGAGGAGATCCGCCGCACCATCCAGGTGCTCAGCCGTCGTACCAAGAACAACCCCGTGCTCATCGGCGAGCCCGGCGTGGGCAAGACCGCCATCGTGGAGGGCCTGGCCCAGCGCATCGTCAACGGCGACGTGCCGTCCACCCTGCGCGACAAGGACATCGTGGAGCTTGACATGTCCGCCCTGGTGGCCGGCGCCAAGTACCGCGGCGAGTTTGAGGATCGCCTGAAGTCCGTGCTCAAGGAGGTTGGCAAGTCCGACGGTCGCATCATTCTCTTCATAGACGAGCTGCACACCATCGTGGGCGCGGGTGCCACCGAGGGCTCCATGGACGCCGGCAACATCCTGAAGCCGGCGCTGGCCCGCGGCGAGCTGCACGCCATTGGCGCAACCACCCTCGACGAGTACCGCAAGTACATCGAGAAGGACGCGGCGCTTGCCCGCCGCTTCCAGACCGTCATGGTCTCCGAGCCCACCGTGGAGGACACGATCTCCATCCTACGTGGCCTCAAGGAGCGCTACGAGCAGCACCACCGCGTGCGCATCACGGACAGCGCGCTCGTCTCCGCCGCGGACCTCTCTAACCGCTACATCTCCGACCGCTTCCTGCCCGACAAGGCCATCGACCTCGTTGACGAGGCGGCAAGCCGCCTGCGCATGGAGCTTGACAGCATGCCGGCCGACATCGACGCCGTGGATCGCCAGCTCACGCAGATGCAGATCGAGGAGCAGGCCCTCATGAAGGAGGAGGACGCCGCCAGCAAGGAGCGCCTGGAGACCCTGCGTGGCGAGATCGCCACCACGCGCGAGAAGCTCGACGGCATGAAGGCCAGCTGGGAAAACGAGAAGGGCGCGATCGACCGCGTGCAGGACCTCAAGTCGCGCATCGAGGACGCGCGCATCGAGATGGAGCGCGTGACCCGCGAGGGCGATCTCACCCGCGCCTCCGAGCTGCGCTACTCCACCATCCCGGAGCTCCAGCGCGAGTACGAGGAGGCCGAGGCCGCACTCACCGCAAAGCAGGAGGCCGGGGGACTCCTCAAGGAGGAGGTCACCACCGAGGAGATCGCCGAGGTCGTGAGCTCCTGGACGGGCGTGCCCGTCTCCAAGATGATGCAGGGCGAGATGGACAAGCTCAAGAACCTCGAGAGCGAGCTGCACCGCCGCGTGATCGGCCAGGACGAGGCCGTCTCGGCCGTGGCCGCCGCCGTGCGCCGCAGCCGCGCGGGCCTCTCCGACCCCAACCGCCCGATCGGCAGCTTCTTCTTCCTCGGCCCCACCGGCGTGGGCAAGACCGAGCTTGCCAAGGCGCTCGCGGAGAACCTCTTTGACGACGAGCGCGCGCTCGTGCGCATCGACATGTCCGAGTACATGGAGAAGTTCAGCGTGCAGCGCCTCATCGGCGCGCCTCCCGGATACGTGGGTTACGACGAGGGCGGCCAGCTCACCGAGGCCGTGCGCCGTCGCCCGTACTCCGTGATCCTGCTCGATGAGATGGAGAAGGCACACCCCGATGTCTTCAACATCCTGCTGCAGGTGCTCGACGACGGCCGCCTCACGGACGGCCAGGGTCGTGTGGTGAGCTTCAAGAACACGATCATCATCATGACGTCCAACGTGGGCAGCCAGTTCATCGCTGGCGCCAACGCCTCGAGCGACCCGGACGAGGTCCAGCGCGAGGTCAACAACGCCCTGCGTCAGACCTTCAAGCCGGAGTTCCTGAACCGCATCGACGACGTGGTGGTCTTCCACGCCCTCGGCCTCGAGGACATCGAGAAGATCGTAGACATCCAGCTGCGCGACGTGCGCGAGCGCCTTGAGCGCGACCGCATCCAGCTTGAGCTCACGCCGGCGGCCAAGCAGTCGCTTGCCCTCGACGGCCTCGACCCGGTCTACGGCGCCCGCCCGCTCAAGCGCCTCATCCAGCGCCAGGTGGTGGACAGCGTGGCCAGCCTCATCATCGACGGCAAGCTCGGCGAGGGAGACGTGGTCCGCGTGGACGTGGGCGCAGACGACCGCCTCTTCGCGGCGCGCGATGATGCCGCCTCGGAGCGGCGCCGCGCTGCCGGCGCTGCCCAGCCGTCCGAGGACGAGCCCCTCGAGCCCGACGCGCTGGAGTAGATGGCGCAGCCTCGCTGGCGCCAGGCGTGACAATCGCGCCTGGCGCCAGCGCCATGCTTGTGACAAACAGCCCTGACGCCAGCGTCACGCTCTGCGATACAATCAAGGTTCAACGAGAAGTTGGGAGGCGATATGGCACCAGAGGACAAGCAGGACAAGACGGTCATGATGTCTCCGGACGAGCTGCCCACCACAGTCGCCGAGCCCGCCGCGGACGAGCTGCCCACCACGGTCGCCGAGCCCGCGCAGGACGGTGTCGACGCCCTCGACGACCCCTACTACGCGCCCATCGTTCCCGACGATCTCACCATGGCGCAGCAGCCCGTCTCGATTCCCTCCCCGGTGGAGAGTCTGCCGGAGCGCAAGCAGCGCCGCCCGCGCTGGTTCATCGCCCTTGTCGCCGTGCTTCTTGTTGCGGTTGCGGGAGCCGTGGTTGCCCTCACGTACAGCTGGGAACTTTGGGGCGGAAAGACCATCCCCTCCGTTGTGGGACAAACCGCGGAAGATGCCGAGAAGACCCTCACCAGCCTGGGCTTTACCGTGGAGACCGCCTATCGCGCCGCCGACGACGACCTCGGCGTGGTTGTGAGTTGCGACCCCGTTGCCGGCATCCGCGCCGACCTCTCGCAGCCCGTCACCATCACGGTTACCGCCGAGCGCTCGATCCCTGACGTTGTTGGCATGACCGTTGATGAGGCAACCGCCGCGCTCGGCGAGGCCGGCGCGGAGAACGTCCTTCTCACCTACCTCAACGCAAACGACGAGCCGGGCACGGTCCTTGATGTGGACCCTCCGGCAAACACCCCGTTCATCTCCACCGACCAGGTGACGCTTACCATCGCGCAGGCGTACACGGTCCCCAACGTGGAGGGGATGGCGGAAGACGATGCCCGCGCGGCGCTTGACCGCGACGACCTCAAGTCGAGCGTCACCTACGTGAAGTCTGACGCCGAGCGCGGAACTGTGGTCAAGACCGATCCCGAGGTGGGCTCTGAGGTCTCACCCGGAGACACCGTCAAGCTGAGCGTCTCGAGCCCCTATCCGTCCTCTCCGACGAGCCTTATCGAGTACTTTGAGGTGGATCCCAAAAACCTTGCGGCGTACCTGGACGACGAGGGCTTCTCGCTCTGGTACGGCGCCATGTTCGCCTCGGGCGGCAACGCGCACGCCGGTTACCAGAACGAGGCGGGCGACATGATTCAGATCACCGACAGTCCCGAGTCCGGCAAGAACGCCCCCAGCTCCAAGGCCGACGTGCTCGCGAGCGGCGCGAGCGTGGGCGGCGTGCGCTACGCCTTCACCAAGGACTCCCTGCCCGAGGGCGGCTCCGTTGAGAGCGAGAAGGGCCTGAAGGCGGTCATGGAGGCCTGCGGTTTCACCAACCTCAAGGACACCTGCACCCAGGACAACGTGGTTCTGCCCGATGACGTTGACGCAGACAAGCTCCTCAAGTCCGCGCACTTC
The DNA here is from genome assembly GCA_949291295.1 of uncultured Olsenella sp. GTDB lineage: Bacteria > Actinomycetota > Coriobacteriia > Coriobacteriales > Atopobiaceae > Thermophilibacter. Next base: position 5,234 of record CASEVE010000020.1, read on the forward strand.
ATCTGCGGCACCGGCGAGCAGGACGGCTACACGTGGGCCGTTCTCATTGGCGGCACGGGGGAGTCCACGCGCGTCATTGCGCTTGCCGTGCCAAGCGAGCACTTCTCGGGGATGAACCTGTCCCAGTTTGGGGGAAAGACCTGCAACTACGTGGCCTACGTCGACCTGTTTACGGAGTGATTCTGATGAGCGACAAAAACGACAAGCGCGTCGACGGTCCCCAGAAGACCGAGGACCCCGAGTTTGTGCGTGCCGAGAACGAGGACGACGACGGTTACGACCCCTATTCCGACCGCCTGCCGGAACCCGAGGCGCTCTTCGAGCCCGATCCCTGGGCATAGCGTCGTGACGGGCGGACGCGCCCTGCCGCGAGAGCCGCGCTTCTCCGTTAGCGGGCCGTGGAGCCCCAGTTGGCCTGCATGTACTCCCAGACAAAGAAGACCGCAACGGCGAGAATCGCCAGGACCACGATGAGCGCGAGCGCAGTCTTGAGACGGGTCTTGCGCTCGCGCGACGCGAAGATGTCGCGGCGACCCTTGGGAATCTCAAGGTACTGACCATAGTGAAGGTCGCGCCTGAGCTGGGCCTCCCCGGAGCGTGAGCGGCGATAGGCACGGCCGGAGAGCACGCCGCCGCGCGTGGTGAAGTCCGAGTCGTGGGCAAAGCTCTCGGGGCCCTCGCTCTCATTGGCAAAGTCGTCAATGGGCTCGACGCTTCGATGGGCCGGGCGCTGACGCACGTAGGGAACGCTCGTTTCCGGGGTGTTCTCGGGCTCGACTTCGGGCTCGTGCTCGTTGCTCATGAGGCATGCCTCCGCTTGGTCCGCTGATGGTCGTGCGCGGTAATGCACCTCATGATACGGCAGCGGGTGCATGTGGGAGGGCCCCGCGGCAAAAGACTCTACAAACTGTAAGAAAGGGGAGTCTTGGCCTGAACAATATCTAAGTCCTTCTCGCTTAGATATGATGAGTATGTGACGCTGAGAAAAACTGGCTTTGTGCGTATAAACCGGGGCGAGTCGGGAACAAGTAACCATGAGCAACGGGGGTGCCACCCAGGCGCCCCAATCACAAGGGAGTGATTACTATGGCAAGCATGGTTCCTTACGATCGTTACGCACGCGCGCTTCGCAACTGGCCGTTCGACGAGATCGACCGTTTCTTTGACGCCCCGTTTGCGGCGCTCTCCACCGGCAACGCCGGCTTTAAGATGAACGTCGAGGACGCGGACGACAAGTACGTGGTCACCGCCGAGCTTCCCGGCGTCACCCGCGACCAGATTGACGTCGAGCTCAACGAGGGTCGTCTCTCCGTCTCCGTTGAGAAGAAGGAGTCCGAGGAGGAGAAGGGCAAGAACTACCTCTACAAGGAGTCCGGCGAGTGGAGCGCCACGCGTGGCGTCTACCTCAAGGACGCCGCGGTCTCCGGTCTCACCGCCAAGCTCGAGGGCGGCATCCTCACGGTGAACGTCCCCAAGCAGGTCGAGAAGGCCAACGTCACCAAGGTCTCCATCGACTAATGATGACAAAGGTGACAGGGTAAACTGTCAGGTTTTGCGCGGGCCGGGGCCTTTGGGCTCCGGCCCGTTTTGCGCGCCGCGCGCCCTTCTCGCCAGGCGTTCCCAAACGTGAGGCTGTGGCGCAGAATGTCCCCAAAAGCGGAGCTGTGGCACGCGAGAACCCCCCAATCCGTGCCACGGCCCCGTATTTGGGAACGCCCGGCGAGAAGGGCTGGGCGCGTCCCCGAAAGTGGAGCTGAGGCGCGGAATGTTCCCGAAAGTGGGGCTATGGCACGAGAAAAACCCTCGATCCGTGCCACAGCTCGACTTTCGGGGACGCCTCTCCGCGGTGCTCTTCTCGTTGTTTGTTGTCGTTGGTGCTCGGGCGTGCGGTCGGTGATGCAATCGGACCATATCGGCCGATGCCGAGTAATTCGGTCTTCTGTACCACGTTTGGCCGGCCCCTGCCGAGGAAGTTCGCTCTCTGTACCAGGGGCTCGGAGTCTATGCTGAGAAAGGCCGCGGGCTGCACCTCGCTGCGGCGGTCTTTGCCGAGAAAACCGAAGCTCTGTACCAGTTCTGCCCAGCTGGCGCCGAGAAAGTCCGGTCTCTGTACAAGCTTCCTGTGTAGAGGCCGGACTATTGCGGTTTCCAGCTGGCGCCTGCTGGTACAGGGAGTGAGATTTGTCGGCCTGCGGTTGTGAATTCTGGTACATCCGCCGGGCTTTCTCGGCACTGGACGCGTGGGTGCGGCACAGGGGAACAGCTTCATATACGACGTGCTGATGGGTGCGGTACGGCCGCTGGGTTTTCTCGGCCCATGGCTATGATTCTTGGTACAGAGCGTCGGTTTTCTCGGCATCGTCCGCTCGCTCGCGCGGCCGCCGGTTGTCTCGGCGCCGCCCGCCCGCCTGTCCGCGCGACCGGCGGCACCTCTCGGCTTTCGGTCGCACCAAGGCGGCCCGGTCCAACGCAACGGCATCCCGCAAAACCGTCCGCTGAGAGCGAAATCGGCGCCGCTCGCCGCTGGCCGAAAAGCCGCAACTGCGAGAACATCCACTCGCCAGTTCGCTCGCCGTATTTAAGCTACGCCGTCCGACGTCGGAATAAGCTAAGGGCATCGATGGTCAAGTTTCTTCTAGGAAAGGGGAGCTGATGAGACGATCGCTCTTTTCTGTTCGCTCGGCGGGAGCGGCGTTTGCCATTGGCGCGGCGCTGGCGCTCACGCCTGCCCTCGCGTTTGCCGAGGGTGCGCCGACTGTGGTGCCCACGCCGCAGTCGATGGAGGTGGGCTCCGGAAGCGTCTCGCTCGCAGACGGCGTCAACGTGGTTGATGACGGCGCGGACGAAGATGCCGTGGCAGCCCTCGAAGAGGTTCTCGCCGACGCCGACGTAACCGTGAGTGACACTGCAAAGACCACCATCTACCTGGGCGAGACGGACGATGCCACCCAGACGGCGGCGGCAACCGAGCTTTCCCTTGACGCCTCCGAGCTGGGCGCCGAGGGCTACGTCCTGGGCGCAAGTTCCGAGACCGGAACCATTGTCCTCAATGGCGCTGATGGCGACGGCTCCTTCTACGCTGTTCAGACCCTCGCCCAGCTCATCGATGACGGCTCCGTGCCCGACGTCTCCATCACCGACGAGCCGGAGATGGCGCACCGCGGCGTCATCGAGGGCTTCTACGCCGGCGACGGTGCGGGCTGGACTTGGAAGGATCGCCAGAACCAGCTCGAGTACTACGGCGAGACCAAGCTCAACACCTACATCTACGCCCCCAAGGACGACCCCTACCACCGGGCCAACTGGCGCGACCCTTACCCGGCCGAACAGCTCGACGAGATGGAGAAGCTCGTCCAGATTGCCGACGAGAACAAGGTTGACTTTGTCTTTGCCATCTCTCCGGGCAACACGATCGACCTCGAGAGCGAGAGCGACTTCGAGGCTCTCGTCTCCAAGTGCGAGACGATGTACGAGCTCGGCGTCCGCCACTTCGCCATCTTCTTCGACGACATCTCGCTCACGGGCTCCGACCCCGGCACCCAGCAGGCCGAGCTGCTCAACCGCTTCCAGATCGAGTTCCTGGACGAGAAGGGCGACTGCAGCCCGCTCGTGACCGTTCCCACCAAGTACGACTCGCTGGCGATGACCAACACGCCCGAGGAGGGAAGCTCCTTCAACGAGTACTCCAACCACTTCGCCGAGACGCTCGACGACCGCATTGAGGTCCTCTACACCGGTCCCGCCGTCGTTCCCGAGGGCATTCCGGCGGAAAACGTCGACCTCGTCAAGGAGCTCTACGGTGACCGTCTGGGCATCTGGTGGAACTACAACTGCAACGACTTCCTGCGCAACAAGCTCTGCCTCGGCCCCATGTACGGCCTGGACAACGAGCTTGGCGAGAAGACCGACTACTTCGTCTCCAACCCGATGGGCTGGGCGGAGCTCAACAAGGTCTCCGAGGCCTCCGCTGCAGACTACAGCTGGAACACCGACACCTATGATGCCGACGCCTCCCTCGAGGCCGCGGTGTCCTACGTCTACGGTGACGGTGAGCTCGGCCAGGCCATGATGGTCTTTGCCGACCACTCCACACGCATGGTGGGCGGCTCCAACTCTTCCGGTCGCGCCGACGCGCCCGAGACCCGCGCCCTCATGGACACGGTCCTCAAGAAGGCCGCTGCTGTCGATGACCTTGCCAATGACGCCGACGTGGCCGCCCTGCGCGCCGAGTTCGACGCCATGGTCGAGGCTGGCAACTACCTCGCCGAGCACTCCGCTGAGGTCGACTCCACCAACACCGGTGGCACCTACAGCCCCGTGGCCAACTTCCAGAAGCTCGCCTCCGTCGGCGAGGCCGACAAGGTTGCCCTTGACCTGCTGATTGCCAAGGTCGAGCAGAACGAGGAGCAGGTGCAGAGCCTCACGACCCAGCTCAACTCGCTGAAGAGCTCTCTCTCCACCGGCAAGGTTCTCTCCGAGCAGTGCGGCGTCAAGTTTGTGGACGACGTGCTCTCCTATGAGATCGAGCCCACGGCGGGCTTCTCGGTGTCCTCCACCTTTGTGAAGCCGGGCCAGGAGATTCAGCTGACCAACGAGAGCTCGCTTTCCGCCGCCACGTACGAGTGGTCGTTCCCGGGCGCCGTTCCGGGCACGAGCTCTGACGAGGCCCCCACGATCAGCTACGCCAACGAGGGTCGCTACACCATCACCCTTACGGTGAGCAACAAGTTTGGCGAGGACGTTGCCACGATCGAGAACGTGGTCACCGTCTCCGAGGACGCTCCCGCCGAGACGACCAACATCGCGCTGAACAAGACTGCCACGGCAAGCGGCCAGACCGGCGCCTCCGAGAGCGCTGACAAGGCCGTCGACGGCCTCACGAGTACCAAGTGGTGCACCACTGGCTACATCCAGTGGCTGCAGGTCGACCTTGGCTCCACCTCCACGATTACCGGCTACAGCCTTGCCAACGCTGCCGTGGGCGGCGAGGGCGCGAGCCTCAACACGTACGCCTGGCACGTCGAGGTGAGCGACGACGGCTCCGCATGGACCGAGGTCTCCCGCGTGAGCGGCAACACCGAGAACCAGCCCGTGGTCTCCCTGCCCGCGGTCCAGGCTCGCTACGTGCGCCTGACCGTTGACAAGCCCACCAACGGCGCCGACTCCGCGGCTCGTATCTTTGAGTTTGAGGTTTACGGCACCCAGGACGAGGTCACGATGCCGGACTCCTATACTGCTCCGGACTGGACCACTCTTCAGACCGCACTCTCTGGCTGTGCAGACCTTGACGAGAGCGTCTACACCGCCGAGAGCTGGAAGCCGTTTGCCGAGGCGCTGGCCGCCGCGCAGACCCTTCTCGACGGCAACTACGCCACGCAGGAGCAGGTTGACGCCGCCGCCACCGCGCTGACCGAGGCAAAGGATGCGCTTGTTGTCGCCCCGGTTGTGAAGGATGACCTCCAGGCCTCCGTCGACGCCGCCGGCAAGCTCGAGGCGGGCGACTACACCGCCGAGTCCTGGGCCGCGTTCCAGGAGGCGCTCGAGGCCGCGCGGGCGGGCCGTCCTCGCCGACGAGGACGCCACGCAGGCCGAGGTCGACGCCGCGAGGGCCGCGCTCGCCGCGGCCGCCGAGGGCCTCGCCGAGGCCGAGCCGGAGCCCGGGCCCGAGCCCGAGGCCGGGGCGGCCGAGATGTACCGCCTCTACAACAAGTGGACCGGCGAGCACTTCTACACCGCCTCCGAGAAGGAGCGCGACGTCCTGACCGTCGTGGGCTGGACCTTCGAGGGCGTCGGCTGGTACGCCCCCGAGGAGGGCGACGAGGTCATGCGCCTCTACAACCCGTTCGTCGACGGCGGCGACCACCACTACACCCTGGACGCCCACGAGTACGAGGCCCTGCAGGGGCTCGGCTGGAAGGGCGAGGGCGTCGGCTGGTTCTCCGCCGAGAAGGACGCCGAGGGCGCGGTTCCGCTCTACCGCCAGTACAACCCCTACGCCGAGACCGGCACGCACAACTACACGCCGGACGAGAACGAGAACGACACGCTCGAGTCGCTCGGCTGGGTGCGCCTGGTACGGCGTGACCCCCGCCGAGAAGTAGGCCAAAAGGGGACCGCTCCCTGACAGACCGACCCCCAGGGGCCGTCGAGCTGATGCTCGGCGGCCCCTCCCTCTGCCGCGGGCCCTTCTCGCCAGCTTTTCTCGCCGACGTTCCCAAAAGTGAGGCCGTGGCGCAAAAAGTCCCCAAAAGCGGCGCCGTGGCACGAGAAAACCCCTCATCCCGTGCCACGGCCTCGATTTCGTGAACGCCGGGCGAGAAGGGCGGGACGCGTTCCCGAAAGTGAGGCTTTGGCACAGAATGTCCCCGAAAGCGGCGCCGTGGCACGCGGAAACCCCTCCCCGCGTGCCACGGCCTCACATTTGGGAACGCCGCGCCCCGCGCCCCGCGCGCCGTGCCACGTCGCCCGCGCTCGCCCATCCTTCTCGCCGCTTACCACACGCTCAGTGGCCAGTCCTGTGCGGCGCAACATATCGAGACGCGCCCGTCCGCCGTCCGGGCCTCGGGCCGTCCATCTTCCCCAGTCACCACCTCGGCGTCCAAGGTCTCCGCGAGCGTCCGGACGCACACGCTTGGCCGGTTGTTCTCCTGCGAGAGGTGCATGGCCACCACGGTCTCGGTGTCCGGACCCGCAAGCGTGCGCAGCGCCTCTGCCGCCTGTGCGTTGGAGAGGTGCCCCGTCGCGCCGCCCACGCGCGCCTTGAGGTAGGCGGGGTAGTCGCCGGTTGCGAGCATCCGCTCGTCGTGGTTTGACTCCAGCGCAAGAATGCGCACGTCCTCCAGGCCATCCAGGGCCTTCTCGCCAAGCTCGCCGGTGTCCGTGCAAAAACCCAGCGCGTCGTTTTCTGTGGAAAAGCGCAGGCCAATGGGGTCCGCCACGTCGTGCGAGGTGGGAAACGTCCGCACCCGCATGCCCGCCAGCTCAAACTCGTCCGAGTTCCCAACCAGCGTGAACGGGAGCTCCGTGAGGTAGCGCCGAGCGCCGGCCGTGCCCGCGGTTGCAAAGAGCGGTCCGTCAAAGCGATTGCAGAACACGCTGAGCCCGGCCACGTGGTCGGAGTGCTCGTGTGTGAGGATCACCCCCGCGACGCGACTCACGTCCACGCCCAGCTCATCCGCGCGGCCCAGGAGCGCGCGGCGAGAAATGCCGCAGTCCACGAGCACCAGCCCACCCGGCCCCTCCACGAGGGAGGCGTTGCCCTTCGAGCCGCTTGCCAGCACGTGAAGGTGAATCTCGGGAATCATGGGCTTCCTTTCGCTCCGATGAGACAAAGGGACTGTCCCTTTGTCTCATCCGGCTGTCGTACACTTGAGGTCGTCATCTAGATTAGCCGTTGGGGGGCGTTCGCATGCCAAGCGTTTCTCGCCGATACGCGGGCTCCAAGGCCCGCTTTGACCGTCCGAGCGGTCGGCCGGACGAGGAGCTTTCCGGCCCCGTGATCCTTATGGTCTCGGGCGGCGCGGACTCCACGGCGCTTCTTGTCCTGGCGGCAACCTCCACCCTGGACATCGACGACGGCCGCGGCCTGGCGCGCATTGCCCGCGAGCGCCTGCACGTCCTGCACGTGAACCACCAGCTTCGCGGCATAGACGCCGAGGAGGACGAGGAGTTTGTGCGCGATCTCTCCGCCCGCTACGGCATTCCCTGCACCATCCGTCGCGTCGACGTGGCCGCCCTTGCCGCGCAGACGGACGGCAACGTGGAGAACGCCGGCCGCTCCGTGCGCTACGCGGAGGCCGCCCGCCTGGCAAACGAGCTCGCCCGCGAGCGCGGCGTCCCTAGCTCGGCGGCGCGCATCCTCACGGCCCACACCGCCAACGACCGCGCGGAGACCTTCTTCATGAACGCCATTCGAGGCACGGGCACCTCGGGTCTCTCGTCCATCCCGCGTCGGCGCAACCGCATCGTGCGGCCGCTGCTCGACCGCACCCACGAGGAGCTCTGCGATCTGCTGCGCATGCGCGGCATCGTCTGGCGCGAGGACGACACCAACGCCGATACCCGCTACCTGCGCGCCTACGTGCGCCACGAGCTCATGCCCATTGTGGAGCGCCGCAACCCCCGCGTCACGGCGAGCCTGGCCACCACCTGTGACATCCTCTCGGACGAGGATGCCTACCTCACCTCCGTGGCCTCCCGGGCCCTGCGCGACCTCACGCGTCGCGAGGACGAGGGCCTGCTCGTGCTAGACGCCGCACGGCTGGCCGCGCTCGAGGTTGCCATCGCGCGCCGCGTGGTGCGCGCCGCCCTTCTCGCCGTGTGTCCCGAGGCCCGTCTTGAGGCGCGGCACGTGGCGGAGGTGCTGCGCGTTGTTGCCGCGGGGGAGGGCTCGCTGACGGTTCCCCTTGCGGTTGAGGTGCGCGTGGAGCACGCCCTGCTGCTCATTCGCGGGCGCACGAGCCTGCCTGCGCCCTCCGCGGCCTGGCTCGAGGTCCCGGGGAGCCTCGCCCTAACGGACGGACGCGTGATTTCGGCGCGCGTGCTGCCCGTGGCCCCCGGAGCGGACGTGGTGGCCCGCGCCCGCGCGCACGGCCTGGAGTGGGCGGGGGAGTCGGTTCTTCTCGACGCCGAGCTTGCCGGGGTGGATCCGCACCGTGGCGGCCGACTCTGGGTGGACGCGCCGCGTCCCGGCGACGTGCTGTGCCCACTGGGCATGCACGGCCAGTCCAAGAAGGTGTCCGATCTTCTGGGCGAGAAGCGCGTCCCGCTGGAGGAACGGGCGCTCGTCCCGGTGGTGCGCACCTCTCCCACGGGTCAGGTGGTGTGGGTTGCCCCGCTTCGCGCCGACGAGCGCGCCCGCTGCACACCAGCAACCAAGTGGCTGCTAGAATTGACCATCAGCGAGTAAAGATGATGACAAAGGTGACAGGGTAAATTGTCAGGTTCTGCCGCCCGGCCATCAAGGAAAGGGGAGAACAATGGAGGCGCTTCATCCCGACGTCAAGGAGGTCTTGCTTTCCGAGGAGGACATCCGCGATATTGTGAGCCGCATGGGCGAGGAGATCTCTCGCGACTACGCCGACAAGAACCCGCTGGTCGTGGCCGTGCTCCGCGGAGCTGTGGTCTTTACGGCGGACCTCATGCGCGCCATCAGCTGCCCGCTCTCCATCGACTTCATGGCGGTCTCCAGCTACGGCGAGGCGGCCAAGAGCTCCGGCGTGGTGCGCATCGTCAAGGACCTCGACACCAAGATCGAGGGCCGCAACGTGCTCATCGTGGAGGACATCCTGGACTCCGGCCTCACGCTCTCCTACCTCATCGACCTGCTCAAGGGTCGCGGCCCCGCCTCCGTGGAGGTGGCGGCCTTCCTCGTTAAGGACGTGGCCGGCAAGCGCCCCGCCATCGAGCCCCGCTATGTGGGCACCCACGTGCCCGACGAGTTCATCGTGGGCTACGGCCTGGACTTCGCCGAGCGCTACCGCAACCTGCCCTACATCGGCATCCTCAAGCCCGAGGTCTATCAGTAAGCCAAGAGAGACGGCCCCTTTGGCCCGTCTTCCGTCCCGTTACACAGCTAGGAGAAGTGCGTGCCCGAGAAGAACAGTCGGTCGGCAACCATAACTTCGCTCATCGTGCTGGTTATCGTCATGTACCTCATCTACTCGGTGGGGGGCAGGGCCTTTGGCGGCCCTCAGCCAGACACGCTGGCAACCAACGAGTTTGTCACCGCGGTCAAGCAGGGCCGCGTGGACGACGTCACCTACAAGGTCGACGACGGCAGCCTCTCCGGCTCGTACTGGCGCGAGGACGCCGAGAAGGGCAACGAGGACCAGCTCACGGAGTTCCGCAGCGTCTACGTGGGCTCCGACTCGCTGGCCGAGCTCATGGCCAACAACCCCGGCGTCACCTACACCATCGACACGTCAGACTCCGACCTTCTCGAGACCGTGCTCGTGTCCGTGGTGCCCACGGTGCTTCTGGTGGGCGTCTTCGTGTACTACATGAGCCGCATGTCCAGCCAGCAGGACAAGACGATGTCCTTCTCCAAGACCAAGGCGCTGACCACCGAGGCCGAGCGTCCCAAGGTCACGTTTGCCGACGTTGCGGGCATTGACGAGGCCGTCGAGGAGCTCCAGGAGGTCCGCGACTTTCTCTCCGACCCCGAGCGCTACCACAAGATGGGCGCGCGCATCCCGCGCGGCGTGCTGCTCGTGGGCCCTCCGGGCACCGGCAAGACGCTGCTCGCCAAGGCCGTGGCCGGCGAGGCGGGCGTGCCGTTCTTCTCGATTTCCGGCTCCGACTTTGTTGAGATGTTTGTGGGCGTGGGCGCCTCGCGCGTGCGCGACCTCTTCAAGCAGGCCAAGGCGGCCGCCCCGTGCATCGTCTTCATCGATGAGATCGACGCCGTGGGCCGCCAGCGCGGCGCGGGCCTTGGCGGCGGACACGACGAGCGCGAGCAGACCCTGAACCAGCTGCTCGTGGAGATGGACGGCTTTGAGGACAACACGGCCGTCATCCTGGTGGCAGCCACCAACCGCCCGGACATCCTCGATCCGGCGCTGCTGCGCCCCGGTCGCTTTGACCGCCGCGTGACGGTGGACCGCCCCGATGTTGGCGGCCGCGAGCAGATCCTTTCCGTCCACGCCGCGGGCAAGCCCTTTGAGGAGGGCGTGGACTTTGGGCGCCTTGCCAAGGTGACCCCTGGCTTTACGGGCGCTGACCTGGCAAACCTTGTCAACGAGGCGGCGCTTCTCGCCGCGCGCAGGCACGAGGAGAAGATCGGTCCCGCCGAGCTCGAGGAGGCCATGGAGCGCGTGATGGCCGGCCCCGAGCGCAAGAGCCGCGTCATCACCGAGAAGGAGCGTCGCGTCATTGCGTTCCATGAGTCCGGTCACGCCTTGGTGGGCCACGTGCTCGAGAACTCCGATCCCATCCACAAGATCAGCATCGTGAGCCGCGGACAGGCGCTTGGCTACACGATGCAGGTGCCCGAGGAGGACCACTTCCTCGAGACGCGCGACGGCATGCTCGACCAGATCGCGGTGCTGCTTGCGGGCCGCACCGCCGAGGAGCTCTTCTGCGACGACATCACCACGGGCGCGAGCAACGACCTCGAGCGCGCAACCAAGCTCGCGCGCACGATGGTCACGCGCTACGGCATGAGCGAGGAGCTGGGCGCGCAGGTCTTCGGCGAGGCGCAGCACGAGGTGTTTCTCGGCCGCGACTACGCCAACCACCAGGACTTCTCTGCCGAGACGGCAAAGCGCATCGACGACGAGGTGGAGCGCATTATGCGCGAGGGCCACGAGCGTGCGCGCGAGGTGCTGGGCGCGCGCAGCGAGCAGATGGACACCATGGCGCACGTGCTCCTGGAGCGCGAGACCGTGGAGGGCGAGGCCGTGGAGGCCCTGCTCGACGACCGCTGGGACGAGTACGTGGCGGCCGAGAAGGGCGCCGAGGGCGCGGAGGCCTGAAGGAGCATGTAGACCCAGGGCCAGGCCGGGGCGATAAGGTCCGCCGCGAGTTCTTGTCGCGTTCTGTGCGACAAGCTGTTTGAGCGCCGGATCTTATCGCCCCGGCCTGGCCCGGCGCGTACAATGGAACGCAGTCAGCAACGTCGAAGGGGGTCGCCCATGTCCATCAACGAAGCCAGCCGTGCGTACGGCGCGCAGAAGTCGTCTATTCGCGAGATTGCCGCGTATGCCGGCGCCCGCAAGGCTGAGATTGGCGCCGAGAACGTCTTTGACTTCTCGCTGGGCAACCCCTCGATTCCCGCGCCGGACGCCGTGCGCGCCTCGATTGAGCGCGCGCTTGCGCTGCCGGCCACGCAGCTGCACGGCTACACGCCGGCCAACGGTCTGCCTGCTGTGCGCGAGGCCGTGGCCGCGAGCCTCTGCCGTCGCTTTGGCGAGGGTACTGCGAGCGCGGGCGACCTCTACCTCACCTGCGGTGCCGCGGCGTCGCTCTCCATTACGTTCCACGCGATCGTGAACCCCGGCGACGAGGTCATCGTGATTGCACCGTACTTCCCGGAGTACCGCGTCTGGATTGAGACCGCGGGCGCCACGTGCGTGGAGGTGCTCGCGGACGCCAAGACGTTCCAGGTGGACGTTGCCGCGGTGACCGCCGCTATCACACCGCGCACCAAGGCCGTGATCATCAACTCGCCCAACAACCCGGTGGGCTCTGTGTACTCCCGCGAGAACCTCGACCTTCTCGCCAGTGCCCTGCATGAGGCCGAGAAGAACCTCGGCACCACCATCTACCTCGTGGCCGACGAGCCCTACCGCGAGATTACCTACGGCGCCGAGGTGCCCTGGGTGCCGAGCGTCTACGACCGCACGATCGTGTGCTACTCTTACTCCAAGAGCCTGTCGCTGCCGGGCGAGCGCATCGGATGGGTGCTGGTGCCGCCCACCAACCCCGAGCACGACGAGCTGGTACTCGCTGTGGCCGGTGCCGGCCGCAAGCTGGGCTTTGTCTGCGCCCCGGCGCTCTTCCAGCGCGTGCTGGCCGATTGCGTGGACTGCCCGAGCGACGTGGAGGCCTACGCCGAGAACCGCCGCGCGCTCACCGAGGGGCTCTCTGCGCTGGGCTACGAGTTCATTGAGCCCGAGGGTGCGTTCTACCTGTGGGTCAAGGCGCTCGAGCCGGACGCGGGCGCGTTCTTCGAGCGCGCCAAGGCCCTCGAGCTGCTGCCCGTGCCGTCCGACTCCTTTGGCTGCCCCGGCTGGGTGCGCGTGGGCTACTGCGTGAGCCACGAGACGATCGTCAACTCCATGCCCGCCTGGGCCGCCCTCGCCGCCAGCTACCGATGATACGAAGGGACAGTCCCTTCGTAACATTTGAGGAGAGCCATGCTGCAGAACCTCTGTGACGTTCACACCCACACGCTTTACTCGCGCCACGCCTACTCCACAGTGCGTGAGAACGTGCTCGCCGCGCGCGACGCGGGCCTTGAGCTTCTGGGCGTGACGGATCACCTCTCCGACATGCTCTTCCCCAACACGGACCTTGCGCGCGGAAGCCTTCGCGACTACCAGCACTTCATCAACATGCGGGTGTGGCCGCGCACTTGGGAGGGGGTTCGTCTCCTGCGTGGCGCGGAGGCGGACATCCGCACGCTCGACGGACGCCTCTTCGGTCAGGACGTCGAGGTCACCGAGGACATCACTGGGCGTCCTCTGGGCGCCGCCGCCACGCTCTATGAGCGCGCGGTCGCCGGCTGCGACTACGTCATTGCGAGCGTCCACTACAAGGACTTTGCCGCCGATGCCTCGCTCGCCCAGACAACGCAGATGTATCTCGGCGCGCTCTCCCAACCCAAGGTCCTCATCCTCGGCCACACGGGCCGCGCGGGCGTTCCGTTTGACGTTACCGAGGTGGTCAGCGAAGCGGCGCGCCAGCACAAGCTCATCGAGATCAACGAGCACAGCCTTCAGGCTGCTCGCCGCGGCGGCCGCACCTGGACGAGCTGCTCGCAGATAGCGCAGGCATGCGCCGAGCACGGCTGCCAGATCGCCATCAGCACCGACGCGCACATCTGCGCCCAGGTTGGCCGCTTCTCCGACGCGCTCGCGATGCTCGAGGAGATTCGCTTTCCGCAGGAGCTCGTGGCCACGCGCTCAGCGGAGGCGTTTCTCGCCGCCATGCGCGCCGCCGGGCTTTCTGTGCCGGAGCGGTGAGGTCGGACGCTCTTCTCGCCCACGTGCGCGTTCCCAAAATCGAAGCTGTGGCACGGACAGACCCCTCATTTGCGCCACAGCCTCACTTTTAGGAACGTTTAGCGAGAAGTACGTGCACAGCCTCGTTTTTGGGAACGCACACCCATGTCCGGCGAGAAGGACGTGGGGATTCGGATACACTGGCGTGAGCCGGCAAAGAGAAAGGAACGTCATGTCCAACACCCGCGAGCTGCGCCTTGTTTCCTGGAACGTAAACGGGCTTCGCGCCGTGATGAAGAAGGACCCGAGCTTTGTGGACGTGGTAGAAGCCACGGGTGCAGATATCTTTGCCATTCAGGAAACCAAGCTCCAAGAGGGGCAGATCAGCCTGGAGCTGCCCGGCTACCACCAGAGCTGGAGCTACGCCGAGCGCAAGGGCTACTCCGGAACCGCCGTGTTCAGCCGCGAGGAGCCGCTGCAGGTGATCAACCACATCGGTGCGCCCGCGGCCGACGACGAGGGCCGCGTCTGCGCCCTCGAGTTTCCCGCCTACTGGTTTGTGGACGTCTACACGCCCAACGCGCAAAACGAGCTGGCGCGCATTGACACGCGCCTGGCGTGGGACGCGGCGTACCGCGATTTTCTCTGCGGCCTTGCTGCCGAGAAGCCCGTGGTGACCTGCGGAGACTTCAACGTGGCCCACAACGAGATCGACCTTAAGAACCCCGGTCCCAACCGCGGAAACGCCGGTTTCTCAGACGAGGAGCGCGAGAGCTTTACGCGCCTGCTCGACGCCGGCTTTACTGACACGTTCCGCGCGCGCCACCCCGACCTCACCGGCGCCTACAGCTGGTGGAGCTACCGCTTCAACGCGCGCAAGAACAACGCGGGCTGGCGCATCGACTACTTTCTCGTGAGCAACGACATCGCCGATCGTGTGACCGGCGCGTCGATTCTCTCCGAGGTTTACGGCTCCGACCACTGCCCCGTGGAGCTCACGATCAAGCTCTGACAATGATGACAAAGGTGACAGGCACCAATGTCAGGTTTTCCGTCAGGCTTGTTTGTCTCGCCTAGCCGAGGGTGATGTAGCCGGTTCCCTGGTCGGGGTCCTCCGGCTGCGGGCCAGCATCGGGAGCACCAAAGAGAAACTCGCGCACGCGCGGCATCTCGCGAACGTACTGGGCGTGACCGGCGTCGTAGGCGGCTGCGAGCCTGCGTGGGTTCACGGTGTTGTTCTTCACGGGCATCTCGTCGGGATAGATGATGAGGGCCTGGCCCTTCTCGGCGAGCTCCTCCACGTGATCTATGGCCGCGTTGTAACGCTCCCAGCGCGTGAGCAGCGCATTTCTGAGGTAGGGGTAGTCCTTGGCAAGGGCTTTGTACATCTGGCGGTCTCGCGCGCCCGGCTCCTTCTTGCGGTAGCCGCGCGGCCGCGTGGCTACGAAGACAAAGCGATCGAAGCCGTCGTCCTCGGCCATGCACACGGGAATGCCCGCGCCGATTCCGAGTCCGCCGTCCAGAAGGACGCGCCCGTCCACCTCGAGCGGCTTCATCATGCCGGGAAGCGTGGAGCTAGCGCGCACGAGGTCGATCATGCGCATGGCGTCCGTCATGTCCTCGCGACCAAAGCGCACGGTGCGCCCGCTATCGCGCTCGAAGGCCTGAATGCGCAGGCGCGCGGGGTTGGCGGCAAAGCTGTCCCAGTCGAACTCCAGCGTTCCGTCGCGAAGCGTACCCTCGTAGAGGGCGTCGGCATCAAAGTATCCGTTGCCGCGCAGAAGCGAGGGCAGGCCCACGAGGCCCTTTGCCACCCCATCGGTCATGAACGCCTCGCGCACGCGCTTGGTGTCGCGCGAGAGATAGTTGATCGTAGTGCTTGCCCCGGCGGAGAGACCGCATACATAATCAAAGTAAATGCCTTGCTCTAGCAGTACGTTTGCAAAGGCGCAGGTGTAGCTTACGCGGTATCCGCCGCCCTCGAAGACAAGGGCGCAGTCAAAAACGTTGCTCTCGGGTGCGTTCACGGTAGGCCTCCTTACGTCACGCATAAAGCTACTTCTTCCCCAAATGTGCCCCGTCGAACCAATTCCGACGGATTCTCCATCACCTACCCGTGCGGACCGCCAAGGTGCGAGAATGATGCCAGCCCAATCCTAGGAGGTCACCATGGCTCGCACGATAACGGATGCTGCTGAGGCCGCGACAGAACTCTCCAAGCGCTTCGAGCGCGCAAAATCCGCTGTGTTCTTTGGCGGAGCGGGCGTTTCGACGGCGAGCGGAATCCCGGACTTCCGCTCGGTCGACGGCCTCTACCACCAGCACTTTAAGTATCCGCCGGAGGAGATGCTCGGCCACGACTTCTTTGTCTCGCATACCGAGGAGTTCTACGACTTCTATCGCGAGCGCATGATCTGCCTCTCGGCGCGACCCAACCAGGCCCACGTAAAGCTCGCCGAGCTTGAGCAGGAGGGGAGCCTCGCCGCTGTTGTGACGCAAAACATCGACGGCCTGCACCAGGCGGCAGGCTCGCGCGTGGTACACGAGCTGCACGGCTCTGTTCATCGCAACGTGTGCATGAGCTGCGGGGCCACCTATTCGGCGGAGTGGGTCCTGGCGAGCGAGGGCGTTCCTCACTGCGAGAAGTGCGGTGGCCTCGTGAAGCCCGACGTGGTTCTTTACGGCGAGCAGCTTGATGAGCGGGTGCTTCTTGCCAGCGTGAAGGCTATCGCCGCGGCCGACTTGCTTGTCATCGGGGGAACCTCGCTCGTGGTCTATCCAGCGGCCGGCCTCATCAACTACTTCTCTGGCAACGATATCGTGGTCGTCAACCGCGATCCCACGCCTGCTGACACAAGCGCCGACCTCGTCTGTGCCTGCGACATCGCTGCCGCGTTTGACTTCTAGCCCCGTTTGGCGGCCGAGACGCCGGTAACAATGCGCAAAATCGCCGCTCGTGCCACAAACCGGGGTGTGCCCTGTGCAAAAACCTCGCTCGTGCCACATGGTTTTGGGGGTGCCTCGAGTAGCCCGGTTGCATCCCCGCAGTTGACTGTATAAACAAGTGAATCAAATTACCGTTTTGAACGATTTTCATGTGGCACGAGCGCGGATTTTGCGCACGCGGTCGCCGGTTTGTGGTACGAGCGACGCTTTTGCGCACGAGCCCGTGATGAGGGGGGCGCCTGGGGCGCCGCTGGGCCCGGCGTGACCGCGCGCCGACGCGCCGCGCTCGCGCCGGGTACAATGTGGCAAGAAGAACCCGCCCCGAGGAGGAAGCATGCTTCGAGAGAACTATGCCACCTGGCACTGTGGCACGCACGAGATCTCGCTCGCCCGTCCGCGCATCATGGGAATCCTCAACGTGACGCCCGATTCGTTCTCTGACGGCGGCAAGAACCTCGACCACAAGGTCGCCATCGCGCGTGGCCTGGCCATGCTCGACGAAGGGGCCGACATCATCGACGTGGGCGGCGAGTCAACCCGTCCCGGCCACAAGCCGATTTCTCCCCAGGAGGAAGCCGAGCGCGTCATCCCCGTGGTTCGAGCGCTCGTTGAGGCCGGCGCCATAGTCTCCATCGACACGCGCCATGCCGAGGTCGCCCGCATGTGCGTGCGCCTGGGCGCTGCAATCATCAACGACGTGAGCGGCTTCACCGATCCGGAGATGGTCGACGTTGCGGCCGACACCTCCTGCGGTTGCGTTGTCATGCACTGGAACCAGGGCGGCCTCGGCACGCATGCGCCCCGCCGCCGGGTCCAGCTGGACGAGTCGCGCCCCACGGGCAGCGCGCTGCCCCATCCGGCGACCTCCCAGCGTCGCTTCACCCTTCCCGAGGGCGCCCAGATCATGCGTCAGGTCATGGGTTTCCTCGGCGACCAGGCGCGCACCCTCCAGCGCGCCGGGGTGTCCCGTGACCGCATCTGCATGGATCCGGGCGCCGGGTTCGACAAGTTCGCCGATGAGGACGTGGTCATCCAGCGCGCCACCCGCTCGATGGTCTCGATGGGCTATCCGCTCATGTGCGCCGTCTCGAGAAAGCGCTTCGTCGGCGCCGTCTCCGGCGTGACCGACGCCGCCGCCCGCGACGCCGCCACCGCCGGCGTCTGCATCGCCGCCATCGAGAACGGCGCCCGCATCCTGCGCGTCCACAACGTCGAGGCGGTGGCGCAGGCGGTTAACGCCTACTGGTCCGTCTCCCACAAGGACGCGCGCCAGGGCTTTGTGAGCCTCGGCTCCAACGTTGGCAACCGCGTGGCAAACCTCGCCCGCGCAGCCCAGCTCATCGACGAGATACCGCTCACCTGCGTGGTCAGCATGAGCCACGCCTACGAGACCGAGCCTGCCTATGGCATCGCCACCCCGGTGGCAAACGCCGTGGCCGAGATCCGCACGGAGCTCCACCCGCTCGTGCTCATGGACGCCCTCATCAAGGTTGAGGACGATCTCGGAAGAATTCGCGAGAAGGACCGCGACCCCAAGAAGCCGGGCAGCGCCCCGCGCATCATCGACTGCGACCTCGTCTGGGTTGAGGGCGAGGCCCACGCCGGTCGCCGCCTCGTCCTCCCGCACCCGCGCCTCGGCGAGCGCGACTACGTGATCGTTCCGATGGAGGACCTCATGCACGACCCGGAGCGCTTCCTCATGCACGCGGGCGTCCCCGTGACCCCGCGCGACGAGCGCGTGGGACACGTCACGGCAGATCTCGGGGAGATCTCATGGGAGTAACGGGCACGTCTTTGACCCTGCGCCCCGCTGTGCCGATGGGCTATGTGACGGGTGCCCCGTACGCCTGCGCGCTCGGCGTCGCATACCTGCTCGGCGCGCGGCTCTCGTGGCCCTACGGTGTGGTCTCGTCCGAGGGTGAGCCGCTCGTGGGCGTTGATGCCCGCGCGGGCTATGACGACGAGGGCATCTTCGTGCGCTGCGACCTCTCCTGGGAGGACGACAAGGACCTCGACGCGCGGGCTATTGAGCACGCCGCCGCCGATTCGGCGCGTGCCTGGGAACAGGCCCACGCGGAGGGTCGTTGCGCTGCTGGCCCTCTCGCCAGCCTGCTGGGCGACTACTTTGACGTTCTTCTTGGCATGGGGGAGGCGGTCGAGGTTGTTCGTGGCGGCCGCGTGATAGGGCGCGGCACGCTGGCGGGCGTTGACGTGTGGGGTCGCGCCACGGTGCGGCTCGAGAACGGGGAGCAGGAGCTCGAGATAGCTCCCGAGCAGGCGATGCTCAGGGCGCTGCCGTAGTCTGGCGCCGTCTCCTGGCAATGCCGCAGGCGCGACCGTCAGCGCGAGAGGAGCCAGATCTCGCGAATGCCGCGCAGCGTGAGGTCGGGGTCGATGGCGTCAAAGAGCGTGGTTGCCCGCGCCACCGTTCGCGCAAGCCCGCCCGTGCCCACCACGGTTGCGTCCGGCGCGCCCAGCTCGGCACGAATGCGCGCCACAAGGCCTTCCGCCTGCGCGGCTGCGCCGATGACCAGGCCAGACTGGAGCGCCGCCTCCGTAGAGTCGCCAAGCGCACGCTCCGGGGCCTCGATGGGAATGCTCGCAAGCTTTGCCGCCCGCGAGAAGAGCGCTCCCGCCGAGAGCATGAGCCCCGGCGATATGGCGCCGCCACGATATGCCCCGTCCTCGTCCACAACGTCGATGTTCGTCGCCGTGCCAAAGTCAACCACGATTACGGGCGCGCCGTAAGTGGTCCTTGCCGCGATGGCGTTGGCAATGCGGTCGGCGCCCACCTGGCGCGGGTTGGGCATCGCCACCCGCATGCCGTAGTTCTCGCCGGCGCGCACGACGAGCGGGTCGTGGCCGAGATGAACCTCAAGGCAGCGCCTCCACGCCCGCTCGAGTGCGGGGACCACGCTTGCCACGCCCGCGTCGGTAACGTCTGCGAGCGAGAGCCCGTCTTTCATGAAGAAGCCCCAGAGTCGCGAGTGCAACATGTCGGAGGTGTCTGTGGCGGTGGTGGACATGCGCCAGCCGCGCACGAGCGCGCCCTTCTCGTCAAAGAGCCCGAGCGTTGTCTGCGTGTTGCCTACGTCGATGGAAAGAAACATGGGGACCTCCGGGCCTGCGCTCTGGCGACGCGTTCTCACCGCTCCATCTTACGCGCAATTCTCCACAGACGCGCCATAGTCTTTCTGATATAGTCATACGGCTATGTGTCTTGGTCGGAACCAAGACGAACCCCTGCCCTGGTCGGAAACCAGGGCCGAAGAAGAGGAGTCCTGCCATGAAGCAAGGTATCCACCCCGACTACGTGGAGTGCACCGTTCGCTGCACCTGCGGCAACACCTGGAAGACCCGTTCCACCAAGAAGGAGATCGTGGTCGACCTCTGCGACAAGTGCCACCCGTTCTACACCGGCCAGCAGAAGCTCGTTGACACCGGCGGACGCGTCCAGCGCTTTGCCGACAAGTTTGGTGGCGCCGCTGCCGCCCAGCTCAAGAAGGCCGAGGAGGCCAAGGCTGCCCGCGCCGCCAAGGCTGCTGAGGAGGCCGCTGCCAAGAAGGCCGCCAAGGAGGCCAAGGCTGCCGAGAAGGCCAAGCGTGCCGCTGAGTACGCCAAGAAGGCCGAGGCTGAGGCTGCCGCCGCTCCCGCCGAGGAGGCCGCTGCCGCCGAGCCCGAGACCACCGAGGCCGAGTAGCTTTTTCGCCCAAAGGGCACACGATGCGCCCCGCGGCTCCATCTGGAGCCGCGGGGCGCTTCTTGTTTTAGAGCGCCTCCCGTCGGAGGCCGGTCGGGCGATGCGGCCCGCACCTACTCCGTCTTTCTCAGTGAGAACAGATCCGTGTAGCCGAGCGTCTCGTCAACGGGAAAGAACAGGAACGACCCGGTGTGGGGGTACGCCGTCTTCACCTCGGCCGTTGCCTCGTCTGCGTCAGCCTCGCTGCCAAAACGCAGCGTGAGCGAGGTTGTTCCGTCAACGTCCTCGGGCAGCTCCGCCTCAAAGCAGAGCGCGCTCTGGTCCTCCGAGACGAGCTTGGCGTCAAAGGGAACGTCCTTAAAGGCGAGGTCGCCGTCGCAGCTTGCCGCGTCCCCGTTGGGATGCTCGTGGTAGTGTGCCACTCCGGAGACGGTTCCCGCGATCTTTCCGTTGCCGGCCTCCTGTATCACCAGGGTGAGGCCGGCGTCGCGCCCGGCAAGGCACTTGTCGCCTTCGGTCTCCTGGCTCTGGAAGGTTCCCTCCCAGGTTCCTAGAAGCGGCTCGAGGCTCATGACGCGAGCGTCCTCGGATGCCTTGACGCTTGTGACCTCCCACTGGCCGGTCGCCGACCTAAAGGCAAACTCAACGGTGAGGTCGCAGACGTAAGATCCAAAGGTTCCCTGCTTGGAGCATCGGATGGTGAGCGAGTCTGTCTGGCTTTTGAGGTCAAAAGACTCCGCGGTGACCTCGACTTGGGCCCCGTCGTAGAGCTCGGCGAGTCCCTGCTCGTCGTCCGAGTGCTCGACGTCTGCCCGGGCGAGCAGCAGGTGAGCGTTTCGCACGACCTTCTGCTGGTCCACGCCCGTTGTTGCAGTCCAAGCAACCTGAACGTCGGAGGGGCTTCCTATCCCGACCCAGTTTTCGTTCACGAGGGAGAACTCAAGAATGGCTCCCTGGGCGGCCTCGACGGAGGAGCCGGAGTAAGACACCACGACCTCCGCGCTGGCGTATCCCGAGGCGCCAAACTGCGCGTTCGTGTCGGCGCGCGCCGACCCGGAGCGAGTGATGCCGCGCACGTCCACCGACCTCGCCACGAGGATGTCGTCGTGTCCGAACGTGCCGCCGGCGTACTCGGGGACGGGGAGGCGCTCGTACGCGCTTGCCTCGATGACATCATGGCTGGGAACCGATGATGCTCGCGCAAAGGCGAGGGCGAGGGCGATGACAGCCGCCGCCATCAAGACGACGAGAAGTGCCGTTGCTAGCCTGTGTCGCCGCGCAAACGAGGAGATGATCTCGACACGTCCGCGCACGTAGTCGCTAAAGGTTCCCGTGACGTCGCTGAGCCTTGGGGCGTCGCTGGAATCCGTGGCAGGCCGGGGAGCCGTCTGGTCGACGGGCTCTCGGCGCGCGGTGGGCTGGGGGTCGCGCTCCTCCGGGATCTCTGCGGTCCTGTCGGCGATGGTTGCGTCCTCGTCGAGGCTCTCGTCTGTGGCTCTGTTGGTCTCGGGCGTGTCCATGGGGCCTCCGTCCCTGTGGTTTAGACAAGTTTCTCACACTCTCCTGTCTGCGGCGATTTTGTCGCCCTTGGTGTGCCGCTTGCGCGTATCGCCTTCACAACTCCGTGGTGCCGGTTTCGTGCCGTGAGCGCAGGGGGTATGATAATCAGGTTGAAGAAAACAAGGCTGGGGAGGTCTGGTGTACCTGAGGTTTGACATGCTCTAGCTGCGCCCGCACGGCGCCCGCACCTTTGAGGATTGGCGGGCGAACCTCATTGTTGCCATTCCCATCCCACAAGGAGTGAACATGCGAGACAAGCTCACCAAGATCATTGCCGCCTACGAGGAGCTCGAGGCAAAGCTCATGGACCCCGCCGTGGTCTCCGATCCCAAGGAGTACGCGCGCCTCGCCAAGGAGCACGCCAGCCAGTCCGAGCTCGTGACCCGCGCCCGCGAGTACCTGGGTGCGCTTGACGACATCGACGCCGCCAAGGAGATGCTCCACGAGGCCGATGCCGAGGAGAAGGCCATGCTCCAGGAGGACATTTCCGCCAACGAGGCCAAGCTCCCCGCTCTTGAGGACGAGATCAAGTACCTGCTCATCCCCGCCGACCCCAACGACGAGAAGGATACGATCGTCGAGATTCGCGCCGGCGTGGGCGGTGACGAGGCCGCCATCTTTGCTGGCGACCTCTTCAAGATGTACCAGCGCTTCTGCGAGGGTCGCGGCTGGAAGATCCAGGTTCTCTCTTCCAGCCCCTCCGAGGCCGGCGGCTTCAAGACCATCGAGTTCAAGGTGCTGGGCGAGAAGGTGTACTCCGTGCTCAAGTACGAGTCCGGCGTGCACCGCGTCCAGCGCGTTCCCAAGACCGAGAGCCAGGGGCGCATCCAGACCTCAACGGCTACTGTTGCGGTCCTGCCCGAGGCAGACGAGATCGACATCCAGATCGATCCCGGTGATCTGCGCATCGACACGTACTGCGCCTCGGGCCCCGGTGGTCAGTGCGTCAACACCACCTACTCTGCCGTGCGCATCACGCACCTGCCGACCAACACCGTGGTGCAGTCGCAGGACCAGCGCTCGCAGATTCAGAACCGCGAGGTCTGCATGCAGATGCTCCGTGCGCGCCTCTACGAGATGGAGCTCGAGCGCCAGCAGGCGGAGCAGGGTGCCGAGCGACTCTCTCAGATCGGTCACGGCAACCGCTCCGAGAAGATTCGCACCTACAACCAGCCGCAGGACCGCGTGACCGATCACCGCATCGGGTTCAACAGCACCTACAACGGCGTTCTCCTCGGTGATTCGCTGCCGAGCGTGATCGAGGCTCTCGCCGCCGCCGAGCGCGCTGAGAAGCTGGCCCAGGCGGTGTAGTTCGAGCCGTCCGCTCACAGCCGGCGCGCCCCTCGGCGCGCCGGCTGTTTTTTGCGCAAAAAGCGCGCTCGTGCCACAAACGGGCAGGGTGCCTGCGCAAAAAGCCCGTTCGTGCCACGCTGTTCGGGGGTTACTCAAAGTATCAGCGCTGCGTTTCTCCAGATAAGCTCATGAGTAATTGAATCAAAATCGCGATTCAGAGCTAAATGATGTGGCACGAGTGAGGTTTTTGCACGCGCCGGCGTCTATTTGTGGCACGAGCGGGCTTTTTGCGCTCGCAGCCATTCTCGTGGGGGACTCCGCTTGGGGTTATGATGCTGTGACACGTTCGAGCAAAGGAAGGGCAATGCCGCAAAGCGAGCTGTGGACCATCAAGCGCGTACTTGATTGGACGAGTGGATACCTTGAGCGTAGGGGAGACGAGCACCCACGCCTCTCTGCGGAATGGCTGCTGGCAAATGCCACCGGCCTCTCCCGGGTGGAGCTCTACGTGAACTATGACAAGCCGCTCGAGGCGGGGGAGCTTTCCAAGATGCACGCTGCGATCGAGCGCCGCGCGGCGGGCGAGCCCCTCCAGTACGTAACCGGAGAGATGCCCTTTCGCCATATTGTCCTGCGCTGCGAGCACGGTGTGCTCATCCCAAGACCAGAGACAGAAATCCTTGTTGATGCCGCCCTCGAGGGCGTGGACGGCGCGGCATCAGGGGGGAGCGAGGACGCCGTGCGCGTGCTTGAGATTGGCACCGGCACGGGTTGCATTGCGCTCTCCATCGCCTCGGAGCGACCGGGCACGCAGGTTGTCGCCACGGATCTCTCCCCGCGCGCCGTCGAGCTTGCGCTTCGCAACCGCGAGGCCCTCGGTCTCGAGGATGCGGTGAGCATCGTCGAGTGTGACCTCGCCTCTGGTGTTGACCAGGAGCTCATGGGCACGTTTTCCGTGCTCGTTTCCAACCCGCCCTACATCCCTACGCAGGTCCTGCGGGAGGAGGTTCCCGCCGAGGTGGCGGACAACGAGCCGGAGCTCGCTCTCGACGGTGGTCCCGACGGCCTCGACGTCTTCCGGAGAATCCTCGAGCTGGCGCCCAGCGCCCTCGCCTCGGGCGGCGTTCTTGCGGTGGAGCTCTTCGAGGGGTCGCTCGAGCAGGCCGCCGAGCTCACGCGCGCGGCGGGAGGCTGGGCGAGCGTTGAGGTGCGCGAGGACCTCACGCGCCGCCCGCGTGTCCTTTTTGCAAGAAGGGAAGGCTAACATGGGCGAAATCCTGACCGTCGATCAGAAAAACCCTTCCGACGAGGTGGTTTGCCGCGCAGCCTCCGTCCTTCGCGACGGCGGCGTTGCCGTTGTTCCCACCGACTCGGTCTACGGCATCTGTTGCGCCGCCGTGCACGGCAACCCCGGCCACATGCGCATCTTCGACATAAAGCGCCGCGCCCGCGCCCAGACCCTGCCCTGGTTTGTGGCAGATATTGATGACCTGCGCGTCTACGGACGCGAGGTCCCCGATTGGACGCTTCGCCTGGCGCAGGCTCAGTGGCCCGGCGCGCTCACGCTGGTGGTGCGCGCGTCTGAGGCGGTTCCCGTCGAGTATGCCCAGCCCATGCCGGACGGGCCCACCATCGCCCTGCGCGTTCCCAACTCCGAGCTCTGCCGCGCTCTGGTCCGGTCCCTCGGATGCCCCCTCGCCCAGACGAGCGCCAACACTCACGGGGCACCTGCGGCCACGACGGGCCACGGCGTCGAGCCCGCCATCGTGGCCGCCGCCGACCTCACGCTCGACGGAGGCGCCGCGCCCGTGGGCGTAGCCTCCACAATCGTGGACGCCGCCGGAGCCATGCCGCGCGTCCTGCGCTCCGGCGCCCTCAGCGAGACAGATGTTCTTCTCGCCTGCGGGCTTGCCTGAGCCCGGATTGGCCCAGCTCCCCGAGGTCGACCCCTCGGTCGTGCTACTCTATATCCGGTGCACACGCTCAGAAGGGGGAACCATGCGCATTGCCATCGCGTCCGATCACGCCGGTTTTGTCCAGAAGGCGCCGCTTGCGGAGTACCTGCGCGCTCAAGGCCACGAAGTCGTTGACATGGGGCCCGCAACGGATGACCGCTGCGACTATCCTGACTATGCCGACAAGGTGGCCCGCGCCGTTGCCCGCGGTGACGTTGAGCGCGGCGTTCTCATCTGCGGCACCGGCCTCGGCATCGCCATGGCGGCCGACAAGGTCCCCGGCGTTCGTGCGACCCCCATTCAGACCGTCGAGTTCGCGCAGCTCTGCCGCGCACACAACGACGCCAACGTCATCGGTCTCTCGGGCCGCTTCGTCTCGCTCGAGGACAACGAGAAGATCCTCGACACCTTCCTCGCCACGCCCTTCGAGGGCGGCAGGCATACCGGGCGCGTCGAGAAGATCATGCGGGAAGACGACCCAAGCTTCCCCGGCGTTCCCGCCGACCTTGGCATGTAGAGAGTGACTGACCGGCGCCCGCATGACGGGCGCCTTTTGCAAAGGAGGGCTTTCATGACATACGAGAACCTGAGCGCGTCCGACCCCGAGGTCTTCTCGGCCATCTCTGACGAGCTGCGCCGCCAGCGCTCCTCGATTGAGCTCATTGCCTCCGAGAACTTTGTCTCCGAGGCCGTGATGGAGGCGGTTGGCTCCCCGCTCACCAACAAGTACGCCGAGGGCCTGCCCGGCAAGCGCTACTACGGCGGTTGCTGGGCGGTCGACAGGGTTGAGAACCTCGCCCGCGAGCGCGCCTGCAAGCTCTTTGGATCCGTGCACGCCAATGTCCAGCCCCACTCCGGCGCCCAGGCCAACTACGCCGCTCTTGCCGCCCTGGCCCAGCCCGGCGACAAGATCATGGGCATGGCGCTCGACAACGGCGGTCACCTCACGCACGGCTCGCCCGCCAACTTCTCCGGCAAGCTCTATCACGTGGTTTCCTACGGCGTCGACGAGAAGACCGAGCGGATTGACATGGACGCCGTCGCCGCGCTCGCCGAGGCGGAGCGTCCCAAGGTCATCATTGCGGGCGCTTCGGCCTACCCGCGCGTCATCGACTTTGAGGGCTTTGCCCAAATCGCTCACTCCGTGGGCGCACGCCTCATGGTTGACATGGCCCACATCGCCGGGCTCGTGGCCACCGGGCGCCACCCCAGCCCCGTGCCGCACGCAGACGTTGTGACCACCACCACTCACAAGACGCTGCGCGGACCGCGCGGAGGCCTCATCCTCTCCAACGACGATGACCTCGCCAAGAAGCTCGACTCCGCGGTCTTCCCCGGCAGCCAGGGAGGCCCGCTCGAACACGTCATTGCCGGCAAGGCCGTGGCCTTTGGCGAGGCGCTCTCTCCGGAGTTCTCAACCTATGCCGACGGCATTCTCGTCAACGCCCGTGCGCTCGGACGCGGCATGGAGTCCCGCGGGCTGCGTCTCGTCTCCGGGGGCACCGATAACCACCTGCTGCTCGTTGACCTCACGCCCGCAGGCGACGTCACCGGCCGCGACGCCGAGCGCGCGCTCGACGAGGTGGGCATCACGGTCAACAAGAACACCATCCCCGGCGAGAAGCGCTCGCCGTTTGTCACGAGCGGCATTCGCGTGGGCTCGGCGGCCGTGACCACCCGCGGCTTCTCCGAGCGCGAGTGCGAGCGCGTGGGCGAGCTGATCGGCGAGGTCGTGGGCAACCTCGGTAACACCTCGGTCATGGAGCGCGTGAGCGTGGAGGTCCACGAGCTTCTCGCCGAGCACCCCCTCTACCCCGAGCTGTGATACGAAGGGACAGTCCCTTCGTATCATTTTCCAGAAAGGAAGGACGCCTCATGGCAGAAGAGTTTGACTCCGCCCGCTTTACCGTTATCGACCACCCGCTCGTGCAGCACAAGCTGCACATTCTGCGCGACAAGAACACGCCCACCAAGCAGTTCCGCGAGCTCGTGACGGAGCTTGCCATCTTCGAGGGCTACGAGGCCATGCGCGACTTCCCGCTCGAGGACGTTGAGGTTGAGACCCCCCTGGAGACCACCACGTGCAAGCGCGTGGCCGGTAAGAAGGTTGCGGTCATCCCCATCCTGCGAGCCGGCCTGGGCATGGTCGACGGCATTCTCCAGCTCGTGCCTTCGGCGCGCGTGGGACACGTGGGCATGTACCGCGACGAGGTCACTCACGAACCGCATCAGTATTACTGCAAGTTCCCCGATGACATCGAGAACCGCACGTGCCTGATAGTTGACCCCATGCTCGCTACGGGCGGCTCGCTCACCGCGGCCATCCAGTTCCTGCGTGAGGCCGGCGTGAAGGACATCCGCGCGCTCACGCTCGTGTCCGCTCCCGAGGGCGTGCGCACCGTGCTCGACTTCGATCCCGAGGTGCGCCTCTACACCTGTGCCCTCGACCGTTGTCTCAACGATCACGCCTACATCCTGCCCGGCCTCGGCGACGCCGGCGACCGCATCTACGGCACCAAGTAGCGACAAGTACGACTGGTTGACGGCGACGGGGCTGACAGAGACGATGACAAAGGCGACGGGGCAAATTGTGACAAAGGTGACAGGGTAGATTGTCATCATGAAGCCCATGATGACAATCTACCCTGTCACCTTTGTCACAATTTGCCCCGTCCCCCCTGTCGTCGCCCCCGTCAGCCCCGCCGCCCCTGCGCGTCTCGATTTCGCCGAATGTGACGAAATGAGGCCCCAAACGGCACCCCCTTGACGTTTGGCGCCGTTGGACTAGACTACCCGTACTCTGATAACCGTCCGATCAGGGAGGGGCGGCCATGGATCTTTCGGTCGCCATCGGCTCCGGCGCGCTCTTTGGGCTTTTGGGGTGCGTGGCGCCTGCGGCGCTGTTCGAACGGGCTCTGAGGGGCAGTGCCGGCGTGAGTCTTGCCGCCGGCATGGCCGCGGTGCTCGTCTCGTTTCTGACGCTCGCCGTGGTGCTTCTCGTGGTCTACCTGGTCACGAGCAGGCACTTCTTGGAGTTTGGCGTGGCCATGGTCGCCTCGTTTCTGCTCTTCTGGAGCATTGAGGCGGCGAGGGCCTTGCGGGCGGCCAACGGTCGCTCGTAGGGGGAAGGGAAGGACATAGCGTGGGCAATCCTCTGGACAGCCTGGGCGAAGAGGTGAACGAGCTCGTTGCGAGCTTTACGTCCCAGCCGATCTTTGGCGACCTGAACACGATTGGCTTCACCCAGTACTCATTCTGGTTTGCGGTCGCGGTCATCCTGATGGTCGTCGCGCTCTTCGTCTTCAAGAAGCGCCAGTCGCGCGGGCTCGTTCCGCAGGGCGTTTTTGTCAACGGCGTCGAGTACCTTGTCGAGTTTGTTCGCGACGACATGTGCAAGGGGCTTCTCGGTGACTCCTGGAAGCGTCACTTCCCCTTCATCGCCACGATCTTCCTCGTGGTGCTTGCCAACAACATCGTGGGTGTCATCCCCGGGTGCAAGCCGGGCACTGGCACCATCTCCACCACCGCGGCACTCGCGGTCTGCTCGTTTGTCTACTTCATCGTCTGCGGCATCAAGAAGAAGGGCACGCTCGGCTACGTCAAGAGCCTGGCCCCGGCGGGCGTCATGTTCCCGCTGAACGCCCTCGTCTGGCTCATCGAGGTCTTCTCGACGATCCTGCGCCTCATCACCCTCGCCGTCCGACTCTTCTGCAACCTCTTCGCGGGCCACGTGGTCATGGGCACCTTCGCCATTCTGGCGTCGCTCTTCTTCGAGCCCATGGTGCAGGCCTTCTCGGTCGCCACCGCCGTGCAGGCGGGCGCGTCGGTGCTGTGGGTCGGCATCCTGCTCGTCATCTACGTCGTGGAGATCATGGTGGCCGCCATCCAGGCCTACGTCTTCGCGCTTCTCTCCGCCGTCTACATCCAGATTGCCGAGTCCGACGAGGAGTAGGCGAGAAGAACGGCAACTCGCGGGCGTCCGCCCGCTGAGGAATAGCATGTTGGTTCGAAACTCGTCCCGGCCCACAAACCAATCGGGGCGAATGTCAAAGGAGGAACAGTGGGAGCTCTCGGTGTCGTTGGTTATGGTCTCGGCGTTATCGGCGCGGGCATCGGCATTGGCCTGGCCGCCAGTGGCGTTGCGCAGGGCATGGCTCGTCAGCCCGAGGTTCAGGGCCGTCTCTTCACGGTCTTCATCCTGGGCTCGGCCTTCGTCGAGGCCCTCGCCCTCATCGGCTTCGTCGTCAGCCTCATCGTCAAGTAGCGCTGTCGCACGTTTCCGAGTGGAGGCAAGCATGAAGAACACTGTCACAAGGCTGCTTGCGCCCGCGGGCGTCGCCGTCGGCGTCGTCCTCGCGACGCCGGCCGTGGCGCTCGCGGAGGAGTCGGCGGTCGGCCCCGACATCCTGATCCCCAAGATGGCGGAGTTCGTCCCCGCGCTCATCGCCTTCCTCGTCATCCTCGCCGTCATGGCCAAGCTCGTGTGGCCCCCGGTTCTGGAGATGATGGAGAAGCGCCAGCAGAAGATCCAGGACGACCTCGACGCCGCGGAGCGCTCCAAGGTCGAGGCGGCCGAGGAGGCCAAGAGCTACGAGGCCAAGATCCTCGAGGCGCACCACGAGGCCGACCAGATCGTCGCCAAGGCCAAGAAGGAGGCCGAGGAGGTCCGCTCCGCGGTTCTCGCCAAGGCCCAGCGCGAGGCGGCGGACATCATCTCCAAGGCCCACGGCGCCGTTGACTCCGAGCGCCACAAGGCCATGATCGAGCTCTCGAGCTCCGTCGTCGACCTCTCCGTGGAGATTGCCAGCAAGATCATTGGCAACGACCTCTCCGTGGAAGAGCAGCGCCGCCTTGCCGAGAAGTACCTCGCGGAAGTGAGCACCCCCGATGAGCAGCAGCACTAAGCGCGTCGACGCCGAGAAGGTCGAGGCGTACACCAGGGCGCTTCTCGAGGCCGCCCGCTCCGAGGGCCGCGCCAACGCGGACCTCGTGCAGTGGCAGCACGCGCAGAAGTTCACCCCGGAGGTCCTCGAGACCATCGCGGCCATGCAGCGCGAGGACGACCTGCGCCTGCTCGAGGAGGTCGCCAAGCGCTACAAGGAGCTTCTCGACTCACAGGACACCACGGTCTCCGTCACGGTGACCACGGCCGTCCCCATGGACGACGCCCTGCGCGAGAAGGTCCGCGCCAAGACGGAGGCCGACCTCAACGCGCCGGTCTACCTCGTCGAGCGCATCGACCCCTCAATCATCGGCGGCATCATGCTCGAGGTGCGCGGCAAGCGCTACGACGCCTCCGTCCGCGCGCAGCTCGCCAACATCAGAAAGACCCTCTCGTCTACCTTCATCGAAGGCGAGGAACATTAATGGAAACCATCAGCTCCGAGAAGATCATGAGCACGCTCCGCGAGGAGCTTGCCCAAATCAACGCGACGGTTGACCGCCAGGAGGCCTCGGTCGTCACCGAGGTCGCAGATGGCATCGCGCGCGTCTCCGGTCTCAAGAGCGCCATGTCGGGAGAGCTCCTCAAGTTCACGAGCTCCTCGACCGGCCTTGACGTCTACGGCCTGGTCCAGAACCTTGATCAGGACGACGTGGGCGCCGTCCTCTTCGGCGACACCGAGGAGATCAAGGAGGGTGACGAGTGTCGCACGACCGGCCGCGTCCTCGACATCCCCGTCGGCCACGCCATGCTCGGCCGCGTGGTGAACCCGCTCGGCCAGCCGATCGACGGCCTGGGCCCCATCAACACCACGCACCGTCGCCCCATCGAGTTCAAGGCCCCTGGCATCATGGATCGCCAGCCGGTCTGCGAGCCCGTTCAGACGGGCCTTCTCGCCATTGACGCCATGGTCCCCATCGGTCGTGGCCAGCGCGAGCTCATCATCGGCGACCGAAAGACCGGCAAGACCGCCATCGCCATTGACACCATCGTCAACCAGCGCGGCACCGACATGATCTGCATCTACGTGGCTATCGGCCAGAAGGCCTCCACGGTCGCCGCTATCCGCGAGTCGCTCTCGCAGCACGGCGTGCTCGACCGCACGGTCATCGTTGCCGCAACGGCAGCCGAGTCTGCCTCCATGCAGTACATCGCCCCGATGGCGGGCGCCGCCATCGGCGAGTACTTCATGTACAACGACGAGCACGGCAATCCCGCAGATGCCGAGCACCCCGGCGGCCATGCCCTCGTGGTCTACGATGACCTCTCCAAGCAGGCCGTGGCCTATCGTCAGATGTCGCTGACGCTGCACCGTCCGCCCGGACGCGAGGCCTACCCCGGAGACATCTTCTACCTGCACTCGCGCCTGCTCGAGCGCGCCTGCAAGCTCTCCGAGGAGAACGGCGGCGGATCGCTCACGGCGCTCCCGATCATCGAGACGCAGGAGGGCGACGTCTCCGCCTACATTCCCACCAACGTGATCTCGATCACTGACGGCCAGATCTATCTCCAGTCCAACCTCTTCTTCCAGGGTCAGCGCCCGGCCGTTGACGTGGGCATCTCGGTGTCGCGCGTCGGCGGAGCCGCTCAGGTCCCCGCGATGAAGCAGGTTGCGGGCACGCTGCGCCTCGACCTCGCGAGCTACCGCGAGAAGCAGGCCTTCTCGCAGTTTGGCTCCGACCTCGACGCCACGACGCAGTACCAGCTCAACCACGGCGCCCACATGATGGAGATGCTCAAGCAGCAGCGCTTCTCGGCGCTTCACGTCTGCGACCAGATCATCGCGATCTTTGCCGCCAAGGAGGACTTCCTTGACGACATTGACCTCGACCACGTCACGCTCTTCCGCAACGAGCTCGCCAAGTACATGGCGGGTCACTGCCCGAAGCTGCGCGCCATGGTTCTTGAGGGCAAGCTCGATGACGCCACTTCCAAGAGGCTCAGGGCGCGCATCGCCCGCTTCAAGAAGGGCTTCCTCGCCGAGCACCCCAACAAGCGCCCGCTCGAGGACGTCGAGAAGTCGGCCGAGCCAACGGTGACGGCGCCGCCCGAGGGCGGTCACGCCCCGCTGGGGGGCCAGGAGTAGGCAGCGATGGCAAACCTTCGTGAGATACAGCGCCGCATGAGCTCGATCAGGAGCACGATGCAGATCACGCGCACGATGGAGATGATCTCCACGGCGCGCATCCGCCGTGCCCTGGAGCGCGCCGAGGAGGCCGAGCCCTACAAGGATGCCATCACGCGCATGCTCGCCAACGTGGCCGAGGCCGGCTTCAGCACCGAGCAGCCCCTGCTCATGCAGCGCGCCGAGGAGAAGAACGTCCTGTTCATCCTCATCGCGTCGGACCGCGGTCTTGCCGGCGGCTTCAACATCGTGCAGCAGCGCGCCGTTGAGGCCGAGATGAAGCGCCTGCGCGCCAAGGGCGTTGGGTCGCTGCTCATCACCTGTGGCCGCAAGCCCACCGAGTACTTCACGTACCGCAAGATGCCGCCCGCGATGTCGTTTGTCGGCATCTCCTCGGAGCCCAACCAGGACCAGGCCGACCGCATCGCGTCCTACGTCATGCGCGGCTATGCCTCCGGCGAGATCGACCGCGTGGTGCTCTACTACTGGCACGCAAAGAACCGCGTCGAGCAGACCCAGGTGGTCGAGCAGCTTCTCCCCATTACGAAGGAGCAGCTCACGATGCCCAACAAGCCCCGCGAGCGCGAAGCCCTCACGCTCGTCGAGGGGCACACCTACACCGACTTTGCCTTCGACCCCTCTGCCGAGGAGGTTCTGGGCAAGCTCATGCCGGCCTACTTCAGGACCGTCATCTTCCACGCGCTGCTCGACTCGGCGGCCGCGGAGCACGGGGCGCGCCGCCGCGCCATGCAGTCCGCGACCGACAACGCCAAGGAGGTCCTGGGCACCCTCGAGCGCACGTACAACCGTGTCCGCCAGGGCTCGATCACCACAGAGCTCAACGAGATCATCGGCGGCGCTTCCGCATTGGAGGACAACTGATGGCAGAGAAGAACCAAGAGACGCGCACCGCCCTCGAAGAGGCCGCGTACAACAAGCTCAACCGCACCGTTGGCGTGGGCTCGGTCGTGCGCGTCGTCGGCCCCGTCGTCGACGTGAAGTTTGACGGCCAGGTGCCGAGCATCTACACCGCGCTCGTCGTGGAGGGCGACACGCCCGTGGGTCATGTCCATACCGTGCTCGAGGTCGAGTCCCAGCTGCCCGGCGGCGTCGTCCGTACCGTGGCCATGTCCTCGACCGACGGCCTTACCCGCGGCCTCAAGGTTCGCGACACGGGTCACCCCATGATGATGCCCGTCGGCCCCTCCACCCTCGGCCGCGTCTGGAACGTCATGGGTCAGCCCGTTGACGGCAAGCCCACCCCCGAGGACGTTCAGTACTACCCAATCCACCACCCCGCGCCGTCCTTTGACGAGCTCACCACCCAGACCGAGGTCTTCGAGACGGGCATCAAGGCGATTGACCTTCTCGAGCCCTATGTCCGCGGTGGCAAGACGGGCCTGTTTGGCGGCGCCGGCGTGGGCAAGACGGTCCTCATCCAGGAGCTCATCAACAACCTCGCCCAGCAGCACGGCGGCACCTCGGTCTTCACCGGCGTCGGCGAGCGCACCCGCGAGGGCACCGACCTCTACCTCGAGATGACCGAGTCCGGCGTCATCGAGAAGACCTGCTTGGTCTACGGTCAGATGAACGAGCCGCCCGGAGCGCGTATGCGCGTCGCGCTGGCAGGTCTCACCACCGCGGAGTACTTCCGCGATCAGGGTCAGGACGTCCTGCTCTTCATCGACAACATCTTCCGCTTCTCTCAGGCGGGCTCCGAGGTCTCGGCCCTTCTCGGCCGCATGCCCTCCGCCGTTGGCTACCAGCCCACGCTTGCAACCGAGATGGGCGAGCTCCAGGAGCGCATCACCTCAACCAAGGAGGGCTCCATCACCTCGGTTCAGGCCGTCTACGTTCCCGCCGACGACCTCACCGACCCGGCTCCTGCCACCACCTTTACGCACCTCGACGCCACGACGGTCCTCTCCCGCTCGATCTCTGAGCTGGGCATCTACCCGGCCGTTGACCCCCTGGCAAGCTCGAGCTCCGCACTCGACCCCTCCATCGTGGGCGAGGAGCACTATCGCGTTGCCATGGCCGTCCAGGAGACGCTCCAGCAGTACTCGGACCTCCAGGACATCATTGCCATTCTTGGCATGGACGAGCTCTCCGAGGAGCAGCAGCACATCGTTGCTCGCGCACGTAAGATCCAGCAGTTCCTCTCGCAGTCCTTCCACGTTGCCGAGAAGTTCACGGGCAACCCCGGCACGTACGTGACCGTTGAGGACACGGTGCGCTCCTTCGCCGAGATCGTTGACGGCAAGTGCGACGACCTGCCCGAGCAGGCCTTCCGCTTTGCCGGCACCATCGAGGACGTGCGCCGCCGTGCCGCGGCCATGTCCGGGGCGGTTGCAGAAGAGGCAAAGGAGTAGCTCATGGCAGAGCTCAACTGCCAGATTGTTCGCCCCGACCGCTCCCTCTATGAGGGGGCGGTCGCCAACATCATCCTCGTCACCTATGCCGGTGAGCTGGGCGTCTGGCCCGGCCACGCCCCAGAGGTCGTGGCCCTTGGCGACGGCGTCGTTCGCATCAGGCGCACCCCGGAGGACGGGGGCGGCGAGTTTGACGTCGTCGTCTCCGGTGGCTACGCGGAGGTCGACCGCGAGGGAGTCATCATCTTGGCCGACCACGCCCGCCGCACGGACGACATCGATCCCGAGACGGTAAGAAGGACGCGGCAGAAGGCGCTCGACGCTCTCGACGAGATGGAGGATGGCGACTATCGCGCCGCCTACTACGAGAAGAAAGTCAGGTGGTGTAATCTTCTGCTAAAGCATGCTGCGGGACAGCCCGCACGGAGTTAGTGCCAGCACGGAGGTTACATGGACGTCATCCAGATAGAGGGCGGTCACCGCATTACGGGCGAGGTGCGCGTTGAGGGCGCAAAGAACTCGGCGCTCAAGCTCATGGCAGCCACAATCATGGCTCCCGGCGTCAACACGCTCACCAACGTTCCCAACATCGCCGATGTCCACGTCATGGGCAAGGTCCTCAAGAACATCGGCGCAAAGATCGAGGTTGTCAACGAGCACGAGCTCAAGATCGACACCTCGTCCGTGGACTCCTGGGAGACCCCGTATCACCTCGTCGCGCAGATGCGCGCTTCAACTGCCGTTTTAGGCCCGCTTCTCTCGCGCTTTGGGCGCGCCGTCGTGGCCATGCCGGGCGGGTGCAACATCGGTGCCCGCAAGATCGACATGCACATCCTCGGCCTCGAGGCCCTGGGCGTTGAGTTCAAGGTCGACCACGGCAACATTCACGCAAGCGCCCCGCACGGCCTTGTTGGCGACACCGTGACGCTCTCCTTTGCGAGCGTTGGCGCCACCGAGAACCTCATGATGGCCTCGGTCTTTGCCAAGGGCACCACGACCATCGACAACGCTGCCCGCGAGCCCGAGATCGTGGACCTCGCCAACCTTCTCAACGAGATGGGCGCCAAGATCTCTGGCGCCGGCTCTCCGGTGATCGAGATCGAGGGCGTAAGCGAGCTCCATCCCGTAACGCACCAGGTTGTGGGCGACCGCATCGAGGCGGGAACGTTTCTTGCCATTGGCGCCCTCACCAAGGAGCCGGTGAGGGTCACCGGTTTTGATCCCAAGCACCTGGGGCTTGTCCTCAAGAAGTACGAGCAGATGGGCGCCTCCGTCGAACGCGAGGACCGTGCGTGCACCGTCTGGCGCGACCGTCCGCTCATCCCGACGGACATCCAAACGCTGCCCTTCCCAGGCTTTCCCACAGACATGCAGGCCCAGACCATGTGCCTACTTGCCCTTGCAAAGGGCAGCTGCATCATCACGGAGAACGTCTTCGAAAACCGCTTCATGCTCGCGAGCGAGCTCTCGCGCATGGGAGCCAACATCGTGATCGAGGGTCACCACGCCATCGTCCATGGCGTCGATGGCTTCTCCGGCGCGCAGGTGAAGTCCCCCGACCTCCGCGGCGGCGCCGCGCTTGTCATGGCAGGCCTCGTTGCGGACGGTATCACCACGGTCTCCGACATCTATCACATTGACCGCGGCTACGAGGGCTTTGTCGAGAAGCTTTCCTCGCTCGGCGCGCGCATCAGGCGCACGACCCTGCCGGACGAGGAGGACGAGGCGCTCTAGGAGGTCGCACACCTCTGAGCGAGGAGGCAGATCATGAACAACAGCTCCGTTTCGGAAGAGCACGCCCTCAGTCGCGCGGGCGAGGATTACCTCGAGGCAATCTATCGCATCTCCATCGAGAGCGCCGCGTCCGACGGCACAGTCCGCTCCGTTGACGTTGCCGACCACCTGGGCGTCTCCAAGGCGAGCGTCAACAAGGCCCTCTCCACCCTCAAGGAGAGCGGCATGGTCGCCCAGACCCGCTACGGACGCGTCTCCCTTACGGAGGAGGGGCGCCACTACGCCGCCCTTGTGTGGCGCGCCCACCGTGCGCTGCGTACCTTCCTCGAGAAGGACCTCGGCGTAGAGGCGGAGACGGCCGATATGGAGGCCTGCCTCATGGAGCACGCGCTTTCCGCCAGCACCATGGAGCGCCTCATCGCCTACCTCGAGAAGCAGGGCATTGTCGTTCCCGAGTAGCCTTGCGGGGCCGTGGCGTCTTGCCCGGACAGGTGCCCAGTCCATACATGTGGAATCGATATGATGGCCCGCCCTCCAAGACAACGGAGAGCGGGCTAATCTGTCCGCTTACAGGTATGTAAGGTTCAACCTGAGCCCAAAGGGGTATGTTTCTTGTGCCGCTGGTTCATACTTGCGGACGACTGACATCAATCCGAAAGGACAGCCATGAAGGCGATTATTCCCGCAGCCGGCCTGGGCACGCGTTTCCTGCCCGCCACCAAGTGCTCTCCCAAGGAGCTTCTCCCCGTCCTCGATAAGCCCGTCATCCAGTACGTGGTTGAGGAGGCTCTTGAGCCAAAGGGCGTCGACGGTGTCGTTATCATCAACTCCCACGAGAAGCCCCAGATCGAGCAGTACTTCTCGGTGGACGAGGACTTTGAGTCCATGCTGCGCGAGCGCGGCAAGGTCCATGAGGCCGATCGGGTCCACGAGGCCTCCACGCTTCCGGTCTCCTTTGTCTATCAGGACGAGGCGCGAGGTCTCGGCCACGCCGTTCTCCAGGCTGCCCCGGCCATCGACGAGGACCCGTTCTTCGTCCTTCTCGGCGATTACTTTGTTCCGGGACGCCAGATGTGCGTTCGCATGGCCGAGGTCTCGCGCGAGCACGGCGGTGCGTCGGTCATCGCTGTTGCGCCCGTGCCGCCCGAGCAGGTGAGCCGCTACGGCATCATCGCGGGCGAGTGCGTCGGCTGCCTTCCGGGCACGGATGCCACCGGCGAGCAAGAGGGTGCCGTGTGGAAGGTCTCGGGTCTCGTTGAGAAGCCCAGGCCCGAGGAGGCGCCGTCGCACCTCTTCATTGTGGGCCGCTACCTGCTTTCTCCGCGCATCATGGACCTCCTTGCCACGCAAGGGCCCGGTGCCGGCGGCGAGATTCAGCTCACCGACGCCATGGAGCGCCTCCTCGAGGAAGAGGAGATGTACGCGCTGGTCGTGGACCCCTCCGAGGGTTGCGACACCGGAACCCCCGCGGCATGGGCGGCAACCAACGCCCGC
Organism: uncultured Olsenella sp.; assembly: GCA_949291295.1. Taxonomy (GTDB): domain Bacteria; phylum Actinomycetota; class Coriobacteriia; order Coriobacteriales; family Atopobiaceae; genus Thermophilibacter. The sequence continues at coordinate 43,019 of CASEVE010000020.1, forward strand.
ATGGCGCTCGAGAACCCGGCGTTTACTGACGCGTTCCGCGAGGAGCTTGGCGAGAAGGGCGCGGCGCTTCTTGGATAGAAGGGGAGACATCATCCGCTTTGGCGTCGATGGCTGGAAGGCTCGATTTGACGATGGCTTTGACGCGGAGAACGTTGCCCGCGTGGCAGACGCTCTTGGTGTCGTGTGGGCCGATGCCGCCCCGGGCGCAACCATCTACGTTGGCTTTGACACCAGGCATGGATCGCGCGAGTTTGCCCAGCTTGTGGCTGGTATAGTCTCGGCATACGGCCTTTCGGTCAAGGTCTCCGACGCCCCGTGTCCCACGCCCGCCGTCGCCTGGAGCTGTGCTTGCGATGAGTTTGCCTACGGCGCCGTGATCATTACCGCCAGCGAGCTCTCCTGCGAGTACGGCGGCCTGCTCGTGCGCGGCTCCGACGGGGGCCCGCTCCCGCGCGCCTTCTTGGATGAGGTGGAGCAGGCCATCTCCCTCGTTCCGGCAAAGGACTCCGGTGCCTTTGAGGAGTGCGACCTCGTGGGTCCCTACCTCGATCATCTGGCGACCCTCGTGGACCGTGGCTCTATCGCCGCGCGTCGACCCCGCGTGGTGGTTGATGCGATGTGCGGTTCCGGAACTGCCCATCTCGCGCGCCTTCTGGGCTCGCTCGGCTGCGACGTCATAGAGATGCACGTCGAGCAGCGAGAGGACTTCGGCGGAATTCACCCCGATCCGCGCGACCCCTGGGCCGATGCCTGCGAACAGGCGGTCGTGGCGCACGGGGCCGACCTTGGCCTGCTGCTTGATGGCGACGCCGACCGCGCCGCCGTGGTGGACGAGAAGGGCAACCTCCTTCCGGCCCGCGTCATCGTGCCCATGCTTCTCGGAAACCTTGTGATGAGCCACGGGGCACATGGCCGCGTGGTCACCACGCTTACGTGCTCGGCCTGCATCAACCGCGAGGCTGAGCGTCTTGGCTGCGAGACCACTCCCGTCCCGGTGGGCTTCTCCCGCATATATAGAGAGACGCTCGACAAGGACGTGATCATGGGCGTTGAGGAGTACGGAGGCGTCTGCATTCCGTCGCACCTGCGCGAGAGGGACGGCCTGCTCGTATGTCTGCTTGCGGTAGAGATGCTCGCCCGCTCCGGAAAGACGGTGTCGCAGATGACGGCTGAGCTTGAGGGGCAGATTGGCACGATGAGCTACGCGCGCCGCGACCTGAGGCTCGATCCGGCGGCAAGCCAGGCCTTCAGGAACGTGCTTCCTGGGCTCAATCCGGGAGACCTGGCGGGGAAGACTCCCGTGGAGGTCTCGCACGCGGATGGCCTGCGGGCGCAGTTTGACGACGACTCCTGGGTGCTCATCAGGCCCTCGCGCACAAGCTCGGTAGTGAGGGTCTATGCGGAGGCCTCGACCGCCCCTGCCAGAGATGCCCTGCTCACGGCTGCGTGCGACCTCGTCAAGCAAGGAATCTGACATCCCTCGCCCCCCCGTTTGTGTAGGAACCGTGGAGACGCCGATTCTCGCCCCCGCGGGACGCCGGAGTGCGTATAGTTATTCCCCGCGCAGCGACGAGGACATCGCC
>CASEVE010000021.1 GCA_949291295.1 uncultured Olsenella sp.
CATGCGGATCGTGACCTCGCCGGACGTCGTCGTGAGCCTCCGCTCGTAGTGCCCGGCGCGGTAGGCCTCGCGGTCGGCGGTCCTCTCGTAGCGCTCCGCAGGGCACGAGCTCACGGTCGCCGAGCGCCGAGTCCTCGTGCGCGACGAGGTGCTCGCCAACCGGCGCCTTCGCAACACGCCGGGCGGCTACTGGTGCCTGGACGCCACCGGCGAGGGGCTCGCGCACGCGCGGCGCCTCACGTTCCCGCGCGAGGGGGTCGTCGCGGTCGCGGGCATGACCGACGGCATCTTCCGGGCGTTCGGCCAGTACGGGATGGCGCCGCTCGCCGAGTGGGTGGCGGGCGCCACGTACTTCTCGGCACAGCGGCTCTGCGACCAGATGCGCGTGCTGGAGGCCGAGGACGCCCAGCTCAGGCGCTACCCGCGCATGAAGGTCGGCGACGACGCGAGCCTCTTTGTGATTGCGTCCTAATCTGAGGCTGCGGCTCTAACCTCGCGTGACTTTTGCGGCCTCAAAAGTCGGAGTTTTTCTCGGATTACTCGGTAACGTACAATTTCTTGCGCACTTTGACAGCGGAATAGCGTCCAGACAGAGAGGAGGGCACGGCCCGCCCCGGTATGATTCGAGTTGCCTAGACAAGAAACATGCTGGAGGTAGACCATGCCCGATCCCATTGTATCTTTGAACGAGGAGTCGCTGAGGGCTGACCTGCGCGAGCTGGTGAGGAGGACCGTCGAGGAGATGCTGAACGGACTGCTGGACGAGGAGGCCGACGACCTCGTCGGGGCGGAGCGCTACGAGAGGACCGCCGACCGCGAGGCCTACCGCGCCGGGCACTACGAGCGGAGGCTCACGACGACGTCCGGCGAGGTCACGATCCGCATGCGGCGAGGTCACGATCCGCATGCCCAAGCTCAAGGGGATGAGGTTCACCACGGCGATCATCGAGCGCTACCGGCGCCGGGAGACCTCGGTCGAGGAGGCGATGATCGAGATGTACCTCGCGGGCGTCTCGACGAGGCGCATCGAGGACGTGAGCGAGATCCCGTGGGGCTCGAGTGTGTCCGCCTCGACCGTCTCCAACCTCAACGAGAAGGCCTTCGAGGCGGTGGAGGCATGGAGGAACCGCCCGCTCGAGAGGGCCTACCCCTACGTCTACGAGGTCCTGGGGCGGGAGCTACGAGAACGTCGCCGTGATGGTGGCCATCGGCGTCAACGACGACGGGTACCGCGAGGTCATAGGCGCCGCGGAGGGCTTCACGGAGTCGGCCGAGTGCTGGCGCGAGTTCCTCTCGTGGCTGAAGTCCCGCGGCCTGCGCGGCGTGAGGATGTTCACCGGCGACAAGGCGGCCGGCATGGTCGGCTCCATCGCGGAGGTCTTCCCCGGCGCGGCCTACCAGCGCTGCACCGTGCACTTCTACCGCAACGTGCTCTCGAAGGTTCCGAAATCGAAGAGGCCGAGGGTCGCCGTCATGCTCAGGGCCATCCACGCCATGGAGTCCCGCGAGGCCGCCGAGGCCAAGGCCCTCGAGGTCGCATCCGAGCTCGAGAAATCCAAGCTCAAGGAGGCGGCCAAGGTCGTGCGCGACGGATACGCCGAGACCCTGGCCTACACGAGGTTCCCGCGCGAGCGCTGGCGGCGCATACGCACCAACAACGCCATCGAGAGGACCGACCGCGAGATCCGGCGCAGGACGAGGGTCGTGGGCACCTTTCCCGACGGCAACTCGGCCCTCATGCTCGCGACCGCCAGGCTCAAGTACGTAGCCGAGAGCGAGTGGGGCTCGAGGCGCTACCTGGACGTGACTCTGCTGGAGGGGTAGCCGCACCGGACGGCGGGCCTATGGGACTGTCGGAAAGTGCGCAAGATTCTTGACGGTACCGGACCCGACGGCCGAGCAGCTGAGAAGGGCGAGGGCGAGGATCGCGGCGCTGTCGGGACTTGACGAGAGCGCGCTGACGGCGTAGGTTCGGCTCATCAGAGATTTCGGGTGGAGGTCACTACACCAGTTTTCACTACGTAACCGGTTTAGGGCATAGATGAAGAAAAGACGTCTCGTCTGCATAATGGTCTTGTTGTCCATTTCGGTCGCCGCGCTGCTTCGCGCCAACGTGTTGCCGCCAGTGCTAGTTGGCGCTGCGGCGTGGGCGTCGGAATTGGAGAGATGCGGCCTGTTCACTCCTTTGGTCAGTTTGGTTTTGGGTGCCGCGAGCATGCTCGTTTCCGCCTTCATCGCTGTCTACGGCAATCGCCAGACTCAAAAAAGAGAACTTGAAAGGGACAAACGGGATTCATTTCTCATGTTCTACGAGCCCCTTCTGTCGTTGCTGGAGCCGCTTTCGGGCTATCTCGAATCTGCGGAGGCTTCCGCAGTCGACCTCGCTTCTTATGATCCCGAGATGTCTGAGCACAGAAAGAAGCTCGCAAACGTGGCGGCGTATGCCGATGGTCTCGAGGCTCTATTTCAGACTGGCAAGTCGGCTCTTTCGGCCCAGAATCCGGAGCTTTCTCAGTGCCTTTCCCTTCTTCGATTGTGGGTTCTGTCTGTGTCACACCTTGCAAAGAGTGAAGAAAGGCTTGCGGGTCCTATTCCGTCGGATCGAAAGGCACTGGACGCGATGCGGACGATCCGGAGGGTCGTTGAAGATGAGAAAAGCAGGTTGAAGTGGTCCTAGTGGGACGGCACGTGTATTGGGGGTGTTCTGATGATGGAAACGGCTGCAACGGGGAGCGGGGCAGCTCGCGAAAGAGAACTGGAGCTGCTTGCGTTCAAACGGGAAGTGGCAAAGGATACGGACATCTCGCACTTGATGACCGCCACGCCGTTCTCGGCTTTTGCGAGGGCTGATTACGGATCGCGGCTGAAGCCCTGGATGTTCCGGGAGTATTTCTATGTCGACGAGGGCCTGAGGGACAGCGAGCGGGCGATCTGCAGGACCCTCTACGACGACACGAGAAACCTCGTGCTCATATCGGGTTACCAAGGGTGCGGAAAGACGGTCTTCGCGCACTATCTCGTGGAGGATTTCCTTGTCGGCGGCGGCGCTCGATGGAGGACGTCCTCCTCGTTTATCGATTTCGAGATAGAGCGGGATGACGGGCGCTGGGGAAAGTTCAAGAGCGCGATCGTCTCCTTCATCAAGAGGTACGTCTTCGCGCTCGACCAGGAAGACCTTGGGGCCAGGGATGGGGAGCTCGTTTTCCGGAGGGACTCGTTCAGGTCCTTGTTTGAAAGCGCGCAAAACCGAATCGAGTCCGTTCAGGGCGGTTACGCGTTCGCCAAATTCGCCATAGCGTATTCCGACCTGGCGGACAAGCCCTCGCTTAAGGCTAAGGCCAATCTCGTGGCACTGTGCGAGGAGATGGAGATACACGACCTCCTGTTCACGATATGCCTGTGCAGGCTCTCCTACGAGGCGAACGGCGGGGACGCGAGGTTCTGCTGGGTCCTCGTGTTCGATAACCTCGACGACGTGATCGACGAGAAGAAGATTAGCGAGTTCATCAGCGAGTTCATGTCGTTTGTCAAGATTGGCTCCCGCATCTTCAATGCGCTGAGGGACATCGCGATTGACGGGTTCGACCTTGTCGACATCGACTTTTACCGAAACTTCGCGTTCATCTTCTGCCTGCGGGACACCAATGCAGCCAAGTTCAGCGCCCATGTGAGGGACAGGCGCTTCTACTATCCCTGCGATATCTCGAAGCGCATCTCCCGAGAGCGGATCATCGAAAAGAGGCTTAACTTTCTCGGAGAATGCGATCTGTCGGAGAGCGAAAACCTGGTGGATCAGAGGGACCTCTATGGGAAGCTCCTGGGCGACAAGTACTTCTTCAAGAGGGTGTACCCGCTGTTCAACAACAACCAGCGAAAAGTTTCCGCGGTGCTGCAGGATATCTTCCTCGGGGCGGGCGTTGATGCGAAGGCAGCTGCTCTCGCTGGGGAGTACCAGCATCTGCGTGCGTTCGGCGAGGACCTGGGCAAGGTCAGTCCAGACGAAGGTGGATCCGTGACGTTCGGGGCTCACGGCATACTTATGCGGCTGCTTATCGACATGTTCAGGGACGAGGGCTATCTGAAGCAGATCGGGGGGATGAGCAGGGAAGTGTCGGTCCCGAGACTCATCTTGACGCAGCTGTTCGATAAATGTCCTGTGCACTGCGAGAACGGCGTCCCGAACGAAGCGAAGATGACCCTTACAGAGGTGTGGGAGTCGCTCGAGAGGCTGGGGATCATAAAGAAGAGGGCGGTCGCGGAGCACATCAAGGCGATGCACGCTCTGTTCGAAAGTGAAATGTGGTCGCACCTGTTGGAGATCGATACCGAGCTCGAGCTCACCGCTTCCGAGCTGGAGGCTGAGCTGATGGGGACTTCCCCGGCTCAGAGGGACACGAACCTGTATATCACCTGCGCGGGTAGGGTGTTCGTGCAAGTTGTGTCCTCGCATTTCGAGTATTTTGCGGCGCGGTACGCATTGGGGTCTGCTCCCCTGTTCAGCGCGGACAACCTAAGTGAATCTGTCGACGGCCTGCGGTTGTCCTCCCTTCTCGATTGCGTGTACCAGAGCGTGGTGGCCTGCGCGGAGCGCATAGCGGATAACGACCGCGTTATCGCTGAGAAGTACTTCGATGGAGACTGGGGTGAGTTCTGCTCCTCGGAATACCTGTTCAGGAGTCCTGAGGGAGGAGGGGATCCCCGGGCGAAGCGTCAGACCCATACGGAGAGGATCATCGCCAGCCACATCGCGTACATCGACGCGTACAGGGTCTTCCTGCTGGCGATGGAGGGGGATTCACGGGCGAAGGAGGGCCTTGACGAGAGGTCTCGGGAGCTGTTCGCGAAAAACCGGGATAGGATTATCGGGGTCCTTCTTACCGCGATTAAGCGCTACATCGGCCTGCTGGAGACGCAGCGAGAGTCTGGCCACATAACGGAGCACGGAATCAAGCTGCTGCGGGAGTTCAAGGCGGCATATTTAGAGGTGCAGGGAGACAGGGCGGGGGAGCTTAACAGTCGGTTCCCCATTGGCCAACTCGATCGGATTCGCGCGGAAGTGCGAGCAAAAAATCGCAAGGAATGGGAGGGCAAAATTGACAGCACGCGTTTGTAGGCATTGCGCACGTATGGGATATTGACCGGGTACGATGCTCGTTTGGTCGCGCTCGACAGTAAGAGACGTCTGAGCGAGGTGGTCGATATGCGTCCGGATAAGGTTTGCTTATCGTTCTCATAATCCTAAAGAGCACTCGCATGATAGCTCAGCTTGCCTAGAGCGCTATATCAGCCAGGGAGGTTTTCGCCATGAGCGTCACAGACCTGAACCGCACCATGTTCTTCCGGACGCAGTTCGACGTTGAGGACGTTAATGAACGCGATGTGCTTTGGAAGATCGTCCTCCATATTCGCGCTTGGATGCGGGGTGAGTATTTGCCCCTTTTGATACCGCCCAATATCGCGACTTGATACCGGCAGTATCGCGAGCCGATACCGCCGGCGTTTCCTATCGGTACCGGTCGGCGCGCCCTACTCCAATCCGGCCCCCAGCCTCCTCCTCATGTCCATCTCGCCCATGCCGACCCATGCGGCGCCGTGGACGATGCGGTCCATGATGGCGTCGGCGTGGACCCCGCCGCCGAGCCTGGCGTGCCAGTCCTTCTGGCGGAACTGGGTGCAGAAGACGGTGGGCGCCGTGCCGCAGCGGGCCTCCAGGAGCCCGGGCAGGAAGCCCCGGAAGAGTTCGTCGGGGCGGTCGAGCAGCCACTCGTCGGGCACGAGGACCTGGAAGGCCGCGTACTTCCTCGTGACCTTGCGCTCGCCGCCGGGGCGCTCGCGCGCCTCGCGCCAGAGCTCCTCCAGGTCGGGGCACCTGATGTAGCAGGCCCGCATCCTCCGCTGGCAGGCGGCCTTGGCGATCGCGCAGGCCAGGTAGGTCTTGCCCGTGCCGGTGGGCCCCTGCAGCACCGCGCCCTGGCCGCGCTCGGCGAAGCCGCAGGTGGCGAGCTCGGTGATCGGCAGCCGGTCCAGGCCGCGCTCCTCCGAGAAGTCTATGGGGCGGACGTCGGCCTCCGGGTACCTCAGGTTGGCGCGCTTGGTGAGGTTCCGGACCTTGGACGTGACGAAGGCCGAGCGGGCCTCGTCGACGGCCATCCGCACCCGCTCGGCGCAGGTCATGCCCATGCACACGCCCTCGTCCTGGGCCTCGAGGGCGTCCAGCAGGTCGGCGGCGCCCATGTCGCGCAGCTCGCGCTTCGCCTCCGCTGAGAGGTCCGTCGCGCTACGCCTCCCCGCAGGAGTCGGCGCCGCGCACGTAGCCGGCCTCGTCCTCGCCGGGCCCGCCGTCGTCCGCGCGCGTTCCGGGGACCAGGCCCTGGTTGGTCTCGAGGATGGGCTTGAGGTGCCTGTACCGGGGCGAGGGCGGGCCGCTCGCGAGCGCCATAGCGCGCGCCCCCTCCAGCCTCGGCCTCGCGTGGCGGCGCTCGAGCCTGAGCACGGCGAGGGCCGCGTCGAGGCCCTGCCCCTCGCAGTCGACGCGCTGGAAGATGCGGTCCACCACCTCCCCGCAGGACGGCCCGACGCGGTCGGCCCAGCGCCGGATGCGGCCCGCGTCCCAGTCGGAGTACGACTTCCCCTCGGGAGGGTCGCCGGCATGAGTCGATTGGCGGTTCCTCGCGAACGACGGGAAGAGCGGGTGCGTCGCCAGCCGCTCGCCGGCGAGGAAGACCCCCGCGGTGGCGTCGGTGACCCTGAGGTCCACCGTCCTGCCCACGGCGAGGTGGCTCACGGAGTAGCAGTTGCGCCTGTGGGCGACGTGGCAGTTGCGCTGCACCTTCCTGCCGTAGACCCACTCGCAGACCTCGTAGGGCACCGCCGGCAGCGGCCTCGGGAGCGGCCTCTCCCGCTCCTCGAAGACCTCCCGGCGCGCGCCCTCGCGCTTGGAGAAGGGCCTCGAGTCGTGCTCCTCGAGCCTCTCCGCCACGGCCCTCTTGAGCTGGTTGAAATCGGTGAAGACCTCTCGTCCCGCGGCGCGGCGACGATCTCCAGGCGGCCTGCCACACCTCGCTCTCGGCGCTCGGCTTGTCGCGCGGCGTCGCGACGCGCGCCGGCATCACCGCCGAGCCGTAGTGGGCCGCCATCTCCCGGTACGCGTCGTTGACGACGACCTCGCCCTCGCGGGGATGGCGCCTGACGCCCGTCTTGAGGTTGTCCGGCACGATGCAGGGAGCCGCGCCGCCGAAGTAGCCGAACGCGTGCACGTGGCGGCGAAGCCATGCATCCTCTCTCATGTCCAGCGTGGGCTCGACGTGGGACAGGCGGCTGAGGGGCAGGCAGGCCACGAGCGGGAAGGCCTTGGGGACCTCGCCCGCGGCCGGGCCGACGAGCGCCATCGTCGGCCCGGCCCAGTCGACCTCGAGTATCCTGCCGGCCCTGTGCCCGACGCGGCTCACGACCTGCCTTCTCACCGAGAGCTCCCGGTAGCGCTTGCAGAAGCGGTCGTAGGACATGAAGGGCTCGCCCTTCGGCCTCTGCCCGTCGCGGTACTCCTCGTGCAGCCGCTTGAGCGTGACCCCGACCCGGGCGAGCTCGCGGTGGACGCGGTCCCAGTCGGGGTCCGCGTAGACGTCCCGGTCGCGGACCTTCTCGGGGAAGAGCGCGGCGCAGGCCTCCGCACCCGACATCCCCTCGGCCTCCGCCCAGCCGATCCCCGCCGCCTCGGCGGCCTCGGACACCGCCTGGACGCCGTGCTTCGACATTCCCTGCGACCTCGCGATCGCGTTTCGCGACATGCCCGACTCGAGCAGTCGCAGGACCTCCCTGGCCCTGATCTTCCTAGCCATGTCTTGCCTCCTTCTCCCTCGGTTGCATGGCGAGCCGAGCGTAGGCGGAGGCGGTGCCGAACGGGAATACGGCTGGTGCCGAACGGCAATATCGGGCGATGGATGGCGAGGTGCCGAATCGCGATATCGAGGGTGCTAACACGCGCGATTACTCAGACGGCCCCGGGACGACGCCGGCGGGAGGCTCGGGCGAGAAGTCGACCTCGTCGAGGAACTTCCTGACCGTCTTCCTGTCGTGCCTCGCTCATGCTGGGCAAGTCGGGAAGCTGGCGGCGCGCCCGCGACCGAACCCGAAGAAGTTGCGTGCCCAAACCCGAAAGTTTTCCGTGATCATTTCCGAAACACGGACTTGACCTAACTCACTTCTGAAGGCTCAGGAACGAGGTCTTCCACCATCGCGACTAGTCGGACGTCTTGACCCCCGAGTTCTGTCGCATGCCGGACGGGTTTCTGAGATGCCGCGAGGAGGCGCGGCCCAAGGAGAGGCTGGGCTGGATGAGCCTGATGCAGTACCGAGAAGCCTGGTCCTGGCCGCATAGCCGGTCCAAAGAAACGTTCACATCCCCTTACCTCCAGCATTACTCGAAAACACTGAACCGCAAAAATGTGTCTTCAGAGCCCGATAGAGGGCATATTTCCAGGAATTCATTCTTTCTATTGAAATAAAGGAGTCGAGTAAATCACTTAAGACATCAATTCCGTAGTCTTCAAGATGCTTTCTGTAGGCAGGATAGAGAGAGGATAGCTCTTCAGCTGCTTTTATTGAGTAGAGGCGACTAAGGCCAAGACAATTAAAATGATTCTCAATTTTATGGACAAGGTAATAATCCCATGATTTAGGACAGGAGACGTGATAGTTGGCGGCAACAGGATTGCCATCCATTATTGTTGCAAACAGCCACGGTTTGTCATTTGGGATGGCATCAAAGTAGACATGAACCAAGAGCTTGTCCGTACTACTTTTTGTCTCATTGCAGTCTGAGCACGAGGGCACTAAGTTGCTCGGAGTAATTGAGAGAGTCGGAAATATTGATTTTGGCAGATAGTGATCAAGAGTAGAAACCTGCCCAACCCCGCACAGCGGACAGATATTATGCTCCGGAGAAGATATGATGCGTTCGTAGTACTCCCTCCCGGGCGACGATTTTCTGACAAATTTCTGCTCATAAAGGGCAATTAGGTCATTTGTCAGATGCTTAGATAGGTCATGACGCAATACATCCTCGTCGTTTTCACGAATTATACGAGGATAGTCATTTGAATCTTTGACGACCGTTTGTTTTATTCCTTGGAGTCGGGCTATTCTCTCGTTGCTGTGTTTTTGAGAAAAACCGGACACGCATTCATCAAATAACTTCTCTTGTGATACTCCCTCAAGAGGGATCTTCATGTTGTTCATTGTGAGTACTCTCCGTTTCGACAATATGTCAATCCTCTTAATATCATCTGCGCTTCGACTCCAAGCTGCCCATCGAATTCGTCTAATATCTCATCGTAAGATAATCCCCTGTTAACGGAGTCTTCAAGAAGTCTAATAAAGCCCGACTTTTGAACCTCTAGTCCAAATACTTCTGAAGTGAGAGACCCAACGTTTGAACCGAATGTCTCTATGCTGGGACGTTCTGAAATGATTTTCTCACCGATCCTTCTAAGGGTCCACGCGCAACAGCGGGGTACTTCTTGAAGTACCACTGGTGAGTGGGTGGCAATAATGGCAACTCCATTTCTGTCGATAAGAAGGTCGGAAAGGGTCCGAATCAAAGCGGAGAGAAGGGGCGGGTGAAGATGGTTTTCAGGCTCGTCTATTACGAGGAGACTGCATTCTTCTATTTTCTCTACGCAACATAGCGCAATGAGCAGGACCATCTTATGTCCAGAACTTAATGTTTTAAATAATTCATACATCTCATCAGCATTCAACTCTTCCTTATTTAGAAGTTCGATGATACCGGAGTTTTCAAATGCTGGATCGCTTCTCAAATTGTTGAGTGTCTGAGTCAGTAATGCGCTTTTGTGTCTGTTGGCCTTGCAGAGAAAAATTGCATTAGCAAGCTGAGAAATAAGTGCCTCGGAAATATCATTCGTTGTGATATCTAGGCCAATATATGAATAGGGCATTCGAATCTTTCCTGCTACCAGCTCTTTTTCATTTTTCGGAAAACTGTCAAAAGGGCTAAAGGAAACACAAATAACATTAACAATCTTTCCGTTTTGAGCGGGTAGGAAAACCGAATCATTTTCAGATTCATATATGAAGTGGCCAGTGATGTCGTCGTTGCAATATAGCGCATGAATGATGTTGCGTAGAAGGGTGGTCTTTCCGGTGCCGTTTCTGCCGATAATTACGTGAATGTTGCTGGGAGGCTTGGAATTGGGGGTGACTTCAAATGTGAGAAGGGGGCTATTGTATCCATTGGGGATATAAGAAAAAGAGTAGCGAGTGAGAGCTGCACCGCCATTTGCAATTCTATGGAATTGACTAATTAATGAAAACTTGTTTATTCCCCTGAGAAGAGAAGCTCTCGTGATGTTCTCGTTTTCTACTGTCTCAAATAATTGTAGATTAAATGAGATATCACGTAAACTAGTCAGTATCTCTACTCGCACGTCATCACCTAGTGCGGCAATTGCTTCGTAGTACTCTCTATTTTGTCCCAATGAGAAAAAATTTTCAGCTAGGCTATCCATCTCTTTTGGAAGGTATTTTGCTATGATGCCCCCGTTCTTTAAGCCCTTCTTTCCTATCTTTACCCATCCAAGCCTAATTCTGTTACTATTTTCATCAACATAGAGAGCATCAAATGAAGTTTTGAAATGATAATCATCCCAATCATCCCAATAAAGGACAATGCTATTTGGGCTTTCCTCAACATGCATGCTACGCATTGCTGAATATATTTTCACGGCTTCCTCCACTGATGCTTGCAAGGGTGACACTGTCTAGACATTCTATCTAAGTATCTGTGCATTATGCGCTCTTGATATCTCAGCTAACATGATTATTCATGCTCGCTGAACTCGCGAATCTTTGCAAGGACTCCACGCTGTGTAAAAAAGAGATTTTTTTAACGTTGATTATCTGGAATGGTGTCGTCAGCTTGCTACAGACGATGCGGCAGTTTACAGCTTCTTGTGCACCTTGACAGTGGAATGGCGTCCAGGTATGGAGGAGGCACAGCCCGTCTCGGTAAGATTCGAGCTCTGGAGACATGAAGTATGCTGGGGGCCATGCCCGAGCTCATTGAGTTATTGAACAAGAATTCACTGAAGGTCGACCTACGCTAGGTTTTCCGGCTAGCACTGGAGGCACATATGCACCAAATCGCTATCGAACGCCTGAATTGGAAGATTCGCGGGTGCACCAGCGTGGTCTGTATGTTTCTCGGCTCTCGTTCTGTATCGGAGCTCGTAGTGGAACCTCCCGATGGCGTTGTTGGTCCTTGTCCGCCGAACATCCCATCTGCATGTCGTCCTTGCTCAACAGATATAACGGGTGCGAAGGAGTGATCTTGTCGGTGTGTCTCGCTCCTCTTTCTTGCTTTGTGTGGAACTCTTGCTGCGGAGTCGCTATTCTCGTCCTATTCGTTCAGGGCTTCCCTCCGGTTTTCCTCGGCCTCCCTTCGGTACGTTGTCGAGATGTCCCTCATTAGAATCGCGAGGTTGGCGTATCCTCGCGCCTCTGCCTGACGGGCCTTGTCCTCGTAGGAGTCCGCGATGTCATCCTCAGGTTTTCCCGTTGGGTCAACCCAGTGGGCACCGCGCGAGTTAATGGACTCCATGTCGTAGCCATGGCGCGCTAGCTCGTTGCTCTCCAAGAACTCGGCTACGGCTTTCGGCAAGAAGAATCCATCTGGTCCCGCAGGCGCGTAGAACAGGTTGCGACCGATTTGGGTGTCTGCCCCATCAAGACAGCCGCGCTCCTCTGCAAGAGACCTGGCCTTCGCGATCCACTTTTCGAAGCTCTCAGGATTGAAAGACCCATCATCTGACGCGCCCGGTACTACCTTCCAGTTGGGAAGGAATCGGACCAAAGTCACAAGGGAAATGTTGCTGCCGAAAGATCCATTTCTACGGGAAGGTTCAGTCGGCGAATACGCGAGTGAGACAATCTGTGCAAAGAGGTCCGGATCCTTTGACATGCGCTGGTAGATGTAGGCGTCGGATCGGTCGTGAAGGAGACCGGACAACTTGAACTCTAGGGCGCACAGCCTGTTTCCGGGGGACGCTTCTTCCAGATGCTTGAGGAGTTGCTGAGCGTAGTACGAGCTCATGGCGCCAAAGTCGCTCGCCGTCATGCGCTCGAGCGCATCCATGATAACCGACGGCTTGACGGGCACCTCTCTCTTCAGGGAGTGCGAGAGGACCTCGAGGACGCCTCTTGTCCGCCCGGCATCGAGCAGGCGCTTCGTACAGTGTGACGCCTCCTCCGTGTCTGAGAACGAGGGAACATACACCTGTTTCCAATACAGCTCGCGATCGTAGCTTGACGCTAGGCTTTCTGCCTTCTCCCAGTTGGCTCGTGAGAAGGGGAGTGCGGCTAGAATCTGCGCAACCGTCTTTTGCGGCAACGACTCGGGCGCGAGGCTCTCGAGCCATCCCGGGTCTTTGCGGAAGCTAAACCACGCATAGGCGCGTGCGGTGTTGAGATCTTCGGGGATGGTTCCGTCAAACATCTTCAGCACTGCGGCCTGCTCCTCTACAGCGAGGTCAAGATGCGCAAGGGTTTCCCCGAGAAGCGCACCCCTGGAACCGTCGGAGACAAGGCGCCCGACTATTGCGAACCCGTGCACCAAGTAAGCCTGCTCCAGGGAGTCGAGTCTCTGCGAGAGCGCGTTCGCATGCATCTCGTCGAGAGTCTCGTCATCGTCTGACAAGTTGTAGTCGTTGAGGCTGTGCATGAGAAGCGCGAGATAGTAGGGGTCTCGAGGGGCGATGCTGTCCCTCAGGGAGGCCAGACGAGCAAGGGTCTCCTCGGAAGGCATCCAGCTTGCATCGGGAACCTTGGCGCACCTTTTCAGGAAGGTCATAATCTCCTGCCAGACTGGATAGCGGTCTATGTCCTCAAGCTCGCTGCAGCTCTTCTCCAGCGCATCAGAGAATTCCGCGACCATGTTGGTGTCCAAAAATGACATGACGTCCGAGGCCACGTCGGCCATGCGGTCCGGCTTTCCTCGCATCCCCTCCAGGACGAACTCGCAGTATGCCTCACTGACGTGCCAGAACTCCTCCTTGGGGACAGACTCGGAAAAGTTCGGCGTACTGAGGTAAGTGGTCTTGATCGTACCTACCGTTGACGTGGTTTTGTTCGGCAGGAGCTCTCTGAGGGCACCCCATGCCTGTTGGTCTCCGCACCTCATGAGGTACCTTCCCATGCCAATGCGACTCTCTGCCGAGGCCTCCGTCTGGGGGAGCCAGGGAAGGAGGATGGTAACCATGGCGTCCTTGGAAAGCTCGGTATACGGGGAGATTCCAACCAGGAGCGTCATGGCATTGGAGAGCAGGTCCTTCTGGCGTGCGCAGACCTTGATGCCGCTGATGAGGCCTCCGCCCATGCACGTTGAGCTCAGGCCGGTCAGGTGCTCGCCTAGGTAATCCGGTATGGCGCGATGTTTCTTTAGCGCTCGGTTGACGCTGGCAAGATACATGCTTGGAGACGCTTCTGCCATCAGCGGCATAACGTCATCGGCAGACGCGAGTATGCGCCAGTCATCAGTGTTGAAGAGGGCTGAGAGGACGGTCGAGACAAACGAGTCCACGTCCTCATCAGTGCAGTTGGGTACGAGCTCCCGGTGATTGGAGAGGCATGCGCAGCACGAGGCAGCGCCCCTCCTGGCTTCTTCTGAGCATCCACGAGAGATGTTCAGAAGGTCTGCTGAGAGGCGCTTGTCCTCAGACAGCGAGTACTGCTCATCGACGGAGGCAATGATCTCTCCGAGCGACGCGGCAAGGATCTGAAGTGCCGATCCGGTCAAATGCGTTCCGATGTATGATAGGGCTCCGATTCTGTCGCGGATGGTCCACGTGGAGCCGACAAGACGAAACAGTCCGCGGTCAAGACTCGCGTGAAGTTCCTTGGTTGCCTCCTGATAGGGAACTCCGCACAGGCGAGAGATCATTTCTCGGTCCCGCTCGTTCTTGTCGTCCCAGGAGCCGAGGAGCCATAGGTTGTCGATGGCGCTGCTCGAGGAAGGCGAGGCAGTGAGGGGGCGGCCGTAATCGGCGGGCGAAAGGGTCATCAGGGATGTTTTGAGGGACCTAATGCGAACGCGGTCCTTCTCGCGAAGAGGTCTCGTGGAGCTGCCGTCCCTGATGAACGACGTGCCTCCTTCGTACCTGATAAACTCATCCTTTGAGTTAGGCGCTTTGTTCTTTACGGGGCTCGACAGCTCGTAGACCTCTCCCACATTGCTGCTTGGGATGTAGAAGGCAACAAACTTCTTGTCTTTTGCATTGGTGTCAAGGACTTTCTCTGCGGGAACCTCGACAAGCTCTATGACGAGATGGGGCTCGATCTTCTGCAGCTTCTGCTGATACGCGGCGTCATCAAGAAGGTCTGGATGGTCAGCGTCCACGCCGACTAGCTTATGGGTCCGGTTTTCCACTCCAAAGATGATCCATCGGTCATCATTGGGGCGGTCACAGGAGTTCGCCATTGCCAGAACATCTTTGAGGAGCTCGCAGTCCTTGTCCTTGGGGTATGGCTCCACCTTGTAGTCAATGACGGAGTTTTCGCTGATAACTTCAGCCCTCTCGAGTATGTTGATGAGGGCTTCGCCGAGTTCCGTGCTGGGAATCAAGGTCAGTCATCTCCATAAAGGATTGATTGGATTGCGTGACGTTGAGACTCGCTTCCATTTTATCCTCTGGGTGGTTTACTGGAGTTCTCGCTGCATTTCCGTTTGGGCGCCCCGCTCACTTTGTTCGCTTTTGTGGGGAGCGCATTGATGATGCCTTTCTCGACGGATTTCAACAGACTGCCACGACGCTCAATTTGCACAGTCATATTGCGTCCAGCGGTGTTGTTGAGCTCCGGGGCGTAAGGCTTAAGGAGCTTGTTTCGAGAATGGTAAAGCATAGCGATTTTTCGAACCGGGTGATCTCGTGCTAACGGGCTTTTCATTCATCGAATCAATGGAGGACGGCTGGAATTTACAGACGAATGGTGAAGCTGAGTGCCGTCTTGCCTGAAAGTCTTTGAATGGGTATAACCCCTTCACAATGAAAAACGGTTCGCCGTTTTAAGGGGGCTTCCGAGATTCGGGAGTGCCCCTTTTTTAGAAATGGATTGGGCCACAGGGGATCCGATGCAGTTTGGTACTCCCCATTTCAGCCCACACCCCGCAGGAGCTCGGAGAGGCCGACTCCCAGACCGTCTGCTATCTCGACCATGTTGACGCGGGTGACGTTGCGGAGGCCCGTCTCGATTGACGCGTAATACGAGCGGTCCATGTTGATCAAGAGGGCCAGCTTCTCCTGACTGAGCCCAGTATGGTTGCGAAGCTGGCAGCACCTTATGCCAAATGACTTCTTGAGGCTACTTTCATCCATAGGGAAAGATTCGTCTCAAGTTGAATTTGTGCCAACGGCCCGTGTACGACAACACTCAGTATTTTGAGCTAGGGATTATGGTGAGGACTGCTTTGTAAG
This sequence comes from uncultured Olsenella sp., assembly GCA_949291295.1. GTDB lineage: Bacteria > Actinomycetota > Coriobacteriia > Coriobacteriales > Atopobiaceae > Thermophilibacter. The sequence continues at coordinate 15,486 of CASEVE010000021.1, forward strand.
CGCGAGAATCTATTCGCTTTTTTACGCTTCCACACGGCTATCCTTTTCCCGGGTGGTGCAATCCAGTCTTGAATCCGCCGCCCCGAATCTGTTTCGTTGCGGTATAAACGCAGAAGCGTCCGAATTCGTTTTACGTAAAATTGCAGCTGGGGAAAGGTGCGAAATGACTGAAGACAAGCACACCAGCAACAATCCTGGAGACCAGGTCGCCTCGCAAGGTGCTCACTTCAAGGGTGCGGTCAGCCAACATACACGCGAGTCTCTAGAGGGAGCCGTTGCAAAGCCCGTCGACGTTGATGAAAAGCGCCTTGCTAGTCTCACATCTACCAAGGCGGCGGGGTTTGACTCATCTGTGCGTCGTTCGTCGCACGGTCGCGACCACTTCGAACGCTTGCTTCATGACGAGCTCGAGCCCACGACCGTGGCTTCCGGCAAGGCCAGCGGTACGGCTAAGCTGCGGGGCACCACGACGTCCGCGGCGGGTTCATCCCCGTACGATGATGCTCCTGCGGAGGCAGGCGCCACACGTCGGCACGTCCCTCTTGCGGCAAAGGTGCTCATCGGCCTACTTGTGGTGATTCTGGTGGTTGCTGGCACCCTATGGGCGTGGGTCTCGGGCATTGAGGGCGAGATGAGGGTCGAGGAGGAAGATCGCGCGGAGCTCGAGGAGGCGCTCACCGCCCCTGAGGAGCAGGCCGAGGCCTTCTACACGCTGATTATCGGATCCGATGCTCGCGAGGGTGACTACGCATCTCGCTCTGACGTCATCATGCTTGCACGCGTGGATACGGCTAACTCCAAGATCTCTCTCATTTCTATCCCGCGTGACACCATGCTCTACAGCGGGGACGGTCAAGTCGAGAAGATCAATGCCGAGTACAACTACGGCCCTGGACCGATCGTTCGCGCTGTCTCCGATTTTGCGGGCGTGGACATCTCGCACTATGTCGAGGTCAATTTCAACGGTCTAGTGGACGTCGTTGATGCTCTGGGAGGCGTGACCGTGGACATTCCAGAGGATATCGTTGCAGGTAACGGGAGCGTGACCTTTAGCGCTGGTGAGCAGGTGCTCGACGGCGAGCAGGCCCTTGCATACGCTCGAGAGCGCTACAACGTCTCTGGCGGTGACTTCGGCCGTGCTCAGGCGCAGCGCCAGATCGTGGAGGCGATTGTGCGCGAGGTCCTGGGGAGCAGCCCTGTGGAAATGCCCGGCATCGTGACCGAACTCGCTAAATCTATCACCACGGATCTCTCCGTTCCGGACATCATTTCCTACGCTATGGACTTCCAGTCGGGTGACTCCTCGCTCCAGATTTACTCTGCAGCGTGCCCCAGCTATACGCTCAGTCAAGGTGGCGTCTCCTACGTGGCAACGATGTACGACGAGTGGCGTCAGATGATGCAGCGCGTGGATGCGGGCCTAGACCCCAATGACGAGTCTGCCCAAATTCCTGAGGAACAGCAGACTAACGAGCGCCTTGGCTCTGCGACTAACGCTGCCGGTCCAAAGGACTACCATGACCTTGCGGAGAATGCTATGACCACGGATGACGTGGCCAAGTAAGGGCTCTGTCATCAATATAACATCTGGCGTAAAAGTTGTAACAACTGGGAGGGCCAGTCCTTCTCGCAATCCTTAGCAGTGGTTTTGCAGCGAGAAGTGCACTGGTCCTCTTCACTTGTATGTAGGCTGCAGTAACCCCAGATTGATATTGCTGTCCGGTTGACGTCGTAGCTTCAAGCCGTGGCGGTTTCCGCCAGAAGGAACGGGCATGTCGATGATGGGCCGGGAGTTGATGTTGAGGGCGATGATGGGTCGCGCGCTGCTTGGTGCCGCGGCTTCTCCCAGCTATTGGGTTGCTTGGGTAGTTTGAAGGATTTGCTTGCTGGCAGTGCGTGAGGCCCAGTAACAAGGAAAGCCTCGATTTTGTGCCCTGAGAAGATCGTGTCATGAGCTATGGGCAGATGTCGGAGAGTCATTTCAAGTCGCGTTGGTATCCCTGCCGAGCGCAGTTGATATATGCTCAAAGCTGTCCGTATTGGCTCGTCCCCGCCTAGAGTCAAGCTTGCCTTCCTTTGACCTTGGTCGTCTATGGTGGAGTTGGCTGATTGACGCAGCGGGTATAGTCCCATAATCTCTCAATAGAATAATCACTGGGACTGTGGGTGGGCATTACTATGGATCCAAGTCCAGTAAAGGAAGGCGTTAGCGTTACATCGACAGATTGCTCCTCGGATGTTTTTCCAAGATGGAGCATATTCGATTTATTTTGCCTCATTGCTAAGTTTGCTATTGCCGTGGGCGCGGCGAGATTGATTGCCGAGGTAGCATCTTCGGGTTTTGGCTCATTGACAACGTCAATCTCCGGCTTGGTTAGCCTTGTGGTTGTGGTGCTATCTTGTCTTATTATTGGAGCTCTCTGCTATATTGCTACGCACAAGAGAACTACGACTGAAGCTGATAATATATGCCCGCTTTTATCTGATGAAAATAAACACCCAATCAAATATGCAATAAATGGCTTTAATTTTTGTGCTGCGTACTCCCTTATTGTAAGCGGAGTAGCGCCAGGGTTATACATTGCTAGCAAACAGTGCTGCGAGGTTATCGAGAGTTTTATAGCCGATATTATCTCGAATTATTATGACGCACGGTGGTTTTTGATGGGGGCTTTGTTCATTTGCCTGGGGCTGTTCCTTCTCCTTATCTTCTGGCTCTTGTCAACAAGGAAAGATATGCTTTCTTCCGCACTGCCCCATCTTGAGCCGCTTTTCAAGAAGCGTCCAGTTACTGAACTTCCATCACTTTTTGTGCTCGTGCTTATGGCAATGTTTCTAACCGTGGGGGCTGGAGTCATCTATATCAATTCTGTTGTCTTTACTACGGTGTTTGGAAGTCAGCTGTATTTAGAAAATTTCTCTTGGATACCTATTCATTTAATCCAAATTGCAATTGGATGGATTCTTCTGGAAGTGACGGGGTTTAGGCCTGAGCCAACTTTGGGCATAAATGATGACGTCAGCGAGGATGGCGAGCAACATGCCTGAGGCGTTCTTCCCAGAGCGCATCGTCGTTACTGGCGGATGCGGCTTTGTGGGGTCCAACTTCGTGCGCTGGGTCGTGCGCGAGCACCCCGAGGTCGGCGTCACTGTGCTGGACAAGCTCACCTATGTCGGCAACCGTGAGAACATCGCCGATCTTCTCGGTAGGCGCGTTGAGCTTTTGGTGGGAGACATTTGCGACGAGGAGCTGCTCGATCGCGTGATTCCCTGCCATGACGCGGTTGTGCACTTTGTCGCGGAGTCGCACAACGACCGCTCCATCGCAGACCCCGATCCGTTTGTCCAGACCAACGCGGTGGGCACGTATCGCCTGCTCGAGGCTTGTCGTCGCCATGATGTGCGCCTTCACCACGTAAGCACCGACGAGGTATACGGTGACCTCGCCCTGGACGACCCCGCGCGCATTACCGAGGAGTCGCCGTATCGTCCCTCAAGCCCGTACGCCAGCACCAAGGCGAGCTCGGACATGCTCGTCCGCGCGTGGTCGAGGACGTACGGCCTGCGTGCCACCATCTCCAACTGCTCCAACAACTACGGGCCCTACCAGCACGTTGAGAAGTTCATTCTGCGCCAGGTGACAAACGTCCTGTGCGGCCGGCGTCCCAGGCTCTACGGCGACGGGCGCAACGTGCGCGACTGGATTCACGTTGACGACCACTCGAGCGCTGTGTGGGAGATCCTCACGCGCGGGCGCCTTGGCGAGACCTATCTCATCGGCGCCAATGGCGAGCGCGACAACGTCACCGTACTGCGTGACATCCTGAGAGCGATGGGCAGGCCCGAGGACGATTTCGACTGGGTGCGCGACCGTCCCGGTCACGACCGCAGGTACGCGATTGACGCCTCCAAGCTGCGGCGGGAGCTTGGCTGGGAGCCCAGGCACGCCGACTTTGCGAAGGGCCTGGCGGCCACCATCGAGTGGTATCGCAGGAACGAGGCCTGGTGGCGTCCCGCCAAGGAGGCCACTGAGGCGCGCTACGCCGAGCTGGGGCTGTAGGGGAGTGCGGGCGCATAGGCCTTCGATAGTCGCACCTAATAGCAGACTATTATCTGCTATTATCGCAGATAGTAGCATTCACTCGAGGAATGGAAAGCGATGGAGCCGATATTCTCGATGACGACGCTTCAGCGGAACCCGTCCCAGGTCAAAGAGGCGGCGCGCGACTCGGTTGTGCGGATTACGGAGCAGGGTGCCGGCGCGTACGTGTTCTGCAGCGAGGAGGAGTTCGAGCGCAGGATTGCTGCCGAGCGTGAGGACGCCGCCTTTGAGGCCCGCCTTAGCGAGGCCGTTGGTCGTGGCATAGCCGACATTGAGACCGGTCGATATGAGACGAGTGTCGAGGGCGCGTTTGCGCGTGCCGACGAGCTGAGGAGGCTGCGTGCCTAGCGCAGAGCTTCGTATCGCCGAGGAGTTTTCGGCTGCTTTGGCCGAGATTTACTCGACGAGGGTTCTCTCGAGAATTGAAAGTGCGGTGCGAAGCCTGGCGCAGTTTCCTGAGATGGGATCGCCTCGTATCAGGCGCTGTCTCGTCGAGCAATACGGGGACAATCTACGACAGGTTCCCGTCTCTACCTTTTTGGTCGTGTATCGCTACGACGAGAAAACGGTTGATGTTCTTGCCCTTGTCTACGGACCTGCCGTTGTTTAGCTCAGTCTAGGCGCTGCTACGGGGGGTAGCATGAACGGATTTCACTTCACGGGCCGCGGCAACGCGACTAACGCCCTCTCGTCGTGTTCTAAAGATAAACAGATAGATGGGGATACTGTTTTCATGCAGAGGCTCGAAGAGATACGAACACATAGATTAACGCTGAGTAGTAACCCAATTTGGTAACGCCAGTCAGCTGGAATGGTACCGGCGGTCAGCAGCTGTGGTACCGGTGATCGGCTCGAGTGGCAGCGCCCCTAGAATCCGTGGGGAGGGCGCCCGAATGGCGGGCGTCGCGACACGGAAAGGGGCTGGTGCCCATGTCCAAGAGAAAGAAGATCCTCCTGATGCTCGCGAGGGGAGGTGCCTCGCAGTCCGAGGTGGCCGCCGCGCTGCACGCGAGCAAGCGCGACGTCTCGGCCTGTGCGAGGGCGATCCGCGAGCGCGGCCTCGCGTTCGACGCCATCGCAGCGATGACCGCCGCCGAAGTCGACGAGATGATGTTGCCGCCGAACGGGAAGCCCGTCGAGGGCGCCTACCTGATTCCCGACATGGCCCCGCTGGTCGAGAGGAGGAAGGGGAACCGCAAGCTCACGGTGAAGATGTTCTGGATGGAGCACTGTGAGGCCGCCGCCGCTGCCGACAGGCTTGCCTACTCGTACCAGACGTTCTGCGAGATGTTCTCGGACGCCGCGGAGAGGGCCGGGGCGAGGAGGAGGCTCGCGCACGAGCCGGGCGCGAAGGCCTACGTCGACTGGGCGGGCGACACCGCCTCGCTCACCGACCGTCTCACGGGAGCCAGGGCGAAAATCTACGTGATCGTCGTCGCGCTGCCGTACTCCGACCGGTTCTGGGCGCAGGGGTTCGCCGACATGCGGCAGAGGTCCTGGCAGGAGGGGGCAGGCCCGCGCCCTCGAGGACTTCGGAGGGGTCCCCAGGATGCTCGTGCCCGACAACGCCGCCACGGCGACGGACCGCTCCTCGGCCTGCGTCACGCTCGCGAACGCCGAGTACCGGCGCTTCGCCGAGCACTACGGGGCGGCGGTCGTCCCGGCCAGGGTCCGCCGCCCCCGCGACAAGGCGGTCGCCGAGTCCACGGTCGACCTCGTCGAGAGGTGGGCCATCGCCCCCCTCCGACGAGATGACATTCTACACGCTGGAGGAGTCCGACGGCTTCTGCCCGGAGCGGGTCCGCTGGCTGAACGCCCGGCCGTTCTCCGCCAAGGAGGGGTCGCGCGGCTCGGTGTACGAGGCGGAGGAGCTGCGGAGCATGCAGCCGCTGCCATCCGAGCGCTACGAGATGTGCGAGTGGCGCAGCTGCAAGGTGGCCCCCGACTACCACGTCACCGTCGACTACATGCACTACTCGGTCCCCTTCGAGCTCATCGGCAGCCAGGTGGACGTGCGCCTCGGGGACGGGACCGCGACCGTCATGCCCGGCAGCGACGCCGTGGCCGAGCACGCGAGGCTCCGAGGCAGGAAGGGCCAGTACTCCACCATCGTCGAGCACATGCCGTCGGCCCACGCCGCCATGGACTCGCCGTGGTCGCCCGAGCGCTTCTCGTCGTGGGCCCACCGGATAGGCGCCGCGACCGGGGAGGCCGTCGACAGGCTGCTGGCGAGCAGGCCCGTCGTCGAGCAGGCCTTCGTCCCCGCCCGCAACATCCTGGGGCTTTCCAAGGCCTACTCCCCGCAGCTCCTCGAGCGCGCGTGCGCCAGGTCGAACGCGCTCGGGGCGGTGCCGAGCTACACCGCGCTCAAGAACGCGGTCCTCGCCATCAGGGCGGCCGATGCCGACACGCGGGCGTCGGGGCGGGCGCCGTCGTCGGAGCAGGGCGGCGACCTGGTCGACCGGGCGAAGTCGGCGGGGCGCCTGAGGGGCGCAGACGCGTACCGGAGGGGAGGCGACGGCGCATGCTGAGCGAGGAGCACTTCGAGATGCTCACCAGGTTCAGGGTGAGGGCGATGGGCGACAAGCTGCGCGAGATGGTCGAGGACGATGCCTACGACCGCTACACATTCGAGGAGAGGATGGAGATGCTGATCGAGGCGGAGGCGTCGGCCAGGCGCGACCGCAGGGTCGCAAAGCTCGTGCGCGAGGCCTGCTTCAAGCTCCCCTCCGCCTGCGTCGAGGACGTCGTGTACCTCAAGGACCGCAGGCTCAGCCGCGACCGCGTCGCCCGGCTCGCAGCCTGCGACTGGGTCGAGGCGTGCGAGGTGGTCGTAATCATATCCAAGACGGGGTGCGGCAAGAGCTTCCTCGGGCAGGCTCTCGGCAACGCCGCGTGCCGCAGGCTCTTCACGGTGCGCTACGCGCGCCTTGCCGACATCATGGACGACCTGAACCGGTGCCGCGCCGCAGGCGACGGCAGCTACTACGAGCACATGGACGCGTACGAGACCGTGCAGCTGCTTATCGTAGACGACTTCATGACCACGCCGGTCACGACGCAGAACGTCGTTGACCTGTTCGAGATCATGGAGGCGCGCGAGGGCCGGGCGGCCACCCTCATAGCCTCCCAGCTCGAGCCCAACGAGTGGTACCTGCGGATCGAGGGCGAGCTGATGGCCGACTCGATATTGAACAGAATCGCGATCGGGGCTCGCTACATCGACCTAGACGGCCAGAACATGCGGGAGTACTTCGCGAAGCGGAAAGGCGAGCTGTAGCGGTACCAAGCCAGCTTACAATCGGTACCGCCGGCAGCTGACCGGCGGTACCATCCGAGCTGACTGACGTTACCAATTCAGGCTACTACCCACTCGTCCTTACGCACGTCTTTGTCATCTGCACGGGGTTGGGAACGCTGACGATGCTGGACGAGTAGCCATACCGGAGGACAGGCCTATGGGGCTGTCGGAAAGTCACAAGAATCTTGACGGTACCTCTCGCTTGACCCGAAGTTCTGGGGCTCAACACCATATCTTGTGACGTCACCGCTATATCTTTAGTGCATCTTTTCCCGGTATGAGGATGTCTGAGAGTATCTGCGACTTGAATCTGTTCCGGTCGGCTGGGCTTGCTGTCCCGAAGTCCCCGGGGAAGAGGTGTGGCCAAGTCCATTCGAATAGCGATGCAAGGTCGTTTGAGTAGGGCTCCATTCCGTTGGGAAGCGAGTGGTCGACGACGAGCTCTGCTGGAAATGCGTAGTTCCTTCCGAGGCTTGCATCTGTATAAGACTTGCAGGAGAAGTAACGAATCCCGACGATTCTGATGCGCTCATCGCTTAGCACCCACTTTAGGTAGCTGATGCCGGTGCGAAGGTAATGCCTAGCGCTCGCGAGTAAGCGCTGTTGATTGAGTCTCAGGGGCAACGCGTCGCGGTCCTGCTCCAGCTCCTCTGGGCGGGGGCTCTTCAGAGGCCATTTGTTGAGGTTATCTAGCGCATTCGAGAACTCTTTGATTAGGTTCTCTATTGATTCAGCGAGCGGTTCTTCTCCGCTGGGTGACATGGCATATTGCGTCGCCGCAAACCTGAACATGAGAGTGGAGGCATTTTCGGAGCAGCTGACGATTTGCGCGATGAGGTCATCAAGCAGCTGACGACTGTTTCGAGGAGCCCAGATTGTATTTCTAGGATTCTCGATTGCATCTAGGAGCTTTTCTGTAAGGGAGCCCAGTCTCTCAATGCAACCCTCGAGGTATTCAATCTCATCGGGAACGTCTGGAGTCCTGGGAGAGAATGGCCCGCCGTCTCCGGGAGGTGTGGGTACGGGATTGCCATCATGATCTCCAGTGCCATCTGGGCTGTTTTGCTTTCTCAGCCACTCCATTACCATCTGTGGGATTACGTATTCGTCGGAGAAAGGATCGGTGGGGTACTTCCGGATGAAGGAGCATGCCAGTAGGAGAGGGAACCAGTAAAGATAGTTCATGATGAAATCATTGCTTACTCTCGTATTGCCTCTGCCCACGAAGTCAAAGTCATCTGGACGGATTCCAAAGTCGAGTAATACGCTTTGCCTCTTCTTAAAACGCGAGGCAATCATTGGATTTGGACTATTTGTCTCGTGGTGGGCAAGTAGCAGAGAGTCGGTGAGGTAGAGCGATGGGTATCCTGCGATGCTGTATCGCATCGAGCTGATCTTATGACGAAGGTTAGTTGGAACGTGAAAGATGTCTCGCGGTCGGTAGCTGGTCTTCATGTCCGCACCACGGATTCTGAAGAGGCTATTCGCTGTCGCCTTGGGGCCTGTCTGCCCGGTTCTGGGCATGCGATCCACCTTGACGAGTTTCAGCATCATCGTCTCAAACCTGCGGAATGACTCTGACGGTAGGCCCGAATGGTATACATCTAGGATGTCGAGAATTCTAGTGCGGAGATCGCTCGAGAAGTTGACGAGATACGAACCGATGCCGGGCACCTTGCGCTTGCGAGCACCATCGAGATGCTCGACGTAGAAGTTGAGGGAATCTCGGAGTTCGTCGAAGTACGAGCTCTCTGAGGCACGTGGAAGGGAGAGCTGCTTATACACTGACCTCGCGTGCGCATCCCAGAAAACTTCCTTAAGGCGGGGGTCTGTTCCGTCGAGCTTGTTGGTCCTCCAGTTCCAAGCCATGCGGACTCCGATTTCCACGTTGCTTGTAGTAGCTAGTATGCTGAAATAATACATCGACATCAGACTTGCGTGTGTGGGTGGCCGCCCTCCGTATGAGAGACGCTGGCTGATCGAACGGCGGACATCATCCACCCCGCACCAAACCCACCGCTCACGGCACGCCCTATGCCTGCGGCCTAGAACTCCAGAGCGTCTCATCAAACCGGTGATAACCTTTAAGTTTATGTAGGGTTATCTGAAAAACCGCACGAGAAAGGGCCGGAAGATGAGAAGAAAACCAACCCCAAAGCTTCTGGCGGGCGTTCTTGCCGCGCTGCTGGCGGCACCTGTGATGGGTGCGTGCATTGTGCCGGGCGTTCAACCGGCCACGGCCGCGGAAACAAGGGCCGCCGGCGAGTCTCAGACCGAGATTGTGACCAGGATCCAGGCGGAGGACGCAACGCTCAGCCTGCCCATCGGCACAGACATGGCAACGCAGTTTGTCAAGGAGACCGAGCCTGCCTCAAACGACGGCGCGCACATCAAGACCTCCAAGGTCGGCGCCACCGTGACGCTCGAGTTTGAGGGCACGGGCATCCGTTTCTTCACGAAGTGCGGCAACGGCGCGGGCAAGCTCTCCGTCGTCGTTGACAACGGCGAGCCCCAGACGATCGACGAGTATATCAACTCGTCAACCGCCACCTTCCAGACCAAGCTCTTCGAGGCCACCGGCCTCAGCGAGACCAACGAGCCCCACACGATCGTGCTCACCACGCTGTCCGGCGAGAAGGGCAACTTCAATTTCGACTACTTCGAGGTCATCAGCGTCGACGAGAGCTCCGTGGACGACACCGTCCAGTCTCCGGGCAACACGACCTACTACCTCGATTCCTCCGCGTCGGCGGACGGTAACGGTCTGAGCGCCGAGGCCGCGTTCGACTCGCTCGACGACATCAACAACATCGCGTTTGCCCCGGGCGACAAGATCATGATCAAGGCGGGCTCCGAGTTCCGCGGCCAGCTCTATCCCAAGGGCAGCGGCTCTGCCGACGCCCCCATCGTCATTGACATGTACGGCGAGGGCGAGAAGCCCCTCATCGACGGTGACGGTCGCTACTCCGACGCGCCCACCTTCCGCGACGAGGGCCCGTTCGGCGAGGGAGGCTCGGCCGTCTACCTGTGCAACCAGCAGTACTGGGAGATCAACAACCTCCGAGTGACCAACTGGAGCGACGACGGCGTGGACAAGGAGCGCAGCGGCATCCGCGTGGAGGCCTACGGCGGCGGCACCTACCACCACATCCACATCAAGAACTGCGAGATCTTCGACATCCGCGGCTACAACGGCCAGGACTCCATCTGGGACGTGGTGCCGCAGGGCGGCGGGACCACGTTCTACGGCGCGCGCACGACGCACCGCACCGGCGGCATCAATGTGGTCAGCTACACGGAGCGCGACCTGAGCCAGGCGACGAACTCCTCCACGGCCGGCGCTGTTCTCGACGAGACGCCCACGATCTTCGACGACGTCCTGATCGAGGGGAACAAGATCGAGAACTGCCACTCCAACGGCATCACCACCACCAACATCCGCGGTGAGCTGGACAATGACAGCTATCGCCACACCAACGTCGTCATCAGGAACAACGAGATCAAAAACGTTCAGCGTGCGGGCATCGTGCCGCTCTACACCTCGGGCGTCCTGGTTGAGAGGAACCTCGTCGACACCTTCCAGCAGTCCTACGCGGGCTACGGTTGCGGCATCTGGTGTGACCGCGCGAACGATATGCTCTTCCAGTACAACGAGGTGTGCAACGGCAAGAACACCATGGACGGTATGGCGTTCAACCTGGACGACATGACGAGAAACGGCGTCATCCAGTACAACTACTCCCACAACAACGTGGGCGGCGGCATCATGCTGCACGTGAGGACCAACTCCTACAACCGCAACAACACCGTGCGCTACAACCTGAGCGTGAACGACACGGCAGGCTATGCGGCCCACCAGGCGATTCTCGTGTGCGTGGGCGAGGACGCCACCACCAAGATCGAGGACGCAAAGGTCTACAACAACACCTTCGTCAACACCAACGTGGTGCACCCCGTCTACAAGGGCGACGAGATCCTCTTTGAGAACAACATCTTCTACCTCCCCAACGAGGGCATGACCTCAAAGGCGGACGCCTACGACCTCGGTCCCAACACGTCCTTCAAGAACAACGTGTTTGCCGGCGCCCACTCGCCGAGCGAGCCGCAGAACACGGGCGCCAACAGCGGCAACGTCTCCGTTGACGAGTCTCCGCTCGCAGGAACCTTCTACGGGATCGAGTCGCTGGAAGACGCCATGGAAATGGCAAAGCTCGTCCACGGCTCCCCGGCGCTTGGGATGGGCGACGCGAGTATCGTCACCGAGGCGGGCATGCAGGAGGACTTCCACGGTAACCCCGCGGTTCTCGATGGCAAGGTCAACGCGGGCATCTACAACGGGGCGTCCGTTGACGTGGTGCCCGACGAGGGCAACCCCGACCTGCGCCCCGGCGAGGGCAGCGACGACGAGCCCAACGAGGCGGACTACGACGTCGAGTACATCGAGGCCGAGGACGAGCGCGTCAAGAAGAGCGACGGGTACAACCTTGTGACCGAGTCCCAGGGGCACGGCGGCACCCACATCTACTACAGCCAGACGGGAACCTACGTTGAGTACACGTTCACCGGCAAGGCGATCTCTATCTACACCAAGACCGGCCCCGGCGCGGGCACGATTGACATCTTCGTAGACGGTGAGCAGGTGGGCGTTGACGACCAGTACACCGCCGCCCAGCAGTTCAACAAGCGCGCCTTCACGGTGGTGTTTGACGAGGAGGGCGAGCACACGGTTCGTCTGGAGAACAACGGCCTCAAAAACCCCTCAGCCACCGGCAACTCCTTCAACTTTGACTGCTTCAAGGTGTTCCGTGAGAAGGAGGTTGTGAAGGATTCCAACGCTAACCTCGCCTCGCTTGCCTACGCGCTGAACGGTGGCGCGGCGGTAGCTATTGAGGACTTCTCGGCAGACGTGACCAGCTATGAGATTGAGCTGCCTGAGGGTACGACTGGTCAGGTGACCCTGGTCGGCGTTGCGGAGAGTGACGTAGCACGCGTTGAGGCGTCCGCGGTTGAGCTGGTGGACGGCGTCGCCACGGCAACGCTGACAGTCACGGCCGAGGACGGCACCCAGAAGACGTACTCCGTCGTGTTTACGGTTGCCGAACCCGCCGTTGACCCGGATCCGGAGCCCGTGGTCGATAAGGGCGAGCTCCAGGCCGCCGTCGACGAGGCCGGCAAGCTCGAGGCGGGCGACTACACCGCCGAGAGCTGGGCCGCGTTCCAGGAGGCGCTCGCCGAGGCCGATGCCGTCCTCGCCGACGAGGGCGCCACGCAGGCCGAGGTCGAGGCGGCGCTCGCCGCTCTGGAGGAGGCCCAGGACGCCCTCGTTGCGCCCACGCCCGACCCCGACCCCGACCCCGACCCCGATCCTGATCCTGAGCCGGAGCCCGGCCCCGCGGCCGAGCCCTCCGAGATGTACCGCCTCTACAACCGCTGGACCGGCGAGCACTTCTACACCGCCTCCGCCATGGAGCGCGACGTCCTCGCGAGGGTCGGCTGGGCCTTCGAGGGCATCGGCTGGTACGCCCCCGAGAAGGGCGACGAGGTCATGCGCCTCTACAACCCCTACGTGGACGGCGGCGACCACCACTACACGCTCGACGAGCACGAGTACGAGGCCCTGCAGGGGCTCGGCTGGAGGGGCGAGGGCCGCTGCTGGTTCTCCGCCGACGAGGGCGACGAGGGCGCCGTGGAGATTCTGCGCCAGTACAACCCGTTCGCCGAGACCGGCACCCACAACTACACGCCCGACCGCGCCGAGAACGACGCGCTCGTCGGGCTCGGCTGGGAGGCCGAGGGGGTGGCCTGGTACGGCGTGACCCCCGCCGAGGAGTAGGCCTGCAGGGCCAACCCCCTGACCGACCCCCAGGGGCCGTCGGGCGCCAGCCCGGCGGTCCCTCCCTCTGCCGCGGGCCCTTCTCGCCGGGCGTTCCCGAAAGCGAGGCCGTGGCACAAATAGTTCCCGAAAGCGAGGCCGTGGCACGCGAGGACCCCTCATCCCGTGCCACGGCTTCGATTTCGTGAACGCCCCGGAACGCGTTCCCAAAAGTGAGGCTGTGGCACGGAATGTTCCCGAATGTGAGGGCGTGGCACGGGAAAACCCCTCATCCCGTGCCACAGCTCGACTTTCGTGAACGCCCGGCGAGAAGGGCGGGGCGCGTTCCCGAAAGTGGCGCCGTGGCGCAGAATGTTCCCGAATGTGAGGGCGTGGCACGAGAAAACCCCTCGATCCGTGCCACAGCCCGACTTTTGGGAACGCGCCCCAGCGCGCTCCGCATGCCACTGCGTCTCGCGCCTCGCTGCGCCCGTTCTTCTCGCCGCCCGTCTGCGTTGGGGGCTGGCTTTCCGGTCACCAACAGTCTCCCGCGGCGAGAAGGGCACGCCCCAGCTGCTGTTGGTACGCAAAATCCGGCTACCAACAGCTCCGCACCCAAAGCTCCCTCCTCATTCGCGCCCCCTAGCAGCAATGTCAAAAGTTGATACAACAAAATCCCTTGCTTCCTTGATATGTTCTATGCAGTTGGTCAGAGAAAGCGAGGGAGAAATGAAATCTATCAGAACCTTTATCTGCTTCGCGCTGTCAGTCATTGTGTGCTCCGCCGCTTTGCTGGGCTGCTCGGTGGGACCCGACGAGCAAACGAGAGACGTCATCTCCCTCATTGACGAAATCGGTGACGTCACCCTGAATTCTGACGAAGCGATCGGGGACGCCCTGAGCGCATACGACGGCCTCAGTGACAGCCAAAAGGAGTTCGTAGAGAACTACGACGTTCTTGTCGACGCGCAGGAAACCCTGGACGGCTTGGTCGAAGAGCAGAAGAAGGCCAATCAGGCCCGCGCCAATGAGGTCGTTGCGCTTATCGACGCAATCGGCAAGGTCTCCCTCAAGAGCGAAGGCGCTGTTACCAAGGCGCGGAAGGCCTACGAGGCGCTGACCTCCGCTCAGCAGATGCTCGTCTCCAACAAGCCGGCCCTGATCGACGCCGAGAACAAGATTGAGGAGCTCAAGAAGCAGATGTCGGTGGGGGAGACTGTGAAGTCCTCACAGTGGGAGATAACCCTCACCGCTGCGTATATCAGCGACACTCTGCAGTCGAGTGAGTCGTCCACATACTGGGAGCCGGCTGACGGAGGGACCTTCGTCATTCTCGAATTTGATCTGATGGCGCTGACCTCGGACAACGTGTCCATTGATGACGACGCAATCACCAATCTTGTTGCTGAGTACAAGGGCAACACGTACTCAAGCTGGGAGATGGATTACCTTTCTGGCCAGCTTTGGATGCCGATTTGGCATACCGGCATGGACGCCAACATTCCGTTGCACATCTACGTCTACACCACCCTTCCTCATGACGCCCTGGATAACGGTGACGTTACGGTCAGCATGACCCTTGCCGATCAGGAGAAGACGATAGCCATTGACTAGGGCATCTGCCTAAGGAGAAGAACCGTTTTGCCGCCCGCAGCGATCGTGGCGAGAAGATCGCGGCGGGCGGCGTCTTGTCAATGCTCGTTGTCTCCCGTCATCCTCTGGCGATGGTTGTCAAAGCTGGCGTAGCACTTCTACGCCACCCCTCGTTTGCAGAAGACTGAACTGGAAGAGCTCCCGCTGAGGCGTTGGGGCGAGAAAAGAAGGTGTCTTCCACCCTCATTCAAGCCCCCTTTGTAAACAGGTGCTAGAATCCAAATACCAGTAATCGTTCACACAGCCGTTTGGCAACAGAGCAAGCCTCCTCGCCGCTTACTCAAAACCATCTCAAAACAGAGCGTTTTACACTCCGGAGAAAGTGGGCGCTTGTCACCCAGTCAGACGAGGCCCAGGCAATGGAATGCCGCCAAAGGGGCGGCAAAAGAGAAGGGAGTGCTCTATGCATACCGCTCGTCGATTGAGAAAACGTGTCTGGGGGTGTTGTTGGATTCGTTGCGTGCGCGTTCATAGCGCTGCTCCTTGCGATTGTGCCGTCGCACGCTGAGGAATCATCCTCTGGATACCAGATCTACCCGTCTCCGCAGGAGATCTCCTACGCCGATGAGGGCTGGATTCTCCGCTCCACCGCCAACGTGGTCGTTGAGGACGGAATCGACGGAGACACCCAGGCACGCCTTGACGAGGCCCTTGCGCTCAAGAGCATCAAGGCCAACGCTGTGGAGAGCGTCCCCGAGGGCGGCTATCAGATGAATGTCCTCGTGGGCATCAAGGGCTCGGGCGGCGCTGTTGACGCCTATGTCCAGCAGCTTGTTGACGCCGGGAAGCTCGCCTACGCCGACGGTCTCTTCGAGAAGACCGATGCGTACCTGCTCGCCTCCATCAAGGGCGACGCCCAGACTGCGGACACCATCATCGTCCTTGGTCGTGACACGGACTCCGCCTTCTATGGCCTCACCACGCTCTATCAGATCTTCCAGCAGCTCGAGGGCACGCTGCAGCTCAAGGGCTTTGTGTGCTCCGACTATGCTGACGTGGTCTCGCGCGGCTTCATCGAGGGTTACTACGGCAACCCCTGGAGCACCGAGGATCGCGCGAACCTCATGACCTGGGGCGGCTACTACAAGCTCAACGCCTACGTCTATGCTCCGAAGGACGACCCGCTGCACCGCACCAACTGGCGCGACCTCTACACCGACGAAGAGGTTGAGAACGAGCTCAAGCCGCAGGCCGAGGCCGGCAACAAGTCCAAGGTGCGCTTCGTCTACGCCCTTGCCCCGTTCCACTACGGCGACGGCGCGACGAGTCCCTTCCGCTTTGACACCGAGGAGCACTATCAGGAGGACCTGGCCGTGCTCAAGGCCAAGTACCTGCAGACGATTGACGCCGGCGTGCGTCAGATCGCCCTTCTCGCCGATGACTCCACTGACTGGGGTGATGTCTACGGCGACGACGCGACCTATCTACGCATCCTGAACGACCTTACCGACTGGATCCACGAGCTCCAGGCGATGAAGAACGACGACGGCACCGCCAAGTACGAGGGTCTCAAGGACACGATCCTCTACTGCCCCGCGCTCTACAGCTACACGGGCGGCGGCGAGTCCTGGTACTCCGAGATGCCCGACAACATCCAGATCGTCATGACCGGCGGCAGGACCTTTGGCATCTCCAACCACGCGTACGCCGAGACCTTCAAGAGCAACACCGGCCGCGCGCCGTTCCTGTGGATCAACTGGCCGTGCACGGACATGACCCGCAACTTCAGCTTCAACTGGCTCACCATGGGCGGTCACAACACGTTCCTCAAGAGCGACGTGGTCCCTGGCGACCTTGATGACATCATGCTGAACCCCATGCAGCAGTCCGAGGCCTCCAAGCAGGGCATCTTCATGGTGGCCGACTACTCGTGGAACCTCTGGACCTCCGAGGAGGAGGGCGACCAGGCGTGGATGGACTCGTTCTCCTATGTTGAGCACAACTCGCCCGTTGACACCTCCGCCTCCAATGGCCTTCGCGACCTCTCCGCCAACATGCGCGTCCACCGCGATGGCGGCATCGACGGCGCCATCTCCGACCCGGATTACGATTCCACCAACAAGTGGTGGATCAACCACGAGTCCGACTACGAGATTGCCGGCCTCAACATCTCCGAGGTTCTGACCGCGGCCAAGGTCAAGCTCGACGATGGTACCGCCACCGCATCCGACCTTGATCAGATCGAGAAGATCTATGCTGCCCTGGGCGACTCCGCCGCAGCCTATCGTGAGGGTGCTGGCGACCAGGCGCTCTTCTCGCAGCTCGAGCCCTTCATTGGCTCTTGGGACGATACGTGCGCCGCGGCGCTTGGCTACGTTGACGCAGCTCGCAAGGCCCTCTCCGGCGATACCGCCGGCGCGCAGGAGGCCCTTGCCGCCGCCAACGAGCTCTACACCGCCTCGCAGTCCGGCCACAAGCTTGACTACCTGGGCGTTCAGTAGGACGCTCGCGTGGGTCTTGTCATTGTGACCCCGACGCTCTCCTCGCTGAAGAGCTTTGCCTCTGACGCGGTGTCCGGATCGACCGATCCTGCGCCGGATGACGTGACGATCACTTATGCGAACCAGGCCGTGTCCACCTACGGCGAGCACGACGGTCTCGACGCCGTTGCCGACGGTGACGTGAGCACGTTCTGCTGGTTCCAGGGGCTCTGCGATGACATCACGGTTGTTGACGCTTCCGTGACCGTTACCTACGGCACGCCCAAGCATGCCAAGGAGTTCCGGTTTGTTCAGGCCGAGCCGACGGGCGATGTCATCAACAACGGTATCTTTGAATACCAGGGTACCGATGGCGAGTGGTACAAGATTGGCAACATCACGAGCGACCAGACCCAGAAGTTCACGCTTGATGAGGCGGTTGACGTCAAGGCTCTGCGCGTGACTAACCTCGAGGAGATCGAGAAGTGGTGGCAGGTCTACGACATCTCCCTCGTTGAGGTGCCCGCCGGCCCCGCCGACACCACCGAGCTCGAGGCTGCCATCACCGCTGCCCAGGCCGTGACCGATGACGCCAAGGCCGCCTTTGACGCCGCGTTCGCCGCTGCGCAGGAAGGCCTGAAGGACGAGGGCCTTACGCAGCCCGAGGCCGACAAGCTTGCCTCCGCGCTCAACGAGGCCGCCAAGGGCGTCGAGCGCTTTACCGGCATGACGCTCGAGGAGCTTGAGGCCTCCAAGGCCTCCGCCGACGCGTATACCGCGGGTAGCTACGTTGCTTACGAGTCCGCCTACAATGCGCTTCACAAGGCGCTCGAGAACGCCAGCAACCTCTCCAAGGCCGACGGCGAGGCTCTTGTCGCCAGCCTTGAGGCTGCCAAGGCCGCTCTTGTTCCCGATCAGACCGCGCGCGACGAGGCTCAGCTCGCCCTGAACGACGCGGCCAAGTACAACGAGAAGGACTACAGCGCCGAGAGCTGGAAGGCCTTCGTGGATGCGCGCGACGCGCTGGCTGTCGCGCTCGAGCAGAGGACCGCTGCCGACTTTGATGCGCTTCGCGCAGATCTTGAGGCTGCCATTGCTGGTCTGAAGGCACCCGAGCCGGAGCCGGTTGTCGACAAGACGGGCCTCCAGGCCTCCGTCGACGCCGCCGGCAAGCTCGAGGCGGGCGACTACACCGCCGAGTCCTGGGCCGCGTTCCAGGAGGCGCTCGAGGCCGCGCGGGCGAGGGCCGCGCTCGCCGCGGCCGCCGAGGGCCTCGCCGAGACCCTGACCTACACGCGCTTCCCCCGCGAGCACTGGCGGCGCATGCGCACCAACAACGCCATCGAGCGCCTCAACCGGGAGATCCGACGCAGGACGAGGGAGGTGGGGACGTTCCCCGACGGGAACTCCGCCCTCATGCTCGTGACCGCGAGGCTCAAGTACGTCGCCGAGAGCGAGTGGGGCTCCCGCCGCTACCTGGACGTGACGCTGCTGGAGGAGGCGCACCGGGAGGCGGGCATATAGGGCTGTCCGAAAGTGCGCAAGAATCTTGACGGTACCGTTGCCGGAGCGGCTGCGGGTGCGTGGTGGCTGCTTCGCGTGGGCGAGTCCCAGCAGCGGGTCATCCAGACCCTGGATTCCGAGGACCCCCCTGCCATTCCCGAGGAGCAGCCAAGCTCAGCGCCCGCCGAGAAGGACCTGCCCCCGCAAAACCCCATTGACTTTGCCTCCCTCAAGTCCGAGAACTCGGACATCTTTGCGTGGCTCTACATTCCCGGGTGCGAGATCAGCGTGCCCGTGCTCCAGAGCCCGACCGATGACCTCTTCTACCTCACGCACGACCGCGACAAGAACTACGACCCGCTCGGCACGCCGTTCATGCAGCTTGCCAACTCGACCGACCTCTCCGACCCGGTCACCGTGATTTACGGTCACAACAAGGGCCTCTTCGGCACGCTCCACTACTTTGAGGACGCGGAGTTCTTCTCGGGCAACCTCGACTTCTACGTCTACGTGCCGGGACACGTTTACACCTACACCATTGTCTCGGCCTATCAGTACGACTCTCGCCACATCCTCAACAGCTTTGACTTCTCGAACGAGCAGGTTCTTCTCGATTACTTTGCGTTTGTCCAGAACCCGGACTCGATCATGCGAAACGTCAACCCCAACGTCACGCTTGACGCCTCGAGCAAGCTGTTGCAGATCTCGACGTGCACGACCGACCTCTACGACTCCAGCGTGCGCTACATCATCAGCGCCGTTTTGACCGGTGACCAAGAGACTCGATAGGAGAGGCGATGGACAAGCACGTCTCCAAGGGGAAGCGCCACCTTGCAGTCAAGATCGTTGCGGCCGTGCTCGCGGTCCTTCTTGTGGGCGCGGGGGCCGCGTACGCATGGTGGCGCAACTCCATCGAGGAGGGCCGCCGAGCCATGACGGAGGCGGTGACCCAGCGCGCCCGTGAGCAGGAGGGTACCATCGAGTACGACGGAAAGCGCTGGGCCCTGAACGAGGACGTTGTGACGGTGTGCTTCATCGGCTACGACAATACCGGCGACGGCGAGAACAAGGGTGGCCAGTCCGACACCGTCCTTGTTGTTGCGCTTGACACCGCAACGGGCTCGGCGCGGGCGATCAACGTCCCGCGTGACAGCATGGTGACGGTGGACGCCTGCAGCGGAGACTCCTTTGCCGGCCAGACCACAGAGCAGCTCTGCCTTCAGTACTCCTACGGCGACGGGGGCCATCGCAGCTCCGAGCTCACGACCAACGCGGTCTCGCGCCTGTTCTACAACGTTCCCATCAACTACTACTTCACACTCAACATCAGCGGCGTCGCCGACCTCAACGACGCCGTGGGCGGCGTCACGCTCACGGCGCTACAGGACATCCCAGACGTAGGAATCTGGGAGGGTCAGAAGGTCACGCTGCTGGGAGATGTCGCCAAGCGCTACGTCCAGTACCGCGAGAGCGACGCCACGGGCTCGCTCGGGCGCCAGGAGAGGCAGATCCAGTACATCCAGGCGTTTGTCTCCAAGGTGCTCTCCATGGCCAAGTCCGACCCAACAAGGATCATCGACCTCTACAACGAGGCGCAGCGCTACACCTTTACCAACCTGGGCCTGGATGAGTTCTCCTTCCTGGCGGACACCATGCTCGCCCATGGGGTAAGCGGCTTTGACATGGTGCAGCTTGAGGGTGAGATGACGCGCGGGGACACCTATGCGGAGTATCACCTGGACAAGGAGTTTCTCCGCAAGACCGTCATCGAGACGTTCTACGAGGAGGTGGAGTAGACGAGCGAGTTGGGGGACTCATCGCGCTCGGTCTCTACGCCAACGAGCAGCTCGGCCAAGGAGACGCCAAAGCCTCTGGCAATCTTTCCCATGTTTATGAGCGTGACGTTTCTTGTGCCCGTCTCGATCGAGGCATAATAGGACCAGTCCATGCCAATGGAGAGCGCCAGCTTCTCTTGACTGAGCCCCGTTTGGCTTCTAAGCTGGCGACAGCGGTTTCCAAATGCCTTTTTAGACGGTTTTCATCCATTGACCCTTAATTGCATGATGTTGTATTTGCGTCAACGGACTATATACAACATTTGTTAATTTGCAGACGCTTACGGGGTGCTCAAGGACCCTGAAAACAGACTTGGCAATTGGGGCGTTCAAAGGTTCCTCAACGATGCGTTCGCAGTTTCACAACATGGGTGTGCTATATAAGTAGGCAACGCTTTGCCTGCCAGATGCGCGCCGGAAGTTTGGGGAACGCAACGTGTTTGACGACGAGAACAACGAGCCGCAGGGTGCCCACTTCGCCCCGGAAGAGCCTGCCGAGAAAGACGATGTCCTTCCGGCAGCCGCCGGAGACGAAGGCTCCGACGGGGCTCCTCTCGAGGGTATGAGCGATGCGGACGCCGAGCCCAAGCGCGGCTTCTCCCTCAAGCGCATCCCCCTGGCCGCCAAGGTGCTCGTGGTCCTTTTCGTTATTGTGGCCGTTGTCGTTGCGGCCGGCGCCTCGTGGATTGCGAGCCTCGACGCCACGATGAGCGTGAGCGGGGAGGAGCGCGAGGAGCTAAACGAGGCGCTCGCGACTCCCGAGCCAGCCTCAACCGAGCCCTTCTACGTGCTGCTCATTGGATCAGACGCTCGAAAGAGCGATACGGTCTCGCGCTCCGACACCATCATGCTCGCCCGCGTTGACATTGACGAGGGCGTGGTCTCGCTCGTTTCGGTTCCGCGTGACACGATGATCTACACCGAGTCCGGCTACATCGACAAGATCAACTCCGCCTACCTCAACGGCCCTGCGGCAACCGTCAGGGCGGTCTCCGAGTTTGCGGGTGTTGACATCACGCACTACGTTGAGGTCAACTTCACCGGCGTGAAAAACGTCGTTGACGCGCTGGGCGGAATTACCGTCGATGTTCCCGAGAACATCGATGACTACAAGGCCAAGCTCAAGATTTCTGCAGGCGAGCAGGTGCTTGATGGCGAGACCGCCCTCAAGTACGCGCGTGCGCGCTATGCCGTCACCGGCGGCGACTTTGGTCGTGCGCGCGCCCAGCGCCAGATCGTCGAGGCCATTGCCAAGAAGGTTCTCGAGACGAGTCCCATCGACCTTCCCCGGGTCATCGTCGAGCTTGCGGAGTCCATCGAGACCGACCTCTTCGTGAGTGACATCATCTCGTACGCGCTGACGCTTCAGCAGAATGCCGACGGGCTCACGATCTACTCGGCAACCGTGCCGAGCTATGCCTACGACGCGGGTGGAGCCTCCTACGTGGCAACCATGTTCGACGAGTGGCGTGCGATGATGCAGCGCATGGACGCTGGCCTCAACCCCGCCGACGAGTCTGCGGCCATTCCCGAGGAGCAGCTGGCAAACGAGCGCCTGGGTTCGGCGGCCAACTCCGCCTCACCGCGCGACTACGAGTACCTTGTCGCCATCTCGGGCCTGACGAGCGATGACGTTGCGATGAAGCGCGCGGAGAAGCCCGGCATGAGCACCGGTCGTCCCGGAGAGCTGATCAAGTAGGGCGGCGGGGTCATTTTGCCGCCCACCCCGTCCGACCGCCGCACAGGAGCCGCATGAGACACTTCCACTTCACCGACCGGGGCAATGCCACAAACGAGGACTTTGCCTACGCGATGGAGCGCTACGGCATTGTCATCGACGGCGCCACGGGGCTCACGGACCTGCCGCTCGTATCTGCGGAGTTTGCAACCAACGCGCAGTGGTTCTCGCACACCGTGGGAGCCTTTGTGTGCACGGCGCTCGATGGGGGAGTGGCGGCCGAGCGAGCGCTTCTCGATGCCGTTGCCCTGGCGCGTGGGGAGCTTGAGCGGGCGTTGGGCTGCGAGATTGGGCAGCTGGACTCGGCGGCGGTTCCCTCCGCAACGCTCGCGCTTGCCGTGGTGGGCAAGAAGAGCGTGGAGCTCTGGGGCCTTGGAGACTCGCCGCTTGTGGTGCTCACGCGTTCGGGCGACCATCTCGTCTCCACCGACGAGATGCTCGAGAGCTTGGACGGCCACGTGGTCGATCTTATGGTTGAGCGCTCGGCCGGGCGCGACCTCACGGTTGCGGAGCGGCGCGCCCTCGTGCGCGAGGAGGTTCTCGCCAATCGCCGGCTTCGCAACACCGAGGGTGGCTACTGGTGCCTTGACCCTACGGGCGTGGGGCTTGCCCATGCGCGCCGCATGACGCTGCCGCGTGCGGATGTTGTTGCCGTTGCGGGCATGACCGACGGGCTCTACCGGGCATTTGGGCAGTACGGGATGGCTCGGCTCTCAGACGATCTTGTCGGCCTCACGTACCTCTCGGCTCAGCTGCTCTGTGACAGGATGCGCGTGCTGGAGGCCGCAGACACCTCGCTCGCGCGCTTCCCCCGCATGAAGGTCGGCGACGACGCGAGCCTCTTCTGGCTGGGGATGTGACCCCGACCCGTTCGGGCCCTGGCTCATCTCCGTCCCCTCACCTTGAGTGGGCACAAATGTTGAACTATTCGTGCCCACGTAAGGGGGTTGCGAGAAGAACGTGCAGGTAGAAAGTGCCCACATAAGTGACTTGGGGCTGATTGGTTAAAAGTTTGTGCCCACTCAGCTCGGGGGCCCAAGCAGGGGAGGGGCAAGGCAGGGTGCCGCGGTGGGGTCGCGGGGTCGAGCGGGTACAATAGGGCTTCGGATGGGGCGTCGATAAGACCGTGCCGACAAGACCGTGCCGATAAGAACGTACCGATAAGAACGTACCGATAAGAACGTACCGATAAGAACGGGGCCGCCATGCGCTTTGCGAGCGTCGTGCTCGACATATCAACGCGCCAGCTCGATGGCGCGTTCTCCTACGCCGTGCCGTCAGAGCTCGAGGGTGAGACGGTCGTTGGCAGCACGGTGCTCGTGACCTTCTCGCACCGGGCGGCCGTGGGCTATGTGGTGGCCGTGCTCTCCGAGCCGCCCGAGGGCGTGTCATCCAAGAAGATCCAGCCCATCGAGCAGGTCCTTGCGCCGAGCGCCTTTGACGAGACGGCGGCCCGCGTGGCCGCGTGGATCGCGCGCGAGTACGCCTGTCCTCTTGTTGAGGCCATCCGCCCGTTTCTTGCCCCCGGGCAGAAGGTCAGGGTGACGCGTAGCTCCGCAGACGCTCCGTGGGAGCTCAAAAACGAGCGCGCGGGAGCCGTGGATGCTCGCTGGGCGTCGCTTGCCCCCGAGGCAAATGACTTTACGCCCGTGCGCGCCGCCTCGCGCCAGCGCGCCGTCATCGAGGCCCTGCGCGAGGGCCCGCAGCGCGTCTCAGAGCTTGCCGCCACCATTCCGGGTGCGGCCTCTGCCGTGACGGCGCTTGCCAAGCGCGGGGTCGTGGTGGTTGAGGCGCGCAGGGTTGTGCGCGGAGGGGACAAAACCACGCTCTCCTCGGCGGCGGCCCCCCGGCCGGAGAGGCTCACGCGGGGACAGATCAGCGCCCTTGCGGCCATCGATGCCGCGCGCGCCGCCCGTTGCGGTGACGTGGTGCTCGTAGACGGCGTGACGGGGTCCGGCAAGACCGAGGTCTACCTCAGCGCCATCGAGCGCGCGCTCGCGGACGGGCGCGGCGCGCTCGTGCTCGTGCCGGAGATCTCACTCACTGCGCAGACCGTGGGGCGCTTCCGCAGCCGCTTTGGAGACGACGTGGCGGTTCTTCACTCCCGGCTCTCTGCGGGGGAGCGCTTTGACCAGTGGGACCTTGTGCGCCAGGGCCGCGCGCACGTGGTCGTGGGCGCTCGCTCCGCGCTCTTTGCGCCGCTGGCAGACGTTGGCCTCATCATCATCGATGAGGAGCACGAGGGCTCCTACAAACAGGACAAGGCCCCGCGCTACCATGCGCGCGAGGTTGCGGCCGAGCTCGCCCGCGCGCGGGGGGCGGCTTTGGTCCTGGGGTCGGCAACGCCCTCGCTCGAGAGCCTCCAGCGCTGCCGGGCGGGATCGTTTCGCGGGGCGTCGTGGACGCGCGTCGAGATGCCGGAGCGCCCGGGCACAGCCGTGCTGCCGCGCGTCACCGTGGTGGACATGGCGGAGCAGTTTCGCGGCGGAGGGCGCTCGATCTTCTCGGCACCGCTCGTGGCTGCCCTGCGCGGCGTTGCCGAGCGGCGCGAGAAGGCCGTGCTCATGCTCAACCGCCGCGGCTTTGCCAACTTCCTCATGTGCCGCGAGTGCGGCTGCGTGCCCGAGTGCCCGCACTGCTCCACGGCGCTCACCTACCACGAGCGCGGCCACATGCTCGCATGCCACACCTGCGGGCGCAGCTGGCCGGTTCGGGCCTTTCCGGACCCCTCGACGAGCTGTCCCAACTGCGGGAGCCGCTATCTTGCCGCCTTTGGCGTGGGCACGCAGCGCGTGGAGGACGAGCTTGCGATGGTCCTGCCGCAGGACGTGGAGGTCATCCGCATGGATGCGGACACCACGCGCGCCAAGGGCGCCCACCAGCGCCTGCTCGAGCAGTTTGACGCGGCGGAGTGCGCGGTGCTCGTGGGCACGCAGATGATTGCCAAGGGGCTCGACTTTCCGGAGGTCACGCTCGTGGGCGTCATCAACGCGGACACCATGCTCAAGCTGCCGGACTTTCGCGCCGCCGAGCGCACCTACGACCTTCTTGAGCAGGTGGCAGGCCGTGCCGGGCGCGGGCAGCGCCCTGGTGAGGTCATCGTGCAGACGTACTGGGCAACGCACCCCGCCATGCGCGCGGTGGCCGCCCACGACCGCGCGGTCTTTCTCGACGCCGAGCTCTCCGAGCGCGCCGAGGCGGGCTACCCTCCCTTCAGCCGTCTGGCCAACGTCATTGTCTGGGGACGCAGCGAGAAGGACGTGCGCTCCGTTACGTCCGAGCTTGCCGAGGCAGTGCGCTCGCGCGTGGGCATGGCCGCCGGCTGGGAGGTCCTGGGGCCGGCCGACTGCGTCAAGTCGCGCGTGAAGGACCAGACGCGCCGCCATATCATGGTGAAGGCGCCCGTGGACGCAGATCTTGGAGGCCTTCTGGGTTCCTGCGTGACGGGTCTCGGCCGCCGCGTGGGTATTAACATTGCAGTGGACATAGACGCCTACGACATGATGTAGGCTTGGCGCGCGGCCCCACGCCGCGCTGAAGGAGGACCATGAACGAGCTCAAGCAGATCGTGCTCTCGCCCGACCCGCGCCTCGCGCAGGAGTGCGCCCCCATCGAGACGATCGATGACGAGGTGCGCTCCCTGGCAAAGCGCATGCTCAAGGTGATGTATGCCGCGGACGGCTGCGGCCTTGCCGGCCCTCAGATCGGCGAGATGCGCCAGATCGTGGTCATCGACGTTGACTGGGCGGGCAGGGGCTCCAAGAAAAACCCCTACGTGCTCATCAATCCTCGCATTGTTGCCGCAGATGGTCCCGAGGTCGAGGGCTCCGAGGGCTGCCTCTCCTTCCCGGGCGTGAGCGTGCGCGTCAAGCGCCCGAGCCACGTGGTTGTGCAGGCAAAGAACCTCGATGGCGACCTCATGCAGTACGAGGCCGAGGGCAACCTCATGGCCGTGTGCCTGCAGCACGAGATCGACCACGTTCACGGTGTGACGATGTTTGACCACCTGGCGCCGATGGCGCGCGCCGAGGCGGAGCGCGAGTACGAGGCCGCGCTTGCCGCCGGTGCCCGTCCGGGCGAGACCGAGGTGGAGTAGGGAGGCCCCATGCCCGATTCCAGCCAGGCCCAGCCGAGGCTGCGCGTTGTCTTCATGGGAACGCCGGACTTTGCAGTGCCGTCGCTCGAGGCGCTTGCGGAGGTGCACGATGTTGTGCTCGTGCTCACGCGCCCGGACGCCGTGCGCGGGCGCGGCAGGGCGCTTGTGCCGTCTCCGGTCAAGGCTCGCGCGCTCGAGCTGGGGATCCCCGTGCTCGAATGCTCACGCATGACGCCCGAGGCAATCTGCGCCCTGCGTGATGCCAGGGCCGACGTCTTCTGCGTTGCGGCGTTTGGGTGCATCCTGCCCGATGAGGTGCTCACCATGGCACCGGGCGGGTGCGTGAACGTGCATGCGTCGCTTCTGCCTCGCTGGCGCGGGGCGGCGCCGATTCAGCGTGCCATCCTTGCGGGAGATGCCGAGACGGGCGTTTCCATCATGCGCATCGGGCACGGCGTGGACACGGGCGCCTACTGTGCCCAGGCGTCCTGCCCCGTGGGCGAGAAGGACACCGAGGAGCTCACCTGCGAGCTTGCGAGCATGGGAGCTAAGCTGCTCGTCGAGACGTTGCCTTCCGTGGTTGACGGTACCGCCGCGTGGACCGAGCAGGACGAGGCACTTGTCACGCACGCGGCCAAGATCGAGAAGGGCGAGCTTCTGCTTAATCCGGCGGACGGTGCGCGTGAGAATGCCCTGCGCGTACAGGCTTCCGGAGACACCGCCCCGGCGCGCTGCGTTGTTGCTGGTCGCGGCGTGCGCGTGTGCGCGGCGCGCGTTGATGGCGAGAAGCGCGTGGCTCCCGGCGGCGTCTTGGTGGCGCGCGGTCGTGTGTGGCTCGGCTGCGCCGACGGCGCGCTCGAGGTCGTGCGCGTTAAGCCCGAGGGAAAGCGTGAGATGGAGGCCTCCGCATGGGCGGCTGGTCTTCGCGGCGATGCCCTGACGTGGGAGCGTGCGTAGTGGCGCGCGCAACCGAGGCGCGCAGGTGCGCCCTCGCCCTTCTCGGCGAGCGACGCAGGCGCGACGCGCGAGCCCGCGACCTGCTGCGCGGAGCGTCCGAGCTCGAGCGGCTCTCCGAGCGCGACCGGGGCTTTGTGACGCGCCTTGTCATGGGAGTGACGTCTGCTCAGGGAGAGCTCGATCGCGTGATTGAGTCTCACCTGCGACGCGGCGCCAAGCTGGAGCCGCGCGTGCGCGACGCCCTGCGGCTCGCCGCCTTTGAGCTGCTGTATCTGGGCGCTCGTCCGGATGCCGCCGTGAGCCAGGGCGTGGAGCTCGTCCGCAGTGTGGCGCCACGGGCGGCAGGCCTTGCCAACGCCGTCTTGAGACGCGTTGCCGAGAAGGACGCGGCCACGCTGGTTGCCTCTCGGGCGCGCGTGGCTGACGGGTCTTTTACCGCTTCTGACCTCGCACGCGTTGGTGCTCTGCCCAAGTGGCTCTGCGAGCGCGCGATGGCGTCTCTTAGTGCGGAGGAGGTAGCCGCCTGGGCCGAGCGTGCCCTCGAGCCTGCCGCCTCCTGGGTTGCCGCCAACCGTGCCCGCACGGAAAAGGGACAGTCCCTCTTCCGCATGCTCGAGGAGGCGGGCTGCAGGCCGGAGGAGGGGCCGCTTCCGGGCTCCTTTAGGCTCGGCGCGCCGGCGCGGCTGGCGCCATCCGGTCTGGTTGAGAGCGTCGACGTGCTGCCGTGCGACCTTGCGGCTCAGGAGGTGGCGCTCTCGTGCGAGCCGACGCCGGGGGAGCGCGTGCTCGAGATCGGCCAGGGTCGCGGAACCAAGACGATTTTGCTCGAGGGGGCGGCCGTCGCTGCGGGCGGCCCGTGCGAGATCGTGGCGGTGGAGTCCGACGAGCGCCGCTCCGCACGTTCCACCGCGCGTATGGAGACTGCAGGCGTGGCGGACCACGTGCGGTGCGTCTGTGCCGACGGCCGTGCGCTCGATGCGTCTCTCGGTGGCTTTGACCTGGTGTTCATTGATGCTCCGTGCACGGGGACGGGCACGCTTTCCCGCCACCCCGAGATTGCGTGGTCGCTCGAGGAGGATGCTCCGGAGAAGCTGTCGCGCCTCCAGGGCGAGCTTCTTTCTGCGGCCGCCGCGCGCGTCGCTGCAGGCGGTAGGCTCGTGTACGCCACCTGCTCGGTGCTTGCCGAGGAGAACGAGCGCGTGGTGGAGGCGTTTCTCGCCAGCCCTGCGGGCGCAGGCTTTGATTTCGTGCGCTCGGATCGTACGAGCTGGCCTAACGCGGACACGCACTTTCACGCGCACCTGCAACGTCGCTCGTAGTCCTCGGGGGGCTCCCGGCCTCTTGCCAAGAAACGCAGCGGAGCTCTGGCCCGAGGTATCGTTCGTCGCGTGCCTGCCGAGAAAAGTTTGCCTCTGTACCACGTCTCACGATGGGGTGCCGAGAAATACTGTGCTGTGTACCAGGAGGCGGCGTGTGTCGCCGAGAAAACCAGGCCGCTGTACCGAGCCCAACCGTGTGTCGCCGAGACGATATGAGCTGAACATTGGGCCCTCCCCCTGCCGCGGCTCCGTGGGTCGGGCGACAATGGTCGTACCACCAACCGTGGCCGCGCGCCACA
>CASEVE010000022.1 GCA_949291295.1 uncultured Olsenella sp.
CCTGAAGAAGTCTGACCCGGTTCTTCTCGAGCCGATCGAGGAGGTCGAGGTCGAGACCCCCGAGCAGTACATGGGCGACGTCATGGGCAACCTCTCCTCTCGCCGCGGCAAGATCGAGGGCATGGAGGATCGTCGCGACACCAAGGTCATCCGCGCCAAGGTGCCTCTGGGCGAGATGTTCGGTTACGCTACCGACCTTCGCTCCCAGACTCAGGGTCGTGCGAGCTACACCATGCAGTTCGACTCCTACGAGCCCGTTCCCAAGAACATTCGCGACGAGATCGTCGCCAAGAACGGCGGAAACGCTTCCTAAGTCAACGATCACGAGCCCTAGCTCATTTGGAGGTACACAGTGTCAAGCCAGAAGATCAGGATTCGCCTCAAGGGCTACGATCACGAGGTCGTTGATCAGTCCGCGAAGCTCATCGTCGACACCGCCCAGAAGACCGGTGCCCGCGTGTCCGGCCCCATCCCCCTGCCCACCGAGCGCAACCTCTACACGGTCATCCGCTCGCCGCACAAGGACAAGGACTCCCGCGAGCAGTTTGAGATGCGCACCCACAAGCGCCTCATCGACATTCTCGACCCCTCGCCCTCCACGGTCGACTCGCTCATGCGTCTTGACCTCCCGGCCGGCGTTGACATCGAGATCAAGCTCTAAGACCGTAGGGCTGTAACGCAAACGGGGAAGGCCCCCGGATTTGCACGAGGAAGTGCGCTGCGCGGAACTTCCTCTTAGCAAATCCGGGGGCCTTCTGCGTTGCGGCCAACAGGTCTTGCCGGGGAATTGGGGCTGGTGCGTGGTGCTTCTCGGCGGGCGTTCCCAAAAGTGGGGCTGTGGCACAAATGACGGGGTTGAGACGTGCCACAGCTTCGATTCAGGGGACAAATCGCGCCACAGCCTCGATTTTGGGAACGCCGCTGGCAGTGGCGGCGAAACATCGCACGCGGTGCCGGCCGGGCGCAGGTGCTTGTGCTTCTTGCCGTGCGTTGCAAACCGGAAACCAAGGAACGCTATGATGGCGGGGTCAGTCGCGCGTGCGTCGAAGAAGGGACCGCGTCATGAACATCGTCTGCCTCGACCTTGAGGGCGTGCTCGTGCCCGAGATCTGGATTGCGTTTGCGGAGGAGTCCGGCATCCCGGAACTCCGTCGCACCACGCGAGACGAGCCCGACTACGACAAGCTCATGTCATGGCGCCTGGGCATCCTTCGCGAGAAGGGCCTCGGCCTCCCGCAGATTCAAGACGTTATCGCCCGCATAGATCCTTTGCCCGGCGCGCGCGAGTTTCTCGACGCGCTGCGTGAGCGCACGCAGGTTGTCATCCTCTCCGATACCTTTGAGGAGTTTGCACGTCCCCTCATGGCTAAGCTCGGCTGGCCCATGCTGATGTGCAACTCGCTTGAAGTGGCTCCCACAGGAGAGATCCTCAGCCACCGCATGCGGTGCGAGAACTCAAAGCTCACCACGGTGCGCGCCCTGCAATCCTGCGGTTTTGAAACCATCGCGGCGGGCGACTCCTTCAACGACCTTGGCATGATTCATGCGAGCAAGGCCGGGTTCCTCTTCCGCAGCACGCCCGCCATCCAGACGGACAACCCAGACCTTCCCGCCTTCGAGCGCTACGACGACCTTCTTGCCGCCATTACGGAGGCCATCTAGATGCCCACGCTCTACCTGCTTCGCCACGGACAGACCGAGTTCAACCTGCAGCATCGTGTCCAGGGGCACTGCGACTCGCCGCTCACCGAGCTGGGCGTGGCGCAGGCGCACGCGGCGGGAAGATGGCTTGCCTCGCAGGGGGTGCGCTTTGAGCGAATCTTCTCGTCGCCGCTCGGACGTGCCCTGGCAACAGCCGAGGTTGCACGAGAAGAGCTTGCGGCCGCGGGCTGGAATGACGTGCCCCCCGTGGAGCCGGTAGAGGGTCTGATTGAGCGGAGCTACGGCCCCTTTGAGGGCGGGCCGGCTTCGGATGTGCCCAGCGAGCTCTGGGACCCCGGCGAAACGCTTGTCCCATATGGAGGAGAGGGGAGCGCGGCACTGCGTGAACGCATTGTTGCCACGCTTTCCGAGCTGATGGCTTCCTCGGGCGCGGAAAACGTGCTGGCAGTGAGCCATGGCTCGGCTTCGCTGCAGTTCAAACTTGCCTGGGAGCGCCTTGCGCACTGTCCGCAGGACGTGAGCCTGGGCAACTGCTGCATCCTCGTCTATGACTTCAGCCGAGAAACGCGCGAGTTTATCAACACGGCCATCGTGAACCAGACGATTTGACGGCGGCGGGGCGGACTCTGGCACGGGCGGCGGGGCGGTTTTCTGACAAAGGTGACAGGGTAAATTGTCATCATGAAGCTCATGATGACAATTTACCCTGTCACCTTTGTCAGAAAACCGCCCCGCCGCCGCAGCCAGAGCCCGCCCCGCCGCCCGCGATTTGCGATCCGATTCCTGGAAGGGGCCTATGGATACGCCCGGGGGCGCGGAAACTGGAGTCCCAGCTCAGACACCACAAAAAAATTGCGTAGACATTGTGAATTCTCTTTCCTGCGTGTAGACTAGACAGGCTGCGCTATTGGGGAGAGCTGTGTCTCGAGCCATAAAGCAGCAGATACAGGACGTGGTCCGCTGGGGAGGGGCAACGGGTGCCCCAAAGGTCCCATGACCACCGGAGGTTAGGAAAGAGCATGGTCAGCACGATCCTTGGCCGCAAGCTTGGGATGACGCAGATCTGGGACGAGAACGACAACGTCGTGCCCGTCACCGTCATCCAGGCTGGCCCCTGCACTGTCTCGCAGGTCAAGACGAAGGCGACCGACGGCTATGACGCCGTTCAGATCGGCTTCGGAGACATCTCCGCCAAGCACGTCAACAAGCCCATGGCCGGCCACTTCAAGGCCGCCGGCGTCGAGCCGATGCGCTTCCTGCGCGAGGTCCGCGTCGAGAACGGCGAGGAGCACAAGACCGGTGACGTCGTCACCGTGGCCGACTTCGCCGACGTCAAGTCCGTTGACGTCATCGGCACCTCCAAGGGCAAGGGCTTCCAGGGCACCATCAAGCGCTGGAACTTCTCCCGTGGCCCCATGACCCACGGCTCCCGCAACCAGCGTCGCCCGGGTTCCATCGGCCAGTGCGCCTATCCCGCGCGCGTCCGCAAGGGCCTTCACATGTACGGCCACATGGGCGACGAGCGCGTGACGGTCAAGAACCTCAAGCTCGTCCGCGTCGACGCCGAGCAGAACCTCATGCTCATCAAGGGCGCTGTCCCCGGCGGCAAGAACGCCCTCGTCCAGGTCCGCATGGCCTAAGTGCCAGGAAATCTCTTAGGCTAACAAGGAGGACAGAATGTCCAAGTACGCAGTCAAGAACGTCAAGGGGACCGAGGTCAGCCAGGCCGAGCTCTCCGACGACGTCTTCGGCATCGAGCCGAACATCCCCGTTATCCACCAGGTCGTGGTCTGCCAGGACAGCTGCGCTCGTCAGGGCACCCACTCCGTCAAGAACCGCCACGAGGTCTCCGGCGGCGGCGCCAAGCCCTACCGTCAGAAGGGCACCGGCCGTGCTCGCCAGGGTTCCACCCGCGCCGGCCAGTGGACCGGCGGTGGCGTGATCTTCGGGCCCACCCCGCGCACCCACAACAAGCGCATCAACAACAAGATGGTCAAGCTCGCCATGCGCTCCGTGCTCTCCGGCAAGGTTGCCGACGGCGAGCTCGTGCTCGTCGACAGCCTCTCCTTTGAGAAGCCGTCCACGAAGCAGGCCAAGGCCCTTCTCGGCGCCCTCGGCATTGGCGACAAGCGCGTGACCGTTGTCGTTCCCGATGACGACGTGAACACCTACCTGTCGTTCCGCAACCTCCAGGGCGTGCTCGTGATCGGCCAGTCCGAGGCCACCACGCGCACCCTCATCGACAACGGCGCCCTCGTCATGACCGCCGACATCGCCAAGAACTTCGAGGAGGTGCTCGCATAATGAACTCCGCCTACGACGTGATCATCCGCCCGGTCGTCTCCGAGCGTTCCTTTGACCTCATGGAGCAGGGCAAGTACACCTTCGAGGTGGCCAAGAACGCCCCCAAGGAGGAGATTGCCTCCGCCGTCGAGAAGCTCTTCGGCGTCCACGTGGTCAAGGTCAACACCATGAACGTTTCCGGCAAGAAGAAGCGCGTCCGCTACCAGACCCCTGGCACCACGCGCTCCTGGAAGAAGGCCGTCGTGACCCTCGCCGCCGGCGAGACGATCGAGATCTTTGGCAACCAGCAGGTTTCCGAGTAAGGCACTCCGCCCGAACCCTCCTTTGGGTTCGGGCTTGCATGCCGCGCACGATAGATACGCGCGGTACCGTGGTAATCCGGTGTCACCCGCCAATCCCTGAGCGGGCTGGCCAACGGAAAAGAAGGGAAAGAGTCAATGGCAGTCAAGCACCTCAAGCCCACGAGCGCCGGCAGGCGATTCCAGACGGTCTCGGACTTCGCCGAGATCACCTGCACCACGCCCGAGAAGTCTCTTCTCGAGCCCCTGCCCAAGAAGGCCGGCCGCAACAACAACGGTCGCATCACCACCCGTCACCAGGGCGGCGGCCACAAGCGTCAGTATCGTCGCATCGACTTCAAGCGCCTCAAGGACGACGTCCCGGCCAAGGTCGCCACGATCGAGTACGACCCCAACCGCTCCGCCCGCATCGCGCTGCTCCACTACGTTGACGGCGCCAAGGCCTACATCCTCTGCCCCGAGGGCCTGCACGTGGGCGACACCGTCGTCTCCGGCACCAAGGACGTGGACATCAAGCCCGGCAACTGCATGCCGCTCTCCGAGATCCCCGTCGGTACGCTCGTTCACGCTGTCGAGTTCCAGCCCGGTAAGGGCGCCGCTATGGCCCGTGCCGCCGGCACCTCCGTCCAGCTCATGGGCAAGGACAACGGCTACGCCGTCCTGCGCATGCCCTCCTCCGAGCTCCGTCGCGTCCTTCTCACCTGCCGTGCCACCATCGGCGAGGTGGGCAACGCCGACCACTCCAACATCGTGGTGGGCAAGGCCGGTCGCAGCCGCTGGGCAGGCGTCCGTCCTACGGTCCGTGGTACGGTCATGAACCCGGTCGACCACCCGCACGGCGGCGGCGAGGGCAAGAACCACACCTCCGGCCGTCCTTCCGTGACCCCGTGGGGCAAGCCGACGAAGGGTTACAAGACCCGCGACCCGAAGAAGGCCTCCAACCGCCTGATCATCCGTCGCCGCAAGTCCAAGTAGTCGCAACACGAGTAGTAGGAGATAGAAAGCATGAGCAGAAGTCTCAAGAAGGGCCCGTTCGTGGAGACTCGCCTCCTCGCGCGTGTCGCCGCTCAGAACGAGGCCGGCACCAAGGAGGTCATCAAGACCTGGTCGCGCTCTTCGACCATCTTCCCCGAGATGGTCGGTCACACGATCGCCGTCCACGACGGCCGCAAGCACGTGCCCGTGTACGTAACCGAGTCCATGGTCGGGCACAAGCTGGGCGAGTTCGCGCCCACCCGCACGTTCCGCGGCCACAAGGCCAACTAGGGAGGTAGGAGCTAGATGCCTCAGAACACCAACACCAACGAGGTCCGCGCGACCGCCAAGTACGTGCGCGTTGCTCCGCGCAAGGCCCGCGCCGTCGTCTCGCTGATCCGCAACCTCCCCGTCGAGAAGGCCCTCGAGGTCCTGCAGTTCTCGACCCGCGCCGCCTCTGTCGACGTGGCCAAGGTTCTGCGCTCCGCGATCGCCAACGCCGAGAACAACAACGGCATGCGCGCTGACAACCTGATCGTCAAGCTCGCCTATGTCGATGAGGGCCCCACGCTCAAGCGCATCCGTCCTCGCGCCAAGGGCTCCGCTTCCCGCATCAACAAGCGCATGAGCCACATCACCGTCGTCGTCGCTCCCCGAAAGGAGGCGTAAGCGAGCATGGGTCACAAGGTTCAGCCTACCGGCTTCCGTCTCGGCATCACCGAGGAGTGGCGTTCCCGCTGGTACGCCGATAAGAACTACGCCGAGACCCTCGGCAACGACCTCGCCATCCGCTCCTACCTCGAGAAGCGCCTCGCCAAGGCCGCCCTCTCCCGCGTGGATATCGAGCGCGCTGGCGACAAGGTGAAGGTCACCATCTACACCGCTCGACCCGGTATCGTCATTGGCAAGAAGGGCGCCGACATCGACGTTCTTCGCTCCGACCTCGAGAAGGTCGCCAAAGTCGCCAAGGGCCAGATCGCCGTTGACGTCGTTGAGATCAAGCGTCCCGAGCTCGACGCCAACCTCGTCGCCCAGTCCGTGGCCGAGCAGCTCGAGCAGCGCGTCGCCTTCCGTCGCGCCGTCCGCAAGGCCGTTCAGTCCGCTCGCAAGGCTGGCGCCAAGGGCATTCGTATCCAGTGCTCCGGCCGTCTCAACGGCGCCGAGATGGGCCGTCGCGAGTGGTCCCGCGAGGGTCGCGTGCCCCTGCACACCCTTCGCGCCGTGATCGACTACGGCCAGTCCACCGCTCGCACCACCATGGGCGCCTGCGGTATCAAGGTTTGGATCTACCTCGGTGAGAAGCTGCCCGGCCAGGCCACCCCGCGCCCGGCCCTCGAGGGCTCCTCGCGTCCTCGCCGCGGTCGCAATGAGAGGAGGGGCCGCTAATGCTCGCACCTAAGCGCGTTCTTCACCGCAAGGTTCAGCGTGGCTCCATGAAGGGTCACGCCAAGGGCAACACCGAGCTGCACTTTGGTTCCTATGGCATCCAGGCGCTCGAGGCTCACTGGATCACCAACCGCCAGATCGAGGCCTGTCGTGTCGCCATGACCCGTTACATGAAGCGTGGCGGTAAGGTCTGGATCACCATCTTCCCGGACAAGCCCATCACCAAGAAGCCGGCCGAGACCCGCATGGGTTCCGGTAAGGGCAACCCCGAGGAGTGGGTGGCCGTCGTCAAGCCGGGCCGCATCATGTTCGAGATCGACGGCGTCTCCGACGAGATCGCTCGCGAGGCCCTGCGTCTTGCCCAGCACAAGCTGCCCATCAAGACCAAGATCGTCGCCCGCACCGACCAGGACGGGAAGGAATAGTCAATGAAGTACAAGGACATTCAGGCCATGAGCGATGACGAGCTTGCCAAGAAGCTCGAGGAGGGCCGCGCCGAGCTCTTCAACCTTCGCTTCCAGATGGCCACGAGCCAGCTCGACAACACGGCTCGCGTCAAGACCGTGAAGAAGGACATCGCGCGCGTCCTCACCGAGCAGCGCGCCCGTCAGATCGCTGCGGAGAAGTCCGCCGCTAAGAACTAGATCGCAGGAGAATGACTATGGCTGAGACCGAGAAGAGGAACGCGCGCAAGGTCGTCACCGGGACGGTCGTCTCCATTTCTGGCGACAAGTCCATCACGGTGAAGATCGACTACCGCAAGCGTCACCCCAAGTACGGCAAGATGATGACGATTTCCAAGAAGCTTCACTGCCACGACGAGAAGAACGAGTGTGGCATCGGCGACCTGGTCACCGTCATGGAGACCCGCCCGCTGTCCAAGACCAAGCGTTGGCGCCTGGTCGAGATCGTCGAGCGCGCCAAGTAAGTATCAGTGACGAGCCACTCCCACGTGCGCGGCACGCCTGCGCGCACCTCTGGGACGGCACACGTTCGGAGGAACACCAATGATTCAGATGGAGACCATGCTCAACGTCGCTGACAACAGCGGCGCCCGACGCGTGAAGTGCGTCAAGGTCCTCGGTGGCTCCAAGCGTCGCTACGCCGGCCTGGCCGACGTCATCATCGGCGCCGTGCAGGAGGCTACGCCGGGCAGCTCGGTGAAGAAGGGCGACATCGTTCGCTGCGTCATCGTGCGTACCACCAAGGAGACCCGTCGCAAGGACGGCAGCTACATCAAGTTCGACCAGAACGCCTGCGTTCTCGTCGACAAGGAGGGCGAGCCCAAGGGCACCCGTATCTTCGGGCCTGTCGCTCGTGAGCTCCGCGACCACAAGTACATGAAGATCGTCTCGCTCGCGCCTGAGACGCTCTAGGGAGTGAGATGCGAATGGCTAAGATGCATGTGAAGAAGGGCGATAAGGTTGTCGTCCTCTCCGGTAAGGACAAGGGCAAGCAGGGCCAGATCCTGCGCGCCATGCCCTCTGAGGGCAAGGTCATCGTTGAGGGCGTTGCCATCGTCAAGAAGGCTGTGCGCCCAAACGCCCAGCACCAGCAGGGTGGCATCATCGAGCAGGAGGCCGCCATCGACGCCTCCAACGTCATGGTTGTCTGCCCCAAGTGCGGCAAGCCCTCTCGTATGGGTCACGACGTTGACGACAAGGGCAAGAAGGTCCGCGTGTGCAAGAAGTGCGGCGCCAAGTTCTAAGAGCCTGACCGCTGCGCCGATAGGAAGGCCCCGGGTTCATCTGCGAGAAGTGCGCTTCGCGAAACTTCTCTTCGATGAACCCGGGGCCTTCCGTCGTAGCAGTCAAAGGGCTCCTACCAGGAAGTTATTTGCTGCGCTGCGCGAAACTTCTCTACGATGAACCGGGGGCCTCTCTGTGTGGGCTTGCATGGTCAGGCTTGTTCTTGTCGTCGCACTGCTCTGTGCGGCAGGGGAGGGTGCGGGGAATGTGGACTTCCCGAGATGTGCGGGTTGGGCTGGATATTTTGTGGACAAAGGAATAACATGTTGCCTTGCGTCTGTAGGTAGGGAGGATTCTGCCTCGGGCGCGTGACATGGCTCCCGGCCCCGCCAAGGCAGGGAGGTGCGAGGTTGGAAACCCCGTGCTGAGAACCCCAGGATCTAAAGGAGTGAACATGGCAGACAAGTACGTCCCGCGTCTCAAGGAGCAGTATTTCGCCACCGTGCGTGACGAGCTCCAGAAGCAGTTTGGCTACAAGAACGTCCACCAGATTCCCAAGATCGAGAAGATCGTGGTGAACATGGGTGTTGGCGAGGCCGCCACGGATGCCAAGGCCATCGACGGCGCCGTTGCCGACCTTCGCGCCATCACCGGTCAGCAGCCCCTCGTGACCCACGCCCGCAAGTCCATCGCCACCTTCCACCTGCGTGCCGGTATGCCCATCGGCGCCAAGGTCACCCTGCGTGGCGACCGTATGTGGGAGTTCTTCGATCGTCTCATCTCCACCGCCATTCCGCGCATCCGCGACTTCCGCGGCATCTCCCCGAAGAGCTTCGACGGCCGTGGCAACTTCTCCATGGGCGTCACCGAGCAGCTCATCTTCCCGGAGATTGACTTCGACAAGATCGACCACACCCGCGGCATGGACATCACCATCGTGACCACCGCTCAGACCGACGAGGAGGGCAAGGCGCTTCTCAAGGCCTTCCACTTCCCGTTCAAGGCTGAGTAGGTCAAATATCAAAACGACCCCTGGCTTTGCCTGGGGGCCAGAGTGCACTGAAGGAGGATTTGTGGCTAAGACATCGATGATCGTCAAGGCTCAGCGCGAGCCGAAGTTCTCGACGCGCAAGCAGAACCGCTGCCAGCGTTGTGGGCGTCCCCACTCCGTCTATCGCAAGTTCGGCCTCTGCCGCGTCTGCTTCCGCGAGCTTGCGAGCAAGGGCGAGCTTCCGGGCGTCCGCAAGGCTAGCTGGTAGGGACGCTCAGGCTCTCGCGCTCAGGCGTCTGTGCTATGGGTGCGGACGAACCGAACGCGTAGGTTCATCATTACCGAAGGAGAAGGATCCATGAAGATTACTGATCCCATTTCTGACATGCTGACGCGTATTCGCAACGCCAACGCTGCCAACAAGGCCGAGGTCTCCATGCCCTCGACCAAGGTGCTCGTTGAGGTTGCCCGCGTCATCTGCGAGGAGGGATACATCGCCGGCTACGAGGTCGAGGACACGACCCCGCAGAAGACCCTCCACATCACCCTCAAGTACGGCGCTCGCCACGCCAAGGTCATCCGTGGCATCCGCCGTATCTCCAAGCCGGGTCTGCGCATCTACGCCACCGCTGAGAAGCTCCCCCGCGTGCTCGGCGGCCTCGGCACCGCAGTCATCTCCACCTCCAAGGGCATGATGTGCGACCGCGACGCCCGCAAGCTGGGCATCGGCGGCGAGGTCATCGCCTACGTCTGGTAACTCTCGGCAGGAATGAAAGGAGACAGCCGTGTCTCGTATTGGTAAGCAGCCTGTCCAGGTTCCGGCCGGAGTCACTGTGACAGTTGATGGAAGCACCGTTACCGTCAAGGGCGGAAAGGGCGAGCTCACCCGCACCTTCTCCGACCTTGTCAAGATCGAGGAGGAGGGCTCCGAGCTCCACGTGGTTCGCTGCGACGAGTCCACCGAGTCCAACGCCCAGCAGGGCCTGACCCGCACCCTCCTTCACAACATGGTCATCGGCGTGTCCGAGGGCTTTGAGAAGAAGCTCGAGCTCACCGGCGTCGGTTACCGCGCCACGCTCAAGGGCAAGGACCTCGACCTTTCCCTCGGCTACTCTCACCCCGTTCTCTACCCGGCCCCCGACAACATCACCTTTGAGGTGCCCGACAACACCCACATCACGGTCAAGGGCATTTCCAAGGAGCAGGTTGGCCAGGTCGCCGCTGAGATTCGCATGAAGCGCCCGCCCGAGCCCTACAAGGGCAAGGGCATTCACTACGAGGGCGAGCACATCCGCAGGAAGCTCGGTAAGGCCGCCAAGTAGTCATAGGGCCATTACAAGACCATCACCCCGTCAGGTGGTGGCACGTCTAAGGAGAAGGAATGAACAAGCAGCAGGCGAAGAAGGCGGGTCTCAAGCGCCGCGAGCGCCGCGTCCGCGCCAAGATCTTCGGCACGGCTGAGCGTCCGCGCCTCAGCGTGCACCGCACCAACGCAAACATCTACGCTCAGGTCATCGATGACGCCGACGGCAAGACGATCTGCTCTGCCTCGACCCTCGACCCCGAGTTCCGCGCCACGGGCAAGATCGGCTCCAACAAGGAGGCCGCTGAGTTCGTGGGTGAGCTCGTGGGCAAGCGCGCCGTCGAGAAGGGCGTCTCCGAGGTCACCTTTGACCGCGGTGGTCGCATCTATCACGGCCGTGTCAAGGCTCTGGCAGACGGTGCCCGCAACGCGGGCCTGAAGTTCTAGGAGGATTCAATGGCACGAGATCGTAAGCGCCAGCAGGACACGGATCTTCAGGAGCGCGTCGTCTTCATCCACCGTGTCTCCAAGACCGTCAAGGGCGGCCGTCGCATGTCCCTCGTGGCTCTTGTCGCCGTTGGCGACGGCAAGGGTAACGTCGGCCTCGGTATGGGCAAGTCCGCCGAGGTGCCCCTGGCCATTTCCAAGGGCGTCGAGGACGCCAAGAAGAACATGTTCCACGTGCCCGTCACCGAGGCTGGCACCATCCCGCACACCGTCGAGGGCCACTACGGCGCCGGCCACGTGCTCATCAAGCCCGCTATCGAGGGTACCGGCGTCATCGCCGGCGGCCCCGTTCGCCCGCTCTTCGAGCTCGCCGGCATCACCAACGTGCTCTCCAAGTCCCTGGGCACCAGCAACGCGATGAACATCATCAAGGCTGCCGCTGAGGGCCTGAAGGAGCTCTCCAGCCCCGCCGAGACCGCCGAGCGTCGCGGCCTCACCGTGGGCGAGATGTTTGTCGGGAAGGAGAACTAGTCATGGCTCAGTCCCTCAAGATCAAGCTCGTGCGCAGCGCCGTTGCCTCCGTCAAGAAGGATCAGACGGCTACCTGCCGCGCCCTCGGCCTCCGCAAGATCGGCGATGTCGTCGAGCAGCCGGACAACCCGAGCATCCGTGGAATGATCTTCAAGGTCAAGCACCTTGTTGTCGTGGAAGAGAACTAGGAGTCACTCATGCAGCTCAACGATCTGCGTCCCGCTGAGGGCTCGCGCAAGAACCGCAAGCGCATCGGACGCGGCAACTCGTCCGGTCACGGCACCACTGCCGGCCGCGGCACCAAGGGTCAGCTTTCCCGCTCCGGTGGCGGCAAGGGCAAGGGCTTCGAGGGTGGTCAGCAGCCGCTCGCGATGCGCCTCCCCAAGCTCCCCGGCTTCATCAACCACAACCGCGTCGAGTACGCTCCCGTGAACGTTGCCCGTCTCGAGGCGCTGTTCACCGACGGAGAGACCGTCGACGCCGATACCCTTGTTGCCAAGGGCGTCATTAAGCACAACTATATTCCTGTGAAGGTCCTCGGAGACGGCGAGATCACCAAGAAGCTCACCGTCAAGGTGGACAAGGTCTCCGCCTCTGCCAAGGCTAAGATCGAGGCGGCCGGAGGAAAGGTCGAGCAGGCGTGCTAAAGGGAATCGCCAACGCGTTTCGCGTTCCGGAGCTCAGGCAGAAGCTCCTTCTCACGGCAGGAATCCTCCTGCTGTACCGTTTCGGTGCGTATCTGCCTGTTCCGGGCGCGCCGTTCCAGGACCTGCTGGGTGCCTACCAGGCGGGACTCTCCTCGAGCGGAGCG
Source organism: uncultured Olsenella sp. (assembly GCA_949291295.1). Taxonomy (GTDB): domain Bacteria; phylum Actinomycetota; class Coriobacteriia; order Coriobacteriales; family Atopobiaceae; genus Thermophilibacter. Next base: position 12,398 of record CASEVE010000022.1, read on the forward strand.
ATGGCCGTGCTCAACCTGTTCTCGGGTGGCGCGCTTTCCCGCATGTCCGTCTTCAGCCTGGGAATCATGCCCTACATCACGGCTCAGATTATCCTGCAGCTGCTCCAGGCCGTGATTCCCTCCCTTGGCGAGCTTGCAAAGGAGGGCGAGGCCGGTCAGCGTAAGATCACGCAGTACACGCGCTATCTCACGATTGGCCTCGCCCTGCTCAACGCCATCGGCTACCTGTTCTTGTTCAGGAGCTACGGCGTGAGCCTCTCCGGTCTTGCCGCGCCCGAGGTCCTCATCGACATCATGGTCGTCTTCACCATGGTCGTTGGTGCAATGGTCATCATGTGGCTCGGCGAGATCATCACGCAGCGCGGCGTGGGCAACGGTATGTCGCTCATCATCTTCTGCAACATCATGTCCGGCCTCCCCACCTCGCTCATCTCCTCGATCACCGGCACCGGCAACATCATCCTCACGGTGATCACGCTCATCGTGATCATTGCCATCGTTCCGGTCATCGTCTACGTCGAGCGTGGTCAGCGCCGCATCCCGATTCAGTATGCCAAGCGCGTTGTTGGTCGTCGCATGATGGGCGGTCAGTCCACCTACCTCCCCATCAAGGTCAACACCGCCGGCGTCGTCCCCATCATCTTTGCGTCCGCGATCCTGTACCTTCCGGCTCAGCTGGCGGTCTTCTTCCCGTCCGTTGAGTGGGTTCAGGCCTTCGCCAACGCTCTTTCCGCGGGCTGGGTCAACTGGGTACTCTCCGTCGTGCTGATCGTTGCCTTTGCGTACTTCTACTCCTCGATGGTCTTCAACCCCAACGAGACCGCCGAGCAGCTCAAGAAGCAGGGTGGCTTCATTCCGGGTGTTCGTCCGGGTTCTGCCACCGCGGCCTACATCAAGAGCGCCATCGATCACATCACGCTTCCCGGTGCGCTGTTTATGGCTGTTCTTGCCGTGGTCCCCACGGTCATCTTCTGGTTCACCGGCAACCCGCTCATCCAGGCCTTCGGAGGAACCTCCGTCCTGATCATGGTCAGCGTTGCCATGGACACGCTCTCCTCTATCGAGAGCCAGCTCAAGATGCACAATTACGACGGCTTCTTCAAGTAATGCCGTCGGGCAAGATTGGGTAGGACTTAACGAAAGGCGGTCGGCACCATGAACATCGTTCTTCTCGGCGCACCCGGTTCGGGAAAGGGCACCCAGGCCCAGAAGCTCGTCGCGGAGTTTGGCTTTGCGCACATCTCCACGGGCGACCTGCTTCGCGCTGCCATCAAGGAGGGCACCAAGCTCGGCAAGAAGGCCAAGGGCTACATGGATGCCGGCCAGCTTGTCCCCGATGAGCTTGTCGTCGACCTTGTGAAGGAGCGCCTCGAGGCCGACGATGCCCAGAAGGGCTTCATCCTCGACGGCTTCCCGCGCAACACCGCCCAGGCGGTCACGCTTGACTCCGAGCTCGGCGCGATGGGTCGCACGCTTGACGCCGCCCTGCTCATCTCCGTTGAGCCGAGCGTCATCGTTGAGCGTCTGAGCTCCCGTCGCACCTGCCGCGGCTGTGGCTACACCGCGCCCGCTGGTGTTGACGCCTGCCCGCGCTGCGGCGGCGAGATGTACCAGCGCGACGACGACAAGCCTGAGACCATTCAGCACCGCCTCGACGTCTACGAGACACAGACGTCGCCGCTCATCGAGTACTACAAGGGTCACTCCATTCTCAAGGAGGTTGACGGAGACCGTCCCGTCGACGATGTGTACGTCGACGTCAAGGCTCTCCTTGGTCTATGATCAACATCAAGTCACCAGTTGAAATTGACCAGATGAAGGCCGCCGGGGCTCTGTCTAAGGCGGCCCTTCGTCGTGCCGGGGCGCTTGTTCGCCCCGGTGCCACCACCAAGGAGATTGATTCGGTGGTGGAGGGCTTCATCAGGCTCCACGGTGCCGTTCCCACCTTCAAGGGGTATGGCGGATTCCCCGCGAGCATCTGTTCCTCGGTCAACGAGCAGATCGTTCACGGCATCCCGTCTCCCATGACCATCCTCCAGGAGGGTGACATCATCTCGATTGACACCGGCGCAACCTATCAGGGCTGGGTCGGTGACAATGCGTGGACCTTCTACGTTGGCACCCCATCTGAGGAGTGGAAGGCGCTCTGCGAGTGCACGCGTGACTGCCTTGTTGCCGCAATCGAGCAGGCCGTTCCCGGAAACCATCTCGGCGACATTGGCGCTGCCGTCCAGGAGCTTGCCGAGTCCAACGGCTATGGTGTCGTGCGCGACTACGTCGGTCACGGCGTTGGTCGTGTGATGCACGAGGATCCTGAGGTCAGAAACTACGGAAGGCGTGGGCGCGGCGTCAAGCTCCAGGCTGGCATGGTCATCGCCATCGAGCCCATGATCACCCTTGGCACGTATCGCTGCCACACGCTTCCTAACGGATGGACCGTCGTTACCGATGACGGCCTGCCCGCCGCGCACTACGAGAACACCGTGGCCATCACCGAGGACGGTCCTGTTATCCTCACCGAGGACGAGCAGGGTCCCTGGTGTGCCATGCAGGGTGGCGCCGAGCTCTAGCGCCTCTGCCCCCATAGATGAAAACTTGAGTCCATGTTGTGTTTGTATGATGCAGCATGGACTCACTTTTGGATTTTCGGTATGATGTTTGGTCGCTGTCAGCGTGTTGAGAGGGAAGTATTTTGAGCAAGCAGGATGCCATCGAGCTTGAGGGCAAGGTCATTGAGCCTCTGCCCAACGCCATGTTTAACGTTGAGCTTGAGAACGGCAAGACCATTCTCTGCACCATCTCCGGCAAGATCAGGATGAACTACATCCGCATCCTGCCGGGTGACCGCGTCGTGGTGGAGATTTCTCCCTACGACCTCACGAGGGGGCGCATCACCTACCGTTACAAGTAGGGCCCCAACACAGCCTGGGATATTCACGCCAGCGGCTGGGCGAGGAGATAGTTCGTATCAGCACTACCGGAAGGAAGACGCATGAAGGTACGTCCTTCGGTCAAGAAGATGTGCGACAAGTGCAAGATCATTCGTCGCCACGGCAAGGTTTACGTCATTTGCGAGAACCCGCGCCACAAGCAGCGTCAGGGCTAGGGAAGGAGCACCAGTGCCCCGTATTAACGGTGTCGATCTGCCGCGTGAGAAGCGCGTTGAGATCGGACTCACTTACATCTATGGCATCGGCCAGACCCGCGCCACCAAGATCTGCGCGGAGACCGGTGTGAACCCGGACACCCGCGTCAAGGATCTGACCGAGGATGAGGTCACCAAGATCCGTGACTTCATCGATGCCAACTACACCACCGAGGGCGATCTTCGCCGCGAGGTGCGTCAGAACACTGCCCGTCTGATGGAGATCGGCTGCTACCGTGGTCTCCGTCACCGCAAGGGCCTTCCTGTCCACGGTCAGCGCACCCACACCAACGCTCGTACCCGCAAGGGTAAGAAGCGTCAGATCGGTGCCAAGAAGAGGGGCTAGGGAGTAGACAATGCCGCAGAAGAAGAACCAGCGCACCACCCGCGTGCGCCGCTCCGAGCGCAAGAACATCGCTGTGGGCCAGGCTCACATCAAGAGCACGTTCAACAACACGATCGTCTCGATCACCGACCCCCAGGGCAACGTGATCTCCTGGCAGTCCGGCGGCACCGTCGGCTTCAAGGGCTCCCGCAAGTCCACGCCGTTCGCCGCGCAGCTCGCCGCTGAGGCCGCTGCTAAGGCGGCCATGGAGCACGGCCTGCACAAGGTGGCCGTCTTCGTGAAGGGCCCGGGCTCTGGTCGCGAGACCGCCATCCGCTCCCTCCAGGCCGCCGGCCTCGAGGTTTCGGGCATTCAGGACAAGACCCCCATCGCGCACAACGGTTGCCGTCTGAGCAAGCGTCGCCGCGTGTAGCTAGGAGGAATACCAATGGCTATCGATAGGACCCCGGTCCTCAAGAGGTGCCGTCAGCTCGGCATCGACCCCGTCGTGATGGGCATCAACAAGACCTCTCACCGTGAGCCCAGGCGTCGTCGTCGCCAGGAGAGCGAGTACGGCATGCAGCTTCGCGAGAAGCAGAAGGCCAAGTTCATCTACGGCGTTCTCGAGAAGCAGTTCCGTCACTACTACGTCCTCGCCATGAAGCGCGAGGGCATCACCGGCGACAACCTGATGAGCATTCTCGAGTGCCGTCTCGACAACGTCGTCTTCCGTCTCGGCTTTGCCCGCACCCGCAAGGAGGCTCGTCAGACCGTCCGCCACGGTCACATCACCGTGAACGGCAAGCGCGTCGACATCCCCTCCTACCAGGTGAAGTCCGGCGACGTCATCGCCGTGGCCGACAAGGCCAAGGACCTTCTCCCCATCAAGGAGGCCCTCATCTCCTCCGAGCACATGGCTGTTCCCGCGTGGCTCGAGGTTGACATCGAGAAGCTCAAGGGCACCGTCCTCCAGCTCCCCACGCGCGACCAGATCGACCTTGACATCGACGCGCAGCTGATCGTCGAGCTCTACTCCAAGTAAGCCCGACCAGATTTTGGAGGTAGCAATGTCCGAGTTCATCCGACCCCAGGTGTCGGTCGAGGAGATCAACGAGAACCTCGCGCGCGTGAGCGCCGAGCCGCTCGAGCGCGGCTATGGCGACACGCTCGGAAACTCTCTGCGTCGCGTCCTTCTGTCGTCGCTTTCCGGCGCTGCCGTCGAGGCCATCCAGATCGATGGCGTGCAGCACGAGTTCACCACCGTCGAGGGCGTCTACGAGGACGTCACCGACATCGTGCTCAACGTCAAGGGCCTTGTCTTCCGCTCGATGGGAACTGGCGACGAGGCCGAGGCCTCTATCTCCGCTGACGGCCCCATGACCGTCACCGGTGGCGACTTTGAGATTCCCGCCGAGTTTGAGCTCGTTAACCCCGAGCACGTCATCTGCACCCTTGGCGCTGGCGCCCACCTCACCATGAGGATGCGCATCGGCGTTGGTCGTGGCTACGTCTCCGGTGAGGACAACGAGCGCGAGAATGATCCGATTGGCATCATTCACGTTGACTCGCTCTACTCGCCCGTGCGTCGCTGCGCCAAGGCCGTCGAGGCCTGCCGCGTCGGCCGTCACACGGATTACGACCGTCTCGTTCTCGAGGTCGAGACCAACGGTTCCATCACGCCGCGTGACGCTGTCGTCGAGGCCGCCAACATCATCAACCAGCACATGACCGCGTTCATGAGCCTGACCGATGAGGACGAGCCCGTCGAGGACGCCTCTATCTTCGCCGCGGGCACCGTTGAGGACAACGTCGAGCTTGACAAGCAGATTGAGGACCTGGACCTTTCCGTCCGCTCTTACAACTGCCTCAAGCGCGCCGGCATCCACTCCGTGCGCCAGCTCGTGGAGTTCTCCGAGAACGACCTTCTCAACATCAGAAACTTTGGCGTCAAGTCCATCGAGGAAGTCAAGGACAAGCTCGAGACCATGGGCCTGTCCCTCAAGGCCTAGGCGCGCCGCCGGATTTAGGAGAAGCAAGAAATGCGACACAACAAGAAGAAGGGCATGAAGCTTGGCACCGACGCCAGCCACACCAAGGCAATGAAGAAGAGCCTTGTTCGTGCCCTGTTTGAGAACGACCGCATCAAGACCATCGATGTTCGCGCCAAGGCCATCCGCGCTGACGTTGACAAGGTCATCACCTGGGCCAAGAAGGGCGACGTCGCGAGCCGCCGCCTTGCCATCGCCAAGGTTGGCGACAAGGACATCGTCCGCGAGGTCTTTGAGAAGGCCGCCCAGGGCATGTGGGCCGACCGCAACGGTGGCTACACCCGCATCATGAAGCTCGGCCCCCGCAAGGGCGACGCTGCCGAGATCGTGATCATGGAGCTCGTTACCGAGCCCGTTAAGGCCAAGGCCAAGAAGGCTGCTCCCAAGGCCGCCAAGGTGACCAAGGTTGCCGAGGCCCCCGTCGAGGAGCCCAAGGCCGAGGAGGCCCCCGCTGAGGAGGCCACCGAGGAGAGCGCCGAGTAACTTCGGGCCGTTCGTAGACTCTTTGGGCCCCGGCTACGTGCCGGGGCCTTTTTCGTAAGGAGGTGGGACATGATCGAGGTGCGCGACGCGAGCTTCTCATATGACGGCGCGGCGAGTGCGCTCGACCATGTCTCGCTCTGCGTTGCGCCGGGGGAGCGCGTGGTACTTCTAGGCACCAACGGGTCGGGTAAGTCCACGCTCTCTCGGCTGCTCAATGGCTCGCTTGCACCCACCTCGGGCAGCGTGCGGGTGGATGGCCGCGCCGACGGTCTGGCGCGTCTTGTGGGCTACGTTCGACAGGACCCGCGCAACCAGATTGTGAGCTCCGTCGTTTTGGACGAGGTTGCCTTTGGCCCACGCAACATCGGTCTTTCTCGCGAGGAGGTTTTTGCGCACGCTGACGAGGCGCTTTCGGCGTGCGGCATCATGGAGCTGCGCGATCGCGCGACCTCTGAGCTCTCCGGTGGCCAGCAACAGCTTGTGGCGCTTGCGGGCGTGCTTGCCATGCGCCCCCGCTACCTTGTGCTTGACGAAGTGGGCGCCCATCTGGATGCTGCGGCGCGCGGGCGCGTCTCCGAGATTGTCGAGCGGCTCGTTGCAAGCGGCGTTGGTGTGCTTGAGATTGCGCACGACCCGCTCGCACTCTTTGGGGCAGCGCGCGCCATCGTGCTGGACGCGGGGCGCGTCGCGTGGCAGGGCTCGCCTCAGGAGCTCCTCACAAGCGACGAGGCGCGCTCCCTTGCGGGGTTTGGCGAGGACGTTGTTGCGCGATTCGTCGGCGTTGCCGTGCAGCGCGGGCTTGCTCTGGGCGCGCGGCCAGATCCGCGTGCCGTGGCGTCCTATTTGGCCCGCGAGGACGTTTGCTGCGGCGGCCAATACCTCATAACCCCACATTTTCGACCCTTTTTGACCTCAAAAGTGGCACTTGTGAGGGGTCCGCACTTTTGTCTCAAGGACATTTCCCTTGATCTGGGTGGCCTCACGCTCGTTCTGGGCCCCTCGGGCTCCGGAAAGACCACGCTCGCGCGCCTGCTTGCGGGCGTGATGGAGCCCGATGCCGGAGAGATCGTGCTCGATGGCCGGCCCGTCCGCGCCGGCGGCGTGGGCCTGGCCTTTCAGCGCCCCGGAGACCAGCTCTTCTGTGAGACCGTCTATGACGATATTGCCTACGGCCTTCGCGCGCAGGGCGCCTCCGAGCGCCGCGTGGAGGCTGCGGTGTGCGCTGCTGCAGCTCGACTCGGCGTAGAGGAGCGCCTCTTCGGCCGCTCTCCGTTTGACCTCTCCGGAGGGCAGATGCGCCGGGTGGCGCTGGCGGGGGTGGTGGCGTGCAATCCGGGTGCCTATGTCTTCGACGAGCCCACGGCGGGTCTTGACGGGGCCTCGCGCGCCGAGCTCCGCCGGCTGATTTGCGACCTCGCGGAAAGCGGCGCCCCCGTGGTTCTTGTCACCCACGATGCAGGCGAGTGGCTGGAGGATGCCACAAGCGTCGTTTTTCTAAGGGACGGCGCCGTGGTCCAGCAGGCTGAGGCCCGCGTTGCCAGCGAAAGCCCCGAGCTCTTCTCGGCAGCGGGCCTTGAGGCTCCGTTTATGGTGAGGCTCCGCTCGGAGCTTGTGAGGGGAGAAGAGCATGCTTAGCCCGCGCATTCCGGGCGCCTACGCCCCGGGAAGCACCCTTCTGCACCGTCTTGACCCGCGGGCCAAGCTTGTGATGCTCCTCGTGGCTACGGTGGCAACGTTTGCCGTCTCGCCCCCGTGGGGCCTGCTCGTGATGGCCGCCGGCCTTGCCGCCGCCCTCGTGGCGAGCAAGACCTCCCCGGCAACCGTTCTTATGTGCCTGCGCCCCGCCGCGCTCATTCTTGCGCTCTCGGTGGCGTCCAACGCAATCGTTCTCGTGGGCCAGCCGGGCTTCTCGCCGGAGGGCCTGGTTCGGGGCGTGCTCGTGGTGTGCCGGATTGCGCTGGTGGTGGGCTTTGCGCTGTCCTTCTCGTCCACAACGCCGCCGCCCGCCATTGCCGACGGCCTGGCCGCCCTCTTGGCGCCGTTGCGTCGCGTGGGCGTGCCCGTGGGCGCCGTTGCCATGTCCGCCTCGGTGGCGCTGCGCTTCATCCCACTCACTGCTGAGGAGGTGGACCGTATCCGCTGCGCGCAGCGCGCCCGTGGCGCCCGGCTCGACGAGGGCGGCCCCCTGCGCAGGTTGCGCGGCTGGGGACAGGTTCTGGTGCCGCTTGTGGTGGGCCTCTTCCGTCGCGCTGACGAGCTGGCGAGCGCCATGGTCGACCGTTGCTACGCCGGCGAGCAGACCGCCCTTCTGGGCCCTCTGGCGCCGCGCGATCTGGTGGCGATCATCGTTGCGGTCGCGTGGACGGTGGTGGCGGTGCTCCTGTAGGGGCGCCGCGCGGACGGTTTAGGGTGCGAAAGCGTCCGGAACCCGCCCCCAACGAGAAGTACGGGCGGCGTTCGGACGTTTTGGATCCCGGAACCGTCCAGAACCCGCCCCACGAGAAGCGCGGGCGGCGTCCGGACGCTTTTCTCCCCGGAACCGTCCACAACTCGCCCGGGCGAGAAGTGCGGGCAAGGGCCGCCCGCGTTGCGTGTTACCCTAGGGGACGAGGAGGAACCCATGTCAGAGGGCGCGACGCTTGTCATACGGCTCGGCTACCGCGGGGCGGGCTTTGCCGGCTTTGCGGAACAGCCGGGTGTGCGCACCGTGGCCGGAGAGCTGCGTCGTGCGCTCGAGACCGCGCTGCGCCGGCCGCGCGAGCTCACCTGCGCCGGACGGACGGACGCGGGGGTCCACGCCCTCTCCCAGTACGTGAGCGTGCCCATGGGCGAAGACGAGCTCGGGCTCCCGGGCGCGCGCCTTTTGCGCTCGCTCGTGGCGCTTACGCCGGATGACATCTCCATCCGCGGGCTCTACCGAGCCCAGGCGGGCTTCTCGGCACGCTTTGACGCGCTGAGCCGCAGCTATCGGTATCGCATAGCAACCACGGAGGCCCGTCCCGTTTTGGCCTGGGACCATGCGTGGTGGTACCGGGGCTCCCTTGACGTGGACGCCATGGCGCGCGCCGCGCGCGCCCTTCTGGGCGAGCACGACTTCAAGAGCTTCTGCAAGGCGTCCTCCGCGGTGGACAAGCCCACCTGTCGCTTTGTGGGCGCCCTTGACGTGCGGCGTGTCGAGGAGGCGGGCGAGGAGCTCGTGGCCATAGACATCACCGGGAACGCCTTCCTGCACAATATGGTTCGCACGATCGCTGGCACGCTCGTCGAGGTTGGCCGCGGCCACCGTGACCCGTCCTGGGTGGCCGAGGTGCTCGCGGCGTGCGACCGCGCCGCGGCCGGGCCCTGCGCCCCCGCGAAAGGACTCACCTTCGTCGGGGTAGAATACCCCGAGAATAACCTGGTGCCCTGGGACTAGGGCATCTCATCCCCGGAGGAGCCGATTTGGACCTTTTCCTGCACGTGCTCGAGCACAGCGTCTTCGACACGCTTGAGCTCGTTCCTTTTCTGCTGCTGACCTACCTTGCCATGGAGGCCATCGAGCACTCCGCGAGCGCCCATGTGCAGGCCGCGGTGGAGCGCTCCGGTAAGGCGGGCCCCGTGGTGGGCGCCCTTCTTGGCGCGCTTCCCCAGTGCGGGTTTTCCGCCATGGCAGCGACGCTCTACGCGGGTCGCGTGGTCACGGTGGGAACGCTCGTTGCCGTGATCCTTTCCACCTCAGACGAGATGGTTCCGGTGTTTCTTGCCCATCAGGAGCCGATGGGGCACATGCTGGCCATCATGGGAGCCAAGGTTGCGGTGGGCCTTGTTGTGGGACTGGCCGTCGACGCCGTGCTCAGGGCGCGGCACCGCGCGGGAGACGGTCACCTGCACATCCACGAGCTCTGCGAGCGAGAGCACTGCCACTGTGACGAGGGTGACGCGCACGGCCATGAGCACGGACACGGGCATGGGCGCTGGGCTATCGTGAGGTCTGCCCTCGTGCACACGGTCCAGGTGACGTTTTTCATCTTTGTGGTCACGTTTGTTTTTGGCCTGGTCATCGAGTACGTGGGACAGGATGCCCTCGGCACGCTCCTTGCCAACCATCCTGTTAGGGCAACCTTTGTCAGCGCTCTTGTTGGGCTGATTCCCAATTGCGGGGCGAGCGTTGCGATCACGGAGCTCTACCTCGATGGTGTCCTTGCCGTTGGGCCCATGATTGCGGGTCTTCTTGCCTCGGGCGGAGTTGGCCTGCTCGTGCTCTGGCGTACCAACGCCGACGTGCGCCAGAACGCCCTTGTCACGGTGTTCATCTACGCCGTTTCGGTGCTTGTTGGGCTGGTGGCCTCGGCGCTGCTCTAGCCTTTGTCGCCCGCCCCTTCGTCCGGGACAAATCTTGGGGGACTGTGCTCATTTTGCCGAGGTGCTCCGCGAGGGGGCGCCGCGTGTTTTGCGCTGATAATCTTAAGATGCGTTCTGACATGTGCCGCTCTTGAGATGGGATGGTGCGGGAGGTGCCGCATTTCACGCCAACTACCCCGGTTGTCTCTGTGCTCATGGTTCCCCATGATGCCGAGCGTACCGTGCGGCGTGCGATCGAGAGCGTGCAGAACCAGACCCTTAAGAACTTCGAGCTCGTCGTTGTTGACGCGGGGTCCTCTGATGCCACGGCTCGTCAGATCAAGGCTGCGGCCGAGCGAGACCTCCGCATAGAGACGCTCTACGTTGACGCGTGCTCGCGCCAGGAGGGGCTTGACCTCGCGCTCGAGCGCTCCCGTGGTGCCTACGTTGCTGTCATGGACCCTGATGGCTGGGCGCGCCCGACGATGCTCTCGTCGCTGGTCTCAAGAGCTCAGGAAAAGTCCCTCGACCTCGTTGTGGGCGGCTTTGGCCTTGAGCTTGTGGCCGCGGGGCAGCCAGGGGAGAGGACAGTCGCCGCAGACGACGTGACCTACCCCACCCAGCACGAGTTCAGGGCGGACGCCTGGCGGCTCTTCGAGACGGGCCAGCTTCTGCCCGCGAGCGCGAAGCTCTTCTCGCGGGAGCTCGTCGAGTCCTCGGGGGCGCGCTTTGCCTCGGGCCTTCGGGGCGATCATGCCTTCACGATTGCGGCCTTGCGCGATGCGGAGCGGGTTGGGGTGTGCGGGGGAGCGTGCTACAGGATCGACCGCTCGGCGAGAAGTGCGGGCGCCGCCGAGGGCCTTCCCAAGAGCTTTGGCGACCTCGAGGCCGAGCACGGCGCCCTTCTCGACCTCTACCGGCACTGGGGGCTCGACGGCGACGCCGCCAGCATGGGGATGCTTCAGAACCGCTATGTTGAGCAGCTGGTTGCCCTTGTCGAGGAGGTTTGCCGCCCCAGGGGTATTATGGGCGGATCCGAACAGCGCCGCGCCGTCGCGCACATGCTCGGCACCGAGCACGCGCGCCTTGCCGTGAGCGTGGCGCGGCCCAAGAGCAATCGCGTGAGGTCGATGCTCGTTCCCATGAGGGCCCAAAACGTTGCGATTGTCTGCGCTCAGGCTCGGCTGCTCTCCCTCGTGAGGCACGGGGGCGGCTCCGACGTTCCGGCGGACGTGTTCGTCTAGCCGATTCGTCTCCTGCGCCGCTTGGCGGTCTCGAGCGCAAAGGAGAGGCCGTTGGTGCGCACCCGGTAGAGCGCCTCCTTGGCGAGGTGGGCGGCATGGGCGACCTTGCCGCCTCGCGGCTCCGGAAGCCCTCTCACCTGCGCGAAGAGACGTTTTCCTGCGGGGCTAATCGAGTGATCCGAAAGGACAAGATCGGCGTCGAGGCGCTCCATGGAGCTGGTGAGGAGGTCGCGCACCCCAGGCGCGTCGAGCCCGGCGCCCTCGACGGTGATGAGCGCGTAGTTTACCCCGCGCAGGGCGAGCGCCGAGATGACGCGCCTATCGTCCACGTTGGCGAGCGCCGCCGCGTCCATCATCTCGTTCCAGCGCTCGAGGGGTATGAGCGGCGAGCGGGCGGCAAATGACTCGGCCTCGCGCAGGTCCCGCTCAACGTAGTCGTACACGCACTCGTCGGTGTAGGCGATGTGCCTGGTCCGGCAGAGCGTCTCGACAAGAAACGGGTTGTCCACCCAGCCGGAGCCGGGGGCCTCGACAAAGCGAATCCCCTCGTCGACGAGATAGGAACGGCGGTAGAGCGCCGACCAGATCGCGGGGTGGTGCCTCAGGAGCTCCGTTGCGTCGCCAACGGCAAAGGGCTGGCGCCGAGGCCGGACGCGTCCGTGATACGGGCAGCTCACCCGTGATGTCTCCGAGCCGCGCCCGTCGAGGAAGATTCGCCAATAGGCACCCTTCACAACGTCTACGGACTCGGCCCCGCCGTAGTTCTCGGCGCAGGCAAGAAGGGTCTCATAGCCCGTGCGCTCCACGGTGTCGTCGGGCTCGACGATGGCGACCCATGCTCCGCGCGCGATGTCGATGCCACGGTTGCAGGATGCGCCATAGCCCTCGTTTGGCTTGTCGACAAGAACGATGCGGGAGTCGCGCGCGGCGTGCTCCCTCATGATCTCTGCCGATCGGTCAGACGATCCGTCGTTGACGCAGACGATCTCAAGCGATCGGTGCGTTTGTTGCTCGACGCTCGAAAGACAGCGGTCGAGGGTCTTCTCGGCGTTGTAGATGGGTATGATGACCGAGATCAAGGCCTTCTTGGCATTTGTAGTGGATACGTCCATTCCGTCTCCCCGTGGTGTGGTGCCCGAGAGGGCTACCCTATAATACTAGGGATTTTGGATACAGGATTATGGAAGGGGTGAGGATGGAGCGTCCGGCAATCATCATCGTGACGTACATGCGCCAGCAGCTTCTCCAGCGGGCACTTGACTCCATCCTCGATCTTTCCGTTGCCCCCTGGCGCGTTGTGGTTGTTGACAACGAGAACTCGAGCGAGACCAGGGACATCGTCTCCGAGTTTGGCCGTCGCGCGGATGCCCACTGGGGAGCCACGGCCGACGAGCCCGATTCCGAGGGGGGCATGTCGCGCGCGGTCTACGTTCCCATGAAGGAGAACACCGGTGGATCCGGTGGATTCTCCGAGGGGGTACGTCGCGCCTTCGAGCTGGGCGCGGAGTGGTTCTGGGTGATGGATGACGACGTCACCGTGCTTCCCGACGGGCTCGACATCCTCGATCGCTGGAGTCACGAGGCAGAGGCCGTGATGGGCCAGCGCCGAGACTTCGACGGCGGTCACTTCTACTGGCAGCACCGCTTCTGCACGGCTCTGGGCATCTACAATCCCTTCTCGCGGGACAGCTGGCGGCCCGGCGAGCGCTTCAAGCTCTGCAACGTCCTCTGCTTTGAGGGCGGGTTCTTCTCGAGGAGGGTGGTCGAGAAGATCGGCCTGCCCGACGCCCGCTTCTTCATCTATCTGGACGACGCGCTGTACGGCTACCTTGCGAGCAAGGTCACGGACGTGATCTACGTCCCCGACTACGTGCTGTCGCGCAGCAGGGAGATTCCCAACCAGGGAATTGGCTCGGTCCGCCAGCTCAACTCGGCCTCCGACATGACCCGCTTCTACATCACGCGCAACCGTGGCTACCTTGCCCGCTACTTCCAGCTGTACGGCGACTACAACCCCGTCGGCTTTGCGGTGGGCACGCTCCTTACGTTTGCCAAGGAGATGCTGCGCATCCTCATGGTGGACCGGGGAAGCGTTGTGAGCGGGACGCGCCGGCTCCTTGCCGGCTGGCGAGAGCAGCGCCGCATCCAGAAGGACCCCGCCTGGAAGCCGATGCCCCCGCTTGGCTAGGCACTCGGCCTGCTGGTGGAGGCCCTTCTCGCCGCCGCGTTCCCGTCGTACAATAAAAAGTTGCTGACACAGACCGAGAGGACGGGTGGAACGTGGCCGAGAAGCGCGACTTTCTCGATGAGCTCATAGACCTCCAGAGCGATTGGCGATCGATCAAGGAGATGCCCAGCTCTATGATGGGGTCGCTGCTTGACGAGAACGGCGAGCAAAAGGTCTTCAACCCCGCTGACTACAAGGAGAAGCCCTCGGCCAATTCCCTGCGCTGCCTGCGATGCGCCTCCGAGCGCGATGACGTGTGCTCGCGCTGCCTTGACGTCTGTCCCGTGCACGCCATCACCATCCACAAGAAGTCCGTCTCCATAACCGAGGACTGCCGCAAGTGCGGCCTGTGTGCCACGGTGTGTCCCACGGAGGCCTTTACGACGCGACGTCATTCTCCGCGCCAAGTCTATGACCGGATTGCTCGCGCGGCGTCCGCCTATGAGCAGTGCTACGTGACGTGCACCCGCGCCCTCAAGCGGCTTCCGAAAGACAATGAGATCGTGCTCGCCTGCGTGGGCGCCGTTCCCCGTGACCTCTGGTTCTCCCTGCTCGCCGACTACGACAACATCAACGTCTACCTCCCCGTGGGAATCTGCGACCGCTGCCGCACCACCACCGGGGAAGAGACCTACGCCAACGAGATCGCGACGGCGGAGGAGTGGGCGGATGCCGGTCTGGGCCTTGAGGTTGACCAGAAGGACATGACGCACGAGTTTACGCGCGCCTACAAGCGCAGCCAGTTTGTGAGCGGGGCCATCCACTCTGCCGAGCGCCTGGTCACGCGTACCAACCCCGCCCTCGCTGGTGCCAAGGCCGTTGCCAAGAAGCTCTCCGACCATGCGCAGCGCCTGAACCGCCTTCAGAAGGAGCTCGAGAACGCGGTGGGCGCAAAGACCTCAAACAGCCGCATGCGCATGCTCACACAGGGGCGCAAGCTCATGATGGGCGCGCTGCAGCATGCCCCCGAGCTCGCGCGCTTTGTGAAGTTCGAGGCGCCCGTCTGGGACGGTGCGCTGTGCACGGCGTGCGGCGCGTGTGCAAAGGTGTGCACGACGCATGCGCTCGACCTCGACCGCAACGGTAACGTCACTATTCAGAACCCCTACTGCGTGAACTGCGGTGCCTGCGTGACCGTGTGCGAGGAGGGGGCCCTTGTCATGGAGCCCATGGATGCGAGCGAGCTTGTGGTTCCAGACAAGGTTGCCGAGGAGGTGGCGCGCAAGAAGGCCGAGGCCAAAGAGCGCGCCTCTCAGTACGTGGAGAAGGGCAAGAAGCAGCTCGACCGCGTGGCGGGCGTGCTGGAGAAGCTTGACGACGACAATTCGTGACGGGGGAGGGGCCGCTGTCGCCCCGCTTCTGTTGCGCTCGAAGTAAGGAGAAGGACGTGTCACTTTCGATTGGCATCGTGGGCCTGCCCAACGTGGGCAAGTCGACCCTGTTCACGGCGCTCACCAAGAAGGGCGGCCTTGCGGCCAACTACCCCTTTGCCACGATCGACCCCAACGTGGGCATCGTGGACGTGCCGGACGAGCGTCTGGGCAAGCTGGCCGAGATCGTGCACCCCGGGCGCATTGTACCCGCCACGGTTGAGTTTGTGGACATCGCTGGCCTGGTCAAGGGCGCCAACGAGGGCGAGGGCCTGGGCAACCAGTTTTTGGCCAACATCCGCGAGACGGACGCCATCTGCGAGGTGGTGCGCTACTTCTCCGACCCCAACGTCATGCGCGAGGTTGGGCGCGTGGGCGAGTTTGTGGATCCCGCGGGCGATGCCGACACCATCATGACCGAGCTCATCCTGGCGGACATCCAGTCGCTGGAGAAGCAGCTTCCGCGTCTGGAGAAGGAGGCCAAGCGCGACAAGGAGCTCGCGGTCAAGGCCGACGTGGCGCGCCGCCTGCTCGACTGGCTGAACGACGGCAACCGTGCCGCCACGATGGAGATGACCGACGAGGAGCGCGCCGAGACGCGTGGCCTCTTCCTGCTTACGATGAAGCCGATCCTCTACGTGGCCAACGTTGACGAGGACCAGCTCGACGAGGAGCTCGACGCAATCGCCGGCGTGACGCCGATCCCCATCTGCGCCAAGGTGGAGGCGGAGCTCTCCGAGCTCGAGCCCGAGGAGGCTGCCGAGTACCTGGCAGATCTGGGCCTGGAGAAGAGCGGCCTCGAGACGCTGGCTCAGGCGGCCTATAGGCTGCTGGGCCTGCAGAGCTACTTCACCGCGGGCGAGATGGAGGTCAAGGCCTGGACCGTGCGCATCGGCGCCAAGGCTCCCGAGGCTGCGGGCGTCATCCACTCAGACTTCGAGCGCGGCTTCATCAAGGCCGAGGTGGCCAGCTACGAGGACTACGTCGAGCTCGGCGGCGAGGCCGGCTGCAAGAACGCTGGCAAGCTCCGCATCGAGGGCAAGGACTACGTCGTCCAGGACGGCGACGTGATGCACTTCCGCTTTAACGTGTAAGCCCAGCGGGGCGAGCCCATAACAGGGGCGACGGGGCTGACAAAGGTGGTGACAAAGGTTGACAAAGGTGACAGGGTAAACTGTCATCATGAAGCCCATGATGACAGTTTACCCTGTCACCTTTGTCATCACCTCTGTCACCGCCCCGGGGAGTTATGCCTGGTCGGCGCCTAGGACCACGACGACGTCGTAGTCTGTGCTGTAGCCCTCGGTGTTCTCCGCAACGCAGTCCTCGCTGATGCCGAGCGTCTGGGCAACGCCAAGCGCCTCGCTGCGCGCGTCTCCGTTGAAGTAGACCATGCTCATCGTGTGCTCGCTTGAGCTTGCGTTATCCGCATAGGACGAGAAGCCCGCGCTGTCGAGCTGCTCGGACTTGCTGCCCGCAAGGCCGCTCGTTCCGGTGGCGTTGAGCACGAGCACCGTCCCGGAGAAGGCGGCCTCGGAGGTGGTCTCGCCGTCGGTGGAGGGCGCCTGCTCTGGGGCCTCATTAGAGGTGCCGTCGCCCGTCTTGTTGCCGCCCTCGCCAATCGAGATCGTGGCGTCCGCGGTAAAGTCCTGGCTCGCGTCGGAGTAGGGCTCCTCGCCCGCGTCGACGCGCTCCATCATCTTGCGCCACGCCACCTCGTCGGGAATCTCGTACCAGACGTTGTTGATGTACTCGGACTCGGTGGGAGTCTGCCCGGAGTAGAAGCCCGTCTCGGGGTCGAGGTTCTGGAACTGCATCGCAAGGCTCACGATGTCCGTCACGCCCATGGAGGTGGTGACGCTTCCCGCGAGCTGCGAGACCGTACCTGCCATCGTAACGGGGTCCTGCTGGAGAATTTTGCGCACGATGGCGGCGATGACGGCGCGCTGGTTTGCGGCGCGGTAGAAGTCGCCTCCGCCGAACTCGTCGTAGGCGTGGCGCGTGCGGACGAGCGCGAGCGCCGTTGCGCCGTCGAGCTGGTGGGTACCCGCAGAGAGGTTGATGCCCGCGTAGACCTCGTCCACAACGTCGATGGGCAGTGTGACCTCGATGCCCCCGATGGTGTCGACAATCGAGGTGAACTGCTCGAAGTCGATCTCGGCGTACTGCGAGATGTCTACCCCGGCAAAGTCGGAGACCACCTCAACCATATAGGCGGCGCCACCGAAGGAGTACGCGGCGTTTATCTTGTCCTCGCCGTGTTCGTCCATGTCGACCAGGGTGTCACGCGGAATGGAGACGAGCGTGACGTGCTGTCCTGGCGGGTCGATGCGCGCGAGGATGATGGTGTCCGCGCGGAAGTTGGCGTCAGAGCTGCCCCACGTGCCCGCACGTTCTTCGCTCTTGTCGACGCCCAGAAGAAGCATGTAGAAGGGCTCCTGGGGGTCAACGGCAACGAGCTGATGGCGAATCTCGTCGGGGAGGTTGGCGGTGAGGCGGTTGTTGATGTCGATGAGGTAGGCAGCCGCGGCAACGCCAACGCCGACCAGCGCAAGGAGCAGGGTCACCACGACAGCCTTGACGACCCTGCCATGACGCTTCTGCTTGATCTTGTTCTTATAGGGCGTAACCCCGTTGGCTCGAGAGGCAATGTGCCGAGGGCCGCTGGACACCCCCTGGCGCCCCGAGCGGGGACGCTCGGCGGCATAAGCGCGAGCGGAGAGTTCTTCACGGCTGTATCGGCTCTCAGATCGACGCGCCTGCTCGGCTGCAGTCATACGTCTGTGGGTTCTTCTATCAGCCACGAGGGACCTTTCTGTGGTTGTCTCAGGGCTGTGTTTGCCCCGCTGGCTGTTCGAATCAGACTTCAACATGATACGCGAGCTAAGTGTAAGCACCGTGAAGAGCCGTGAAAACAGCCTGATTCTTTTGAAAATGCAATAATGTTGCGGGTTTGTCACCAAGCTTTCAATCGTGAGACCGGAGGATGTATGAGCGAGGCTACTCCCAAGCAGTTTGTGGCGGTTCTGGACTTTGGTGCCCAGTACGGACAGCTGATCGCGCGTCGCGTGCGCGACCTGCACGTGTACTCGGAGATTGTGCCCTGCGACATCCCCGCAGACGAGCTTGCGGCCATGAAGCCCGCGGCGCTCATCCTCTCCGGTGGCCCTGCGAGCGTGTATGCCGAGGATGCGCCCAAGATCGATCCGGGCATTCTCGAGCTGGGGCTGCCGGTGCTAGGCTTCTGCTATGGACATCAGATTATGGCCGTGACGCTGGGCGGCGAGGTTGCGCACTCCGAGGTGGGCGAGTACGGGCCGGCCACGATTGTGCGCGACGGCGAGTCGGCGCTGTTTGCCGGCACGCCCGAGGAGCAGACCGTGTGGATGAGCCACCGCGACGCCGTGAGCCGCGTGCCCGAGGGGTTTGTCGTCACGTCGTCCACGGACGTGTGTCCCGTGGCATCCATGGAGTGCGCTTCTCGCAAGCTGTACTCCACGCAGTTCCACCCGGAGGTGCGCCACACCGAGCACGGCCGCGAGCTGCTGGAGAACTTCCTCTTTGGCATCTGCGGCCTGGCGGCCACGTGGACCATGGACAACATCATTGACGAGAAGGTCGCGGAGATCCGCGCGCAGGTGGGGGACCGCAAGGTTATCCTGGGACTTTCCGGCGGCGTTGACTCCTCGGTGGTGGCTGCGCTCGTGCACCGCGCCATTGGCGACCAGCTGACCTGCGTCTTCGTGAACCACGGGATGCTTCGCAAGGGCGAGCCGGAGATGGTGGAGGAGGTCTTCCGCGACCAGTTCCAGGTGCCGCTCGTGCACGTGCATGCCGAGCGCCGCTATGAGCGCCTGCTTGCCGGCGTGACCGAGCCGGAGGAGAAGCGCCGCCGCATTGGCTCCGAGTTCTGGAAGGTCTTCTTTGACGAGGCCCAGCGCATCGGCGGCGTGGAGATGCTCGCGCAGGGCACCATCTATCCCGACATCATCGAGTCCGGCGCGCGTAAGACGGGCGGCAAGGCCTCCACGATCAAGAGCCACCACAACCTGATTCCGTTCCCCGAGGGCGTGCACTTTGACCTCATCGAGCCGCTCGACCACTTCTTCAAGGACGAGGTGCGCGAGCTGGGCGTGGCGCTGGGACTGCCGGACCGCATGGTGTATCGCCAGCCGTTCCCGGGCCCGGGCCTTGCCATCCGCATTATCGGCGAGGTGACCTCTGAGAAGCTCGAGGTCCTGAAGAACGCCGACGCCATCGTGCGCGAGGAGCTGGACGCCTACAACGAGCGTCTCTTCGAGGAGACGGGCGAGCGCAACTCCGAGCACAGCTGCTGGCAGTACTTTGCCGTGCTGCCCGACATCCGCTCCGTGGGCGTCATGGGCGACGAGCGCACCTACGCGCGCCCGGTGATCGTGCGCGCGGTGGAGTCGAGCGACGCGATGACCGCGGACTGGGCGAAGCTGCCGTACGACGTGATCGGCCGCATCTCGAGCCGCATCGTGGCCGAGGTCTCCGGCGTGAACCGTGTGGTCTATGACGTGACCCCGAAGCCTCCCGCCACGATCGAGTGGGAGTGATTTTCGGGGTCTGACGCTTCGCAACGCCTTCCTTCAAAAGCTAACATTGCCGCAGGTCAAACAAGGGTTTCGTTCGGTTCGGACGAAACCCTTTCTCACAGACAAAAACGCTTAGAACAGGATTTTTTGTGGCAACTTTTGTGGCACC
>CASEVE010000023.1 GCA_949291295.1 uncultured Olsenella sp.
CAGGAGGGGTAGGTGCTCAAAAGTCGTGCGCAAGAACCATGCTCAAACTGCTCAAAAACCGATGCTCTTTTTGCTCAAAACCTGTTGACAAAACACAGTTGGCCCTGGGACCGTGGCCGCGCCTCGCTCCGATCGCCGCCACGTCCTCGACGTAGGCGGCCAGCACCGCGCCCAGGTCGCGGTCGCGCAGGCCCTCGGCCCACGCCCGGGCCATCTCGAGGGCCTCGGCCTCCGAGCGCGCCTCGGGGAACTGGCGGTAGGGCCTGACCGCCCTGCCCGTGGCCGGGTTCGTGCCCAGGTACGGGCGGCAGAACCACACGCCGCGGCCGTTCAGCCTGACCGTGACCTCACCCACGGCGGCCTCGCGACTGTCGAAAACTCGGCGAATTGTCGAAAACCCCTCTCACAAGCAAGGCTGAGGGTTTTTCTATTTCCTCTCTTCTCTTATCTAGGGTGCCGTTAAGCATTCGTCGTCCCTTCGTCGCACGATTCGTTAACGATTCGTAGGCGCTTCGTTGTCGTTTCCTCGCCGTCATCGCCGCGACGCGCGCGACCGCTCCTGTTCGAGCGGTTCACGCGCACGCGGTCCTGGTACGAGCTCTGCTGGTTCGACACGTCGACGTCGACGACCCATCCGCGGCCCTCCCAGTCCTCCCGGGAGGTCGCGCCGCACTCGGCGAGCGCCTCGAGCCAGGAGCGGCACGCCCTGGGGGACGAGAAGCCCAGCTGCCTGGCGAGCGCGCCGAGCTGCCGGGCGTTCGACGCGTCGATGTAGGCCCCGGGCGTCGTTGCCAGCAGCTGCCTGAGCGCGAACCAGCGGCCGTAGTCGGCCCAGTCGGACGTGCGGCCGCCCGCCAGCATGTACCTGCCGGCGGGCGAGTCCCAGTCGTTGGTGCGGAGCCTGATCCACTGGGGGAGCTTGTCGTCTGCCGACGTCACGACTCCCCTCCCTCGGTCGCGGACGCCCTCCAGGCGCCGAGCTCGGCCGCCATGGCCTCGCACCCGGACGGGTCCCAGCCGCCGGCGAGGGCGGCGTCCCAGAGGTCCTCGGCCCGCGAGGCCATGTCCCCGTCGAAGGAGCCGGCGGGACCGGACCACGCCCTGATGCCCCTGGGGCTCCTCATCCGGTAGAGCATGACGAGGGCCTCGTGGACGCTCGGGTCCGAGTCCATGGCGAGCGCGAGGTCGGCGTCTGCCGGGCACTCCTCGGAGCGCCCGTCGAGGCCGAGCGCGACCGCCGGGTCGTGCCAGCCCCTCCCCTCGCGCGTGAGCGCGGCGACGTCGCGGGGCACCGAGCCGAGGCGGCACACCCACCTCGCCACGCCCTCCAGGAAGCCCCGGAGGGCGTCCGCGCTCGCGGCGCGGGCCGACTCGGCCTCCGCCCCCCGGCGCGACTCGGCCCCCTCGTCGACCTCGCGCCACACGGACCAGGAGCCCCCGTCCGCCCAGGCGACGAGGCTCTCCCCAGCGCACCGCCGCGCCACTTCGTCGACGTCGGCGGCGCGGCTGACGCGACGGACGTACGCGAGGCCCGCCGGGCCGTTCCACGGCGCCGGGGCGCGCCCAGGCCTCCACTCGACGGACGGGAGGGCGGGCTCCATGAGGGCGCGCAGGGAGCCCCTCGCGGCCTCGTCCTCCCTCCTCCTCCTGATCTGCGCCGCGCGGGCCCCCGGGTCGCTCGCAGCGAGCACCGCGGCCCGGTCCTCGGGGTCGTCGAACCCGCAGGCGGCGATCATGGCGTCCATGCTGGTCTGCTCGGGCAGCTCGGCGCGCATCGAGCGGATGCGCCTCACCGTCCCCACGTCCACGCCCGAGGCGCCCGAGACGGTCTCGTCCCCGACGCCCAGCGCGAGCATGCCCTGGAAGCCCCGGGCCCTCTCCTCGTCGCTGAGCGCCTTCTTGTCGTCGGTGGCCATCATGGCCACGGCCTCCTCGGCCTCGCCCCAGTCGGAGCAGACCAGGACGTCGGCCTCCGCCGCCCCCAGCTCGAGCAGGGCGCGGTAGCGCCTCTCGCCGTCCACGATGCGGAAGGACGGCTCGCCGTCCGCCCCGTCGCCCAGGTCCGCGACCACGATCGGGTTCACGGGCTGCCCGCCCGTCGCCGCGATGGAGCGCGCCAGCGCCCCCACGTCCCCGAAGTCGCGCCTCGGGTTCTGGCCGCTCGGCCTCACGCTCGAGAGCGGCACCCTCGCCTTGTAGCTCATCCCACTTCCCCCTTCTGATCGCGCGCCGCCGCGAAGCCGCCGAGCTCCCGCGCCGGCACCCTCTCCGTCCTCACGCCCTTGGTCGACGACCAGCCCCTGCTCTCGAGCAGCTTGGCGACGCTCCGGCAGACCCCGTCGAGGTCGGCCGGGAGGCACCTGACCGTCATCGATACCGGGGGCGGCACGCGGCCGATCCCCGCGTCGAAGCGGTAGGCGGCCACGGCCACCTCCGCCACGGGCTCGCCCGACATCTCGGCGAGCTCGGCGGGCGTCACGAGGCTCCCCGTCCTCCGGGCAAGCGACTCGTCGGCCACCGGCCGGAGCGCGGCGCGCGTCCGCACGGAGACCTCCCTCGCCCGCTCGGCCGCCTCGACCGCGGAGCCGGTGGGCACCCTCGTCCCGTCCATCAGAACCACGAGTCCGCGGTCGTGACGGCGAGCGCGATGAGGGAGATGACGGCGAGCGCCGCCGCCGGGTGGCGCTCGAGGAACGTGCCGGTTCCGCTAGACACCGATCACCACCGGCCTCTCCATGACGTAGCGAAGCTGCGAGACGAAGACCATCCGCCCGCGCTGGTAGCCCAGCGGCATGACGGACGGCAGGATGCCCCGGCTGATGCGCTTCTGGATCCTGTCCCTGCTGTAGCCGGTCAGGCGCGCGGCCTCTGCCACGCTGACCGGGTGCTCACCGTCCTCCGGCGGCGGGCACGACCACGTCTCTGCTGATATACTCATGTCTGACCTCCCATAGGTCTGGGCCCTCGCCGTGAGCCACCACGACGGGGGCGCTCCTTTATTTCATCGATGAGCGGAATCAAGCCCTCCCGGCCCAGCCACCGCCGCCGCCACGGGTCACGTGCGCCCGACGGGAGAAAGGAGAAGTCCCCGTCGTTGCTGGTGGCATCCTCTGCCATGCCGTCTTCGGCCATGCCGTCTTCGCAGCGCCGTTGCGTCACGCCCGGGTATCGCGAAGCCCGCTTCCCTGGGCAGCGAAGCCATGGCGACGGCGATGGCGGGGCCGGTCTCGCGTCCTGGGGAAGCCGCGCTGCGGCGGGCGGCGGGCCCGAGCCCCGTGACGGCCCCGAGCGACCATCCGCGCGCGGGCCTTCCACGCAGGCCCCACGCCCGTACCCGCGCCCTTCAGCGGCGGATGGCCGCCTGGGGCCGTCACGCTGGCCTACTCCCCGCCCCTCTCGTAGAGGTCGCGGACCTCGACGCCGAGCGCATCGGCGACGCGGACGGCGTGGTCGACCGTCTCGGGGATGTCCATGCGGCTCCTCCCTGGTCGTGAGTAATTTAATTTCCCTTATCAGGCAAATAAAAAGCTCCTCGACGTCGCACCTGAGCAGCTCCGCGGCCCTCTCGGCCTGGGCCCTCGTCATGCGCGACGGGTCCCTCTCCATCTTGGCGTAGGTGGGGCACGAGACCCCGACCGCCTCGGCGACCGCCTTGGCGGTGTAGCGCTTTGCATCGGCCATCCTGGCCTCGCGAATCTCCCTCAGTCCCACTGACTGCATCACCTCCGTTCCAGTGCCTCAAGCCCAGCTCCGCGTGGCGTTCCGCGGGACCTACCGCGAGCCTTCCGTGGGCTGGAATCCGACTGTCAAGGTACCCGGCGCCCTCGCGTCGTTGACCTAATAGTAATCTTCTTTCCCTGTCTTGGCAATTACTTTTCTCTATACGTTCCAAATTATTTTTCCTAGCATCGCAATATCGAGGAAAGGAATTGCCATGGACTTCTCTGACCGAGTTCGCGACCTACGGGAACGTGCTGGACTCACCCAGCAGGAGCTTGCCGACAAGTTGAACCTCACCAATCGAGCCATCGGCGCCTGGGAGGCGGGTCGCGCTAAGCCCCGCCTCGACAAGCTGGAGCAGATCGCGGGAATCCTCGGCACGAGCGCCTACTACCTCCTGAACGGCGAGGAACCGCCCTCCCCCGACTTCGCGTACCCGAGGGGCGCGCGCCCCGTTGTCGGCCGCTCCGGGTTCGTCCCGGTGCGCCGCCTGGGCAAGACGCACGCCGGCGCGGCCCTGGAGGAGATAGAGGACGAGGGGACCGTCGAGGTGCCGGCGCACGTCGCGGAGATGCACCCCAACGGATTCGTGCTGTCCGTGGAGGGAGACTGCATGGACCGCGCGTACCCGGACGGCTGCGTGGTGCTCGTCGACCCTGACGCGGAGCCGTGGAACGGCTGCGCCGTGGTCGCGGAGACCTCGCCGGGCGAGTCGGTGCTCAGGCGCTACATGCGCGGCAGCAGCACGCTCATGCTCTCTCCCGACTCGCACAACGGCGAGCATGAGGACATGGTCTTCTCCGACGAGGGCGCGCAGGAGGTCCGCACGCTCGGCGTGGTCGTGTGGTTCCAGGCGGACCACGACGAGTACGAGAGGTGGTAGGCCGCTGGCCGATTGAGCCTAGCGTGCTGTGTTGTTTTTCACATATATTGTAAATGCGAAGGGAGCCGGATGGCGCATGGGTATGAGATAAGGGCGCACGCCATGCTGGGCGTACGGATTCTCGTGCTCGCAAAAGAGGACAGGAGGGACTTCCTCGAAAAGCTCGAGGAGAACCCGAAGAGTGCCGAGAGGTTCGAACTCGTCTGCCGCACGTACGAGAAGATCACGCAGCGCGGTGTGGGCCGGTGCGTCGGAAAGCAGAACTTCGTCCGTGTTCTCGAGGGAAACCTCGGCCTCGTCGAGGTGAAGGTCGGGAACACGAGGATTCGCGTCATGTCCTACCTTCACGGCTTCGGAGAAGACCAAGAGCTGGTCCTCATGTTCGACTTCACCGGTCACCAGGGGTCAGACAACATCGAGAGCTCCGACATGAAAAAGGGCAGGAAGCTCGCGAAAGTCGCAAGGGAGTGCATGGAGGAGAGGGAGTAATGGCAGTCAGGGAAGGAAGGAGCTTCGTCGGACTGGAGGCAAGGAAGCCCTCGGCGAGCGTGCGCATGCTCGACTACGTCATGGACTTCTGCTTCATGGTCGAAGACAGGCTCGAGGAGCTCGGGATGAGCAGAACCGAGCTCGCGGAGAGGCTCGGAAAGAAGCCGAGCTCCGTGACGCGCGTGCTCAGCGGTTCGGCAAACATAACGCTACAGACGATAGCCGAGTATGACGCGGCGCTCGACTTGGGGATTATCCTCTCGCGCAACGAGTCGAGGATGGAGAGGCCCAGCCTGACCGTGACCGCGACCGCCCGCAAGGACGAGACGGACGTGGAGCGCAGCTACACTTCGACGGAGGGATAACATGATTAGCGGAATCGGCGACGGACCGAGGATTGTGGCCGCGCCAATAACCCTCGTCAAGAGGACCATAACGAGGCTTGAGTTTGACGGCACGCCAAAGGGAGTCGGCGGGCCGGGTGCCAGCTGCGACCTCGACCTCAGCATAGACACGAAAACGAGGCCGGGAGACCTGGACGGCCACGATTCCATCGAGGCGATTCTCACGGTCAGGTCGAAGCCGATCGGAGACGCCCCCTTCTACTCCGTGAGCGCCGAGATCAGGGGGCTCTACGAGATAACGGAGGGCTTTGCGGACGGCCACGAAGGGGCCGAGCGGTTCGTCAGGCTCCGTGGGCTGGAGGAGCTGTACGACTTCTTTCGCGTCGTCATGAACGTCGTCACCACCGACGGCCACTACGGCAGGATCCTTCTTCCGACGATTGCCGTCGCGGGCATCGAGTAGAGGGGCCGTGAGACCTCGACAGGCCAAGCGACCTTGACGCACACGTGAGCAAGGCAAACCACCGGGACATGAGCCCCGACAGGAACAAGGAGGAGGAAAAATGGCGGAGCCCTCGATGATGCTCTGGACGTTCGTCTCGGAGTGCGCCGTCCCAGCCGACGTGCAGGAGGTGCTCGTCCCCGGCGAGACCCCCGTGGCGGCGTACAAGACCGTTCGCGACACGGCCGTCATCACGAATAAGAGGCTGATCATGCGCGACGCGCAGGGCCTCACTGGAAAGAAGGTCGAGATCTACTCGCTGCCCTGGAAGAGCGTGGACATGTGGTCGAGCGAGAACGCAGGACACATCGACCTCAACGCCGAGCTCGAGTTCTGGACGCGTGCCGGACACATCAAGCTCAATCTCAAGAAGGACATCGACATCCGGAAGTTCGACCGCATCGTCGCGCAGTACGTGCTCTAGACACTGCATCGCCCCCTCTTTCTTCCTAGCGAAGGGCGAGGGAGCTTGCGGTTCCAGGCCGCCCGCGACGAGTTCGAGATGTTCTGAGTGTGACCGTCTGGGCATACGTGAGGTCTGATGTAAAGATTTCTTGACCGGGTGCGAAGCTCGGGTATAGTTGTGGTCAGTGATTCGGCGTGTCCGCTCGCCCTCTCGGTGACGGCTCGCCTGGAAGGAGGTCGCGACCACAGGTCTGCGGCCTCTTTCTTGTATTAGGGAGAACCATGGAGGACAAGAAGCCGTTCCTCACGATCGACGAGCAGATACGGAGGCTGAAGGACCGCGAGATGGCCTTCCGGGACGAGGAGGGCGCACGGTCATTCCTTCTCGTCCACAACTACTACTCTGTGGTTAACGGCTACAAGAGGATGTTCCTCGACCCAGACAGGTGCAATGAGACCGTGGAGGTCTATCGTCCCGGGATGGACTTCTACTACCTTGAGATGCTCTACCTGTTCGACCGGACGCTCAGGAGGCAGGCGCTCCACCAGCTTCTCGACGTCGAGGAGTCCATGAGGACCGCGACGATCTACGCCTTCTGCGAGAAGCATCGCGACAAGTACGCCTATCTCGACCCGTCGTGCTACTGCTCGTCAAAGGACTACCGCTCCAAGAAGGACTACTCGAGGAACCTCATCAGACTCCTGTCAACGCTTCAGGGCGTGAGCGAGAACCGGCAGCACAAGAAGAACATCGCGCACTATCTCAAGAAGTACGGGCACGTGCCGCTCTGGGTGATGTCCAAGTGCCTAACCTTCGGCGTCATGTCGAACTTCTACGAGCTGCAGCAGCCTGACGTCAAGCAGAAGGCGACTGAGTACCTCTCCGAGACGGTCGGACATGACATGAAGCCAAGCCAGCTCAGGTCAGCCTACAAGGTCCTGTCGAGCTTCAGGAACATCTGCGCGCACGAGGAGAGGCTGTACTGCGCCCGAACCGGGAAGAATGACGAGAACTCGTTCAGGGAGATGCTCGACTTTACCGCAATGGTGAGCACGGACACAGATATGAGGGGCTACGCGCAGAGGCTGTCTCGATCGATCGAGCTGCTGTCGTCCCCGCTGCTCCCGGACTACGTCTCAGAGGAGGTTGCGAACGCGATGAACGTTGACATGGATTATCTGAAGAGGTTCATGTAAGGAGTTCGCCCCGCGCGCGATCTTGGCGGACTCGCGCGGGGCGCGGGGCGCGGGACCGTAGACTATCGTCCGCGCTCGATACCACCCCACGACAGGATGGAGGACACCATTATGCCACGAAGGCGAGCGCGCTCCACGTGGGGCGCCAACGAGGACGCGGGCAACGGCAGACGCCGCCTGCGCTACTGGGCCGACCTCCACGACGGTCGCGGCTACACGCGGCACTCCACGACCATAGTCGGCTCTCGCCGCGACGGGGACGAGATGCTTGCCCGCCTGCGAGTGGAGCACAGCCAAGACCGACCCACGCCCACGCTGCGTCAGGCATATGAGACGTGGTACCTGCCGGAGCTTCGCGAGCGCGTGGAGACGGGAGACATGGCGGCGTCCTCAGTGGTCATGTACGAGTCAAACTGGCGAAAGCACGTCGCCCCCGCGTGGGGAGAGACGCCGGTCACCGACATACGCCCGCTGGGGGTCCAGCAGTGGCTGATGGGCATGACCACGGTGAGCGCCCGAAAGTCGCTCTCGCTACTCGGGCGCATCCTCGCCAAGTGCGTGATGTACGAGGCGGTACAGTCCAACGTCGCACGCGAGGAGTACCGACTGCCCCGCCGCACAGAGCGCGACGCCCCCAAGGACGTCTACACGCTCTCCGAGCTTCTGGCGGCGCTCGATGCCGTGAGCGGCACCGCCGCGTACGTCCCCGCAATCATGGCCGGTCTCGCGTCGTGTCGCGTGGGCGAGTCGCTGGGGCCGCTCCGGGCGGAGGTGCGAGAGGTGGAGGATCACGGCATGACGCTCGCTGTGGTAGACATCGTGCGGCAGGTGGATCGCGAGGGTCGCGTCATCGAGCGCCTGAAGACCAAGGGCTCCGAGCGCCCCGTTGTGGTGCCCGAGCCATGGGCGGCTGACGTGCTCGACGTGGACACGGAATGGCTGTGCGACAACGGTTGTATGAGACCACTATCCCAGATAGCCGTCAACGACATCTGGCGCGACGCGTTGTCGGCGGCGGGCATCGACCCCATCCCCTTCCGCAACCTCCGCAGCACGTGGCGCACCTTCATGCGCTGGGAGCTTGGCATCGCGGAGGACATGGTCGAGGCGATGATGGGGCACGTCGGGCGAAACGTAGGAGAGATACACTACGACCGGCCGCAGGCGGAGGTCTTCGCGTCCACGGTCGCGGACGCTTGGCTTCGATACCGCGCGCGAGATTAGGCCGACGATGGGACGAATTGGGACGAGCGGGATACATTTTCGCAGGTAGAAGTCATATCAACTAGTCCAAGAAGGATTAGCGAGAAGATCTCTCTTCTCGGCAGGAAAGGGCTCGGCGCCACGGCGGCGTCGGGCCCTTTTCGTCAGAAGCGCAGCCGACACTGATAAGTGCCGGCATACGGAGTCGCAGCTCCCCGCACTTCTCGGTAGAGCCCGAGAAGGCACCGGCACCTCTGCTTGAGATCCTCCTATTGAGCCGGCACTTCTCGCCGACACTCATGAGTGCCGGCTCGAGCGCTCCCCGAGGGCGCCTCCCACGCGCCGCGAGAGATCGATGGCGGGACGCTCGACAGCGCGCCAGAAAAGCACAGCAAAAAGCAGGGAGGCCACCGTCGCCACAACCGCCTGCACAAGCCCATCCGTCACGCCAAGGCGCGGCGCCAGCGCCTCGACGCCACCAATTACGACGGAATGCGTGAGGTAGAGCGAGAAGGACACAGCCCCCAAAAAGCGCACGGGCCGCGTTGAGAGGGCACGCCGCACAAGGCCGTCCGTCGTGGCAAGCGC
The DNA here is from genome assembly GCA_949291295.1 of uncultured Olsenella sp. GTDB lineage: Bacteria > Actinomycetota > Coriobacteriia > Coriobacteriales > Atopobiaceae > Thermophilibacter. The sequence goes on from CASEVE010000023.1 coordinate 9,332, forward strand.
CACAAGTCCGCCGCACGCCGCATTCATGAGGGTCTGCAGCGCAGCGAGGGCAAGCGCGTCCATCGGCCCAAGAAGCCCAGCCTGCTCGGCCTGGGCAAGCTCAATGATGCCGAGAAGCGCCACCAGTGCCATGGCCTCAAAGGCAGCGGGCGGCCTCCATGCCGAAAGCTCAGGAAGATGCCTGGCAAGAAGGACCCCAAGCCAGAACGTGAGGCACAGCCGCAGCGGAAAGTAGCCGCACCAGTAGGAGACAAAGATGCCCGCGAGAAGAGCGAGCGCCGCAGCACCCTCCCTGCGAACCCGTGCGAGGCACGCCACCGCAAGCGGCAGCGTGAGCGAGAACCAGAGCTCCCAGCCCATCGACCACACGGGAGAGTTCACGCGCACAAGGGGCTCGCCAAAGAGGGTCTGGGTGTCGTCTGACACAAAGAAGAGCACGTCAAACTGCATGAGAGCGTCGTGCACGATTTGCTGGGGCGAGCCAGAGAACGCGATGGCTTGCGCAGAGCGCCCCGTTGAGCCCAGCCGCCAGGCAACGTATCCCGCCGCAATACCCAGCACAACCGCCGCAGCGAGGGGAAGTCCCAGGCGAACCACGCGACGCGGGTAGTAGCCAAGCCAGTCGTACGTCCCTCCCGCACGAAGACGTGCGAGGGGCACGATCGAGAGCACGACGCCCGAGAGCACAAAGAACACGATGACGGCCGGCGATCCGGGAATGAGCGGGTACGCGCCGTCTGGACCCCACAGCTCGAGCATCATGGCAACGTGGAGAAGAAGCACGGCCAAGCAGGCAACGCCGCGAAGACCGTCAAGGGAGTGAATGCGCTGAGAGTTGGGAGCCTGTCCCATGTTTGCCCCTCGGTCCGGGATTACGTGCGTGCTCTATTAAAGCGCACTTCTCGGCGCTTTGTTGTGCTGCGTTGCGCCACAAGAAAGGGGCGGCGCCCCATTGCGCCGCCCCGCCTCTTTGTACTTTGGAATCACCCGTGTCAAAAGTCGAAGATGGACAACTGGGAGATATAGAACTTGGGCCCGCTTCGAGTGTTCCTGTCATCAGTCCGTTCCGAGATACGTCTCGGAGAACGTTGGCGAGTGCGCTCGCCCAAGATGTTATAGGACCTCGGTCGCACGGTCGGCGGGCCCAAACTGCGCGTAATCTTCACTGTTCACTGGACTCGCCTCCTTCTGACGGTCGCTTGGTTGGTAGCGACGCTGCCCTTGCTTACTCCTCTTGTTCCCGCTTGAGCCACCTTTACGCACCCGTTTCCGAGCTCTCCGCAGACGGCTGCTTTTTGCCGGCAGACGGCACAACGCCTACGTCGCGGGCGAGAAGCTCGGCAAGCTCCCGACTCGAGTGCACGCCCAGGCGCGTGTAGGCGCGGGCCCGATACGCGTTCACCGTTCCCGGTGCCACGTGCAGCCGATTGCAAATCAGCTGCGTCCCCGCCCCGCTCGCAATCCACGTCACCACGCGCGCCTCAAGCTCGCCCAGTCCCCGGCCGCGCAGATAGAGAACGCAGCGGTCCTCGTCGTCAAGAAAGCCTCCGGTAACCTCGTCTCTTGGCAGAAATGCAGCTGATGCGAGCCAGAGCACCCCGAGCGGGTATCCCACCATGGCGGCAACGCTCAGCCAGTCATTGCTAACGCTCATAAGCCCAAAGAAGTTGATGAAAGGAGAGCTCTGTCCGGGCAAGCCTCCCAGAAGGAGCCCCTGAAGCGCCACTGCACCAAAGAGAAACGCGCACCGTGGCGTCATGGACAGCCTCACCCACGGACGCAGCCTCCGCGCACGTGCGACCACAATGACTATTGCGAGCGGCAGAACGAGAATCGTCAGGGCAAAGAGCGCATTGGCAACCGAGAAGGACGAGGCCAGCAGCCCGAGCAGCCTGGCTCCGCAGAACCCCACGACAAGCAGCCCGGGCACGAGCGGGGACCTAACGTCGATGACGTCGTCCTTATCGGCAGGAACCACGGGATCGAGTTCGTCCAGAGACGCAATGCCGAGCTTCTCGCAGGCGCGCGTACGATACGTGGCCACGGAGGAGGCGCTGATGGAAAGGGTCTCGGCAATCTGCGCCTGGGTGTTGCCGGCGAGAAGCCCCTGGGCGACGGCACGCTCACGGTCAGTGAGACCCGTTGCGTCGGCGAGCTCGTCAAAGGGCGTGCTCGCAGCGTGCTTCTCGGGCTTCTCGTCTTTCTCGGAGGCACCCGCTGCCCACAAGACGCCCGTCACCGCCCAGGCAAACATGGACGCATAGCGCAGCGCCGACTGGGCGCCCACGAGAACTCGATAGAAGCCGTAGGACACGGATTCCAGACCGCCTACGCCATACACCAGCGAGAGCTCAAGAATCAGCGAGGCGAGATAGGCAACGCTGCAGACGCCGACAAACAGGGCAATCGGCCGCGCATGGCGCCTCAGGCGCTCAACAGCAACAAAGGCCAGCGCAGCCACGAGTACCGAAAGCGGCAGGGACGACGACCATGCAAAGTCGAGCGGGCTCATACCCAAATTCGAGGTAACGTCTGTCATCCGCGCACAGAACTTGAGATAGTACGTCCCCGCCGGGGCGGCAACAAGGACAGCGCCCCAGAGCGCCCAGAAGGACATCCGAACCGATCTTCTCGCCTGCATTGCGTCTCCTCTCCTCCATCCAATGCGCCCATCGTAGGCAAAGACGCCAGAAACGTCATGTCGCGGACGCTATGCAAGCGCCCGCGACACGGCATTTCTTGAGAAAAAAGCCCCGGGCGAGAACCCGGGGCGAAAATGTTACGAAGGGACTGTCCCTTTGTTACATCTACTCCGCGTCGGCGAGGGCCTTCTTGGCGACCTCGGCGATCTCGGCGAAGGTGGCCTCGTCGCTGTAGGCGATCTCGGCGAGGACCTTGCGGTCGAGCTCGACGCCGGCGAGCTTGAGGCCGTGCATGAGGCGGCTGTAGGAGAGGCCGTTCACGCGGGCGGCGGCATTGATGCGCTGGATCCACAGGGCGCGGAACTCGCGCTTCTTGTTGCGACGATCGCGGTAGGCGTACTGGCCGGAGTGCTGGGCCTGCTCCTTCATGCCACGGAAGGTGCGGGAGCGGACTCCGTAGTAACCCTTGGTGCGCTCGACGAGCGTCTGACGCTTCTTACGGCCGGCGACGGCGCGCTTGACTCGTGCCATATCTGATCAACTCCTTGGTGAGAACTTCAATCGAGGGACGCTCGTGCGCCTACTTGGAACCCATGCGCTGGGACACAGTCTTGACGTCCGCGGGAGAAATCACGGTCTCCTGACGGAAGCCGCGGATGCGCTTGGGGGACTTCTTGGTCAGGATGTGGCTCTTGAACGCCTTGGCGCGCATGATCTTGCCGGAACCGGTGCGGCGGAAACGCTTGGCCGTACCCTTGTGCGTCTTCATCTTGGGCATGCTAGTTCTCCTTCTCCGTGGTGACATCCCCGTCCCCATCAGCCTTCTTGTCAAAGGCGCCCTTGATCGGGACGATGGTCATGTGCATGTTGCGGCCTTCCATGAGCGGCTTCTGCTCGACCGTCGCGACGTCCTTGAGGTCCTCGGCCAGGCGATCAAGCACCATGCGCCCCTGCTCCGGGTGGGCCATCTCGCGGCCGCGGAACATGATCGTGATCTTGACGCGGGCACCCTTCTTGAGGAAGCGGACGACGTGACCCTTCTTGGTCTCGTAGTCACCCACGTCGATCTTGGGACGGAACTTCATCTCCTTGATCTCGACCTTGGCCTGGTTCTTGCGAGCGGCCTTGGCCTTGCGGTCCTGCTCGTACTTGAACTTCTTGTAGTCGAGCATCTTGCAGACGGGAGGCTCCGCGTTGGGCGCGATCTCCACGAGGTCGAGGCCCTGGTCATTGGCGATGCGAAGGGCATCGCGCACGCCGAAGAGGCCCATCTGAGAGCCGTCAGCGCCAATCAGGCGACACGTGCGTGAAGTAATCTCCTCGTTGATGCGAGGACCGTCTTTCCTGGCTATCTTCTACACCTTCCTCTCGTCGCGGCTGTCGCCGCATAGAAAAAGCTCCCGGCGCCAAGAGTCAGCATCCGGGAGACATCGCTCGCGCATGGCGAGAAGAGCTACGTTGTCTGACCAGACAGCTGCCTCGGGGGCGCCGTTCAGGTGGGGACCCAAGTTCGATCCCACTTCGCAAAAAGCACACCTGAGCAGGATAGCACGCCGCTGGTCCGCTGGCAACGGGTTTTTCTCGCCAGATTTTCTTCACACGGCATTGATGACAAAGGTTGACAAAGGTGACAGGGTAGTTTGTCATGATGACAGTCTACCCTGTCACCTTTGTCACCATTACAGGTTGAGGGAGGCGGACTGGACGTAGGTGCGGGCCTGGTACTCGCGGTCGAGGTCGTAGAGGCCCTTGGGGTCGCAGCCAAAGAGCTTCATGTTGGTGATCATGTCGCGGGCGTTGGTCTCCTCCTCACCCTGCTCGGAGACAAACCAGTCCAGGAACTTCATCGTGCGGACGTCGTGCGCCTCGTGGGCCACCTCGTAGCAGTGGTGGATGAGACTCGTGACGTACTCCTCGTGCTCGAGGCCGGCCTCGAGCGGCGCGAGGTCGTTCTCGAAGGTCTTGTCGGGCTTGGCGATGGCCTCCATCGTGGGCCTGAAGTCGTTGTCGAGGAGGTAGCGGCGGATGGCCAGCGCGTGGTCCATCTCCTCCTTGGCCTGAATCTCGTACCAGTTGGCAAAGCCCTTCAGGCCGCGGTCCTCGTAGTAGTCGGCAAAGGTGAGGTAGAGGTACGCGGAGTACATCTCCTTGTTGATCTGCTCGTTGAGGACGGAGGTCACCTCGGACGTGAGAGCCATATTGCTTCCTTTCCTTGGGTGTCTGCGTACGCTGATACTATACCCAAACGGGGCGGGGCGCAGCCGGCGTGCACGGGCCCGCTACGAATCCCGAGTAGCGCGTGGGGCGCGGCGGCGAGAAGAACGCGCTTCTCGCCAGCAGGAAAATCTGGTGCCCGAGGTGGGACTCGAACCCACACGAGTTTCCTCAGCGGTTTTTGAGACCGCCGCGTCTGCCATTCCGCCACTCGGGCCTGGGCGGCTCTCGCCGGCAGAACGACTATACCAGAGCGCGGGCGAGAAGGACAACGCGGCTAGTCCAAGCTCTCCAAATAGGAAAGGGCGTCAGCCACGCTCATCGCCGCGACGGGCGCGTGACGGCGCAGCTGGTCGTCGTTGGTGACGAGGAGGTCCGCCTTCGCGCGGTCCGCCGCCGAGAGGACGAGGTTGTCCTCAAAGTCTCGATGGAGGCGCTTGCGCTTGCGGGCGAGCCACACATCCGCCTGGTCGCAGCCCACCGCGGTCGCGATCTCGCACATGTTGTCCACGCACCCCCAGGCCATCTCGGCCGCCGCCGCAGCGGCAGCATGGGAGAGCACGCCGGCATGTTCCCTACGATAATCGCTCTTATAGACGCTGCTCATGAGGTAGAAGATGTCCTTTGCGGAGGGTACGGAGTAGAGCAGGCTGGCTCCGAGTCCTAGCGCCCGATTAACCAGCGCGAGCATCTTCTCGTGACTGGGGCGACCGCCATCGAAGTAGTCAACCCAGGCGTTCGTGTCGAGAAGAATCTTCCGCGCGCTCACTCGGTCCACCCCATCTCCTCGCCAGAGCGCTCCCTGTAGGCAAGCTCCTTGAGCTCGTCATAGCTCAACTCGGAGGTAGGCGGAGGCCACGGAAGCCCGTTTGAGCGGTAGGAGCGCTCCATCAGGCTGGCACCCTCCTTGACCAACTTGAGCTTGCGCTGGATCTCCTTGTCGCGCGCGGCCTGCTCTCGCTGCCGCTCGTCGGGGAGGAGCGCCGCGCGGAGCTGGCCCGGAGACTCTTTAAGGTGCGTCGCCAGCTCCCAGAGCGCACGAACCGCCTGGGTGGGCGTGAGGCCGGCGGCAGCGAGCGCGGCGTCTCCCTCGCGCTTGAGCTCGGCGTCTATGCGGGCGTTGACCTGCACCGTCATGGTAGCTGCCATCGTGGTCCCCTTTCGTCGCTGATAGCGTATCGCGTGCGATGCGCCCTGTAAAGCATGTATCGCGCAAAAGTACGGCGGCGCGGGAAGCGGTCACTACCGCAGGAAGGGGTTCTGCGCGAGCTCCCGCGCCATCGTCGTGGCAGGGCCGTGCCCGCAGAGCAGCGCGGTCTCGGGCGCAATCTCGTCCGCCATGCGCGCGAGCGAGGCCATGATCGTGGGCTCGTCGCCGCCGGAAAGGTCCGTGCGGCCGTGGCTTCCCGGGAAGAGCGTGTCACCCACGAAGGCGATTCCCTCGGCACTCCCGCCGCCCACAAGCACGATGCCGCCCGGCGTGTGGCCCGGCGTCTCCATGACGGTGAACGTGGCGGTGCCCACGGCAATGACGTCTCCCTCGGAGAGCGTGCGGTCCGGGGCCGGGGCGTCGTCGTCATAGGAGCGGCCGACCTCGCTCATCTGGCCCGCCCGCGCGGCGAGCGCGGCGTCCGCGGCGTGGATGGCGAAGGGGGCGCCGGTGGCGCTCACGAGCGCGGCCACGCCGCCCACGTGGTCGCCGTGGCCGTGCGTGGCAGCCACGCAGGTCACGCGCACGTCCGAGAGGCGCTCGGCCACCTGCGCGCCGGCGCCGCCGGGGTCCACCACGAGGCACTCCCCCGCGCTCACGTACGCGTAGCAGTTGGTCTGCAGCATCGTCACCACAAACTGGCGCAGCTCGTCGCTCTTCTCGGCCATTTTCAACGCTCCCGCCGGTCGCAAAATGATACGGAGGGACTGTCCCTTCGTATCAGTCCCTCCGTATCACTTTAGTTGATGCCGCCGACGAGAAGGGCCACCAGGCAGAAGTAGGCGACGACGGCTAGGACCGCCGCGACGAAGACTGCCGCCAGGACCCTGCCGAGGCGCCCGCCGCTCACGCCGTCACCACCTCGAGCCGCTCGAGGACGTCGGCTAGCCTGCGGACCTCGCCCCGCATCTTCTCGACGAGCTCCTCCTCGCTCTCCTCGTCCTCGTTCTCGAAGAGGTTCCAGTCCCTGAGGACCACGACGAGCGTGCCGTCGCGGTGGAAGCCCAGGCCGAGCACGTCTCCCAGCTCGGCGGAGAGCTCGAGCAGGCGCCTCTGGTACTGGGGCGTTAGCAGGCGCAGCGCGTCGTCGCCGCGGACGGCGCCCACGTGGAACGCGCTGTCAAACTCCTCGTTGCCCGTCTTGGGGCCCCTGACCTCGCCGTACTTCGTGATGGTGAAGTCCTCCCCGAGCTCCAGGCGATGGCGGCAGACCACCGCGAGGCCCTTGAAGACGAAGTTGGTGACGAGGCGGTACTCGTCGTCGGAGTCATAGCCCATCTCCTCGTTCACCAGGGAGAACTCGCAGAACTCCACGGGCCAGCCGCGGAGCACGCCGCGCGCGTAGTCACCGGGGGTGATGCCGAGACGCTTGTACTCGGGGTAGCCCATGTTCTCGGTCAGGTACTTCTCGTCCACGTACTCGCTGCGCTCGTAGGCGTCCAGGCGGTCCATCTCGCGCTCGAGCGCGACGGGGGCGAGCTGGACGGCCATGTCCTTCTGCATGGCTCTGACCCTGCCCCCGAGCCTGCCCGAGCCAAGCCGCCTATGAACGTGACGGCTATGAGGACAAAGAAGATGAAGCGCGGGACCGGTATCCCGGTGAAGATCTCGAACAGCGCCAGCAAGCAGATGAGCCCGAAGCAGATCAGGCACGCCTTGAACATGAGGCCGCTCGCGGCGCTCGCCTGGGCAAGCCCGCGGAGCTTCTTGTCGTAGAGCCGTGGCATCTTCTGTCCCCCCCAGCCGTTGGTCTTCAGTGCCCGAGCCCGCGCCGCTAGCGGAGAGCGAGCTCGCGGACCTCGATGAGGTCCAGGACGTGCCCGAGCTCCTCCATGCCGGCCTCGATGGAGGCGACCAGCTGGTCGGTGCTCGTGTTCTCCCCCGCCTCGAAGAGGTCCATGTCCCTCACCACCACGAGGAGCCTGCCCTCCTTCAGGAAGCGCAGGGAGACGCGGTTGCCCATCTCCTCGGCGAGGCGCACCATGCCCTCCACGCGGCTCAGGGTGAGGGCGGCGAGGACGTCCTGCTCGTCCTCGGAGTTGACCGAGTAGACCTTGTCGAAGTCTCCGTTGCCCGTCTTGATGCCCCCCGCATAGTTGTAGTAGGAGGAGACCGTGAGGCTCTCGCCCAGCTGGAGGCTGTGGTTGGTTATGAGCATGAGGCCCTTGAAGACCTCGCGGAAGGACCTGGTCTCGTCGCCGTCGTCGTCGCGCTGCCAGTACTCCTCCTCAAGGGCAAACTCGCCGAAGCGCACCGGGACGCCGCGGAAGGCTCCCTCGACGTAGTCGCCGTAGTCTCCGAGACGGTCGTAGTGCGGGTACCCGAGGTCCTCCTCGAGGTAGCGCCGGCTCACGGTGGCGTTGCGGTCGTACTCGTCGAGATGGTCCATGACGTGCGCGAGCACGGACGGGGCGTACGCGGCGGCGAGCTTCTTGGCGCTGCGGTCGGTGAGCCAGCCCCCCACGGCTCCGCCGATGATGAGGCCGAAGATGATGAACATCGCCACCACGGGGAAGATGGTCTCGGCGAGCCCGTCAATGAAGAAGATGGGCAGGACCAGGATCGGCATGGCGATGAAGCCGCCGACGGACATATTGCTGAAGAGGTTCTGCAGCTTGGCCAGGATGCGAAGCTTGGCGTCGTCCGCCTGCGCGTCTCTCGTCAACTCGTTCACGTGGTCGTTCCTTTCCGGCAAGGGCGCCAGCCGGGCGAGAAGCCCGGCTGGCAGCCCAGACCAACCTGTCTGCGGGACGCCCCAGGCGTCGTCCGCCGCGTCCGCCTACTCGGCGCGCTCGAACCAGCTGTCGACGCCGTCGATGCAGAGGTCGCCGTAGCTGTCGATCTCGCCGGTGTAGTCGGAGAAGGTCAGCGTCTCGCCGTCGTAGGTGAAGGGGTCGGCATAGCCCACGGTGCCGCCGATGTAGTAGGTCACGGAGCCGTCGCTCTCGAACGTGACGTACTCGTCCGTGTCGGTGTGGTACCAGGTGCCGACGAGCTCGGCCTCAGGCCCCTCGAGCACGGCGGAGCTGCTGTCATCGGCGTACGCGCTCTCCTCGTCGGCGGGGTTGTACCAGCCGCCCTCGTCCCAGAGCTCGATGATGACGTCGCCGAAGCTGTCGAGCTCGCCGTTGAACTGGACGACCCCCTCGTCCTCGTCCGCGATGGCGATGGTCAGGTACTGGCCGTCAAAGCCGTAGGCGCCGATGCCGTTGATGCCGTCGGCGGAGTTCTCGTAGGCCACCTCGTAGCTGCCGTCAAAGGTCAGCGTGTAGTCGCCGCTGGTGTGGATCCATGAGCCCTCGAGCTCGGCCTCGGAGCCGCCGGAGATGGCGAACGGGGTGTAGTACGCCTCGTCCACGGGCACGAACTCGCAGTCGTCCACGTAGAGGGAGCCCTCCTCGTCAAGCGTGCCCTCGGCGTCCATGTCGGACTCGTCAACGTGCAGCTCGAGCGTCTCGCCGTCCCAGGTGTAGCTGAAGTCCCAGATGTATGCGTAGGTGGAGACCACGCCGCTGTCCTCGGACTCGAAGGTCAGGCTGATGCCCAGCTCGTCGCAGTCCCAGGCGCCCTCGAGGGACGGAATCTCCTCCTGCGCCTGCTGCTGGTCGTTGGCGGGGGCCTCGTTGCCGCCACCGCCGCACGCGGTGAGCATGAACATCGAGAAGACCATCGTCAGTGCCAGGGTGATGACCCCAAACGTCTTGCGCCTCATTTCAGTGCCTCCTAGTCTCTTTTCCTTGCCCTGTCGTTGCCTTGCTTCGTCTTGTCGCGCCTCTTCGTTCCTCTGCGCTCCGCTGCCCTACAGCTCCGAGAGGAAGTAGGACGTGGCGTCCGGGCCCTCGTCAAACACGAGGTTGCCCATGGAGTCGAAGTACATCTCCATGATCGTCTCGCCAAACTCCGGGGTGGCGAGGTAGACCTGGCCTACCTCGGCGTCCGCGCTCCAGTAGTACTCGCCAAAGCCGACGAGGGAGTGGTCGTCCTCGTCGTAAACGTCGACGGTGCCGTCGTCGTTGAAGGAGAAGATCTCCGGCGAGAAGAGCCAGGAGGTGCCGGCGAAGGCCTCGTAGTCCCTGCCGCTGTCGTGGTCTCCGCCACCCTCCTCGGGCGTGGGCGTGTAGTCGAAGTCGGGCAGCTCGGACTGGAAGAGCTCGTCTCCGTCGCCGTCCACCATCACGCCGTCCTCGCCGATGGCGAAGACGAGGTCGGAGCCGTCGATGCTCAGCACGCCGTCGTCGTCGATCTCGTAGGAGCCCTCGTCGCTGGTGCCGTCATCGTAGAACCACTCGTACGTGCCGTCACCGTAGATGCAGAGCCAGCCGTAGCCCTCGGCGTACTCCCAGCAGCCGAAGAAGTCCTCGGCGTTGAACGACGGCTCCTCCTGGACTTCCGGCTCCTGCTCCTGCCCCTGCGAGGCGCCCTCGTTGGGGGCGGCACCCTCGCCGGAGGACGCGTTGCCGCCACAGCCCGTGAGGGTCAGTGCCAGCGCCAGCCCGCAGGCCAGCGCGCCAATAAAATACTTTCTCATCTCGTGGTCCTTCCTCGTGGCGTTCCCTGCCGTCCCTGCATGCTGTGCGTCTGCCTCAGCTCCTCTCATAGGCTCCCTCCCCCTGGCTAGTAGGACCTGCCCACGATCATCTGCAGCAGCTCGTCGCAGGCCACCTCCACCACCGGGAAGCCGTCCCGGCACCAGCGAACGAACCGCCCGTCCGTCTCGGCGCTCTTCCAGACGCCCTCCTCCCGCAGGGGGAAGAAGCGCGCAGCCTGGAACCGCGGCTGAAGGCTGACCAGGGCCGTGCTCCCCGTCTCGAAGACGACCTGGAGCACCCCGTCCTGCAGGGGCCACACCGCTGAGATAGGTACCTTCTCCATGCATGCCCCCTCCGATAGAAACAACCTGTCGACAACAATTGTGCGGGGAGAGGGGACGTCTGTTGAGAGCCTTCAGGTACCAATCAGGTACCAAGTTCCGGAACCACCCAGCGGGCCTGCGTGCGTGCGCGGGCGTACGTTCTTCTCGCCCCCGCGAGCGCGCGTTCTTCTCGCCCCCAAATACAGGCGCTTAAGAAAGCGCGACCGTCCTAGGGTTTGGGGGTCCAAAACCCTAGGACGGTCGGCGATTCCTCAGCAAAACGGGCCGCGACCATAGGACTGTCGCGGTTTTCTCAGCGGCAGCAGCTGCGGCGGCAGCGCGCCCCCCTACCGGGCCTAGAGGCCCAGGATTTCCGCGAGACGGGCGCGCTTGTTGCGCTCCATGCCCGGGACGCCCAGCTTGTCGTAGACGCGGTTGAGGTGGTTCTTGACCGTGCGCTCGGAGAGGAAGAGCTCCGCGGCGATCTCCTGGTTGGTCTTGCGCTGGGCGGCCATCCTCGCGATCTGGAGCTCGCGCTGGGAGAGGCCGAGGTCCAGGCTTGGGGCGGGCTCGTCCTGCCGCTCCCAGAGGGTCCGCAACACGCGGTCGCGCCCGCGGCGGTAGCGCTCCGCCAGGGCGAGGAGCTCGGCGACCTGGGGAGACGAGGCGTCCTCCCGGGCGGCGACGCGCTCCGCGATGCGGTCGTCCACCTCGGCGAAGGGCAGGTAGGCGCGGTCGGGCAGAGCGGCGGCGAGCGCCTCGTCCAGAAGCGGGTCCGCCTCCTCCGGGCGCCCGAGCCCGTAGAGGGCCGCGGCGGTCTGGAGCCTCAGGTACTGGTCGCAGAGGAGGAAGCTGAACTGCTCGCAGAGCCCGTGAAGCTCCTCCCAGCGGGCCACGACCTGGCTGTAGGAGCCCGAGGCCAGGAGGACCTGGTTGACGACCATCTGCAGCATGGGGACGACGGGCGTGAGGAAGCTCGCCGCGGCGTCCTCCCTCAGCAGCCAGGCGGGGAACTTCTCGGGGCGCCCGAGCAGGGCGAGCAGCCACCCGCGGCACAGGTCCATGGTGGGCAGCAGCACGTACTGGCGGTTCTCCCTGAGGGGCTCGTCGAGCCCGTCCAGCGCCGAGAAGACCTCCTCGGGCCGGCCGTCGAGCAGGGCGAGCCTGCCGGCGAGAAGCGCGGAGCAGGCCAGGATGCTGAACTGACCCAGCGGCGAGGCGACGAGCGCGGCGCGGTGGTAGCAGATCTCTCCCCCGGCAACGTCTCCGCGCACGAGGCAGGCCTCTCCCTCCATCACGTGCTCGGCGCCGCTGCCGTGGCCCTCCGTCACGCGGCTGTAGTAGGGGATGCACTCGCGCATCTCCGCGCACACGAGGTCCATGTCGCCGGGGGCGCGGTGGTAGGTCATGAGGATGGAGGGGCAGCCGAAGGTCCAGGTGCTCTCGTTTCCCATGCTGTAGCTGGGGCGGTCCATGAGCTCGCAGGCGCGGCGGTGGTGCGCGCTCATGGCGGTGATGTCGTTGAAGTCGAGGAAGCTGAGCATGATCTCGGCCTCGCCGAGAAGGTTGTTGCGCTCCTGCGGCGCGAGCCCCTCGGCCATCTCCATGCACTGCTGGAACAGGCCGTACATGCGCAGCATCTCGGGGATGTCGTAGAAGGTGTAGAAGTCGAGCATCATCACGAGCAGGCCGTCCGGGCGCCGCAGCAGCAGCTCCTCGGGGCACTCGGTGCACCACTTCTTGAGCAGGGGGGCCTGGATGGCGCCGAAGCTCTTGCTCCTGTCCAGCACGAGGGAGTCGATCAGGCGCTCCCAGTCCCCCGCCCCGTAGAACGCCTTGGCGGCGTGTTCGTACTCCCCCTGGCTGAGCTGCCACTCGCCCAGCCGGGCGAGCAGCCCCCTGCGCTCCCCCTCCGGCAGCCTGCGGAAGTGGCTTCCCACCACGTCGCGGAGCATGTTGTGGTAGCGGTAGACGCCGCCCCCGCCGTCCTGCGCGATGAAGGCGTTCTCCTGCGTGAGCGCGTCGAGCAGCTCGTCGCTGTCGGGCTCCTGCCAGAGGTAGGCCGCCTGCTCCCGGGTGAAGTCGTCCGAGAGGCCGTTGACCAGAAGGAAGCGGCGCTTCCGCTCGTCGAGCGGCTCGAACATGACCTGGTCCATGAGCCGGAAGATGTCGGGCGTCTGCAGCAGCCAGCGCCCCTTCTGGGCGTAGGAGCTGAACAGCAGGTACAGCAGCGAGACCCAGCCCTCCGAGACCTGCTCGAGCGTCCTTGCCTGGGCGTCGTCCATGGGGATGCCGCACGCGCGGGCGTACTCTACGATCTCGCCCCTGCGGAGCCTGAGGTCGTCCATGGTGATCTGGCAAAGGCGAACGCCCAGCTTGAAGCGGTCCGACTCGCGCAGGAGCCGGTTGCGGGAGACGAGGACGACCCTCACCCGCTGCGGCAGGCGGCTCACGAGCAGGGTGAGAAGCCCGGAGAAGCCTGGGGCGGTGAAGTGCTGCGCGTCGTCGAGGACGTAGTAGACCGGCGGGCCGTCCTCCTCGACGGCGTCCTCAAGGAGTTCGGTCATCAGGAGCGCGGACTCGCGATCGTCCGGATACCCGAGGGCGACCATCTGCTCGGAGAGCTCGGGAAAGGGCCTGAGCACCCGGCAGAGCCGCCTCCAGTAGACGTCCGTCCCGTCCTCGGTCAGGGTCTGCCTGAGGACGAGCGCCTCGGGGTGGCGCTCCGCGAGGCGGCTCGCCCACCAGCGGACCGCGGTGGACTTGCCGTACCCCATGGGGGCCACGACGGTGGTCAGCCGGCAGTGCTCGATCTCGTCGAGGCGCGCCGCGAGTCGCAGCGAGATGTAGGTGGTGTTGAGCTGCGGAGCTATTCCCATGGTTCCCCTCGGTCGGAAAAGGTAGCCAAAAGGGGTCTGTCCCCGATTGGATGGCTGGATCAGACGCGGCGCTTCATCTGGTTCGCTCCCTCGCCGGGCATGATGCGGCGCGCGTCATAGACCGAGGGCACACGGCTCACCGCGGCGAGCAGGACGTCGAGCAGGCTCGCGTCGGAGATCGCCACGAGGAAGCGCAGGCGCGCCACGCCCTGCGTGCTCGTCTGCGTCGCGGCGGAGAGGATGTTCGCCCCAGCGTCGCCGATCGCGACGGTGATGTCCTTGAGCAGCCCCATGCGGTCGGTCGCCTCCACCACGATCTCGACCCTGAACTCCGTCGCGCCCGAGGTGTCCCAGGCGACGTCGATCATGCGGTCGGGATTGCGCATGAGGTCGGTCACGTTGGGGCAGTTGGCGCGGTGGACCGAGACGCCGCGTCCGCGCGTGATGAAGCCCACGATCTCGTCGCCGGCGACGGGGTTGCAGCAGTGCGCGAGGTGCACGAGCAGGTCGGGGTCGCCCTTGACCACAACGCCGCAGTTGCTGCGCCTGCGCTTGCCCTTGGCGGCCTGCGTGAGCGCGTACGACGTCATGACCGGCGTGCCCGACGCCATGGCGCGCTCGTGCTCCGCGCGCTTCTCGGCCTCGGCGGCCTGCGCGGCAAGCTGCTCGGGCGAGCCCTCCTCGAGAATCTCCTCGATGCGGTTGGCGGCCTGCTTCACGGAGACCTTCCCCGTGTGGACGCCGGCAAAAAGGTCGTCCGGACTGCGCAGCTCAAAGGATTCGCACACGCGCTCGATGGCCTTGACCGTGCGGCGCGTGGAGATTCCGTAGCCGCGCTTGCGAAGCTCGTGGGCAAGCTCGGTGCGGCCGGCCTCGGCATCGTCGTTTCTGTTCTGGGTCGAGAAGAACTTGCGGATCTTGGCACGCGTGGAGGGCATGGCAACAAGGCCCATCCAGTCGCGACTGGGCTTGGCGTTCTTGTTGGTGAGAATCTCCACGCGGTCGCCCATGTTGAGCTTGTAGGACAGCGGCACCACCGAGCCGTTGACCTTGGCGCCAACGCAGTGGTTTCCCACCTCGGTGTGCACGGCGTAGGCAAAGTCGAGCGGCGTGGCGTCGCGGCGCAGGCTCATGACCTCGCCCTTGGGCGTGAAGACAAAGATCTCGTGCTCGAAGAGGTCCACGCGCAGGTTGTCGAGAAACTCATGCGGGTCGTCGATGTCGTCCTCGGTGGCCCAGTCGAGGGTCTTGCGGATCCAGTTGATCGTGGAGTCGATGGCGCGGTCCTCGGCGCTCATGCGGCCGCGCGAGTTGCCCTCCTTCTTGTAGAGCCAGTGCGCGGCGATGCCGTACTCGGATGCCTCGTGCATCTCGACGGTGCGGATCTGAATCTCGATGGGCTTGCCGTCCGGCCCCACCACCGTGGTGTGAAGGCTCTGGTAGAGGTTTGCCTTGGGCGTGGCGATGTAGTCCTTGAAGCGGCCGGGCAGCGGATTCCAGAGGGAATGGACCGCACCCAGCGCGGAGTAGCAGTCCCCCACCGTCTGCGTGATCACGCGCAGCGCGATGAGGTCGTAGATGTCGGAGAACTCGCGCCCCTTGCGGGTCATCTTCTGATAGATGCTCCAGAGGTGCTTGGGGCGACCGGTGATCTGGTAGTTCTTGAGGCCGGCGGCCTTGAGCTCGTCGTCGAGGGTCTTGATGGCGGCGTCGGTGTCGTCCTCGCGCTGGGCGCGGGAATCCTGCACCATGCGTGCCACGCGCTGGTACTCCTCGGGTTCGAGCCAGAAGAACGCCAGGTCCTCGAGCTCCCACTTGATCGACGAGATGCCCAGGCGGTCCGCGAGCGGCGCGTAGACGTCCATGGTCTCGCGCGCCTTGAAGAGGCGGCGGTCGGGCGGCAGCGCCGCGAGGGTGCGCATGTTGTGCAGGCGGTCGGCCAGCTTGATGATGACCACGCGGATGTCGCGGCTCATGGCGAGAAACATCTTGCGCAGGTTCCATGCCTGCTTGGCGTCCATCGAGCTCACCTGGATGGAGGTGAGCTTGGTCACGCCGTCCACCAGGTCCGCAACCGTCTGGCCAAAGATCTCGGAGATCTGGTCCTTGGTGGCGGGGGTGTCCTCTACGGTGTCGTGCAGGAGGGCGGCACAGATGGTGTCCTCGTCCATGCGCAGGTCGTGCGCCAGGATGAGCGCAACCTCAACGGGATGGTTGATGTAGGGCTCGCCGGAGCGACGGCGCTGGTCGCGGTGGTAGTCGGCGGCAAAGCGATACGCGCGCTCGACCTTCTCGCAGCCCTCGTCGTCGAGGTACTCCTCACAGGCGGACTGGAGCAGCCGGTAGTTGGCGGCGCCGGGAACGCTCTTCTTGGGCTTGGGTGCAACCGCCTGTTGAACGGCTGCAGCCTGCTGCGGCGCCTGCTCGGGCGACGCGCTCTTCTCGGATGCGCTCATCTACTGCTCCTTCCCCTCTCGCACGATGATACCGAAGTTCGGCGTGATGGGGCGGTTCACACGGGCGAGAAGGTCGTCAGCGCGGGCATTGAGCACCCAGGCGCAAAACTCGGCAAAGGCCTCCTGGAGATGCAGACCCTCGAGATAGCACGCAGACTGCGTGAGCTCCATGCGAGACGGGGACGGGGCCATCTCGATGCGTCGTCCGTCACCAAAGCCCGTGACCGAGCAGAACCCGAGCTCGGAGAAGACGAGAAGGCCCGGGGCAACCTCGCGCTCGTCGAGCTGGCAGCGGGGGTCCGCGGAGCGCGCGGCAGAGACGATCTGGTCGTCGGCAAGCTCGATGGGACCGCGACGCGAGAGCGCGACAAGGGCGCGGTACAGCGAGACAAGATGCGCGCGATCGGGCGCCGCCGTGGCAAGAATGCGCTCGCCGGTGCGCACGTCGCGCGAGCCAAAGAGCAGGTGAACCGTCGCCGGGGCCCCGTCCCTTCCGGCGCGTCCGCTCATCTGGTTGAACTCAACCTGACCGAAGGGCAGGCCGTAGAGAACCACGTGGCGAATCCCGGGCAGGTTGACGCCCTCGCCAAACGCGCTCGTCGAGACGATGCAGCAAAGCGACCCGTCGCGAAAGGCGCCCTCGACCCTGCCCCGCGTAGCGCGCGAGAGGCCGGCGTGATAGAACGCAACGCGCGCGGCAAGCTCCGGGACGCGGTGGCGCAGCATGCGCACGAGCGACACCGCCTGGTCTCGGGAGCTCACGTAGACCACGCACTTCTCGGCGCGGGCGACGATGGAGACAAGGGCGGCCTCGCGGTCGCGCAGGTCGCGCTCGTCGTCAAGCAGGAGGTTGTCGCGCCTTGAGGCGTCCACGACAACGTCTTCCCGGGCAATGGAGAGAAGCCTGCAGATGCCGTCCGCCACGTCGGGCGCCGCGGTGGCCGTGACCGCAAGGGCAACGGGGTCTCCCAGGTCGGAGAGAACGGCGGGAAGCTCGAGGTAGGCGGAGCGCGCCTGAGGTCCCGCCGAGCCCGCGTGGTGCGCCTCGTCAACAACGACAAAACCCACGCGTCCGGACTCGGCAAAGCGCGCGCGATGGATGGCGAGAAACTCGGGTGTGGTGAGGATGACGTCCGCCGCCCCCGCGGCGAGCTCCGCAAAAATCCTCTGGCGCTCGGGCCCGGGGGTCTCTCCGGTGAGGACCTCGACGGATACCCCCACCTCGGCAAGAGAAGCGCGTAGGTGGAAGGACTGGTCGGCCACGAGCGCGCGCAGCGGGTACACGAAGACGCTCGCGCGATCGTGCGCAATCGCCTCGCGGGCGGCGTGCAGGTGAAAGACGAGTGACTTGCCACGCCCCGTTGCCATGACGGCAAGGCAAGATCTTCCGCGGGCAAGGCGGTCGAGCGCGGCGGACTGCGCCTCGAGCAGGGGGCTCTCCCCGATCATCTTCTGGCGGAGCTCATCGGTGAGGCGATCGCAGGGAAGTCGCGAGAGCCTCTCGCGACAAGAGCGCGCAGAAGAGGTGAGATCCGTGCCAACCGAGGGGACGAAGCCCTTCTCGTCTTCTGCCAGGAGGCTGTCGACGAGAGCAGGTCCGGGGTCTTTGGCGGGCGTGCGGACGATGACGTCCTTGACCATGAGCTTGGGCTTGGTGCGCCCCTGCCACGTCTCGTTGACCGCCTCAAAGACCACGTCGACGGCGCCCTCCCAGGCAGCGGTCTTCTCGGGGTTGGGTGCGCGAAACATGATGGCGGGAACGGAGCTTGCGCCGTCTGTGGCAACAAAGCGCAGGTGGGCGCCATCGGCTCCCACAAGGGCTCGGTTGCGCATCGTGACGCCGCACGCGGCCAGCAGTGGACGCTTGTTGCCCTGGCCAAAGGGCTGGAGACGCTCGAGGGCATCGATCGACTCGACGGAGAGCTCCCCGAGCGTGACGACGGCGGCAACCTCGCCGGTGTCCTCAAACTGCTCGGGGGGAAGTCCCTCAAGTACCTGTCCGAGACGCGCGCGAAACTCGTCCAAGCGAGACGCCTCGCAGGTAACGCCAACGGCACCCGAGTGCCCACCAAAGCGGACGAGAAGGTCCGAGCACTGCTCGACGGCGTGAAAGAGATCCACGGAACCGACGGAGCGGCCGGAGCCGCGCGCGACTCCCTCGCTGATCGTGAAGACGATTGCCGGAACGTGATAGCGGTTCACGAGGCGGGACGCCACGATTCCCTTGACCCCCTCGTGCCAGCCCTCCCCGCCCACAACAATGACGCGACCGCCGTCGTAGGTGCGCTCCGCCTCGGCGAGCGCCGCCTCGGCGAGCGTCGCCTCGGTCTCGCGGCGCTCGGTGTTGACGGCGTCGAGAATGCCGGCGAGCTCGGCCGCCAGCGCCGGGTCATCGGTGAGGAGCAGGTCGAGCGCCACGTCGGTGGACCCCATGCGCCCAGCCGCATTGAGGCGCGGGATGATTGAGAACGGAAGCCCGTCGGCAGAGATCTGGGCGAGGTCAACCCCAGCGGTTGCCGCAAGCGCCACGAGCCCGGGACGCGTGACGCGGCGCATGCGCTCGATTCCCGCCGCCACGAGCGCGCGGTTCTCGCTCGTGAGCAGCATCATGTCGGAGAGCGTGCCGAGCGCGGCCACGTCCACGTACTCGAGCCAGAGGTTCGGCTCGCCGAGCCGGCGGCCGAGCTCGCAGACGAGCTTGAGCGCAACGCCCGCGCCGGCAAGCTCGTGCGAGGGGCAGTCCGCGGAAAGCTTGGGGTCCGTGACGGGCACGCCCGCAGGAACGAGGTCAGCGGGCTCGTGGTGATCGGTCACCACCACGTCGACGCCCTGTCCAACCAGCCACTCGACCTCATGGGCGGCGGCAATGCCGTTATCAACGGTCACGAGGAGGTCGGGCGAGCAGCAGCGGTGAACGCGGTCGAGCGCCTCCTTGGAAAGCCCGTAGCCCTCGCCAAAGCGATATGGAATGAAGGGGTGAACGTTTCCGCCAAGTCGACGCAGCGCCAGCGTGAGCAGGCAGGTCGAGGTCATGCCATCAACGTCGAAGTCTCCAAAGACGGCGATGGTCTCGCCCTTGGCGAGCGCGCGCTCCAGACGCGCGGCGGCCTCGTCCATGCCGGGAATGCAGAGCGGGTCCTCCCAGTCGCGCTCGAGCGAGGGGCTGAGAAATGCCCGCGCGTCCGCCACCTCAGCGTGCCCGCGAGCCACGAGCACGCGAGCCACGAGCGGCGGAACGGACAGCTCCTCGACAAGGCGACGCTCCGCCATAGGGTCCGAGGAGAGAACCGTCCAGCGACGGCTCTGTGCTACGCCCGCCATGATGGCGCCTCAATCAGATGGCTTGATACGCTCAGGCACCCGACGCACGCCGTCGGGGCCGGGTTCTTCTCGTTTGTCATAGCGTGTCTCTCACGTGGGTGGACGCCGTTGGGCGTCCGGCTGTTTATCGTTTTTGATTGTACCAGAGGACGAGGACAAACACGCTAATCGGCAAGGAACGGCGGAGCATCTGGCCATGAGCGTCAGGGCAACGGATGGCCGTGGGGCTGCGGAGCCCGGAAGGATGCGGGGCCGGGGAACCGCGGGCGCACCGGAGCGGCAGGGGCTCGGAGAGCCAACGCCTATAAAACTTGCCCTCCGTACCAAATCTCAGATTTCTTGTCGAGATAATGCCAGACGTGTACCAGGTCTTTGGTTTACCCATCGTCTATGAAGCGTGGGAACGCCGAGAAAAGCGAAGGCGTGTACCAAAACCTCGAAGAGCTTGCCGAGAAATGCCGTCGAGCGTACCAACACGAGAAGAGCCACATGTCGCCGTCAGTACACCAGGAGGGTTTTCTCGGCGCCTCAGAGGCCAAGCTGGTACACCCGTTGACTTTTCTCGGCACTCCAATCACGCAGGCGGTACACCTGCCGGGATTTATCGGCGTGACGGACGTGCAGACGGTACACCTGCCGGGTTTTCTCGGCAGGCATGCAGTCTGGACGGTACACCCGCCAGCATTTCTCGGCTCAAGGCAAATTGAGGGCTTGCTACCAGTCCTTTGCCGCCGGAGACGCCATCCACTCGTCGACGAAGGAGCCGTAGGTTCCCGCGGCAACGGCCTCGCGCACGCGACGCATGAGGTCGAGCAGGTAGAAGATGTTGTGCTGCGAGATGAGAATGGAGCCGAGCATCTCCTTCTGGCGCACGAGGTGGTGCAGGTACGCACGTGAGAAGCCCCCGGTGCACGTGGGGCAGGAGCACGTCGGGTCGAGCGGGCCGTGGTCGTGTGCGAAGCGGGCGTGACGGAAGTTGAGGCGCCCCTCGCTGGAAAATGCGCTTCCCGTGCGCGCCGTGCGCGTGGGAAGCACGCAGTCGAACATGTCAACGCCGCAGGCCACGGCACGAACGAGCGTGGTGGGGTTGCCCACGCCCATGAGGTAG
This sequence comes from uncultured Olsenella sp., assembly GCA_949291295.1. Lineage (GTDB taxonomy): Bacteria > Actinomycetota > Coriobacteriia > Coriobacteriales > Atopobiaceae > Thermophilibacter. The sequence continues at coordinate 30,014 of CASEVE010000023.1, forward strand.
CGCGGCTTGCTCCGCGGCATGTGCTCGGAGACGAGCGGCGCCAGGGACTCAAACATCGTGTCGTGGTCCTCGCCCACCGAGTAGCCACCAATGCCAAAGCCCGGGAAGTCGCCGATCTCCTGAAGGTGACGTAGCGAGCGAAGACGCAGGTCAAGGTGCATGCCACCCTGAACGATGCCAAAGAGCGCCTGGTCCGGGCGCGTGTGTGCCGCATAGCAGCGCTCCGCCCAGAGGCTCGAGAGCTCCACGGAGCGCTCCACCTTGCTGCGCGGGGCGGGATAGCCCACGCACTGGTCGAGCTGCATCACGATGTCCGCCCCCAGCTTCTGGGCTATTGCCATGTTCTCCTCGGGCGTCCACGTGATCCAGCGACCGTCGTAGTCAACGGCGCGGAAGCGCACGCCGCTCTCCGAGAGCTTGAAGAACTCCTCGTGCGAGAAGACCTGAAACCCGCCAGAGTCCGTGAGGATGGGATGGTGCCAGCCCATGAAGTCGTGCAGGCCCCCCATCTCGGCCACAAGGTCTGCCCCGGGACGCATGGAGAGGTGGTAGGTGTTGGCGAGAAGAATCTTGGTGCCCAGCTGCTCGAGCGTGGACGGAAGAAGCCCCTTCACCGTGGCCTTGGTCCCCACCGGCATGAAGATCGGCGTGGGCACGTCCCCGTGCGGGGTGTGCAGCACGCCCGTACGCGCATGCGTCGTAGGGTCCTCGGCGAGGATGTCATAGGTGAAGAGCGACTGGTCCATGTGGGCTCCCTCGTGTTGCTGGAAACGCAGGTCCCGCGCGGCGGGCGAGAAGGTCCGCCGCGAGTTCTGCAGCCGCGCCCTGTGCGGCGAAGCTGTCTGAGCGCCGGACCTTGACGGGGTCGGGCACGGGCAGGTCCGAAAGGCCGATCGTCTCCTCGTCGATCCAGTCGCGATAGGGCTTCTCGCCAGCCAGGCGATTGCGAATCTCCTCGTTGCCAAT
>CASEVE010000024.1 GCA_949291295.1 uncultured Olsenella sp.
AAACCTGTCCCAAAAACTCTGAGAGAAATAACCCGTCCCCCTTTTGCCTGACCGGAACAGCCCGCCCCTCTTGCCCGACCGGAACAGCGCGTCCCCTCTCAGGCGACTGCTACGCGTGGGGGATGCGGTCGTGGTTGATGGAGGTGTAGAAGAGGCGGGCGACCTCGGCGGGGTCGCGGGTCTGGCCGAGCGCCCACATCGTCTTGGCAACGAGGGCCTCGGTGGTCATGTCGTCGCCCTTGAGGATGCCGTCCTTCTCGGCATAGGCGTGTCCAACCTCGTAGACGCCAAGGTTGAGGCCCTCCTCGGGGACCTGGGTGGTCACCACGAGCGTGCGTCCGGAGTCCACCCAGTCAAAGATTGCGCGCTGGTAGGAGCCGCCGAGGTCCGGGATGCCTCCGATGCCAAACGTCTCGAGGATGACGGCGTCGTAGTCGCGCTCGAGCAGGTCGAAGATGCTCGGCTGGAGCTCAGGGGTGAGCTTGAGGACAATGACGCGCTCGTTGAGGGAATCGTAGAAGCGGGGGGCGGCACCGCACTTCTCGGCGGGGGCGGCGCCGGCGGCCCGCACCACGCGGTCGCCTCTGATGTAGGCGATCGAGGGGTAGTTCATGCTGGTGAAGGCGTTGAAGCTCATGGTGCGCTGCTTGCGGGCACGCGTGCCGCAGATGACCTTGCCGCCAAAGACCACGCTCACGTTTCGGCTGGCGTCGTCGCAGGCGTAGAGGACGCTATGGTAGAGGTTGAGCTTGGCGTCGGTGAAGGGATTTGCCATGGGCTGCTGGGAGCCGGTGAGCACGATGGGCTTCTCGCTGTCTCGCACGAGGTAGGAGAGGGCCGCGGCGGTGTAGGCCATGGTATCCGTGCCGTGAAGGATGACAAAGCCGTCGTAGCGATCGTAGGCGTCGCGGACGATGCTGGCGATGCGTAGCCAGTCGCGCGGGCGCATGTTGGTGCTGTCGATGTTCATGGGCTGGGTAAAGTCCAGCTCGCAGAGGGTGTCGAGCAGGGGTACCTGCTGCGCGAGCTCGCGACCGGTCATGGTGGGGGCGAGCCCCGAGCCGTCTTCGGTGGAGGCGATGGTGCCGCCCGTGGCGATCATCAGGATGCGTTTCATGCTAGGCCTCCTGCTGGGTGCTCAGAAGAAAGCGGCGGATGGCCTCGGCGCAGCCGTCGCTGTCGTTATCGGCTACGGTGACGTCTGCCGCGGCACGGACGTTCTTGTTGGCGTTGCCCATGGCCACAGCGAGCCCGGCTGCGCGGAGCATGGGGAGGTCGTTGTCCGCGTCGCCCACGGCGATAGTTGCCTCATGGGGAACGCCCAGGAGGTCGGCGAGGGCGAGCAGGCCCGAGCCCTTGTCGACGCCGGCGGGGGAGAACTCAAGGCTCGCGATCTCGGAATCGGCGAGCTCCACGGGCAGGCCCTCCACGCGGGCGCGCACGCGGGCGCGCGCCTCGGGGCTGGCGAAATGGAAGATGAACTTCTGGTAGCGCGCGGCGGGGTCGAGCAGCGTCGTGCGGATGTCCTTGACCTGCGTTGCCGTTGCCCGGTACATGTCCTGGTAGATGCCCATGCTGTAATGGGGCATGTTCTCGATGTGTGAGGTCTGGCAGAAGTACCCGCGGCCAAGGAAGACGTCGACCATTGCGTCCTCGTCTCCGAGGGCCTCTACGGCGGCCACGATGACCTCGTGGTCGAGCGACTCCGACGAGAGGACGCGGTGCTCAAACAGGTCGTAGATGATCGACCCGTTGCAGCAGATGGCGTAGCGGATGCCACCAAAGCTCGCCTGGTCGAGCTCGACCATCTTGGGGCAGCGGCCGGAGCAGATGGCAACGGCCTTGCCTGCGGCAAGGGCCTCGTCGATGGCGGCCGTCGAGGACGGTAGGACGCGCTTGTGCGTGTCGAGCAGGGTCCCGTCCATGTCAAAGGCTATGAGCTCGTAGTCCACGACTCTCCTCTCGATTGAACCAGCAGAAAGGATACCGCGTGGACGGATGCACGGGGAGGCTACTTTGCCCGATACCTCATAACCCTTCGAAATCGAGCTGTTTTAGGCTAAAAAAGCGGGTTATGAGGTATCGGGCAAAGTAGGCGCGCTGTCCATAAGTCCGGCGCCAAAACTGGTATCTAGACGAAATAAAATAAAACGCTAATCAGCATCTCGTGACTGAACTTATAAGCTAAAATGCATTCAAATAAAGTAATAGTAGTTTTTCGTTATTAATGATGAGTGATTAGTATTGGTTACCTTGGTTGATGAGTCGGCGCTTATGATATGGGCTGTGGAGGGGGTCGAGGAGGAGCTCGGCAATCCGTGCCCCGCCAACTCCATGGAGTGGTCCCTCAGGTCAATGAAGGAAATCAAGGAGCTCGAGGGAATGATCGACTTTTCCGAAAAGCGCCCGCTCCATGTGCTTGTGGACAGCGATCGACAACGGGTTCGTTCCAGTCGTGTGGTCTCCCATGTCTGGACAGGTCGCTTCCCCGCGGGGTCCCTCTACCGGCTGGCACCGGGCGTTCTCGTTGCCTCGCCCGGCTTCTGCTGTCTTCTTGCCGCCGGAAGGTATGGCATTGCAAGGGCTGCCTGCGTTGAGATGGAGTGCCTGGGCCTCTATGGAAGGGTTCCCACCCCACGCGGGTTTCTTGACAGGAATCCGCTGCTGAGTAAGGAGTCGCTTGGTGCCTACCTGAAGGAGGCGAAAGGTTCCTATGGCGTTTCCACTGCGCGCAAGGCGATGCGCTGGGCCTTGGAGAACTCAAGGTCGCCCATGGAGACAAAGACCGTTCTCGCGCTTACCCTTCCTCTCAATCTCGGAGGATACGGCCTTCCTCGCCCGGAGCTCAACTTCACAGTTCTTCGGCTTCCGGAAGATTACTCGCTGAGCCAGCACTCGATGTACCTTGTCGACGCGTGCTGGGAGAGGCGAAAGGTGATTTACGAGTTTAACAGCTACTCCGAGCACCTTAACAAGGCTGCGCTCGACAACGATGCGATGAAAATGAATTCCCTCGGGGCTATGGGCTGGACTGCCAGAGCGGTGACTCCGGGACAGCTTTCCGGAGACTCGCTCGACGTGCTCGCACGACAGCTCGCAAAAGCGCTCGGCGTTAAGGCCCGCCAACCCGACCCAAAGAGACGAGACAAGCTCCTGTCCGAGCTTCTATAGAAAGGCCGATACCTCATAACCCCTCATTCTGTAGTTGTTTTGTGTCAGAAAAGAGGGGTTATGAGGTATCGGGCAAAGCAGCCGGTCCCAAACGGGGCCACATCGGCGATGAATCAGCGGTGATAGTACCCGCGGCGCTCGTACTTGGGCTCGCAGCAGACGTTTATCCCGAGGTTGCGATAGGTGCTCTTGTCCGCCTCGGAGATGATGACGGAGAAGTAGGCGTCGCAGCCCGCCAGCTGCTCGAGCGCGTCAACGGTGGCCTCTGCCTGGTCGTTTGTTGCGGAGGAAAGCGAGAGCGCAATGAGCATCTCGTCGGAGTGCAGGCGCGGGTTGTGGCTGCGCAGGTGCTCGGTCTTGAGGTGGCAGATCGGCACGAGCGCCTCGGAGCTCACCACGTAGGTCTTCTTGGGGATGCCGGCCATGTGCTTAGCGGCGTTGAGCAGCAGCGATGCCGCGGCGCCCATGAGGTCGGAGGTCTTTCCGGTGACGAGCGCGCCATCGGGCAGCACCATCGCTGCGGCCGGGCCGCCCGTTGCCTCCTCCTTGGCCAGCGCCGCCTGGTGGGCGGGGGAGTAGTCGCAATTAACGTCAACCTGGCTCATGAGCAGCTCGATCTTGTCGAGCGCCTCCTTGCCCTCGCCCTTGCGTCGCAGCTCCTCGGCGGCGGCAAACCAGCGGCGCACGATCTCGTTCTTGGCGGCCTCGCGACAGGCCTCGTCATCGGAGATGCACAGGCCAACCATGTTGACGCCCATGTCAGTGGGGGACTGGTACGGGCTCTCCCCGGCGATCTTCTCCATCATGGCCTTGAGCACGGGGAAGGTCTCAACGTCGCGGTTGTAGTTGACGGTGACCTCGCCGTAGGCCTCGAGGTGCCAGGGGTCGATGATGTTGCGGTCGTCGAGATCGGCCGTGGCCGCCTCGTAGGCAACGTTCACGGGGTGCTTGAGCGGCAGGTTCCACACCGGGAAGGTCTCGAACTTGGCGTATCCCGCCATGATGCCGCGCTTGTTCTCGTGGTAGAGCTGGCTGAGGCAGGTGGCGAGCTTGCCGGAGCCCGGGCCGGGCGCCGTTACCACGACGAGCGGGCGCGAGGTCTCGATGTAGTCGTTCTTGCCAAAGCCCTCGTCGGAGACGATGTGGTTGACGTCGGAGGGGTAGCCGTCGATGAGGTAGTGGCGCCACACCGAGACGCCCATGCCCTCAAGGCGGCGCTGGAAGGCCTCGGCATGCGGCTGGCCGGTGAAGTGCGTGATGCAGATGCCGCCCACCATGAGTCCGCGCGCGCGGAACGAGTCCATGAGGCGCAGCGCGTCCTCCTCGTAGGTGATGCCGATGTCGGAGCGGCGCTTGGCGTTCTCGATGTTGTCCGCGTTGATGACGATGATGGCCTCGACGTCGTCCTTGAGGCTCTCGAGCATGCGGATCTTGGAGTCGGGCTCAAAGCCGGGCAGCACACGGCTCGCGTGGTAGTCGTCAAAGAGCTTGCCGCCAAACTCGAGGTAGAGCTTGCCGCCAAACTGCCCGATGCGCTTGCGGATCTTCTCGGCCTGAAGGCTGATGTACTTGTCGTTGTCAAATCCGATGCGCATGGGCGGGGGTCCTCTCTGTCCGATTTCCAACCAGTAAGATTATCACGCCTCAAGCAGATGTGGAGCATTTCCGTCTGGTATCGAGCTTACGTAGAGAAAACATGGGTTTTTGCTTAAAGCGGTATCATTGCGTACGCATATTCGGGGAATGCAAGCAAACCGAGACCTTTTGGGGGACCAAATGGATAAGAAGAACGTCGTGTGCGGAAGCGCCATCCTTGGGCGCGACATGCACGTCAACGTGTACGGCAAGAAGGGCCTGCCCGTCGTGGTGTTTCCGACGCTGGCGGCCTCTCCCGAGAGCATCGAGGAGGCGGGCATTGTCGACGAGCTCGCCGACTACCTCGACTCCGGCACCATCCAGCTCTTCTGCACCGAGACCGTGGACGCGGAGTCCTGGGGCGGCACCGGTGACCCCAAGGAGCGCTCGCTCCGCCAGGAGAGCTTCTATCACTACGTTGTGGACGAGCTCGTGCCGCTCGTGCAGAAGGTGAGCAAGTCCAAGGCTCGCCCGCTCGCGCTTGGCTTTGACATGGGCGCCACGCACGCCGCCGTCGCGCTGCTGCGTCGCCCGGACCTCTTCCAGGGCTGCATGTGCCTTTCCGGCTGCTACGACGCGAGCCGCTACTTCGGCGACTGGATGGACGCCACGCTCTACGACAACACGCCGTGCGCCTTCCTTCCCAACATGCCCGCCGACCACCCCTACGTGGCCGTCTACAACCAGCGTCAGCTCCTGTTCTGCACCGGTCAGGATGCCACCGAGGCCGACAGCCTGCGCACCACGCGCGAGATTGACGGCGAGCTGCGTCGTCTGGGCGTCGAGGCTTGGTGCGACTACTGGGGCGGCGACGTGACGCACACCTGGCACTGGTGGAAGAAGCAGCTGCTCTACTTCCTGCCGATCGTGCTCGACGACGTGGAGAAGACCACGGCTGCCGAGAAGCCCGCGCCCAAGAAGCGCGCCACGACCACGCGCAAGAAGGCCGCGACCACGACCAAGGCCGCTGCGGCTAAGAAGACCGCCGCTGCTGCTAAGGCCGAGCCCGTCGCCGAGAAGGACGAGGCCGAGCCTGTTGCCAAGGCCGAGGCCAAGCCTGCCGCCAAGAAGGCCACGACCGCGCGCAAGACCGCTGCCGCCAAGAAGGCCGAGACCGAGAAGGCCGTGGAGGAGAAGCCCGTCACCCTGGCCAAGGCCGAGAAGGCCAAGGCTCCGGCGAAGGCCACTAAGGCCGCCGCGCCGGCGAAGACCGCTGCCAAGGCCACGGCCGCGAAGGCTACGACCGCCAAGGTCACCGCTGCCGCCAAGAAGCCGGCCGCGACCAAGACCACGGCTGCCAAGACGACCGCCAAGTCCACGACCGCTAAGACGGCCGCTGCCAAGACGACGGCTGCTAAGTCTACGGCTACCAAGTCCACCGCCAAGAAGTCCACGAAGGACTCCGCGAGCGCGAAGTAAATGAACGTCATCTTTGTCTCGCCGCAGTTTCCGAGCGTCTACTGGCAGTTCTGCGCAGCGCTTCGCCACAACGGAGCTCGTGCCCTCGGAATCGGAGACACCCCTTGGGAGGCCCTGGCCGAGGAGGTCAGGGCCTCTCTTGATGAGTATTACTGGGTCTCCGACCTCGAGGACTACGACCAGGTCTACCGAGCCGTCGCGTACTTCTCGTATCGCTACGGAAAGCCGGACTGGATTGAGTCGAACAACGAGCACTGGCTCGCGCAGGATGCCCGCCTGCGCGAGGACTTCAACGTGGCGAGCGGTCCTCGGCCCGAGACCTTGGCGCGCTGGCAGAGCAAGGCCGCCCAGAAGCCGCTCTATGCTGCGGCGGGCGTGCCCACCGCGCGCCAGACTCGGCTCACGAGCTTTGACGAGACGCGCTGGTTCATCGGCGAGATGGGCCACTATCCCGTCTTTGCCAAGCCCGAGGTGGGCGTGGGCGCCTGCGGAACGCGCATTCTGACCTGCGACGATGATCTGCGCGCGCTTCTTTCCGACCACGGCGAGACGCCCTACGTGATCGAGCGGCTCGTCCACGGGGACATCTGCTCGTGGGATGCGATTCTGGACAGTCACGGAGACCCGCTCTTTGAGAACCAGGAGGAGTTTCCGCCGTCCATGGCAGATGTGGTGCATGGCGGACTGGACATGTCCTACCTCTCGTGTCCAGACGTGGACCCGGAACTCTCGCGCCTGGGTCGTGCGACGGCGCGCGCCTTTGGCCTTGCGAGTCGCTTTGTGCACATGGAATTCTTCCGTCTCGATCGCGACCATCCTGGCTTGGGGCGCTCGGGGACCTATGTGGGCCTCGAGGTCAACGTGCGGCCTCCAGGCGGCACGACGCCCGAGATGATGAACTACGCGCATGCTACCAACGTCTACAAGATCTGGGCGGACATGGTCTGCTTTGATGAGCGCCGGACGCCGCGCGACGGCGAGGATGCCTATTGCGTCTACGCGAGCCGTCGCCGCGCGCACCACTACGCGCACACCCATGATGAGGTTCTCGCGCGCTGGGGTGGCGAGGTGGTCTCGCATGGGCCTGTACCTGCGGCGCTCTCGGACGATATGGGCGACTACCAGTACACGGCGCGCTTTGCGACCCGTGAGGCCTCCGACGAGTTTGTTTTGTTTGTTCACGAGAGGGAGATGGTTGGGGATGGAGATTCGCAGGGCTTGCAAGAGGGACCTGGACGGGGTGCACAACCTGCTGAGCCAGGTGCTGGCGGTGCATGCTGAGGGTCGACCCGACCTCTTTCGCGCGGGAACGCGCAAGTACACCGATGAGGAGCTCCTTGGCATCTTTGCGGACGACGCGCGCCCGGTCTTTGTTGCCGTGGACGAGGACGGCCGCGTGCTCGGACATGCTTTCTGCGAGGTCCAGGATTTTCGTGGGTCAAACAACATGCAGCCGTATGTAAGCATCTATATAGATGACATCTGCGTGGACGAGACGTGCCGCGGCAAGCACGTTGGCAAGGCACTCTACCAGCACGTTATTGAGTTTGCGCGCGAGTTGGGATGCTACAACGTGACGCTTAACGTTTGGGAGTGCAACCCAGGCGCCCGTGCCTTCTACGACGCAATGGGCATGACCCCGCTCAAGACCTGCTTGGAGCAGGTGCTCTAGCTCTCGCGGAGGGCGGCGGGGCGCACCACGGGGGGTGGCTCGGCGGCAGACCTTGCCGCCCTGCGCAAAAGCGGCGCTCGTGCCACAAATGGCGTTCTCACCGTGCAAAAGTCGCACTCGTGCCACATGGTTTTAGGGGTGCCGTGAGTAGCGGTGACACAAAAGCCCAGATAGCGCCATAATAATTTAAACCAAAATCGCCTTAGGGCCCCGATCCGATGTGGCACGAGAGGCGTTTTTGCACACGGCCGCCAATTTGTGGCACGAGCGCCACTTTTGCACAGGGTGGGACAAGTGCTCGTAGCGACGCCCGCCCCGCCGGCCATCAATTCCTACGCCTCCATGATCCAGGTCTTGCCAAAGTCGTCGGTGACGCGGAAGATGTCGCTCACAAGAGGACAGGCGTGCGTGCGCACCACGCGCGCGGGGTTGCCCACAACGGTGGTATTGGGCGGCACGTCGTCCACGACAACCGATCCAGCTCCGACGTAGGCGCCGTCGCCCACGGTAATGGCACCAAGGACGATGGACCCGGCACCGATCATGACGCCGTTTCCCAGGGTGGGGTGGCGCTTGCCGCCGTGCTTTCCCGTCATGCCGAGCGTGGCGCCCTGGTACATGAGGCAGTCGTCGCCGATGATGGCCGTGCCACCGATCACCACGCCAGCTCCATGGTCGATGGTGAAGCGTCGGCCGATTCTCGCGGCGGGGTGAATCTCCGCGCCGTACTTGATACGAGAGCGCATGGCGAGCCAGAGCGCGAGGCTGCGGTGCCCGTGCTCGTAGAGCCAGTGCTGTCGGCGATACGCTCGCACGATCTTAAAGCCCACCGAGAAGCGCGTAATGTCAGAGACGGAGTCGGCCGAGGGGTCGCGCTCAAAGGCGGCCTGGGCGTCCTCGCGGATGAGGTCGCGCAGGGCGGGCGCGTCCTTTTTGTCGTGACGGGCGCGGACGGCGGCGCGCGTTGCGGCTGCGGCCTCCATCACGACTCCATTGAGAGGTAGCGCTCGCCGGTGTCGGGGAGCACGGTGACGATAGTCTTTCCAGCTAGCTCGGGGCGCTGTGCGAGCGCGCATGCAGCCACCACGGCGGCGCCCGACGAGATACCAACGAGAAGCCCAAGCTCACGTCCCAGGCGACGCTTCATGGCAACGGCGTCCTGAGAGGTTACGGGCACGATCTCGTCCACAAGGGAGCGGTCGAAGTTTCCCGGCACAAAGTTGGCGCCAATGCCTTGGATGGCGTGCGGACCTGCGACGCCTCCTGCAAGTACCTGCGACTCGGCGGGCTCCACGGCCACGGCGAGAAGCGCGGGGTTCTTTTCCTTGAGGTAGCGAGCGGACCCACAGAGGGTGCCTCCTGTGCCCACGCCCGCCACGAGCGCGTCGACGGTGCCTTCGGTGTCTGCCCAAATCTCGGGGCCAGTGGTCTCGTAGTGCGCCTGGGGGTTGGCGGGGTTGTCAAACTGCCCGGCGATGATGGAGTTGGGCGTTGTGGCGGCCAACTCCTCGGCGCGCGAGACGGCGCCTGCCATGCCGTCGGAGCCTGGTGTGAGCTCAATCAGGGCTCCGTAGGCGGCGGCGAGGGCACGGCGCTCGACACTCATGGTATCAGGCATGGTGAGGATGAGCTGGTAACCACGTGCGGCGGCAATCATGGCCAGGCCAACTCCGGTGTTGCCGCTTGTGGGCTCGATGATGGTGCCGCCGGGGGAGAGGCGACCCTCGCGCTCGGCCGCGTCCACCATGGCGCGCGCGACGCGGTCCTTGGCGGAACCACCCGGGTTCATGGACTCAAGTTTTCCCAGCACACGTGTAGCACAGCAGCCATCGAGAAGGGCGGTGAGGTCCACGAGCGGGGTGGAGCCGATAAGTGCCTCGACGGTGCGCGCAACGTGCATGATGCCTCCTTCGCTTGGGGTCCCCACAGCGTGGCACCGATAAACCCACCATGCAAGTAGGAATTACGCTTCCGAAACAATGGACCGTTGGCGGGGGTGGTGACAAAGGTGACAGGGTAGTTTGTCAGGTTTTTGACAAAGGTGACAGGGTAGTTTGTCAGGTTTTTTTGTATGGCTATACCAGTCGAGACAACTCAGAAAAACCTGACAAACTACCCTGTCACCTTTGTCACCACCTACTAAGCGGATTAGTACAGAGGCAGGTTGCCGGTGAGGGGGTCGATCTTCTCGGCGGGAAGCGGTTCGAAGGCGAGGCAGGTGTAGGTGGGCTCGCCGTGGAACTCGGTGTGGCCCGCGTCTCGGATGAGCGCAACCGCAAAGCCGAGCTCGCGGCCGCGGGCGGCAAGGTCGAGTAGCTCCTCTTCGGAGTCCACGTAGACGCAGACCTTGGCCACGCCCGCATCGAACCAGTCCGTGAGAGGAGAGGTGTCGTCCTCGTCGTGATAGAGCCAGGCCCAGCCGTCTGTGGCCTGGAGGTCGGCTGCGCGGCCCTCGCGCACAAGGGCCATGAGGACGGCCTCGACGCATGCGTGGCCGGCCTGCGCGGCGATCTTGCCCTTGCGCATCTTGAGGTCGCGTCGCATGACGATCATCTGCTTTGCGAGGTAACTGCTGGAAGCCATGGCACTCCAATCTGTGATGATGACGGGGGCGGCAGGGTGATGACAAAGGTGACAGGGTAGTTTGTCAGGTTTTTAGTGAGTCGTCTCGATCAGCATAACCATGCAAAAACCTGACAAACTACCCTGTCACCTTTGTCAACCTTTGTCATCACCCCGTATCATTGGCGGGAAGAGACGTAGGAGTCGTCGATCGTAATCTTGCATATGGCGCGCGGGTAGCGCTCACGCACGAGCTCGGAGATGCGCCCGCGCAGCTCTGCCGCGGAGAGCGCAAAGTCTGCGGGCATCACGCAGTCAAAGATGACGTTGGTGTGTGTGGGCCCGGGCACACAGCGCAGGTCGTGGATCGAGAGCGCCGGGTCGATCCCCTTCACGGTAAGATCGATCCAGTGACGCATGTCGCGCACCTGCGGGTCGTTGGTGACAATGGGGTCGTAGTGCAGCGTCATCACCAGGCCCTCCTCGGTCTTGAAGTCCTGCTCGATGTTGTCGAGAAGATCGTGCTGCTCAAGCGGGTTGCCCTCCGCCGCCATCTCCACGTGGGCGCTCGCAAACTGTCGCCCGGGACCGTAGTCGTGAACCATGAGGTCGTGCGTCCCCAGCACGCCGGGGTAGCTCATGATCTTGTTCCGGATGTGCTCCACGTAAGCAGGGTCGGGTACCTTGCCCAGAAGCGGGCTCACAGCCTCGCGCACAAGCTCGATGCCGCTCCAGCAGATAAAGCCGCCCACGGCAAGACCCGCCCAACCGTCGAGGTCAAAGCCCGAGAGCTGGGACACCACCGCGGAGGCAAGGACGGCCGCCGTTGCCACAACGTCGTTTCTCGAGTCCACGGCTGTGGCCTCCAGGGTTTCGGAGGAGATGGCCCTACCAAGCCGCCGGTTGAAGGCGGCCATCCAGAGCTTCACGAGCATGGACCCCACAAGAACCACCACAACCGCCGGGCCAAACTCGGTGGGCTCGGGGTGGAGGATCTTCTCGGCGGAGGAGCCCAGCAGGTTGAGGCCAATGGCGCACACCAGAACGGCCACCACAAGGCCGGCCAGGTACTCGTAGCGCCCGTGGCCGTAGGGGTGCTCCTCGTCCGCCGGCCGGCTCGCAAGCTTAAAGCCCAGCAGGCTCACCACGTTGCTCGAGGCGTCGGAGAGGTTGTTCACGGCGTCGGCCACAATCGAGACCGAGCCGGCGAGAAGGCCCACCGCGCCCTTGCCCAGGCAGAGCGCGACGTTGCACACAATGCAGGTGACGCTCGCCACCAGGCCGTAACGCGTGCGGACCGCGGGGTCTCCCACGTTGTCCGCATGTGGCACAAACGTCCGCACGATCCAGTTTGTCATGAAGCAGGCCCCCTCACGTTGCGAGGGAAAGTATACCCCGAGCCCACGAGGCAAAACGGGGACGAAGGGGCCCTCTGACCTAAACCATTTGATCTATTTGATGAGCCGCAAAAGCGGAACCCTTACGGCCCGGTCGACCACGAGCACGCAGGCGAGAAACACGAGGCTCGCCGCAACTCCCGCGGCAAGAAGGGCGGCGTCCCCGTAGGCTCCCGCCGCCGCGCAGAGCTCGTTTGCCACGGGGTGCCAGAGCTGGCTGAACATCGACTGGGCAACGTAGAAGCCGAGAATCGAGCCGGTGAGCTCGCAGGCGATGCGCGCCGCCCGCCCGGGCTTTTCCTCGCGCGCCTGCGCGGCAACGCCGAGGGAGGCCACGGCCAGCGCAAACGAGACCAGAGACGTTGACTTGAACGAGAGCGCCTCGAGCAGCGCCAGGTTGGCCGTGATGCCCGCCGCGCCCTCCGTGACAAGTGCCACCGCAATGCATCCGCCGAGAAGCCGTCCCGGGTGGGAGAGCGGGCGCTCGGCCAGTGCCCCGCCCGCGAGAAACGCCACGAGGTAGCTCACTGCGCTCATGAGCTTTCGCCACTCAAGGAGACCGCGCGCCTCGTCTCCGGGCGAGACGAAGGCGATGTAGGCGTTGACGACAAAGACAATCGCCACGAGCGCCCCCACGATGACGTGCGGCCGGCGGACGCGTGTCCACACCCAGCCCATAATCGGGGTGGCAACTACCACGGCGAGGTAGACCCAGATGAACTGCAGCCCTCCGACGAGCCAGCCCGTCTGCGTGGGCGAGACGCTTGGGATGGGCGTGACCCACGTGCTCACGGCAAGCGCGACCACCGCGTAGAAGAGGACGGTCGCAAGGATGGGGAGCGCCCGCCGCAGGGTACTTCTCGCCTGGTTGCGCCAGTAGGAGGTTTGGTTGGAGGCTGCTGTCTCGGCCCCTGTCACCGCCGCTGCCGCCTGGGCCGCGCGGGGGATGAGGAAGTAGCCGGAGATGAGGAAGAACACGTGGTTGCCGTAGGCTCCGAGCAGGCTGATGAGGCCAAGGGCGACAAGCGCGAGGGGACTTGCTGGCCACGCGCCGCTGGTGGCGGCGTCAAACCACGGCTGGAAGGTGTGGAAGACGGCAATGCCGGCAATGGCGATCAGGCGCAGCGCCTCGATGCGCGGGTTGCGTCGAAGCGCTCTTTTCTCGCCCATGGGTTCCTCCTTGCCGCCTGTCCTCCCAGTATATGCCGTTCGCGAATCTTACACGAATCTGCCACGAGAGGTCCCTTCTGTGCCAGCGCAGGTAGAGGACCCCGTTTTTGCCCCATGAGGCTAACGGGGCCGCGCTTGGGGCGTTGTGTTGGGTGGGCGGCGCTGCTTGGGTTGTGGCGTGGGCATCGTCGTTAGGAGGGTTTATGGAGGGCTTTTGCTGTGTGGTGCTTGTCGGCGCGCTTCTTGTTGCGAGCGTAAGCGACCTGCGGAGCCGCCTTGTGCCCAACGGGTGCGCCGCGGCGATTCTGGCGTCCGGGCTGGCCGCCTCTTTTCTGGAGGGTTGCCTGACGCGGGCGCTTGTGGGCGTTGCTGTGGTGGCGCTCATCATGGCGGGGGCGGCGGTGGCCTTTGGGCGCGCCCGGGGGCGTCCCGGCGTGGGCGGCGGGGACGTCAAGCTGCTCGCGGCGCTCGCGGCATGGACAGGTCCGCTCGGGGGCCTTATTACCGCTGCGCTTTCGTGCCTGCTGGGGCTTGTCGGGTGGGTGGCAGCGGCGCTCATCTGGAGGTTGAAAGGGAGCTCGGGGCAGCTTTCCCACGCCATTCCCCTGGCGCCGGCGATCGCGCTCGCGGCTCTTATCGTAGCGTTCGCCGAGTGGGCCACCCCACTCTGACCCTTTGTGTCAAAGCCGTTACCGTCTGCGACTTTGTGGGAGTCCATCCACCGCTTGGGTGGTTATAACTAGAATGGTCGCATGTCGGATCCCCAGCACCTGGCGTGCGACCTTTTTTGGGCGCGGCGGCCCCCGACCGCCGTGCCTGTTTCCCTCAAGCGTGTCGCGTGCGGGCGTTCGACATGGGGCGCGCGAATCTCGCGCACGTCTGCACGCGGCACGCTTTGAAGGGACCTCTTGTGATTAAGCTCGTACTCTCGGATCTCGACGCCACGCTCATCTGGACGCCCGAGCACGTTGTTACGCCGTTTGCGCTGGAGGCGATTCATGCGGCGCAGGCGGCGGGCGTTCACTTTGTGCCCTGCACGGGGCGCATCTACCGCGACCTCCCGCGGATGTTTGCCGGCGATGAGGCGGCGTGCGCCACGGCGGTAACGAGCAACGGCCAGCTGGTCTATCTCGACGGCGAGCTCGTGGAGAAGGTGCCCATTGCGCACGAGGCGCTCGTGGCGGTTGTGGGCGAGCTGCAAAACGTTGACGACGCCTATCTCGTGGTTGAATACGGTGGCGAGAAGGTCGCCGTGGCGGCGGAGCTTGACTACGTGCGTGCCCACCCCGACAACTTCTGGCTGGTTGAAACCGCCGTGGCAGAGGTGCCGGAGGAGCCGTGCTACAAGGCCAACGTGCGCGTGGTTGGGAGCTTCGAGCGCTGTCAGGAGGTTGCGGCGTCGCTTGCGGGGGCCCTCTCGGAGCTTGACTTTGTGTGCCCCATGCCGGGGACGCCGCACATTGACATTACGCCCCACGGCTTTGGCAAGGACCATGGAGGCGACTTTCTCATGGAGCGCCTGGGGCTTACGCCCGACGAGGTCTGCTGCTTTGGAGATGCCGAGAACGACCTCGCGGTGCTGCGCCACTACCCGCACTCCGTTGCGGTGGCAAACGCCGTGCCGGCGGTGAAGGAGTGCGCGCGCTGGCACATTGGGCCTGCGGACGAGGAGTCGGTTGCCCATGCGCTTCTCGATATAGCCGAGGCCACGGCGGCGGGGCGCATGCCGTCGTTTATGGAGGCGTAGCTTAGCGCTGGGGTCGGTTGCAGTTTGGAGCGGCGCCGAGGAATGGTGGCGGGTGTACCGGTTGGGTCTGTGCGACGCCGAGAAACGCCGGCAGGTGTACCGGTTGGGCTGTATGACGCCGAGAAACGCCGACGAGTGTACCGATCGGGTTGGACTTATGCCGAGAAACGCCGGCGGGTGTACCGGCTGGGCTGGGCTTATGCCGAGAAAAACCAGCGGGTGTACCACAACGTCCAGCGATGCGCCGAGGAATCTCGTCGAGTGTACCCGTTGGCGCCGAGAAATACGGCTTGCTGTACCGTGATGGCACGGTTCACGGCCGGTTAGGGCATCCACTGCGGTACATCCGCCGGCTTTTCTCGGCGTGTCATTGTGTGCGTCGGTACACCCGTTGGATTTTCTCGGCAAAGGGCCGGACCACTTGGTACAGCTGCCGGCGTTTCTCGGCGTCTCATAACCCCGGCTGATACAGCGGCTGAGATTCCTCGGCACAAGCCGGCTCGGCCGGTACGGCGGCAGGTGTTTCTTGGCGCGTGGTGCGTTCTGGCGGCGGCGCGGGCTACGGGCGAGCGTAGTGCGTAAGGCACATGCCAATGAAGTCGCTCATTTCAAGGCGGAAGTCTATGGCGGGCCGCTCGATGCCAATGACCTCGAGCGCCTCAGCGACGAGCGGGTTTTTCCAGCAGGTGCTCACCAGGCCGACGGCGTGATAGTAGATAGCCAGAAGCAGGGGCTCCACGCGCTCGGGCGCGATGTCGACAATCTGCGGCAGGCGCTCGCGCATGGTGGCCACGCAGTCGTAGTAGCTGCGCTTGAACTCCGCGAGGCGCTCCACGCCCACGTTTGTCTCGATGATGGTGGAAAGTAGGTCTCCCAGGCGGAAGTACTCCTGGTGTGCGTTGGCAATGCCGGCCCACACCTCGGCGATGGTGGCGGGGGAGAGCCCGCAACCCTCGGGCAGCGCGGCGAGAAGCGCGTCAAAGTACGCTCGGCACTCGTCTGCGGCCAGCAGCAGGAAGACCTCCTCCTTGGTGCTCACGTACTTGTAGAGGTTGGCTCGCGACCAGCCGAGCTCGTCGGCGATGGTGGTGAGCGTGATCTCGTGGTAGGGGCGCTCGGCAAACTGCCTGCGTACGGCGCCCTTGATCTCGCTGAGACGCTGCTCCTTCTGCTCGGCGCTGCGCGCCCTGATGAAATCGGCCATGAGTCCTCCAAAACGTGTACGAGGAAAGTATACCGCAGCTTATCGAGAAAATAGAAAAAACGGCGTCACTTAACCATTTACAAAATACGTAACGTCACGTAACCTAAATGATACGAAGGGACAGTCCCTTCGTATCATTTTTGGATGCCAAGGAGGCACATCATGAGCAGCATTCTGGTTGCATACTTCTCGGCAAGCGGCGTTACGGCCCAGGCGGCGCGGCGCATCGCCGAGGCGGTGGGTGCGGACGTCTTTGAGATCGAGCCTGCGGAGCCCTACACGGCAGCGGACCTCAACTGGAACGACCCCCACAGCAGAAGCTCCGTCGAGATGAACGACGAGACCTGCCGCCCTGCCATCGCGGGAACGGTCGAAAACATGGACTCGTACGACACCGTTTTCGTGGGATTTCCCATCTGGTGGTACGTGGAGCCGCGCATAGTGGACACCTTCCTCGAGGCGTACGACTTCTCCGGCAAGACCATGATTCCCTTTGCCACGTCTGGCGGGTCGGGCATCGGTCGTGCCGAGAAGAGCGTGCGCGAACACTGTCCGGCGGGCACGTGGAAGCGCGGTGGCCTGGTGACCGCCGACTCCGCCGGCACTTGGGCACAGAGCGCGCTTTAGAGGGGCTAAGATGCTGACGAGAAGGAACTTCCTGGCAGTTGTCGTTGCGGGCACGACCGCGCTCCTGGCCGGCTGCTCCGGCGAGAAGGACGAGGCGCCCGCGGTCAATCCGGCACCAGAGCAGTTCGAGGACGCCCCCGCGGCGGATGCCGCGCCGGCGGGCAACGTGCTCGTCGCGTACTTCTCGGCGACGGGCAACACGGAGGGCGTGGCCGCTGCGATCGCCGAGCGCCTGGGCGCGGACGTCTTTGCCATCGAGGCTGCGCAGCCCTACACCGAGGCGGACCTGAGCTACAGCGACGACGCCTCCCGCACGAGCGTGGAGCGCGCAGACGGGGCCAATCCCGAGCTCGTGCAGGTCACGCCCGACGGCTGGGCCGACTACGACACGGTCCTTCTTGGCTACCCAATTTGGTGGGGCGAGGCAGCCTGGCCGCTGCGCACGTTCGTGGCGGGCAACGACTTTACCGGCAAGACCGTGGTGCCGTTTTGCACGTCGGGCTCCTCGGGCATCGGGGGCAGCGCCGATGGCCTTGAGGAGCTCGCGGGTTCCGGTGATTGGCACGAGGGCGCGCGCTTCTCGGCTGGCGCTGGTGATGAGGCAGCAGACTGGGTATCCGGTCTGGAGCTATAGGAGAAGACCATGAACATCGTCATCTTACAAGGCAGTCCCAACCGCGACGGCTCCACCGCTATCCTCTGCGAGGAGTTCGCGCGCGGGGCGCGCCAGGCGGGAAACGAGGTTGAGCGCATCGACGTTGCGCATGCAGACGTGCACCCCTGCACAGGCTGCGTGGCCTGCGGCTACGGCGCCCGTCCGTGCGTCCAGCGCGACGGCATGGCGGCGATTCTCGAGAAGATCCTCGCCGCCGACGTGCTGGTCCTGGCGACGCCACTCTACTACTACGGCATGTCCGCCCAGTTCAAGATCGTGATCGACCGGTTCTGCTCCGAGAACTCCGCCATCACGGCGCGGCGGCTGCGCAGCGTTCTTCTCGCCGTGGCGTGGAACGCGGACAGCTGGACCTTCGACGCCCTGGAGGCGCACTACGACACGCTTGTCCGCTACCTCGACCTGCGCGACTGCGGGCGCGTGCTCGGACGCGGCTGCGGCACGCCGTCCATGACACGCGCGTCCGACGCCCCACAGCGTGCCTTCGAGCTGGGCTGCTCGCTATAGGGGAGACTTCGACACTCGTCCTATCTTTTTATAGGGAAGCTAGGCAGTTTCGTTGCGACTATTGTGCGTCAAAGTGTTTTCGTTGCATGAAGTTATACGACGAACACTTTTTCGTTGTACAATCAACGCAACGAAAGAGAGGCCATCATGCGAGAAACCCGTGATCTCGAGTTCAAGCGGTCCGTCGCAAAGACGTTCCTCAAGACCGTGAGCGCCTTTGCCAACTACGGTACGGGGCGCATCCTGTTCGGCGTCGACGACTCTGGCGAGGTGGTCGGTCTGGAGGATCCCGTTGCCGATGCTCTCAAGATCGAGAATATGATTAACGACTCGCTCGAGCCAGTGCCCCGTTACTCGATCGAGGTTGACGAGAAGAAAAAGACCGTCTGCCTTACGGTGCGTGAGGGAAGGGCGAAGCCGTTCCTCTACTCGAAGAGAGCGTATCGGAGGGCGGACTCCGCGAGTGTAGAGGTCGATAGGGTCGAGCTCGCGAGGCTCATTCTGTCCGGTCAGAACCTTACGTTTGACGAGCTGCCGTCAAGCTGGGAAGACTTCTCTTTCCGTTTGCTCTCCGACCGGTTCATGTCCCATCTCGGCCTGACGAGCTTCGATGACAACTCCCTGCGCACGCTTGGACTCATGTTGGCAGATGGAAACTACACGAATGCCGCCGAGATCCTCTCCGACCGTAACGGACTTGCGGGCATCGACATCGTCAAATTTGGTGCGAACATAAGCGAGTTCCTTGACCGCAAGACGGTTGCCGGCGAGTCAGTTTTGAGGCAGTATGACGCGGCGCTGGAGATGCACGAGCGCTACTGCGTTTACGAGGCCGTGTCGGGTGCCGTTCGCAAGAGGGTTGAGCGCGTCCCTCGCGAGGCGTTCCGCGAGGCGGTGGCAAACGCGCTCGTCCATCGCACGTGGGACGTGCCCGCGAACGTGACCATCGGCATCCACGGGGACAAGGTCGTTGTCTCGTCTCCCGGGGGCCTGCCAGAAGGGGTCAGCGTCGAGGAGTACCTCGGTGGCGGTATCTCGGTTCCACGTAACCCGATCCTTGCCAACGTCTTCTTCCGTCTCGACTACATCGAGCAATTTGGGACGGGTATCGCCCGCATCAACGAGGCGTACGAGGACGTGGCCGCGAAGCCGCGCTTTGAGATCCGTGAGAGCTCGCTCGTTGTGACGCTGCCCTTTGTAGAGGAGATGTCTGCTGGACTAACCCCGGATGAGGCTACGGTGATGCGAGAACTGAGCCGCACGCTGCTCCTATCGCGAGGTGAAATAGAGCGGATAACCGGCTTCAGTAAGGATAAGACGGTGCGAATCCTGAACAGCCTCGCGCTCCGTGGGCTGGTAGCAAAGGAGGGCGTCGGCCGAAGCAGGAGGTATCGTAGGGTCTAGCCTGCTGCAATGCGTATATCGTGCTCGTGGGTCTCGCGCTCCAGATGGCGGGCGCGCTCGCGATCGAGCGGCGTGAGCGCACGGGACTTACGCCCGAGCCAGGTGGTCTTCCTGTCAAACGGGAAAAGAAGGGAAAAGACGGGAAAACTTGCAAAACAGGTGAAAGATGCAGAGAATGGTGCCATGTGGCTGCGTTTCTGCGGAAAGGGGCCTCTGGTGGGCGAGTATCGCAACCCGTTTACGCCGACGTTTGGCATCGTGCCGCCGTTCATGGCGGGGCGCACCTACATCATCGACGATATCCTGAGGGCGCTTGACCGTGGCCCGGGTGACCCCAATCTCTCGACCATCTTCATCGGGGCGCGCGGTACCGGAAAGACTGCGCTTCTCTCGTACCTCTCCTCCGAGGCGGCCTCACATGGGTGGATTGCGGTGAGTGTGGCAGCAGCACCCGGCATGCTTGAGGACATCTACGAGCGGACAAAAGAAGCAGCGGCTGAGTTCATCGACCAGAGTGATAGCCCAAGGCTTAAGGGAATCAGTTTCGCTCAGCTTTTCGATGCCGAGTGGGAGACTCCTGCGCGGGAGCCCGAGAACTGGCGTACGCGCATGAATCGCCTGTTCAAGTCACTGGAGAAGTACGACATAGGCCTCCTGATAACCATCGACGAGATTCGCGTCACGCTTGACGAGATGGTTGCCTTTGCCTCGACGTACCAGCTCTTCGTTCGTGAGGGCAAGCGGGTGGGGCTGCTCATGGCGGGCCTTCCCCAGCAGGTGTCAGCGCTGCTGAGGAACGAGTCCGTTTCTTTCCTGCGCCGCTGCGTCCAGCATCACCTGGACAGCATCGCCGATCAGGAGGTGGCAGACGCACTGCGGCGCACCGTAGAGAGCGAGGGGCGAACGGTCGGAGCGGCGGAGCTGCGGCGCATGGTCGAGGCCATCGGGGGCTTTCCGTTCATGATGCAGCTCGTGGGCTATCGGGTCTGGGATCAGAGTCCGTGTGAGCGAGAGATTTCCGAAGAGGATGTCGAGCGCGGCATCGAGCTCGCACACTCCGACATGGAGCAGCGCGTTCTCGAACCGACCTATCGCGAGCTCTCCAATCAGGACGTTCAGTTCCTCGAGGCGATGCTGCCCGATGGAGGAGGCGTGAGCTCCATTTCTAACGTCGCGGAGCGCATGGGTGTGAGCAGCAACTACGCGTCCAAGTACCGTGCGCGCCTCATTGAACAGGGCGTCATTGGAGAGCGCGGCCGCGGTCGGATTGGCTTTGATATGCCGTTCTTTAGGGAGTACGTGGGCAAGATGCGCACAGCGTAGGCGAGAAGGGACTCGTGGACCGTCTCTACGCCCAGCCGCGTACCCGAAGCTCGGTGACCAGCGGCTCCAGGTAGCTGCGCTCGCAGTCGTCGTAGCCCGCGCGCATCTGGGCGAGGGCCGTGGCCGAGCGCCGGTCCCCCTTGCGCGCCTCGCCCTCGAGCATCTTGAAGTAGATGCGCATCATGACCTTATCAACCGCGCCGAGCCGCTCGAAGTGAAAGCCGCCCTGGCAGTAGCACCACGGCAGGTCCGGGTAGGCCTCTGCGGGGAAGGAGCGTCGGAACGCCTCCTCGTGCTCGCTTGCGGGCCAGAGCTCGCTGGGCATGGGCGTGGCGCCCACGGAAACCACGGCATAGTGCTTCTCGCCGTGAGCCGCCATATAGGCCTGGAACCGTTTTGCCCCCTTGAGTGATGCCGCGTGGAACCAGCTGCAGAGGAGCACGAGGTCCGCGTCTGCGGCGGTGGCCTCGATTCTCTCAAGCGGGACTGCCTGGCATCCGAGCTCCTCCGCGAGCCAGTCGGCGTATCTCTTGGCAGAGCCCGTCTGTGAGCAGAAGGCGACGACTGCGCCCATGGCGACCCCTTTCGGCGGCTGGCGAATTCCACGTTCTTCTCGCCAGTCTACGGAGTCGACGTCAGCTCCCGGTAAGCCGTCGGCGAGATGCAGTGTTTGGAGGGCTCTGGCCGCCGGCGCGGCAGTCCCTACCGGATGAAGTTCGTCTGCTGGCCTGCCTCCTGCTCGGGCAGCGGCACGCCTGCCGTGCGGCCTGCCTCGAGGCACTTGAGCATCCACGCCATGTTGCGGCCGAGCTGCCGCATGGTCCAGAGGCCCTCGGCGTCCTGCTCGGTCTCCTCCGCCACGTTGCCGTGAACGTTGTTCCAGTAGCGCGAGCTCACTACCGGCATCTGCGCGATGGTGAAGAACTTGTTGATGTCGTCGAAGGCCGAGGTGGTTCCGCCGCGCCGAGCGCTCGCCACGGCGGCCGCGGGCTTGTACGCGAGCACGTTCTTCTCGCCCGCGCGACCGTTGCTGTAGAAGAGGCGGTCCATGAAGCCCAGAAGCGACGCCGCGGCGTGCGCGTAGTGCACCGGCGCGCCAAAGACAAAGCCGTCTGCCTCGGCGGCCTTGGGACGGAACCCGTTCACCACGTCGTCGAACGCGCAGCGGCCGAGCTTGGCGCAGCCGCCGCAGGCCACGCAGCCGCCCACGGGCCGTGCGCCGATCCAGAAGATCTCCGCCTCAATGCCCTCGGCCTTCAGCGTGCGCGCCACCTCCTCGAGCGCGCGGTTGGTGCTTCCCGCCTTGTGCGGGCTTCCGTTCACGAGCATGACCTTCATGGCGCGTCCTCTCGGTGGTGCGAAGAGATTTCCTCCGGCTCATTGTATGCCGCCGTCTGTTGCTTGGGGACAAGCTGCAATTTAAAGATTATCTGCGCGGACAAGCTCCAGGAACCGCTGCGCGGCGTCGCCGAGGGGGACGTCGCGCTTCCAGGCGAGGTCGATGACCGAGACAAGCGGAGGGAAGAGCAGGCGAAACTCCAACCCCGTGCTCGGGCCAACCGTCGTGAGCCCGTCGAAGGAGATCATGCGACCCACGTCCTCGCGTACGAGCAGGGCGCCGTTGTAGGAAAGGTTGTACGTCGCCGCGATGTTGACCTCGCCAGCGCGCTCGCCAAACCACGTGGCGAGAAGCCCGGTGAGCCTGTCCCCCTTGGCGTGGCGCTCCGGCACGACGAGCGGTGCGCCGAGAAGGTCGGCGGGGCTCACGGCCTCGCGCGCGACCAGCGGGTCGTCGTCGCGCATGAGCACGCCCCAGGCGTCGGTGGGGGAGAGGCGCAGGTGGGCGTAGCGGTCCACGTCGGGATAGCTCATCAGCACGGAGAAGTCGTCGACGCCGTGCTCCAGGCGCTCGATGAGGTCCGGCGCGTTGCCGCTGTGCAGGTGAAAGCGCACGCCGGGGTACTTCTCGCGAAAGTCGCGCACGTGGCGGGCAATCACGCGCAGGCCCTCGGACTCGCCGGCGCCGATGAAGACGTCGCCCTCCACGATGTCCTCGCCGTGCGTGAGGTCCGCTGTGGTCTGGTCCGCGAGGCCGACGATCTCCTGTGCGCGACGTCGCAGGTAGAGGCCCTGCTCGGTGGGTGTGACGCAGCGGCTGTGGCGTTCGAGGAGAGGGGTGCCAAGCTCGCGCTCCAGCGCGGCGATCTGCCGGGAGAGCGCCGGCTGCGTCACGTGCAGCGCCTCGGCGGCGCGCGACATCGTGCCGTGCTCGCAGACGGCGAGGAAGTAGCGAAGGGTCCGGAGTTCCATGCGTGCTCCATTACATCGAGGAATATCACGATATGCAATATGAGCAATTGTAGCGCATCCTCACGCGATGGAAAATGTGACAAAGGGACTGTCCCTTTGTCACATGGGAGGTGGACGTGAGGGTTGAGCTGCGGATAGGCGAGGCTGCGGTGCCGGTGGAGCTGAACGGGTCCACCGCTGCGCGCGCTTGCGGCGCGGCTCCCGCAGGTGCTCTCCATGGGCGTCTCGAGCGTGGGGTGCTGCGGGCAGCTGGGCTTCTCGCTGCCGTGCGACGCGGCCGACGTCCACCCCGGCTGGCGCGACGGCGACCTCAACTACAAGCCCGAGGGCGACTGGCTCGCGCTCTTCTTTGACGACGAAGAGAACTCCGCGCGCTACGGCGGGCAGGTCACGCTGGGCCGCGTCAACGGCCCGCTCGATGCGCTGCGTGAGCTCGAGGGAACCCATGACGTACGCATCGAGTTGAGCAAATAGCTGGCTGAGAGAGGAGATACGATGTCACTATCTGCAGGCATGACTGAGTTTGAGGGGACCGACCCGGAGTTCGCGGAGCGCTTCGCGTACTTCGCGGGCGAGGAGGTCCCCGGCGAGCCTACGGCCGAGCTCCCGGCGCGCGAGCGCTATCTTGCGATTCTAGCGGCGCTTCTCGGCTGCCAGGGCACAGAGCAGTTCCGCGTCACGCTGGCCGAGGCGCTGGGCGCCAAGGCCGTGACCCCCGTCGAGGCGCGCGAGGTCGTCTACCAGGGTACGGCGTATCTGGGCATCGGCCGGACCCGCCCGTTCTTCTCGGCCATGAACGAGGTGTTTGCCGAGAAGGGCGTGGAGCTCCCGTTGCCCGCGCAGGCCACCACGACGCTCGAGACGCGCGGCGCCGCGGGCAACCAGAAGCAGATCGACTACTTTGGCGAGCACATGCGCGAGAACTGGAAGACCGGCGCCCCCGAGCGCTCCAACGTGAACCTGTGGCTTGCGGAGAACTGCTTTGGCGACTACTATACGCGCGGCGGCCTCTCGGACCTGGACCGTGAGATGGTCACGTTCTGCTACCTCGTGGCGCAGGGCGGCTGCGAGCCGCAGGCTACCGCGCACGCCGGGGCAAACCTCAGCCTCGGGCGCACGAAAGACTTCCTCTATCGCGTGGTAATGCAGATCCTGCCCTACATCGGCTACCCGCGCACTCTGAACGCCCTCACCTGCATCGATAAATGATACGAAGGGACAGTCCCTTCGTATCATCGAGCAAAGGAGAGACCATGAGCGAGAAGAACGACTTCACCCCTATGTTTGGCCTGGGCGACCCCAACGACGCGTACGCCCAGTACTTCATTGGCAACTCGTACCTGAATCCGCTGACGAGTGCCGCGGAGTGCGGCGTGGGCCTCGCCAACGTTACCTTTGAGCCGGGGTGCCGCAACAACTGGCACGTCCACCACGCCGACAAGGGCGGCGGGCAGATTCTCATCTGCACCGACGGTCGCGGCTGGTACCAGGAGTGGGGCAAGGACCCCCAGGAGCTCACGCCCGGCACCGTCGTGGTTATCCCCGCCGGCGTGAAGCACTGGCACGGCGCCGCGCGCGACAGCTGGTTCAGCCACATCGCCTTCGAGGTGCCGGGCGAGAACTGCAGCAACGAGTGGCTCGAGCCCGTCGCGGACGAGCAGTACCCGGCGTAACAGCACGTTGGGGACGTGTTATTTCGCGCAGAGTTTTTGGGACAGGTTTTTCATCCGCAAGTAACGCGAGCAAGAAGTTGGCCTGATTAACAGCTCGCCTCATAACCTGTCCCAAAATCTCTGTGCGAAATAACACGTCCCCAAATGACACATCTCGGTCTTGGAACAGGGGAGGTAGACCATGCAGTACACAACGCTCGGACGCTCCGGCATCAAGATCTCTCGGCTCTGCCTGGGCGGCATGAGCTTCGGTGCGCCCTCGACCGACTTCCACCAGTGGACGATCGGCCCGGACGAGACCCGCGCGGTGATCGCACGTGCCCTTGAGCTGGGTGTGAACTTCATCGACACGGCCAACTGCTACGCGCACGGCGCGAGTGAGGAGTACATCGGCACCGCCCTGCGCGAGCTGGGCGTGCCGCGCGACCAAGTGGTTCTCGCCAGCAAGGTCTTCTTCAACGAGGGCGGTCTCTCTCGCGAGGCGATCAGCCGCGAGATCGACGGCACACTCGCGCGCCTGGGCACGGACTACCTGGACCTCTACATCATCCACCGCTTCGACTACGCCACGCCGATCGAGGAGACCATGGAGGCCCTCGACGCCCTCGTGCGCGCCGGCAAGGTGCGCGCGCTGGGCGCGAGCGCGATGTACGCCTACCAGCTCCACAACATGCAGGTTTCGGCCGAGAAGAACGGCTGGACGCCCTTCTCGTCCGCCCAGATCCACTACAACCTGCTCTACCGCGAGGACGAGCGCGAGATGATTCCCGTGTGTCGCCAGTTCGGCATGGCGCTCACGCCCTACAGCCCGCTCGCTTCCGGGCACCTGTGCCGCCCCACCTGGGACTCCGCGTCCAAGCGCTCGACGACCGACGCCACGATGCGCAACAAGTACGACGCCGACCGCGAGCGCGACATGCCTATCGTCGCGCGCGTGGCCGAGCTGGCCGAGAAGCACGACGTGCCCATGTCGCGCATCGCGCTCGCCTGGCACTGGGCGCGCGGCGTGGAGGCGCCCATCGTGGGCTGCTCGTCGCCGGCGCGCGTGGACGACGCGGTGGCGGCGCTCGATGTGGCGCTCACGCCCGAGGAGATCGCCTATCTCGAGGAGCCGTACGTTGCCCACGAGCTCGTGGGTCCGGCGGCCCGTCCCGGCGAGAAGCCCCTCGCCGGCACCACGAACCCCAACGCAAAATGATTCAAAAGGGGGCAGACCTCCTTTGAATCACGCGAGAAGCGCGGCGTGCTCCGGGTGCTTCTCAAACCAGCTGACGGCATAGGAGCACGTGGGACGTGCGTAGTAGCCGCTCGCGGCGATGCTTGCCACGGCGCGGCCCAGGAGCTCGCCGGCAATACCCTGCCCGCGCAGGCTCTCGTCCACGAAGGTGTGGTTGATCTCAACGACGCCGGGCTCCACCACGGGGAAGGTCACCTCGGCCAGGACGTTCCAGGCCTCGTCCAGCACCTGCACGCGGTCGCGCTCCATGATCCAGTCCATGCTGCCTCCTTTGATTGCGGTCTGCGGGGCTATTGTCTCACACCACAACGGGTAGGATACGAAGGGACAGTCCCTTCGTATCATTGGCGAGCGGAGGCGCAATGGCACGGGCTTGGCACATCGCAAACGGGCACCTCGCGACAGGCGAGAAGGACGGCGAGCACGTCGCGGTTTTGCTGCGCCTGGGGGAGGCGCACTCGCGCCAGCTCTCCCACACGCAGCGCGAGGTTCTCGGTCAGCTTGAGCACGCCACGATGCCCTTTTTGGAGCGAACGTCCTCTGGGGCGGCGGGCCTTGTGGTCACCCCGAGTGGCAGGCGCCGCTTTGGCTTTATCCTTACCCCCGCTGAGCTGGCGCTCATTGACGACGGGGACGCCTGTGCCACCGCGCTCGGCCGTGCCGTCGAAGACAGGGCGCGCGTCGAGGGGCCTGCCGGGGCGCTCTGCGCGCTTCTCCGCGAGCTGCTGCGCGACCACCCCGCGCGCCTTTCTCGTATGCGAGAGGACTTTGAGCAGATGGAGCAGCAGGTCCTCGAGGGACGCGAGCGTCCGGATAGGCGCAAGATGATGGCGGACTCGCGCCGCATGCTTGGGCTCGACACGTTCTACCAGGGCATGTCAGACCTCGCCGCAGAGCTTGCCGACGACGACTCCGGTCTCGTGGCGCCCGCGGACCGCGCGAGGCTCCGCTCGCTGGCGCGTCTCCTTGGACGGCTTGCCACGCGCCTTGAGTCCCTGCAGGACTACAGCCTGCAGGTTCACAGCCTCTACCAGGAGTCCATCGATGTGCGGCAGAACAACGTCATGCAGTGGCTCACGGTGGTGACCACGATCGTGATGCCGCTCACCTTTGTCACCGGGTGGTATGGCATGAACTTCCCGCACATGGCGCTTTTCGACGTACCGTGGGGCTACGCCGCGGTGATTGTGGTGTGCCTGGTGATCGTGGCTGTTGAGGTGGCGTTCTTCTGGCACCATGGCTGGCTGAAATGATACGAAGGGACAGTCCCTTCGTATCATTTTGTCGCGTCGGTCGGAGGCGAGGTTGATGGGCGTCCGCGGGAGGGGTATAACATCGCGCATCAGGTTCGTCTGAGGAGGCTCTCATGGTTGGCTTGGACTACACGACGCGCGACAAGGTCCTGTGGGTTGCGCTTCTCGCCCTGTGCCTGATGAGCGCGGCAGTCTATGTCTTCTGGGCGCTGCCCGCAATGCCCGAGACGGTGCCCACCCACTGGGGCGCCGACGGCTCCGTCAACGGTTGGAGCGACAAGGGCTCCACGATCTTCATGGGCGCCGTCATGCCGATTTTGATGCTTGCGCTGCTCTTTGCGGTGCCGTTCTTCGATCCGCGCGGGGCGAACTTTAACCGGTTCAAGGGCATCTACCAGGGATTTTCCGCGGCGTTTACCGTGTTCATGATCGTCATGGCCTGGCTCACGCCGGCAACGGCGCTTGGCCTCATCCCAGAGAATGGCTCGCTTGTTAGCACCCTCGTCTTTGGTTTTTTCGGCCTGCTCCTCGTGGGCCTTGGCGTTGCGATGCCGCACATCGAGCCCAACTACACCTTTGGCGTCCGTATTCCCTGGACGCTCGACGACCCGGACAACTGGCGTCGCACGCATCGCTTTGCGGGGCCGGTCTTTGTGGTCATGGGCGCAGTTATGCTCGTGGCGGCGTTCTTCTCGGCGTCGATTCCCCAGGCCGCGCTGGTGGCGGTGCTGCTCGTGGCCCTTCTTGGCGGTGTGGCGCTCATCACCCTCTACAGCTTCCTTCTCTGGAAGAAATGATACGAAGGGACAGTCCCTTCGTATCATTTTTCGACTGCGAATTCGCAGCCCCGGTCGGCGGACAAACCTGTCCCAAAAACTCTGCACGAAATAACCCGTCCCGAATTTACAGTTCCTGGAGGAGGCCGTTGCGGAGCTCCCAGGTGCGGGTCGTGCAGGCCGAGAGGAACCTCTGGTCGTGGCTTACCAGAAGGAGCGCGCCGGGATAGGCGGCGAGCGCGCGCTCGAGGGCTTCGGTCGAGTGCAGGTCCAGGTGGTTGGTGGGCTCGTCCATGACGATGAGCGCGGGGTGGCGCAGGATGCCCTCCGCCAGCATGAGCTTGCGCAGCTCGCCGGGGCTCGTGCGACCGCCCTCGAGGATGCGGTCCGGGTCCGAGTTGAGCTGCGCCACCGTGGAGAGCACGCGCCCGCGGTCGGCGGGGGTCAGCGCGGCCACGCGCCCCACCATGGCGTCGCGCGCCTCCGCAGGAAGCTCCTGCGGGATGTCCAGCACCTCCACGCCAAGCCCGGCGCCGGCCGCCCGGGCGAGAAGAACGCGCAGGTGCGAAAGGAGCGTGGACTTGCCGGCGCCATTGGGCCCGACAATGCCCACGTGGTCGCGGCTCCCCACCCAGAGCTCGGGAATCTGGAGCGTGCCCTCCGGGCCGCAGGGGATGGTCGCGGCGGGAATATGCAGCACGGTGCAGCGGCGCGAGGGCTCGGCGTCCACCCAGAGGTCGCCGTCGTAGCGCTTGGTCACGCGCGCGGCGGCCAGGCGCTCCTGCGCGGCGGCCACCCGAGCGTCCATCTGCGAGGAGAGCCGCCCGGCCTGGCCGTCCTTGCCGGTGAAGATGGCGAGGTCGATCTTGCCGCGCGCGTCGCGGTCGCGTGGGTCGAGACCACGCTTGCTGCGTCGCGCGTCGGCGCGGGCGGCCTCGTGAGCCCGCGCGTCCTTCTCGGCAGCAAGTCGTGCGAGCTCGCGACGTGCCTGCGCCCGCTCCGCGACGGCCGTTGCGCGCTCGAGCTCCGCCTGGCCGTGCGCCGCGCTGTAGCCGCCCGGTCGCACGACGATGCCTCCGGGCTCGAAGGACGCACAGCGCGTAGCCAGCGCATCCACGAGGTCGCGGTCGTGGCTCACGAGGATCCCGATGCCGCGGAAGCGCGCAAGCGCCGCGCCCAGCTCCTCGCGGGCGTCCGCATCCAGGTGGTTGGTGGGCTCGTCTGCCACCAGCACATCCGGGCGGCCCCAAAGCGCCACGGCTACCTGCAGCTTCTTGCGCTCGCCAAAGGAGAGCTCGTCAAAGCGCCATGGCATGTCGTCCTCTATGCGAAAGCTTTCGCGCAGCTCTCGGGCCTCGCGGCCGTAGTCCAGGGCGAAGTCCGCGAGCCCCTCGGGCGGTTCGTCGGCGTCCTGGGCCACATACGCGCAGACAAGGCCGCGCGTGACGGAGCCCGCGTCCGGCCGCAACAGCCCGCAGGCTACACGCGCCAGCGTGGTCTTGCCGCAGCCGTTGTCGCCCAGAAGCGCGGTCCAGCCAACGGGGAAGGTGATGGTGACGTTGTCGAGCACGGCCTCGCGGGCCGCGGGATAGGCGTAGCACACGCCGGAGAGCACAAGCTGCATAGACATCTCTTCTCTGAGGCGCCGGGCGGGCGTCCTTCTCGCCATCAGGGGTTTCTTAGCTGAGGATGTCTAGCGAATGCGCACGGCTCCGGGTCCTTCCGACGGGGTCACGACGCCGCCAGTATCCCGCGCCCGCGCCCGGGCGTCAAGTGTTACAAAGGGACTGTCCCTTCGTAACATCGGGAGGTAGCATGAGGCAGGCGGTCGTGGGGCTTTTGGCGCACGTCGACGCGGGCAAGACAACGTTCGCGGAGGCGATGCTCGCTGCGGCGGGGGCCATCCGCAGTCCCGGTCGCGTGGACAGCGGCAGTTCCCACCTGGATACGGACGCCATGGAGCGCGACCGCGGCATCACGATCTTCTCGTCCAGCGCATCGCTCGACTGGGCGGGCACCCACCTCATGCTCGTGGATGCCCCCGGCCACGTGGACTTCTCCGCGGAGGCCGAGCGAACGCTCGCGGCCCTCGACTATGCCATCCTGGTGGTGGGCGCCAACGACGGCGTCCAAGGCCACACCGAGACGCTCTGGGACCTGCTCGAGCGCCATGCAATCCCGACCTTTGTCTTCGTGAACAAGTGCGACCTGGAAAACCCCGGGCGAGAAGAACTACTTGCCGAGCTGTCCTCACGGCTCTCGCCGGGCTGCGTTGATGCCGCCGCGCTGATTGCCGGCGACCCAGCTGCCGCGGAGGAGGCGGCGGCAAGCGACGAGGCGGCCCTGGACGAGTACCTGGAGAGTGGGGCGCTCGCTACGGATACGCTGCGACGCATCGTCGCCGCCCGTGGAGTCTTTCCGTGCTTCTTCGGCGCGGCGCTGCGCGACGATGGCGTGCGCGAGCTGCTTGACGGCGTGAGTGCTCTTCTCGCCGAGCGCTCTTGGCCCGCGGAGTTTGCGGCCCGTGTCTACCGCGTGAGTCGCGGCGCGCGCGGCGAGCGGCTTGCCTGGGTCAAGGTCACGGGCGGCTCGCTGCAAGCGAAGGGCCAGGTCGCGGGCGTTGACCGCCGCGGCGAGCCGTGGGCCGAGAAGATCAACGAGGTGCGCCTCTACCAGGGCGCGAGCTTTGAGACCGTGGCGGAGGTCCCCGCCGGACAAATCTGCGCCGTCACCGGGCTGAGCCACGTGGTGCCGGGAAGCGCCCTCGGCGCAGAGCCGGAGGGCGTGCGCCCACTGCTCGCGCCCGTCCTGTCCTACCAGGTGATTCCCGAGCCTGGCGCGGATGTCTCCGCTCTGGTGCGCGCCCTGCGCGAGCTTGCGAGCGAGGACCCGATGCTTGGCGTCACCTGGCACGAGCAGCTACAGGAGGCGCACGTCCAGCTCATGGGCGAGGTTCAGCAGGACGTGATTGCGGAGCTCCTGCGCGAGCGCTACGGCTTCAGCGTGACGTTTGGCCCGGGCGGCATCCTCTATCGCGAGACCGTGACCGCACCCGCCGAGGGCGTGGGCCACTTTGAGCCGCTGTGTCACTACGCCGAGGCGCGTCTTCTCGTGGAGCCGCTGCCGCGCGGAACTGGCGTGGAGTTTGGCACGCGCTGCTCCACGGACGAGCTTGATCTCAACTGGCAGCGCCTCATCCTCACCAATGCCATGGAGCGCGACCACCTGGGCGTTCTTATCGGCGCTCCGCTCGCTGACGTGCGGATCACGCTGCTCGCAGGTCGCGCGCACCCCAAGCACACCGAGGGTGGAGACTTCCGGCAGGCTACCTGCCGGGCCGTGCGGCAGGCGCTCATGGACGCTCGCGAGCGCGGGGAGTGCGAGCTCCTGGAGCCGTGGTATCGATTTAGGCTGACGGTGCCGGCCGAGCGCGTGGGCCGCGCGCTCACCGACCTCACGCGTATGGCGGCCGTCTTCGAGGCCCCCGCGGCGTCCGGCGACACGGCGCGCATTACGGGTGAGGTGCCGGCCTCCGAGGTGGGGGAGTACGCGCTCGAGGTTGCGCGCTACACGGGCGGTCGCGGGCGCATCTCGCTGGAGCTCGCGGGCTACCGGCCGTGCCACAACGCCGACGAGGCCATTGCCGCCGCTGCCTACGACCCCGAGGCGGATCTTCCCAACACGCCCGACTCCGTCTTCTGCAGCCACGGCGCCGGCCACACCGTCAAGTGGTACGACGTGCCCGCCCACGCTCACACCACCGTGGATCCCGCGCGCCTGCGCCCGTATCGCCCCGCCGACGCCGCGTTCTTCTCAAAATGATACGAAGGGACTGTCCCTTCGTATCATTAACGGGCCAGCTTGGGAGGGCTGTCAAAGGGTTTGGACAGGTGGTTTGGCCAACACTTGGTTGTCGCCGCCTCGAGTGTGGGTATGCTTGCCTCAAGGAGGCATCATGGACGAGCAGCGAACATCTCGGCAGGTTATAGGCTCCCGCATCCGAGAGCGTCGCGAGGCGGTGGGCATCTCCCAGGGAGATCTGGCCAAACGCGCCTTTGTGGCACGGCAGACGGTGAATAACTGGGAAACGGGAAAGACCCTCATCGACGTGCAGAGCCTCGCGCTCGTGGCTGAGGCCCTGGGAACCACGGCGAGCGAGCTTCTGGGCGAGAAGGGCGCCGAGGCCGTGCGCGCCGAGGCAGACCTCCGCCACCGTCTCATCGCTCTGCTTGTGGGCTACGGGCTTCTCACGCTCCTCTGGGTGGCGCTCGTTGTGACGGGGGCCGCGCTGAGCAATTCGGGGACCGAGACGGCCTCTCTCGTACTGAGCGCCGTCGAGCTCTGCCAGCTGATCGCGGCGAACGCATGCTGGTTTGGGCTTTGGAACCTCATGAGATCTCATGACCTTCTCACGGCGACGCAGCTCGTCGCGTTTCTTGAGGGCCGCGACCTCAAGGGCCGCCTGCCACACGGCTTTCTCTACGACTGCGTCTTGCCTCATTGGAGAGTATGGGAGCTCCTGCTGTGGGTCCCGCTCGTCATCATGTACGTGACGGTCCTGCTCTTCTCCGCGGCTTAGACAAAGTCGTACGGCATGCGCCGCGCGAAGAGGTAGAAGAGCGCAAGCACAGGCCAGAGAATCGGGAAGAAGAAGTACGCAGTGCCGAGAACCACGACGCGCAGCACGTAGAACGCCGCCCGGCGCGCGCCCTCGCGCTCGCGTGTCTCGCAGCTCATGCGCACGAAGGCGCCGCCGGGCGTGGAGCCCGTGTGCCGCCAGGATGCAACCAGCTCAACCCAGAGAAACGTCGCGTACAGCACGAGGTCCAGGGCGTGCGAGCGCACGCCCTCCGAGACCCCGAGCATCGCCAGAACAAGGCCGATCGCGCCGCCGACCACGAGGGAGACGAGCGTCACGAGCAGCGTGTCCAGCCAAAACGCCACGCAGCGACGGATGAAGCCGGGCGTGTGCGTGACCTTGCCCTCCTCGGCGAGCGCGCCGGGCGGCAGCACACGTGCGAGCGCCGCCGCGCACGCCCACCCAAGCGCCGCTCCCGAGGTGTTGTAGATGAGGTCGTCGACGTCGGCCGTGCGGAAGGCGTATGGGTAGATGCCAAAGAGCCCCGTGCCCTGCGCGGCCTCAATGCAGAGGGAAGCAAGAAGCCCTACGATGACGGACTTCCAGAACCCCCAGCGCAGGAAGCGTCCCGCAATGAAGCCGAGAGGCATGAAGAGCACTACGTTGAACGCAATCTGCGGCAGCGTGCTCACTCCCTCGCGCGCGAAGTCCCCCACAAACGCGAGCGGGTCGAGCTGCCAGGGAACGCCATAGGTAATTCCGAGTCCAGAGTCTCCGCTTGGTAGCGGGTACAGCGTGAAGCAGCCCAAGCCAAGCACGTAGAGCACCGCGAGATAGGTCGACACGGCCGACCCAAAGCGCAGCCGCCCGTCGCGGTGATAGAGCCAGGCCAGGATCGGCAACGTGAGCAGGAGAGAGGCCAGGGGCCAGAGCATGAGGGCCAGCAGGAAGTTGTCCGTATATCCGGCAAGGAAGCGTCTGATGAGATTCATGGCGTCCGTTCTCTTGTGTCCTTGGATGGGGCCATTGTGGGGCAACCGCGCAGGCCCTGCCATCGAAAACGCTTACGTTATTGAAAGGTGCGGTTTCCGGACGCTCTGGCCGGAAGAGCCGTCCGCAGCCCGCCCGCTCTGCCGCTCCCTGCGCGGAGTCGGCGATGGTTCGGCTGCGTCGGCGAAGGGTCTACTCGGGGGTCTCGAAAATTAACGGACATTGGTTCGCTGAAAAAAGTAACTCAACTGGTCTTTTGTTGGAAAACAAGGCGTTTTCAGCAAACCAATGTCCGTTAATTTTCGAGACCCCCGAGTAGAGCCCCGTCCATCCTCTCATGAAGAAGCGGGGATGAGCCCTTCGCGCGCCAAGAGAAGCGCTATCATGTACTGGAAACGTTTCCACTCGCAGGAGAGGGCTCTTTCGACCGTGTCTATCATTCTTCTCGTTGTCATCTACGTTGCCTTTGTTGGCCTGGGCATCCCGGACTCGCTCTTTGGTGCGGCGTGGCCCGCCATGCACGCCGATCTTGGCATCCCCGTCTCGTGGGGCAGTGCGGTCACGATGGTCACCTGCTGCGGGACCATCGTCTCCAGCCTCTCCTCCGCGGTGCTCATCAACCGATTTGGCACCGGGCGCGTGACCGCCGTCTCCACGGCGCTCACTGTCGCGGCGCTGCTCGGCTTTGCCGCGGCGCCGGGCTTCCCGTGGCTCTGCCTGCTGGCGATTCCGCTTGGCCTTGGCGCCGGCGCCATCGACACGGCGCTCAACAACTACGTGGCCCTGCACTACAAGGCCACGCACATGAACTTCCTGCACTGCGCCTACGGCATGGGCATCACGGTGAGCCCGTTTCTCATGTCCCTTGCGCTCTCGGGCGGAACGTGGCGCGACGGCTACCTCGAGGCAGCTGCCGTCCAGGCGGCAATCATGGCGGCCACGATCGCGATTCTGCCCCTCTGGTCGCGCGTCAACCAAACAACCTTGGCGGACGAGAAGGACGACGACCCCGCGCCCCGCGCCGAGAGCCCCCTTGCCCTCGTCCGGCGTCGCGACATCCGCCTTGCCTGCCTCGTCTTCATGGCGTCTGTGGCCATCGAGGGCGTCTGCAACACCTGGTGCGCGAGCTACCTCGTGAGCGCGCGCGGCATGGCGGCCGGCGCCGCTGCCGGCATGGTGACCGTCTACTACGTGGGCGTGACGGCGGGGCGCTTTCTCTCCGGCGTGCTCGCCAACCGACTCTCCAGCAAGCAGCTCGTGGGTCTGGGACAGGCAATCACCTTCCTGGCGGTGCTCGTGCTTCTGGCACCGCTTCCGCTCTCCGCGGCGCCGGTGGGTCTCTTCCTCGTGGGCTTTGGCAACAGCCCGCTCTACCCCAACATGCTGCACCTCACGCCGCGCCTCTTTGGTCGCGATCTCTCGCAGGCCGTGATCGGCGTCCAGATGGCGGCCTCGTACGTGGGCTCGCTCGTGCTGCCGCCGCTCTTTGGCGTGGCCGCGGAGCGCGTGGGCTTCTGGCTCTTCCCAGTGGCGCTGCTCGTGCTCTCCGTGGTGGTGCTCGCCGCGTTTCTTGGCCTCATGGCGCTCAAGGGTTGGAGTCCTCGTAGCGGCGGCATCCGGCGGGGCTAGTTCTCGAAGCTGCCCCCTCCGCTCGACGGCGTAAACCCTCAGACGGGCCCATTTGCCAGCCAACCCGGCAACGCAAGCCCGGTGGTTGTGTACCATGGACAGGTGCCCACGGAGAAGGGCGTGGCGCACAAGCATAAGCAACGGTGTCGTGGTCGGCGGACGGATTGTCGCGTGCAAAAGCACCCCGTGTCCTGTCCGCGCCGAGACCCGTGTCAGGAAGGGCGGCGCTCCATGGCTGAGATGCGCTACGTTGAGCTGGGTGGCTCGGGACTCACGGTCTCGCGCCTGTGTCTGGGCGGAATGAGCTTTGGTGTGCCAACGCCTCCGCGCCCGTGGACCGTTGGCTACGACGAGACGCGCGCCGTGATTGCCGCCGCGCTTGATGCCGGCATCAACTTCATCGACACGGCCAACTGCTACGCGGACGGTACGAGCGAGGAGTACATCGGCCGCGCCCTGCGCGAGCTGGGCGTCCCGCGCGAGAGCGTGGTCCTGGCGAGCAAGGTCTTCTACAACGACGGAGGGCTCTCGCGCGAGGCGATCATGCGAGAGATCGACGGCACGCTCGCACGCCTGGGCACCGACTACCTGGATCTCTACGTCATCCACCGCTTTGACGCCGCTACGCCCATCGAGGAGACGCTCGCCGCGCTCGACGAGCTCGTGCGCGCCGGCAGGGTGCGCGCGATCGGCGCGAGCGCGATGTACGCCTACCAGCTCCACAACATGCAGTCCGTTGCCGCGGCAAACGGGCTCACGCCGTTCTCGACCATGCAGAGCCAGTACAACCTGCTCTACCGCGAGGACGAGCACGAGATGATTCCCGTGTGCCGTCAGTTTGGGATGGCGCTTACGCCGTACAGCTCGCTTGCGGCGGGCCGCCTCACAAGACCGGGCTGGGACGCGTCCACCCGTCGCAGCAAGACGGACGTGATCTCGCAGAAGAAGTTCGACCCCATGCGCAGCTGGGACGAGAAGATCGTGTCGCGCGTGGCCGAGCTCGCCGAGCGCCACAGCGTCCCGATGGCCGCGATCGCCATCGCGTGGCTGTGGGCGCGCGGCGTTGAGTCGCCAATCGTGGGGTGCTCTCGGCCCGAGCTCGTGGGGGCCGCGTGTCGTGCCCTCGACGTGGAGCTCACCGACGAGGAGCGCGTCTACCTCGAGGAGCCCTACGTCGCGCACCCCCTTGTGGGCGTGCGCCCACACGACCTTGCCGAGCTTGTGGCGAGAAAGGCCTAGGAGGCCCGCATGCGCATCTACAAAGGCAACGCCGACCTGGTCTTTCGCGGCATCATAGCCCCGTGGTACGGCGTGCTTGCGAGCATTATTGCCGCCGCCGTTGCGATTCTGGCGCTCCAGCCGGGCATGCCCGCCGGCATTCCGGCGGCACTTCTCGTGGTGGGGGCGTTTTTCATGTGGCCCGTGGTGGTGCGCAACCGCGTTGAGCTCTACAAGGATCGCCTTGAGATCGTCTTTGGCTGGGGTCGCACGATCATTGCGTACGACCACGTCACGGACGTGCACCGCACGCGGGGCGGCTTTGGCGAGGCCACCGGTCACCTCTGCGCAACCTCCCTCGACGGCGTCTTCATCGAGGCTCCGCAAGACGGTGACGCCGTGGTCAGCGTTCTCAACAACGACATCTTCATCGCCGAGCTCCGTCGTCGCGTCGGGTTGGATGACGCTACTCCGGTCGACGTGCCACCACGGCAAATGTGAGCGGGATGCGCGGGCTGCCCTCGGGCATGGTCCAGCCGTCCGGTGTCTCCACGAGGCAGGGCAGGGAGCGCCACTCGGCATAGGGGCTCTCGCGAAAGTCCTCTATGACTAGTCCCGCGGCGAGCAGACTGCCGATAAGCTCCTGGAAGTCGTGGTTCCAGTTATGGGCGGCGGTGTGCTCGATCGTGCCTGCCGTGCCGGGTATGTAGCTGCCGTCGTCCTCGTAGTCGTCCACACCGCCGGAGAGGTAGTCCCCGTGAACCTCCAGCGACTCGTAGACGAGCGCCCCCAGCAGCGGGTGGTCGTCGCGGACGAGAAGGGCGCCACCGGGTCTGAGCAGGCGCGCCGCCGAGCGCGCCCAGCTCGCGAGCTCGGGCAGCCACTCGAGCGCTCCCGTTCCCGTGACGATGACGTCAAACTGCCGGTCGATGGCGCTGGCCGCGTGCCGGGCGTCGCCTTCAACAAAGGTGACGTGGGCGCCCGCCCGCCCGGCAATCTCTCGCGCGAGCTCAAGCGAGGCAGGTGAGAAGTCCAGCCCCCAGACCTCGTCCGCACCAAGGCGCTCCCAGCAGAGCGTGTCCGTCCCGATGTGGCACTGCAGGTGCAGCACGGAGCGGCCAGCAAGCCCCTGTGGTTCCAGGTGGGGGAGAAGGACCTCGAGGTCGCGACGGGCAACGGGCGAAACGTACGCATGGTCTGCGACAAGCCTCTCGACCTCGTAGAAGGGTGACGCCGCGTGCACCTTCGCCCGGTCGTCCCAGTTGTCGCGGTTCTCGGCGACCCTGCGCTCGGTCTCTGCGTCCATGCGATCTTTTCCGCCTCTCGTGTCTGGGTTCGGGCTCGTGACGGGCGATTATACCGGGTTTGCGTTCTGCTTGTGGCGGGTTTTGACTCGTCTGCGCGCTACAATGCCGCCAACGATGAAGAAGGGGGCAGCATGGCAATCGAGCGCGTGGCAATCATTGGCAGGGGGGCGGTGGGCCTGCTCTACGGCACCATTGCCGAGGAGAACCTGGGGCCCGGGGCCGTCCAGTACGTGATGGACGACGCGCGCTTTGCTCGCCACGTTGGCGAGACGGTGACCGTGAACGGCGAGCCCTGCCGCGTGCCCACGGTTCCCGCGAGCGAGGCCATACCCGTCGACCTCGTGATCCTTGCGATCAAGGCGCCGGGCATGCCCGCGGCGCTGGATACGATGGAGCACCTCGTGGGCCCGCACACGGCCATCGCGTCGCTGGTCAATGGCGTGACGAGCGAGGAGCGCATCGCCGAGCGCTTTGGCTGGGAGCGCACGGTGCTCTCGGTGGCGCAGGGCATGGACGCCGTGTTCATTGGCACCGACATGACCTACAGCCACCCCGGTGAGATTCGCTTTGGCGCGGCATCGGGCACGGCGGCGGGTGTGGCGCAGGACATTGCCAACTTCTATGCGCGCGCCGGCATCCCGCATGTGGTGGAGGCGGACATCCGCCACCGCATGTGGACCAAGCTCATGCTCAACGTGGGCATCAACCAGGTCTGCATGGTCTACGGTGGCACCTACGGATCTGCGAGCGAGCCCGGCAGCGAGCAGAACCGCTGCTTTGTGGCCGCCATGCGCGAGGCGCTCGCGGTGGCGCGCGCCGAGGGCGTCGACGTTACGGAGGCGGACCTCGCGCAGATGGCGGCGCTCACGGCTTCGCTCGACCCGGAGGGCATGCCATCCATGGCACAGGACCGCATCAACAGAAAGCCCACCGAGGTCGAGGAGTTCTCCGGCACCATCGTCCGGCTGGCAAAGAAGCACGGGCTTCTCGTCCCCACCAACCGTTGGCTCTATGAGCGCATCCGCGAGCTCGAGGCGGGGTTTGGCGCGTAGGCGTCAAGCCACGCTAGCGCAGCACGGACGTGGCGATGTAGGCCGCATAGAGCACCACAAAGACGACGCCGTTGGCGCGGCTCATCTCGTGGCGGCGGCCGATAAAGGCAAAGCCCACGAGCACTACGGAGAAGATCGCAAGAAGCGCCAGGTCAACGTTGTAGACCGGGTCATAGGCAATGTTTGAGAAGAGCGCTGGCCCGCCCATCACGAGCAGCAGGTTGGAGATGTTAGACCCCACGACGTTGCCGACGGCGATGTCAGAGTTGCCGCGGAAGGCGGCGACCACGCTCGTGACGAGCTCGGGCAGACAGGTTCCGAGTGCCACCACGGTGATGCCGATGATGCGCTCCGAGATGCCTAGGGCGCTCGCGATGCTCACGGAGTTGTCCACGACAAAGTCCGCGCCAAACTTGAGCATGGCGATGCCCGCCACAA
Organism: uncultured Olsenella sp.; assembly: GCA_949291295.1. Classification (GTDB taxonomy): domain Bacteria; phylum Actinomycetota; class Coriobacteriia; order Coriobacteriales; family Atopobiaceae; genus Thermophilibacter. The sequence continues at coordinate 38,974 of CASEVE010000024.1, forward strand.
TGAAGAGGGCGTCTCGGATGAGGTTTGAGCCCCTGCCCTCTGCCTCAAACTCAGCCTCGAGCTCGGCGTCCTGAGCGGTCTTCTCGCCCGCGCCCTCCTTGAGGCCAACGACAACGGTTCGAATCACAAACGCGGCAAACGCAGCGAGCAGTATGACGCCTTCAATCATGGTGACCTGGCCGTCGGTGTTGGCGAGCAGGGCGAGAAGGGCGCAGGCTGCCACGCTCACGGGAATCTCAAAGCGCTGTGTGCTGCGCGAGAGCGTGACCGGCGCGATCACGGCGGAGAGGCCGAGGATGAGCAGGAGGTTGGCAAGGCAGCTGCCCATGACGTTGCCAAAGGCCATGTCGGCGTGGCCGGCAACCGCCGAGGTCACGCTCACGACGAGCTCGGGCAGGGAGGTGCCGATGGCCACGATGGTGAGACCCGCCACACGCTCCGGGACGCCAAGACGCGCAGCGATGTTGCACGAGCCCTCCACGAGCCAGTTGGCACCAAAGATGAGCAGGGCGAATCCGATTGCAATGATGATGAGGTTAAGAAGCACGACGGCCCTTTCCGGATCGGGGATACCTCTTTGAGTATTCCATGGGCCGATTTCGGACTATCTGAGCCGGGGACCGACTCCAAAGCGATTTCATAACTGCGAGAGCCGCGCTGGGAAAGGGAAACCTCGCGCATCCCGCACAATCAGGGCGAAAAGTTGCCCAAACTGCGCGTTGTGCGAGGTTGTCCCTTCTGCGGTCAGCGGCGGCTTCTGACGTAGGCCACAATCGCCATACCGGCTCCCATAATGACGACGATTGCGTCTGAGGTGAGGAGCACATCTCCTGAGCTGGGGATTGTTTCTGTCACCACCTCGGTTTCCGGTGTTTTGTCGGCAGCGGACCCCTGTGTGTTTGGTGTGGTGCCGGGCTTGGAGTCAGGTACTGGCTGCGGCTTTGCCTCGGGCGTGGGCTCCGGTGTGGGCTCGGGCACTGGCTCGGGCTCGGGTTCCGGCGTGGGCTCCGGGTTCGGTGTGGGCTCCGGCTCGGGCGTGGGTTCTGGGTCCGGTGTGGGCACTGGCTCCGGATTTGGGTCCGGCGTTGGCTCAGGCTCCGGCTCGGGGTCCGGCGTTGGCTCAGGATCTGGTTCGGGGTCCGGTTCCGGCTCAGGCTCCGGCTCGGGGTCCGGCTCCGGCTCCGGGTCCGGTGTGGGCTCGGGATCGGGATCTGGCGTCGGCTCAGGATCTGGCTCTGGATCTGGCGTGGGCTCGGGCACGGGCTCCTCGTCCGTGCGCGCCGGCAGCACAAGCGCCCCGTTGTTGCCGAGCATGGCCTCCAGCCTGATGGCACCATCTGTGACCTCGGCTATCGACGATTTCTTTGCATAGGGGGCGCTCTGCGTGACGTTAGCGTCCTTTGTCGTTGCTGCCAGCTCAGTTGTTCCCGCGAATTTGGGCGTGCCCGCCCGCGCCACGCATGTTCCGTCCTCAAGCGAGAAGAACGCGTCAATCTGCTCTGGCGCCAGCGCCACGGTAAAGGGGACCATGACCTTCTCGGCATGCGCGGGCACAACGGCGTCGGCGGCAGGGAAGCTCGCGGTATAGATGGTCCGCTCGTAGTAGTACGTCTGGCCGCTTGCGGGCAGGGTGCTCAGCGGCTCATAGCCGCTTCCTGCACGCACGAAGAGGGGCGTGTCGCGAGAGAACGCGTAGAGCGAGTTGGTCTGCGCCGCCCATGCCGCGGCAAGGGCGCCCGCCTCGGCGGCGTCGCCGGACCCGGAAAACGCACTCGCAAAGATGGCGTCTCTGCCTTCCACCTGGCCCACGCTCTCACCGAGCGCGCCCTCAAGCTCCTCTCTGCTCACGTCCTTGCCTGCCTCGACTCTCTCAAGAAGCTCCTCCACGTCCGGCGTGGGCGTGACCTCGTAGGCCAGCCGCAGCGGCTTTACGTCCATTCCACCGTCGAGCGCCATGGTTGCAGATCCGCTTGCGGCAACGGTCACGCTCGCCCTTCTCGCCGGCACCGCCTCGACGGGCACCGAGAGCAGAAGCGTCTGCCTTCCGGTGTCCAGCCGCGTCTCAACCATCACCACAAAGTCGTAGAGCGTCACGTCGCCGCCGGTGTACTGATTTGGCAGGTTGCCAATGTAGTAGTACGTCTCGCACGTGGCCGTGGCGCCCGCCGCCTGCGCCGCCTCGATCCGCGAGCGCACCTCCTCGCTCGCCCGTTGCTGCCAGTGCCCGTCGGCAACCGCATCAACCTCGGCCTGCGTTGCAAAGGCGTACGGGCGCCCGTCCATCGGCACCATCTCGTGTGCGTCGTTCACGTACCACGATGCCCTGTTGGAGAAGCTGTCCGGCCCCGCATAGGAGAACTGAGCGTCCTGCAGCGCGTCGTAGAAGAGGTCGTAGACGGAGTACCCCAGGTTGTAGCGCGAGTTCATCGACTCGACGAGGTAGCCAAACTCATGCGTTGCCTCCACGTGCCCCGGATCATCCAGGCTAATCTCAACGGCCTGTGCGGCAAGCGCCCCGTCAAGCAGCGTGTCCCCGTACACGATGCCGCTCACGCGACTGACCTCCATGCCCGCCCCCAGCTGGTCGGACACGGTGACGCGGCTGCCGCCCGGCCGATCGTCTCCGGGGCCTCCAGATGCGGGAGCGGTATAGACGATTCCCAGCGAGCGATCGACCACGGTTCCAAGCGCCCAGGAGAGCGCCGCCGCGCTGCGTGACGAGAGGTAGTCGTCCACGGGCGTGATCTCATAGCCGTCCGCCTCAGAGAGGAGCCCGGGTATGGTCGGGAAGGTCACGTCTTTGGCCACTAGGCCCGTGAGGGACGATCCAAAGAGGTGCAGCGTCACGCTCTTCTCGCCGGAGGAAGAGGCCTCGGCAAACGCCCGCGCGGCGTCGTCGAGGTTGTCGCGAAGGTCGGTCCCGTACGCCGCTCCGGTTCCCGGCAGGGGGTGGTGCGCCTGCTCGTGGGCAGTCTCCAGCAGGTAGGCGGCCGTCTCGCTCGTGTCCAGGCCCGTTGTGAAGAGCGTGAGCGGGCGCTCGTCTCCCCAGGCGACCTCGATCCTTGCGGCCTCATACCTCATCGAGAGGAGCGTGGCGAGAAGAGCATCGGTTCCAAAGCCGTTCTCGCGGCTGTTGGGGAGCTGGCCGAGAAAGTCCGTGGGGCTCCCAACGTAGGTCACGGGATTCGTGAGGTTGGTGCTCGCCATGACCGGAGACTCGCGGCCCATGAGCAAGAGCACGGGAACGCGCTGCTCGGAGCCGGCATCACCTGCGGCCGAGACGAGCGCGTCCCCAGCGACGTGCGTGGCAAGCTGCAGGTACGATCCGCTGCCGAGGGTGGCGGACCCCGCCTTTGCCCCGCTTGCCGAGCTGCCCACGGCGCTGATCGTGCCGTTGGCGTAGCTCACGTAGCTGCCCTCGTCGTTGGGCTGCCAGACGTCGAGCGGCATGAGGGTCGTGACCTTTGAGTCGTAGCCAACAACGCCAACGCGCGTGGGTGTCTGGGTCCCATCGTTTTCCGCCATGAGGCGCGCGATGGCGTCGTTGAGGGCGTCCGCGAGATATTCCGCCTGCGGACGCCCTCCGTAGGTGATGTCCTGCAGCAGCCGGTTTGTGCTCACCACAAGCACGACGTCATGCGCGGGGCCGCCCTCCTCGCGCTCGGAGACGGCGGAGGAGAGCGCGGAGAGGCCCACAAGAAAGTCGTGCGACCCCACCTCGTCTTTGACGGGCAGCCCGGCGGCGCGGGCATCGTCTGAACTTGCAAAGACGGACTTGTCCACCCATATGCGGCCGGCCTCCTCGGTGGAGTAGGAGAGCGGTCCGTCATTTGCGCCAAAGAGGTCGGTCCAGCTGTTGGAGGTACTGGGGTCCGCGAGCTTCTCGAGCGTTTCGGCCTGTGCGCCTGCCACACCCACCGCGCCTACAAAGACCGCAAGGAACAGGGCAATAAGAGTGGCTGTGACAACGTGTACGCGTCTGTGCATGGTGACCTCGCTTTATGGGACGGGGAGGAGGGTAAATGCAAGTTGTTTACCCGCATTTCTCGCCGCCGAGCAAAGGACACGGCATCCACGCAACCCTTGACGCCGCCAGAAGGGTTTGCCCCTTGGGCGGCCGCGGGCGCGACCTGCTACACTGGGGACTCCATGTGAATAGAGGGCACGGCTCAATCAGCTGCGAGGTCATGTTGAAAACGGCTCCGGTTTGACTCCGGATCAGCACACGGCTGTGTCAGGTGCGGCGGGCGCTCGCCCGTCGCGTTTGCCTTGCCCTCCCGACACCCAGTTTTATGGGGGAGAGTGAGGCTGTCATGACCAAGAAGAACATGTCGAGAAGAACGTTTCTCGCGCGCCTTGCCGGTGGCGTTGCGGCGTGCGCCCTGGCGCTGAGCGTGTGCGCCTGCGGAGGCACGCCCGCGGCGGAGCAGGAGGCGACGACGCAGGACGAGCCGCAGATCGCCGTCACCGTGGAGATTGACGCCACGGCTGGCGAGGGGGAGCTCACGAGCCAGGACGTTGAGCTCGACGAGGGCTCCACGGCCTACGATGCGCTTGTCGCCGCGATCGACGACGTCAACGCGTCAGACTCCGACTACGGCATGTACGTGGCTGGCATCAACGGTCTTGCCGCCGGTGACTTTGGCGACATGAGCGGCTGGATGTTCGAGGTCAACGGCGAGATGGCCGAGGTCGGCTGCTCAGAGTACCAGCTCGCGGACGGCGACGTTGTCACCTGGATCTATGTGACAGAGTTCACCGAGTAGCCGGCGAGAAAAGCGTGGCGCGCCGGCGCTCCATAGCCTTCGATGCCCTTCATGCGGCCGTCCCCGCAGCTCTCTTTGCGGGGGTGGCCGCGCTCTCGATGCTGGCGGTCCACCCCGTCTACGTGGGCATCTCGCTTGTGGGTGCGCTCTCGTTCTCGCTTCTTGTGCGCGGGGCCGCCGCCACGGCGCGCGGGCTCGTCTGGCAGCTGCCGCTGCTCGCGCTCGTGTGCGTGCTCAATCCGCTCTTCTCGGCGTCTGGCTCCACGCTCCTCTTCAAGCTGGGGCCGCGCAGCGTCTATCTGGAGAGTCTTGCCTACGGGGCCACGATGGGCGCGCTCATGGTGACGGTGGTGCTGTGGTTTGAGGGTGCTGCCGCGGTGCTCACGCAGGATAGGCTGCTCGCGCTCGCCGGGCGCCGCGCCCGGGCGGTGCCGCTTGTGGCGAGCATGACGTCGCAGCTCGTGCCGCAGCTGCTGGGGCGGGCGCGCACGGTGCGCTCGGCGCTTGCGGCGTGCACGGCGGCGGGGTCGCGCCCCAGCCTGAGAGACGAGCTCGTGCGTACGTCGACGATGCTGCTCACGTGGTCGCTCGAGGACTCCGTGGAGCGCGCGGACGCCATGCGGGCGCGCGGCTGGGAGTCCGGAGCGCCGCGGACGCAGTATCGGCCGGAGCGCCTGCGGGCGCGCGACGTGGCGGCGCTTGCGGGGATCGCGGCGCTTCTCGCCCTGTGCGCGGCGTGTGCGTGGGCGGTGTGCGAGAGCTGGCGCTTCTACCCCAGGATGGAGGGTCTGGCACCATGGTGGTCGTATGCGCCCTTTGCCCTTCTCGCCGCGCTTCCGTGTCTTTTGGCAGTGGGGAGGGGAGGCATCGATGAGTGCGCTTGAGTTTGAGCACGTGAGCTTCTCGTACGGTGGAGCTACGGCGCCGGTTTTGAGCGATGTCTCGCTCGAGGTGCCCGAAGGCGCGTTTGCCCTGCTCGTTGGGGCTACGGGCTCGGGTAAGTCAACGCTTTTGCGTCTGGCCAAGCCAGAAATTGCGCCATCCGGGGAGCTTGCGGGCGCCGTGCGTGCGTTTGGCCGGGAGGTCCGCACGCTCGATCCGCCTCTTTCGGCGCGTACGGTGGGCTACGTTTTTCAGAATCCTGACGCCCAGGTAGTCTGCGACACGGTGTGGCACGAGATGGCCTTTGGCCTTGAGAACCTTGGTGTGCCAGAGCCGGAGATGCGCCGTCGCGTGGCCGAGACCTGCGGCTTTCTGGGCATCGAGCCCTGGTTTCGCTCTCGCACGGCCGAGCTTTCGGGTGGTCAGCGCCAGGTGCTCGCCCTTGCCGCGACGCTTGCCATGCGCCCCCGCCTGCTCCTGCTTGACGAGCCAACGAGCATGCTCGACCCCCTTGCCGAGAAGAACTTCCTCTCCCTGCTCTTCCGGGCCAACCGTGAGCTGGGCATCACCGTGGTGGTGGCAACGCACGCTCCAGCGACGATGACGGACTATGCGACCTGCGCGTTTATGCTTGAGGGCGCGCGCGTGCTCCCGGTGTCTCTTAAGGATCTGTCCCGTCCCGAGAGGCTGCCGGCGCTTGCTCGCACGGCCTTTCCGGGAGGCGCGCTCCTGAGCGCGCGCGATCTCTGGCAGCGCTACGGGCGCGATGGGCGCTGGGTGCTCCGCGGGCTCGACCTCGAGGTTGGGAGCGGGGAGGTGCGCGCGCTCGTGGGATCAAACGGGTGCGGCAAGTCCACGCTGCTCTCGGTGCTCGCCGGGGTGGAGCGGCCGCAGCGAGGTCGCGTGCGCAACCAGGCCGCCGGGAGCCAGGCGCTGCTCCCGCAGGACCCAAAGGCCCTTCTTGCCCACGAGACGGTGCGCGACGAGCTTGCGGAGTGGTCGAGTGCCGTTGGCTACGGAGCGGCCGAGGTGGAGTCCGCCCTTGCTGAGCTGGGGCTTTCCGATGCCGCGGCGCGCCATCCCTATGACCTCTCGGGCGGCCAGCAGCAGCTTCTGGCGCTCGAGAAGCTGCTCCTTGCGCGTCCGAGGCTCCTTTTGCTCGACGAGCCGACAAAGGGGCTTGACCTCGCGTCTCGGGAGCGCCTTGCACGGCGCGTCGCCGTCGCGCGCGACGATGGCGCCACCGTTCTTGTCGCCACGCACGACCTTGGGTTTGTCCGGTCGGTGGCCGACAGCGTCTCTCTCATGTTTGACGGTGGCATCACCGTGACCGAGCCCACGGTCGAGTTCTTTGCCCACTCGTGGCTGCTTGCCTAGAGGGCGGCTGCAAACTGGGGACGGGCCATCCCGCCCGGAGACTCTGCTAATTGGGGACGGGTTATTTCGCTCAGAGATTCTGGGACAGGTTTCACGAAGATCAA
>CASEVE010000025.1 GCA_949291295.1 uncultured Olsenella sp.
CGGCGCGCCGGTGATGATCATGCCGTCGAACCGTTCGCCGCGTATCTCGTCAAAGGTCTTGTAAAAAGCCTCCATATGCCCGCCGGGCACATGGCTGGCGGCGTGGCTGGCGGTGTGCAGCAAGGTCAGCTGCACCTGCAGCGGGCTGTTGGCCAGCAGGCGCGCCAGCTGGGTCTCGGTGGCTATTTTGGTGGGCATCAGGTTCAGCGCCACGATGCGCAGCGGCCGGATGTGCTGGGTGCGGGCCCGGCGCTTGTGCATCACGAACACGTTCTCGCTGCCCAGCACCCCGTAGGCGGGCAATGTTTTGGGGATGATGAGGGGCACTCTGCCGCTCTCCTTTCAAATGGAAATGGTCAAACCTGCTCCAGCGCCTGGGCGATGTCGGCGATGAGGTCGCGGCTGTCCTCCAGGCCGCAGCTGAAGCGGACGAGGTCCGGGCTCACGCCGGCGGCGGCCAGCTCCTCGTCGTTCATCTGGCGGTGCGTCGCGGAGGCCGGGTGCAGGCAGCAGGTGCGGGCGTCGGCCACGTGCGTCTCGATGGCGGCAAGACGCAGGGCGGCCATGAACTTCTCGGCAGCCGCGCGACCGCCGGCAAGCTCAAAGGAGACCACGCCGGAGCCACCCTCGGGCAGGTACTTCTGGGCGAGCGTGTAGTAAGGATCGCTCGGCAGGTGCGGGAAGCGCACCGAAGTCACCTTATCGGAGCCCTCGAGGAACTCAGCCACGGCAAGGCCGTTCTTGAAGTGCTGCGGCATGCGCACGTGCAGGCTCTCGAGGCCCATGTTGAGGTAGAACGCGTTCTGCGGGCTCTGGATGGAGCCGAGGTCGCGCATGAGCTGCGAGGTGGCCTTGGTGATGAAGGCGCCGGCCTGACCGAACTTCTCGGCGTAGACGATGCCGTGGTAGGACTCGTCCGGGGTGGTGAGGCCGGGGAACTTGTCCGCGTGCGCCATCCAGTCAAAGTTGCCGGAGTCCACGATGGCACCGCCCACGCCCACGCCGTGGCCGTCCATGTACTTGGTGGTGGAGTGGATCACGATGTCCGCGCCCCACTCGATGGGGCGGCAGAAGACCGGCGTGGGGAAGGTGTTGTCCACGATCAGCGGCACACCGTGGTCGTGGGCCGCCTTGGCAAAGCGCTCGATGTCCAGAACGTCAAGCGCGGGGTTGGCAATCGTCTCGCCAAAGACGGCGCGCGTATTGGGGCGGAAGGCCGCCGCGAGCTCCTCCTCGCTGCACTCGGGCGAGACAAACGTGGACTCGACGCCCATCTTGGCCATGGTGTGCGCGATGAGGTTGTACGTACCACCGTAGATGGCCGAGCTCGCCACAATGTGGCTGCCCGCCTCGCAGATGTTGAAGAGCGCGAAGAAGTTGGCCGCCTGGCCAGAGCTCGTGAGCATGGCCGCAGCGCCGCCCTCGAGCGCGCAGATCTTGGCCGCCACGGCGTCGTTGGTGGGGTTCTGGAGGCGCGTGTAGAAGTAGCCCTCGGCCTCCAGGTCAAAGAGCTGGCCCATGTGCTCGGACGTGGCGTACTTGAAGGTGGTGGACTGAACGATGGGAATCTGGCGCGGCTCGCCGTCGCCGGGCGTGTAGCCGGCCTGGACGCAGCGGGTCGCGATGGTCTGGTCTGCCATGATAATCCTTTCTTTTGGGTTCACCCATGATACCCCAGGCGCCACTCGGGCAGTCGCGGCTTGAGTGGGCGCATCTGGGGTAGCCACGGCCTGAGCGGGCGCAGAGTGAGTGGGCACAAAAATCAAACCATCGGCCATCAGGTTGCTTGTGTGGGCACTTACGACCTGCGGTTCTTCTCGGCAGCGGACTTAAGTGGGCACGACTGGTTTCAAAGTTGTGCCCACTCAAGTCAGGTGGAGGCAAGGTCGGAGCAGGATGGAGGCAAGGTGAGGTCGGCGAGAAGAACGCACCGGCCGCTACACCATCTGCTCGGGGTGGAAGACCTCGTCAAAGCGCTCCGGAGTAAGGAGCCCCAGCTCCACGCAGGCCTTCTTGAGAGACGTTCCCTCCGCAAAGGCCTTCTTCGCCACGCGGGCGGCGTTGTCGTAGCCGATGTAGGGGTTGAGGCTCGTCACCAGCATGAGCGAGCGGTGGAGGTTCTCGTCCATCTTCTCGCGGTTGGCCGTGATGCCCGAGGCGCAGCGCTCGTCAAAGGAGACGATCGCGTCCGCAAGCAGTCGCACGGACTGCAGGTAGTTGTAGGCAATCACAGGCATGAAGACGTTAAGCTCAAAGTTGCCCTGGGAGGCTGCCATGCCAATCGCGGCGTCGTTGCCCATGACCTGAACGGCCACCATGGTAACGGCCTCGCACTGGGTGGGGTTGACCTTGCCCGGCATGATGGAGCTGCCCGGCTCGTTGGCCGGAATCGTGATCTCGCCCAAGCCGAGGCGCGGACCGCTCGCGAGCCATCGAACATCGTTGGCGATCTTCATCATGTTGGCAGCGAGCCCCTTCACGGCGCCGTGGGAGAACACGAGCGCATCCTTGCCGGTAAGCGCGCGGAACTTGTTGGGATCGGTCTCAAAGGGCAGGCCCGTGAGGCTGGTCAGCTCCGCGGCCACCTCCTCGTCAAAGCCCGCCGGGGCGTTGAGGCCCGTGCCCACGGCCGTGCCGCCCAGGGCCAGGCGATAAAGGCCCGGCATCGCGGCAAGAAGCTCCTCGCGCGAGCTCTCGAGAAGACCGCGCCAGCCAGAGATCTCCTGAGAGAAGGAGATGGGCACGGCATCCTGCAGGTGCGTGCGACCGCTCTTGACCACGCCCTCGTTTTCCGCCTCAAGGCGGCGCAGCGTGTCCACGAGCCGGTCGATTGCGGGCAGCAGGCGCTCTGTCACCGCCAGCGCGGCGGCCACGTGCATGGCTGTGGGGAAGGTGTCGTTGGACGACTGGCTCATGTTGATCGAGTCGTTGGGGTGAAGGGGCTTCTCCAGCGCCACGCCCTTCTTGGCGGCAAGCTGGTTTGCACGGTTGGCAAGAACCTCGTTCATGTTCATGTTTGACTGCGTGCCGGAGCCCGTCTGCCACACCACGAGCGGAAAGTCATTGTCATGCTGGCCGGCAAGCACCTCGTCAGCAGCGGCGCAGATGAGGTCGCGCGCCTCGGGCGCAAGGCGCCCCAGCGTGCAGTTGGCACGCGCCGCAGCCTTCTTCACCAGCGCAAACGCGTGTACGATCTCCTCGGGCATGCGCTCGGTGCCAATGGGAAAGTTCTCGTGGCTGCGCTCGGTCTGCGCGCCCCAGAGCGCATTTGCCGGCACGCGCATCTCGCCCATCGAGTCACGCTCGATGCGCCACCCACCGTCCTTCTCGCTCACGCGAACGTCCTCCTAATCCTGTGGCTGCGACTCGGCCGACGTCTCCGGTGAGGTGGCCTCAGCCTGAGGCTCCTCGCTTCCCGACTCCGTCTCCTTTGGCGCAGCCTTTGTCTTCTTGTATTTCTTCTTGTCCTTGGATTCCTTCTTCTTTGCCTTGGACTTCTGCTCAAGCTCCAGTGCCGACTTCTTTGTGGCCTTCTCGGGGCGGGCGTCCGCCTCGCGGCGCTCGAGGCCAGAGGTGATGGCAGAGACCACCTCGGCCTGGTCGCGCGCAACGACGCCCAGGTCAGCGCGCACGCCGCGGAAGCGCGGGCTCTTGGAGCACTCGTCCGCAAGCTGCTTGTTGCTGCGCGCGTCCGAAAGGGCCCCAAGCTCGCGCTGAATCTCGTCAAGCGCCTCGCTCATCTGCGCGCGCTCGGCGCCAAGAACGTCCCCAAGACGCTCGGCGACGTAGTGCATCTCCTTTGCGTCGCGGCGCGCCACGTAAACGGCGTCGCCATCGCGCAGGTCAAGGCCAAAGAGGTCCTCGTCGACCTCATTGAAGAGCTGGTCAAAGCGCTCTTTGAAGTCCTGTGAGCTGAGCCCGCGCTCCGCCACCTTTGACTTCCAGCTCAGCTGCCCGAGGTCGCGCGCGAGCCCCTTGAGCTCCTTGAGCGAGTGCTGCTTGCGCATGTGCGTGACAAACGAGGAGCACTCGAGAGCGCGCTCCTTGGCGCAGGCCATCGGAAGGAGGCTGTTCTCGCCAAGCTCACCGCTCTCCACGAGGCCGTCCACGGTCTCGGAGAGAATGTCGAGGGCCCTCAGATGCGCAGACGCAACCTGAAGCTCCTTGAGCGTGTGCTCGCAGCGGCGGTTCTGCTTCTTGGACTGCCAGGGCTCCAAAAACTGCAGCAGGGAACGCACGCGGCGCAGGGAGACCCTGAAGTCCAGGAGTGCCTTCGAGTCGTCCGAATTGGCGAGAAACGCATCGGCGCAGGACACGAGGTCGGAGGTTGCGCCCGAAAGGCCCCGCTCGACGAGCGCAAGCTCCTCCCACGAGGCAACCTCTGGCCCGGCCACAAACCAGCGCAGGACGCCGCGACCGATGGGAACCTCAAGAAGGTCGATGGCCACGGCGGTTCCCTTGCCAAACGGGGGACACGTGCCGAGCAGGCGCCCTGCGAGCTGGTCGACAAACGGGGCGTGCCCGACCGCGATGACGCAGAGGGCGTCTGCGGCCTTGAGCTCCGAGAAAAACGCCGAGACGTCCTGGGCGTAGAGGGACTGATGGACCTCGATGTCCTCCGTGCCAGCCGCGGCGGCAACGATCTCTGCGGTCTCAAGCGCGCGAACGGCGGGGCTACTCCAGACCGCGGGACGAACGTCGTCACCGAGAAGCGCAAATGTGCGCGGATACGCAACCCTCAGGGCACGAGCCCCCGAGGACGTGAGCCTGCGGTCCATATCTGCTCCGGTGGGCGAGCTTGCCTCCGGAGCTCCATGACGAACGAGTACCAGTATCTTGACCATGTCTCCCCCGTTCTTCGAACCATAGACAAGAGACCAGCATAGCAATTCTCCGCTCGCCGATTTCTCGGGTGCGGGGAACGGTCCCGAGCCTACTCCACGCCGTCGGGCTCGATGGGCTCCTCGTCAGGGTCAATCGGCTCCTCATCGAGCTCGATGGACTCCTCGTCAGGCCCCTCGGCCTTGCCCTCAAGCGCCCGCGCTTCTCGCGCCTCCTGGAACTTCTCGCGCATCGTGGGGTTTTTCCACGTGAGCTTGCGGATGGTGAGCTCCTCGGCCTTCTTGTTGGCAAGGCGCAGCTGGTTCTCCGAGGAGGTGAGGCTCTCCTTGACGCGCTGGAGATCGGCTATTGCCTTGTCGATGTCCTTGATTGCAGCATCAAACTTGCGGCTCGCCGTGGTGTAGTTCTTGCCAAAGCCGTCCTTGAACTTTTCGAGCGCGTCTTCGAAGTGCGTGATGTCGATGTTCTGCTGCCTGATCTCAGCGAGCTCGCGACGATAGCCGTGGGCGTTCTCCGCGGCGTTTCTCAGCAGCGTGATCATGGGGATGAAGAACTGGGGGCGGATGACGTACATCTTCTCGTACTCATAGGAGACGTCCACGATGCCCGCGTTGTAGAGCTCGCTCTCCGGCTCGAGCAACGAGACGAGCACGGCATACTCGCACCTCTTGTTGCGACGGTCCTGATCGAGCTTCTTGAAGAAGTCGGAGTTCTTGTGCCGGCTGCGCGCCGCCGAGGCGTCTTCCTCGTTTTTCATCTCAAACATGATGGAGACGACCTCGACGCCGTCCTCGTCCACCTCACGGAAGACGTAATCGCCCTTGGAGCCGTCCACGACGTCATTGTCCTTGTGGAACTCCGCGGCACGAAATCCCAGGCTGCGCCAGCGATTGAACTCCATCTCGCAGTGCTGCTCAAGGGTCTCCCCAATGAGCTTGGTTGAGAGGCGGGCCCTCTGGTTGCGAAGGCGCTCGAGCTCGTCCTCGCGCTCGCGGATGGTCTGGTCCTTGTAGTTGGCCTGCTCGACGAGCTGCTGCTTGAGGGAGGCCTCCACCTGGTCGCGCTCGAGCTTGGCAGCGCTCACCTGGCCCTCAAGCTCAACGATGCGCTGGTCCTGTCTGCTTGTTGCCTCGGTGACGGCAAGGGCCTTCTCGGTTGCAAAGGATTCCTCACGGGCCTTGACCTGGGCTTCAAGCTCCGCGATGCGCGCCTTGGACTCCGCGAGGGCACGCTCGCCCTTTGTCGCGGCCTCGGCAAGGGCTCGGTCGCGCTCGGCGGCTGCGGCGGCGAGGGCGCGGTCGCGCTCGGCGGTGGCTTCCAGGAGCGCGCGGTCGCGTTCGGCGGCAGCCTCGGCGAGGGCGCGCTCGCTCCTTGCGGTGGCCTCGGCGAGGACCCGGTCCTTCTCGGCGAGCTGCTGCTCCTTTTCGGCGGCAGCCTCCAGAAGGGCGCGATCGCGCTCGGCGAGGGCGCGGTCCTTCTCGGCAATCTTCTTGTCCTTCTCGGCAAGAGCGTGCTCAAGGGCCTTCTCGGCAGTGACCCGCGCAAGCTCCACCGACTCCGCGCCCTTCTCAACCTGAGAGCGCAGCTGGGCGAGCTCGGCGTCCTTCTCGGCGATGGCATCACGAGCGCTGTTTTGTGCCGCCGCGAGCTTTGCCTGGAGCTCCTCACGCTCGCGGGCAGCGGCATCCTGCAGCTTACGCTCTGCCTGAGCGACTGCCGCTGAGACCTCGCTCTCGCGCGACTGGCGCATAAGCTCAACGCGCGAGGCTATCTCCTTGTCAAATTCTGCGTCGCGCACTTGCCGCACGATCTGCGCGTACTCAGACTCGTCAACCTGAAAGATTTCCCCACAGTGTGGGCACCTGATCTCGGCCATGGCATCCTCCGTTTCCCTTGCCCCTAGGGTAGCGCACTCCCCGGACAAAATTGGCTGTCCCTCTTCACCTCATCCACCAGCGGCTTTTTTGATCTAGCCATTTTAAACGCGCGAGCCGCCGCCAACCGGAAACCCGACCACCAACAGGTGCGGACGACGAGAAGAACGGATTCAGCGCTCTATTGGTGACAGGAAATCCGGTCACCAACGAAGTCGGACAGGGAGAAGAACGGAGCTGGAGGTCTGTTGGTAACCGTATATCCGGTCACCAACAGCAGCGGGGCGGAGGCGCGGGATACACAGCCGAGACGATCGGGGGCGCGTCCCCGAAAACGAAGCTGTGTCGCAAAATGTCCCCGAAAGCGGAGCCGTGGCACGCGAGACCCCCTCGGTCGGTGCCACAGCGCCACTTTTGGGAACGCGTTCCTGGGTGTTCCCGAAAGTCGAGCTGTGGCACGGAATGTCCCCAAAAACGAAGCTGTGGCACGTGAAACCTCCTCGATTCGCGCCACAGCGCCACTTTTGGGAACGCCCAGCGAGAAGGGCCGGCGAGAAGAGCGCGAGACGGAAGGGGGCCGCCGGGCTGACGCCCGACGGCCCCTGGGGGTCGGTCAGGGGGTTGGCCCTGCAGGCCTACTTGTCGGCGGGGGTCACGCCGTACCAGGCGATTCCCTCGGCCACCCAGCCGAGCCCGACGAGCGCGTCGTTCTCGGCGCGGTCGGGCGTGTAGTTGTGGGTGCCGGTCTCGGCGTGGGGGTTGTACTGGCGCCAGATCTCCACGGCGCCGTCGGAGCCGGGGTCGGCGGAGAACCAGCAGCGGCCCTCGCCCCTCCAGCCGAGCCCCTGCAGGGCCTCGTACTCGTGGGCGTCCAGGGTGTAGTGGTGGTCGCCGCCGTCGACGTAGGTGTTGTAGAGGCGCATGACCTCGTCGCCCTCATCGGGGGCGTACCAGCCGATTCCCTCGAAGGCCCAGCCGACCCTCACGAGGACGTCGCGCTCCTCGGAGCTCGCGGTGTAGAAGTGCTCGCCGGTCCACCTGTTGTACAGGCGGTACATCTCCTGCTCGGAGGCGGGCTCGGGCTCCGGCTCATCGGTCCCGCCGTGGTTCTTCCCAACAAGCGAGTCCATTGCCTTCAGCAGGTTCTGCGCAGCCTCGTCAACCTCGGCCTGCGTGGTAGACACCGCGTCGCGCACCTCAAGAGCCCGCTCGTAGGCCTCCGCAAAGGCAGACCAGGAGTCCTCGGTGTAGTCGCCCTCCTGCTTGCCCTGCGCGGTCGCGATGAGGGAGAGCAGGTCGCTTCTGTCCAGACGGGCCTTCTCCAGCGCGTCGATCTTCTCGGCCAGGGCGCTGACAAGGGCATCGAGGTCGGCCTGGGAGATCTTGCTCGTGTCCACTGCCTTAGCCGCATCGCGTGCAGCCACAAACTCCGCCCATGTGTCCTTGTCGTAGGAGGACTCGTCCAGGCCCTCAGCCCTTGCGAGCTCCCGCTCAAGCACGGAGGCGTCGATTCTGATAACGGAGGCCATGAACTCGTCCTTGGCCGCGGCAAGGTCGGAGGTCGCCGCGTCAACGGCCGCGGCGTCACCGCCCGCCGCCTCGTATGCGGCACGCGCGGACTCGATGGCCGCGCTCAGCTTGTCCGCCGCAGCTTGCGGATACTGACCGTCAAAGTCGCCAATCTCAGCGCCGTCCAGAAGCTCCTCAACCTGGGCAATCGTCACCTCAAAGCGATCGGTCTCGTCAAGGGATGCCAGTGCCGCGTCGCACGCCGCACCAAGCTTCTCGGCAGCCGAATCGAGGTCTGCCTGGGTAACGTCACCATAGGACTCGGCAACCTGCTTAGCCGCGGCAAGCTCATCCTTGAGCGTTGCGGCAACCTTCTCGAGGCCCTGCTGCTCGAGCGCAGAGACCAGCGTCTCGGCATCATCGATGCCCACATAGAGGGAGTTGCGGTCGAGCGAGACAAAGCCCTCGTGATAGAACGTCGAAGTGGCGTCGCTCACCTTGGCCGACCACTCGGCAACCTCAAGCGAGTTGAGACCGCCCGAGATGGCCGCGTCCGCCTCGTCAAGGACGGCGAGAAGAGCGTCGCGCGCGGACTCGGAATAGTTGCCCGCAAACTCGCCGTAGGTAAGGCCCTCGAGGTAGTCGCGGACGGAGCTGATTTGGCTGACGAGCGACGAGGTCACGTCCGCCTTGTACAGCATGATGTCGCTCACGCCCAGCTCTCCCTCGTTCAGGAAGGTAACGCGCACCTGGTCGGTAAACACGCTCTTGGAGAGGCGCGCCATCACGTTGGCCTTCATGCTCGTGCTGCTCGAGTAGTCAACCAGGGTCTTGAACTCGTCGGTGGGGTTCCCCTCGGCGTCCATGACGCGATACTCCGCCTTGAAGCGCACCGGCAGGGACGACCCGTCCGTGGCAATGGCAAGCCCGCTCACCTAGTAGGTGCTCGGGTTGCCGTCTATGGCAAGCTCCGCGCCGTGGCCGTCGGCTGATGCGCCTGACGCGGTCAGACCAGCTATCTGGTCTGCGTGCGCCTCGGTGGCAAGCGCTGGAAACAGCGCCAAGGCCGCCCCTGCCGCTGCAAATGAAATGCAGGTCAGGGCATATTCAATTCTGTGCCTTGCCAAATGCGAACAATGCGTGCTCACAAATCCCTCCTTTGCTTGGTCTGGAATCGGACAGCAAAGTGATAGCAACGCGTATGGGGCATATCAAGGAGGGGGGTGTCACATTCGGCCGTCGGTCGACGCTTACCGTAAACGGCAGCAAATCGCCGGTAAGCGGTAGTCTACCTGTGCGAGACCGCGACGCAAAAAGCCCCGCGGCGCAACCGTACGCTGCGCCGCGGGGCCCGAGTCGCCGTTCTTCTCGCTTCTCAGACTACATGCCGCCGAAGGGGCTCATCTGCTGCTGTTGCTGCTGATACTGCTGGTAGAGGTTGATGAGGTCCTCGAGCGAGACGTCCTGGCCGTTGACGTTGACGGTCTGGTTCTGCTGGTCCTGCTGCTGTTGCTGGAGGGACTCATCGGAGCCGAGCGTCACGTCAAAGGTCATCTCCTCGGTGCCGCGCATCACGGTCACGGGGACGGTCTCGCCAATGTTGTGGGAGCGCACGGCGAGAATTGCCCCGTCTGCCGAGACGATAGACTCGTCGCCGATAGCGGTGATCACGTCACCCACCTGGATGCCCGCCTCTGCCGCGGGACCGTCGGCGGCAACCTCGACCACGTAGGCGCCCTGGTCAACCCCAAGGTTGTTGCGGAACGCGTTCTGTGCGGTCACCGTCTGCATGGTGAGTCCGATGTAGGCGTGGGTAACCGTCTCGCCGGCGATGATCTTGTCGGCAACCTCCACGGCGTAGTCGCTCGGGATGGCGTAACCAATGCCGGCAAAGCTCTCGGTGTCGGAGGAGTAGAGCGTGCAGATGCCCACGAGCTGGCCCTGGTCGTTTACGAGCGCGCCGCCGGAGTTGCCTGGGTTGATCGTGGCGTCGGTCTGAATGAGGTTGGTGTAGAGCGTGTTGCCAGAGGCGCCCTCCATGAGGGTGTTACGCGAGAGGGCCGAGACGATGCCCTGGGAGACGGAGTTCTCAAGGCCAAACGGGCTGCCGACGGACATGACCCAGTCGCCGACCTGCAAGTCTGAGGAGTTGCCGATCTCCATGGGCGTGACCTCAGCGTCTCCAAAGTCGGCGTGGATGACCGCGAGGTCGCTTGAGGGGTCGGTGCCCACGAGATTTGCGCTGTAGCTCTGGCCGTTCATGGTCACCGAGATGCTCGTGGCGTCCTCGATGACGTGGTTGTTGGTGATGATGTTGCCGTTGGTGTCGTAGATGACGCCGGAGCCCATGCCCTCACCGTTGGCGTAGGTGCTGTAGACGGTCACAACGGAGGGCAGCGCCTTTGCGGCAACGGCATTGGCTATCGTGGCGTCATCACCGGCGTCAATTGTGATTGCCTGGCTGGAGCCCGAGCTAGACACCCGCGTGCTACCCGAGGAGCCAACCACGCCCGTTGCAACAAGGATGCCCGTGAGGGCAGCTGCGCCGAGCACGCCGCCGAGAAGGCCCGCGAGAACGGCGTGCATGCCGTGATGGCTCTTCTTGCTGCGAGGCTGCGTGTAGTCAGGAGCGGCGGGAGGCTCTGGCTCGGCGGGGTGCGGCGCTATGTGCGCGCCCGGGATGGGAGGCGTCTGGGTTGTGGGGCGCGCCGTAGTCTGGGTTGCGTCGGGCTCGTCGGCAGGCTCGGAAGAATCGGAGGGTTCGGGGGTGTAGCGAAACGCCGAGTCCGGGGCGCCTTGGGCGCTGAGGTCGGACGTCTCGGAAGTTGAGGCGGGGCTCACCTCGGTGGGCTGCTCAGAAAGGTGGTCGCCCGGATGAGCGGGGTTGTCGGGGCGGACGGGATCGGCGGGGCGGCCGGAGTCGTTGGGACGGACGGGGTCGTTGGTCCCATACTGATAGTCGTTAAGATCGCTCATGGCATCCTCTCTCCCTATGGCGTGCCGCCACATGGCATTGCCTCTGCTTCCAAGCTCGAATGTACCCGTGTTGCGCGACAAGAATCGCCCGTTGCCCAAACGTCACACTCGTGCCACGTTGCTTTCCGGTTCCTGAAAAGTAGAATACCGCGCCGGACAACCGCGGAGCAGGATTGCGGGTCCCGCACCAAGCCGGCTGGTGAAGTCGCGCCGATAAAAGCCACTCAGCGCACCGACCATCATGCGCTCAAAGCGAGAAACCCTGTCCAGCGCACCGCGACAGGCCCACCGGCACCGAAAAGCCCTGCCCGACGCACCGCAACGGTGCCGCCCATTCCGAGAGACCCCGCCCTGTGTACCGAGCCGATTCTGCCCATGCCGAGAAAACCCGCCCGTCGTACCAACTGCCACGCTTCAATGCCGAGGAAAACCGCCGGGCGTACCAACCCAGGCAGTTGCAGGCTGAGCGTTGTTGCCAGGTACGCCACGTCAAGACTTTAGATGCCGAGAAACCCAGGCTGGTGTACCAGCAAAGCCTCCACCGAGCCGAGAAAACCCACCGAGTGTACCCAGCCATGCCGATCAGGGCAATCGGGGCTGGTACAGAAAGCCAGATTCCACGGCACTCAAAGGGACGAGGGGGTACACCACACGGATTTTCTCGGCACTTCCAGCTTCTACGTGGTACGCCCCTCGGTTTTTCTCAGCACTCCCAATTGCGGCGTGGTACACCGGGTGGGATTTCTCGGCGACGGAAGCCCCGACGTGATACACCGGGTGGGATTTCTCGGCGATCAAAGCTCCGGCGTGGTACACCAAGCGGTGTTTCTCGGCGTACGTCAGTGGTGCGCTGTGCACGCGCGGTGCTTCTCGGCGTACGTCGATGGCGCGTTGCGCACGGACGCGCATCTCGGCTCCCGAAGAGGCGGGCCTGGACACCGCCTCGGCCAGTCGGAGTTGGCGCCCAGGACGCGCATATGAAAACGACGTCCTGGACACTTGTTGGCCAGGACGCCGTATTCGCAAACGCAAAAGATGTGAAAGCATATCGCTAGATGCGGAAGAGGTAGCCCACGCCGCGGATGGTAACGATGTGGCTTGCCACCTGCGGGCCCACCTTGGAGCGCACACGACGGATGTGCACGTCAACGGTGCGAGTGCCGCCGCAATACTCGAAGCCCCACACGCGATGCAGCAGCGTCTCGCGCGAGTAGGCGCGGCTGGGGTGCGTGGCCAAAAAGGACAGCAGCGAGTACTCCATGAGCGTGAGGTCCACGGGCTTCTCGTCAATGTAGACCTGATAGGTGGCGAGGTTGATCGTCATGTTGTCAACCGTAACCAGGTCGGCCGGCGCACTTTCCTCTCCCGGCCAGAGCAGCAGCGTGCAGCGCAGCTCAAACTCCGCGGAGCCGGCAGTGGAGAGGATGAAGTCGTTGGTGCCCTGCGTGGGCATGTGCAGCGTGGCCAGCTTGTCTGGATCTTGCACAAGCAGCATGGGGATGAAGCCGTTTTCTGCCACAAAGGAATCGACGGCGTTGAGGATGTCCTGGTTCATGCCCTCGCCGTCAAGAATGACGAGGTCAAACTCATGGCCGGAACCGACGGCCTGCGAGAAGGTCTCCTCGTTGGCAAGCGCGATGGAGACGTCGATGGCATGAGAGAGCTCGCGCATGCGGTCGTGCAGACGCGTGGTTGCAGAGACAAGCAGGATGTTTTTGTGATGCATCCGGTTGACCCCCTGAAGTAAGGACGCATGTATTGCAAAAGATTACCACAACGCCCTGCTCTCTAAGTGCTCGGGCGTAACACTGGCGTCAGGTTTTCGTCAATGATGACAAATTACCCTGACACCAGTGTCATGAATGATGACAAGTTACCCTGTCACCATTGTCATGTTTAGTTGATCGAGCCGAGGAACTCGGCGGTGCGGGGGCTCTTGGGGTGCTCAAAGAGCTGCTCGGGAGCACCGTCCTCGACCACGTAGCCACCCTCCATGAAGATCACGCGGTCGGCAACGTCGCGCGCAAAGCCCATCTCGTGCGTAACAACGACCATGGTCATGCCCTGCTCGGCAAGCTCGCGCATAACGTCGAGAACGCCACGCACCAGCTCCGGGTCCAGTGCGCTCGTGGCCTCGTCGAAGAGCATGACGTGCGGCTCCATGGCAAGGGCGCGCGCGATCGCCACGCGCTGCTGCTGACCGCCGGAGAGCTCGTCGGGGAAGTAGTCCGCGCGCTCGGCAAGGCCCACGCGAGCGAGCTGCTCCCGTGCCACGCGCTCGGCCTCCTCGGCGGAGCGGCCCAGCACCTTCCGCTGCGCGAGCATGACGTTGTGCAGCGCGTCCAGGTGCGGGAACAGGTTGAACTGCTGGAACACCATGCCCATGCGCTTGCGGACGTCGTTGACGTCGGTCTTGGGGTCAGTGATGTCCTGGCTCTCGAAGAAGATCTTGCCGCTCGTGGGCTCCTCGAGGCGATTCAGGCAGCGCAGCATCGTGGACTTGCCCGAACCCGAGGGGCCGAGCACGACCACGACCTCGCCGCGGTGGATGTCGATGTCGATGCCCCGCAGGACCACGGTCTGGCCAAAGCTCTTGTGGAGGTCGACGATGCGCAGGATGGGCTCGTCACCCGTGGCCGCGGCGGCGTCGTTCTTCTCGGCCTCGTTCACAACGGCGTCACTCATGGGAGGCTCCCTTCTCGGCGGCGAGCTCGGGCGCATCCGCGTGCTTGCGGGTGCGGTGTCCGCGCACGCGATCCTCGAGGTGTCGCGTGATCTTTGAGAGCGGCAGCGTGATAACCAGGTAGAACAGGGCTGCCACAATATAGGGCGTGATCGAGCCGGTGGAGGCAACGATGGTGCGCGCGTACATGACAAGCTCCATGATGCCCACGGCCGCGAGCAGCGAGGTGTCCTTGTAGAGCACGATGAACTCGCTCGTGAGGTTGGGAATCACGATGCGGAACATCTGCGGCAGGATAACGTAGAACATGGTCTGGGCGCCGTTCATGCCGAGCGAGCGCGCGGCCTCGGTCTGGCCCTTGCTGATGGAGAGGATGCCCGCACGGAAGATCTCGCACATGTAGGCACCCGAGTTCATGCACATGACCGTGACGCCCAGAACGAAGTTGGGAATCTGAATGCCAGCAAGCGGCAGGCCGAAGAAGGCAACGTAAATCTGGAGGAAGAGCGGCGTGCCGCGCACGATGTTCACGTAGGTGGTGGCAATGCCGCGCAGCAGGCGCAGCTTGGAGATGCGCATGAGCGCCAGCAGCAGGCCCATCGGAATGGCAAGCGGGAAGGCCACGGCCACAATGGAGATGGACATGAAGAAGCCGGTAAGCACCACCGGGAAGCTCGTGACGAGAAGAGCCGGGTCAAAGAACAGGTGAAGGAACCGGTTGGAGTTCCACGCCTGGACCCACGACTGATCCTCGAGCCACTGGGAGAGGGACTCAGTGAAGGAGATGCCCTCAACGGGGATGGACGGGATGCCCTCGATGGAGGCCTCGGTGCCGTCCGTCAACCCGTAGGTGGCCTCAAGCTGCATCTCCCCGCCGTCTGCAGGGAAGAAGACGTCGTAGACGAGGATGTTGAGGTGACCCTCCTGGGTGATGGGCTCGGCAAACTCGAGCGTGAGGTCCTGACCGTCGACCTTCTCGGTGTAGTCGAGCTCGTTTCTGGTCATGAGGTCGTCGCCCGTGAGCAGGGTGACCGCGAGGTCGTCGGTCCCAAAGGAGGTGCCATCGGGGATGTGGAGCGTGAGGCTCGAGACGCCCTCCCCCTCGGCGATGGAAGCCTCAAAGGTAATGCGCGACTCCGTGGCGCCCATGATGACCGTGGGGTCGTCCTCGGAGTTGGGGCGGCCGGTGCACTTCACGGCCTCCATTGCATCGGCCCGTGCTGCGGGCATGGCAACGATCCCCAGAAGGGCTACCAGCACCACCATGAAGGCGAGAAGCGCGCGGGACGCCGAGCCACGATGCCGCGCCGGCGCGCAGGGCGAAAGATTGTTCACGTTTTCCTCGCTTCTTATGCGCTGACGGCCCCTCCCCGAATACGGGAAGGGGCCGCAGCGATGCTTGTCTCAGACGTACGTTGCGTGCGCGTGCGGCCTAGCCCATGTTGGTGGCAATGAGCTCGTCGAGCGTGCCGTTGTCGCGCAGCGTGGCGATGGCGCCGTTGATGGCGTCGAGAAGGGCCGCGTTGTCCTTGTTGACGGCAATCGCGTACTCCTCGCCGGTGGCGGAGGTAAGAACGACGTGCTGATCGGAGTAGGCGCCCGCGAGCATCTGCTCGACGACGGCGAGGTTGCCGCAGACGGCGTTGGCCTGGCCGGCGGAGACGGCGGCGAAGGCGTCCGTGAACTGCGGGAACGCAAGCTGCTCGGCGTTGGGGAAGTTCTCTGCCGCAAAATCGGCGCCGGTGGAGCCGCTCTGGACAGCAATGGTCATCTCGGCGGTGTTGAGCACCTCGGCGGCGTTGTCCTCGGTGACGTCGGTGTTGGAGGCGAGAACGGCAACGGCCTGGTTGTCAATGTAGTAGGGCTCGGAGAAGTTGACCTGCTCCTCGCGGTCCGGCGTGATGGAGATGCCGGAGAGGCCGGCGTCAGCCTGGCCGCCGGCGGCGATAGCAGGGACGATGCCGTCAAAATCAAGGTTGGTGTAGACGCACTCGAGACCGAGCTGCTCGGCGATGGCACGACCAAGGTCCATGTCGAGACCAACGTACTCACCGTCCACGAGGTTCTCGAAGGGCGGATAGTCGGGCGAGACGGCAAACGTGATGGCGCCCTCGGTAACAAGGCCCACCTCGGCCTCGAGCTCGCCCTCGTCGATGGTCTCGTCGGCGGCGTCTGCGTTCTCGTCGCTCTGATCGCTCTGCTTGGGCTCGGAGTTGCAGCCCGCAAGCGCGGCGGTGCCGGCAAGGGCGCCCGCGACGGTCAGAAAGTTCCTTCTGGTCATGCTCTTCATGTATGGGTTCCTTCCCCCAATGCTTCGGCGCGTGGTCACGCCCTTTCCCGACGGTGGCACGGGTCTTCCCGTGTCAGGGCCCAAACCCCGTCCGTCGCCAAGTTTTCAGTCTGGTCCAATTACCCCGCTTTATTCCCCAACAGGCCTTTTCTTTACACAATCGACATGATGTCTTCCCCCGGTAAGCATCTCGTGCGCAGACGGGGAGGCCCCGGGCCTTGTGCGAGAAGCTCCGCGCCGCGCACTTCTCCCCTTCCCCGGTAAGCGTCCCTCGCGCACAGACGGGGAGGCCCCGGACTTCCGGAGAGAAGTTCCGCGCAGCGCACTTATCGCAGGAAGTCCGGGGCCTCCCCCTCCCGTCAACGCACGAACGCGTCACACTCCGCCGTAATAGTGTTCGCGCTCCCAGTCGGTAACCGCAGTGCAGAACTCCTCCCACTCGCGGCGCTTCTCGCGCACGAAGTAAGTAAAGATGTGGTCGCCGAGAACCTCGCGCATGAGCTCGGACTCCTCGAAGCGGTCGATGGCCTCGCCGAGGGTGCGCGGCAGGCGGCGGATGCCCTTGGCCGCAAGCTCGGTCTCACTGAGGTTGAAGGTGTCGCAGGTGGACTCCTCCGGAAGCGGCAGCTCCTCCTCGATGCCCTTGAGGCCGGCCGCGATGGTGACGGCCAGCGCCAGGTACGGGTTGGCGGTGGGATCGGTGCTGCGCAGCTCGATGCGCGTGGCGATGTGCTTTCCGGGCTTGTGCGTGGGAATGCGCACGAGCGCGGAGCGGTTCTTGCGGCCCCACGTGGCGTAGGTGGGAACCTCACCCGTGGAGACAAAGCGCTTGTAGGAGTTGACCGTGGGGTTGGTGACCAGCGTGAACTCGGGCGCGTACTTGAGGATGCCGGCCACGTAGTGCTGGGCAATGTCGGAGAGGTGCGCGGGGTGGTGCTCCTTGGGACCCCAGAAGAGGTTCTCGCCCTCGTGGTCAAGAAGCGACTGATAGAGATACATCGCCGAGCCGGGAGCGTCGGTGATGGGCTTGGGCATGAACGAGGCGTACATACCCTGGCCGGCGGCCTCCTGCTTGATGACCAGACGCGCCGTCATGATGTTGTCTGCGCAGCTCACGGCCTCGGTAAAGCGCAGCTCAACGCCGTTTTGGGACGGTCCGGCGGCGTGATAGGAGTACTGCACGGGGATGGACATCTTCTCAAGGGTCAGCGTGGTCATGCGACGCAGGTCGTTGGCACGGTCCATCGGCGTAAGATCAAAGTAGCCGGCGGTGTCCAGCGGCACGGGATCGAGGTCGTTGTCAAAGTAGAAGTACTCGATCTTGGGGCCCACGTTGGGAACAAAGCCCTGCTCATCGGCCTTCTCAAAGACGCGGCGAAGGCAGCGGCGCGGGTCGCCCTCAAAGGGCTCGCGCGAGGGCAGAGAGACGTCGCAGAAGACGCGCGCCACCCCAGACTCCTTGGGGCGCCAGGGAAGCAGCGCAAAGGTTGCCGGGTCCGGGAAGGCGAGCATGTCCGACTCCTCGAGCGAGGCAAAGCCGTCAACGGCGGAACCATCGAAGCCGATGCCCTCCTCAAAGGCCTCCTCGAGCTCCTCCGGCGAGATGGCAAAGCACTTGAGGTTGCCGAGCACGTCGGTAAACCACAGCTGGACGAAGCGGATGTCGCGCTTCTCGACGGTGCGCAGGACGAAGTCGATGTCTTTCTCGGTGCTCATGTGTCCTCCCCGTGTGCGGAGTCGGGCGATTCATAATCTGCAATAGGTTCTCATATGAGTGTTTCGCCCCTGTTACCTGTTCGGGGTTTGAAGGCGCGTTCAGACGGCGTCGGCTGGGCCGGCCGCGCGCCGAGGAAAGCCGGGCGGCGTACCGTCGTGGTAGGTGACACGCTGAGAAATCTTGCCGGGACCACCGCCGAGCGCCGCTAAATGCCGAGAAATGCCGGGAGCCGTACCACTACGGGCTGCTTGACGCCGAGAAAAGCTGGCCAGTGTACCCGGAGGACATTTGTGCTGCACCCGGCACCGGTACACTCCGCGGGTTTTCTCGGCGTACCCTCGGTCCCAACGGTACACCGCCTGGCTTTTCTCGGCGTCTCACCAGCTCAACCGGTACACTATGCGGGATTTCTCGGCGGGCGGCCGATCCAGCCGGTACACCGCCCGACTTTCCTCGGCGCGAGTCGAACCCAGCCGGTACACTACGCGGGTTTTCTCGGCATTTCTCAGCGCACTGCCAGCACAACCGGTGCATCTTCCAGCATATCCTGGCGCGGAGCTGGGTCGGACAGCACACACCTCGGCATCCCTTGGAATGTAAGTGAGCGGAGCGGTACGCGCCCCGGGGTTTCTCGGCCGGGGCGCACGCGGCACGACGTTACTTTCGCAGGGCCTTCTCGGCGTTTTGGAGCATGTCCTTGGCGGCAGGGCAGGGACCACCCGTGAGGTGCGCGGAGCACGTGGACCCGCTGGCGCAGCCGGAGCAGCCGCGCTTGTTGGACCGCACGATGGAGCGAATTGCCAGCGCAAGAAGCGCGACAACCACCGCGATAACAAGAAAATCGGTCGGATTCACGCAAATCACTCCCCCGCGTCCTGAAAAACCTCAGTGTTAACCATACGCAACTATACCCATTGCGTCATACTATAGGTGTTGGGCGGCGCCCGCCGCACAAACTCAGCATCGAGAAGGGACGTGTCTCCAATGAACGACGATCAGACCATGCAGCTCGTCATCGTCCGCCACGGCGAGTCCGAGTGGAACAAGCTCAACCTCTTCACCGGCTGGACCGACGTTGACCTCACCGACACCGGTCGCGAGGAGGCCCACGCGGGCGGCAAGGCCCTCAAGGAGGCCGGCTACGACTTCGACGTCTGCTACACCTCGCTGCTCAAGCGCGCCATCCACACGCTCAACTGCGTGCTCGACGAGCTCGACCGCAACTGGCTGCCCGTCACCAAGGCCTGGCAGCTCAACGAGCGTCACTACGGCGCCCTCCAGGGCCTGAACAAGGCCGACGCCGCCGCCGAGCACGGCGAGGACCAGGTCAAGATCTGGCGCCGCTCCTTTGACGTCCAGCCGCCCGCCCTCGAGCCCGGCGACGAGCGCGACCCCCACGTCCAGGAGATGTTCCGCGACGTGCCCAAGGAGGACCTCCCCTACACCGAGTGCCTCAAGGACACCATCGCCCGCGCCTGGCCGTACTTTGAGCAGGAGATCAAGCCGCAGATGGAGGCCGGCAAGCGCGTGCTTATCGCCGCTCACGGCAACAGCCTCCGCGCCCTCGTCATGCAGTTCGAGAAGCTGACCCCCGAGGAGATCCTTGAGGTCAACATCCCGACCGGCGTGCCGTGCGCCTACACCTTCGACAAGGACTGGAACGTCGTCGACAAGCACTACATCGGCGACCCCGCCACCATCGAGGCCAAGATCAACGCCGTTGCCAACCAGGGCAAGGTTAAGAAGTAACACTCGCCAACGGTAACGATGGGGCCCGCCCCACTTGCACGCAGAAGTGCGCTTCGCGGAACTTCTGCTTAGCAAGTGGGGCGGGCCTTTCCGTGTCGGGACCTTCTACCTGTGTAGGACGCTCCAGCCCTTCTCTATCGAAACCCAAGGAAGTTTGAAGTTGAAAACAGACATTCATGTTGGCTATTTTGGAGCACTGAACCTTCGAAATAACGTCATCTCTGCACTTGCAGGACATAATAGAAGTTGAGCAACTCCCCACCCACCAAACAACCGTGCATCGAGAAGGACACCACGGCAAAGCGATACTGGCGCATTCATAGGAATAAGTTAAGAAGCATTGACTCGAAAACAACACCTGGCCCGGAGCAGCTAAGCAAACGTACGTTACAGGAGAACCGCAGTTGCGAAACGTCAAATGAGCTATCATAAACTAAGCTTACCCGAGGGACAAAATAATCCCGAATCTGAATTCGAGAAACGGGGGGGCAACATGGGGTTGACTAGCATAATAAAGTATGAGGGTGATAATCAGACGTTTGTCTGGAAACACCCCCAAGAGGACTTTAACACCGGTTCTCAGCTTATCGTTCATGAGTCTCAGGAAGCCATTCTCTTTCTCAATGGCGAGGCTCTGGACTCGTTCGGACCCGGAAGACATGAGCTAACAACTCAAAACATACCGCTACTTAGCAAGCTTGCGAACTTACCAACCGGCGGATTTTCGCCATTTCACGCAGAAATCTATTTCATCAATCTTGTTGAGCAACTGGGGATTCCTTGGGGCACAAACTCTAAAGTTCAATTCCTCGAACCACAATTTCATTTCCCCCTTTCTATCGGTGCGTCAGGAGAGATGGGACTTGCCGTTAAAGAACCCAGAAAGCTGCTTCTGAAGATTGTCGGCACCGAGGCAGTACTTTCGCAGTCGAGGTTTCTCGCTTCCATCAAATCTTTCCTTCAAATGCGCATCAAAACAGCACTCGCGCAGTCTATCGTTGATGAGAGCCTCTCAGTATTTGATCTCGACGCGCATCTTGATCACCTCTCAGAGCTTCTACAGGACAGACTCATACCCGACATTGCTCAATATGGCGTAGCGCTGATACAAATGTCCATAACCACTATCACTAAGCCAGACGGTGATCCGTTATATGAGCAATTTAAGCAATTGTACTTTCGACAGTACGCGGATATCCAAGAAGCGCTCATCAATCAACAAGTCGATGTCATCAACCAGCAAACCGAGGCCCAAAAGACCGTTATCGAGGCAGAGGCCGTCTCAAAGAAGCGCGAAATTGAGGGTTATACATATCAGCAAGAGCGGGGCTTTGACGTTGCAAGCCTTATGGCGCAAAACGAAGCGTCCGGCGAATTTGCTAACATTGGAATTGGTCTCGGACTCATGGCCGGAATAGGAACACCGATGGGATCAACGGTTGGAAATGCCGTATCTCAAGCAATAGGTAACGCCGTAATCGGGGGAGCATCAAACAGCCCGGCGCAGCAAGCTGTAAGCACGGCAGCATCGGAGAAGTATTGCTCGAACTGTGGCTATAGATTTGTCGGCACCGAGAAGTTCTGCCCCGAGTGTGGAACGAGGCGAAGATGAGCTCGAGAATTACCTTTAAGATAATGGTTGGAATTATACTGCTGCTCGTACTATTAATCGTCGAGTTTCCATTATTCATGTTGTTCGGACCAAAGCGCCTCATCCTCGTCGAACTAACCCTATCGTGCGTTGCTGCCATCCTTGCGTTCCTATGCTGCGGTAGCATGGATAAACGTGATGATAATCGAGTTGTGTTCGGGCTTCCCCTCGCACTCTTGGGATTACTCTGCTTTAGTATCCAGCTTATTATTAATACTATTTCTGCAGTTATCGGTAACGCAGCTGAACTCATCGCATACATATTAAGCGTGATAACCCTACTTACAACAAGCGCGCTTCTATTCATGACCAGCTCTACGATTCACTACGAGCAGGATGTTGAAGAGTCTGCTAAACAGAGGAGATCGCAGGTGGACGGATGGCAACAAACGCTCGCTCTTCTGCAGGTTGACTGCGATGATCAGCTAGCTGAAACCATCGCCACCGTAGAGGAACAGCTACGTTTCACTAGTCCAATATCCAACAAACGAACCTGTGCTATCGACAATCAGATTGATGAAGAGATTTCCCGTCTCGTGAAAGACCTGAGCGACACAACAACGCAACATCAAAGCGGCATAGACAGCTGTGCCCGCCTCTTAAAGCTCATCCGAGCACGTAATGATGCCGCAAAAGCATAATCGTGAGCTGATTCGATTCTTTTTTAGGAGAACATTATGAAAGCAATGCAATGCGAACTTTGCGGGGGGACAAACATTGTCAAAGACGGAGATTTCTTCGTCTGTCAGAACTGCGGGATGAAGTACACGTTGGAAACAGCAAAAAAGATGATGGTTGAAGGTGTTGTCCAGGTAGAAGGCGAGGTCTCAATTAAGACCGACACCGCCATCAAGAATAACCTTGAGCTTGCTCGCAGCTCTCTATTAGCAGGCAATCTCGAGAAGGCTGAGAAGTACGCCGACGAGGTCCTCTCTTTAAATCAGAAGAATGCGGAAGCATGGCTCATCAAGGGGAAATCGGCGCTGGGTCAGACCAGCATTGCTGACGAACGTATCTTTGAAATGATGGTCTGCATAAAGAGCGTCATCGACATCGTAAAGGAGAACGTTCGTGCCGATCCGCCTTCTTCATCCGTATACGAACTTGAATTTCTCGGCGAGGTTAGCGATCTTATCGTCAGGGGCGTTACCGGCTTGTGCAAATTGTACGGCAATGCCTTCGTTCCTCGCTCAAGCTCTGAAATAGGAGGGAAGATTGTTAACTCTCTACCAACAACCCTTGAAACTGCAACAAAGACGCTCGAGCTGCTCAAGGCGTGCTTCCAGAGCCCAGATGATCTAGAGCGTTTCACAAAGATATTCCAAGATGAAGGAAGAGAAGCGAGCGAAGCCCGAGAACTGTGGGAAAAACTGAACAACGACTTTGATCGTGTTGGTGAAATTCGCCTTCAATGCGCAGAGATCATCAACAAATCCGTTGTGGCAGCCAGTCTGAAAGAGGACGATCGTTATGTGAAAGATTCAATTTTTACCTATTACATCACTGGAGGTCCCACTCCAGACACTTCAGACGAAAGCTCCTATCTTAGCGATCACCAAACTACGCTTAAAAATTATATTACGCTTACAAAATACGTTAGCCAATTATGGACAGACAAGTTCGTATACCGTTACCTGTACAACTCCGGCGAAGCTGAATCATGGTCTAGCTATCATGAAACCCTTCTCAAAAACGTCAGTTCATACACCGAGGACCTGAAGACTCACAGAACAAGACGACGTATTGTTTCTAGATACTCCTCCGGGAACACGTTGAGCAATGACGGCTACGTCCCGAGCAAGTCGTATATCGCTCAGGTTGATGAGCAGTTCGAGCTATACAAATTGAATAAGGCGGCTGCCATACTCCTGAGCGTGACGTGGAAACAGGAGCTCGACCAAGAAAAGAATGAACGGGTCAAAGCGTGGTGGAGTGAACACAACGACCTCAAGGAATCACTTGACGCATTCTGCGAGAGCGCGCGCCAAGAGCTTACCTTGCTTCAAGATAACCTCAAGTCCCTTGATGAGCAAATTGAGCATACGAAAAAGGGCGGCAAGTCCAAGCAACCAGCCGAGAACGACATCAAAGAGCTTGAGAATACAATAGCCAACTTGGACGGACAAATCAGGAATCTTGGATTCTTCAAAAGAAAAGAGCGGGAATCTCTCAAAGAGCAACTGAATGAGAAACAACACGCACTGATAAGTGCGAAAAAGGAACTTGAAAAGGAGCTTGATGAGGAGCGACGTAGCATTCAAAAGCTGCTTGACCCTCTCTACCACAAGAAAGAGGGCCTTGAAGAACGCATAGTCGATATTCAGAACTCCATTTCTTCGGCAGAGGAATTACTTTCCCAAATCCCCTGTCAAGATATTATCAACCAGCTTACGAAGGGTGATATAGCCGTCTTCTTTTCGAACTGGAAAAGCGAATGAACAACGATAAGTCAAAAATTCCCTCATCAGAGCTTGTGATTGTCCCGAAAGATTGGCTACCTGTTCTCGACAGTAATCCGATTGACAGTACTGGCGATCAATACAGCCGTCTGGAAAGGCTTGCCAGCTGGTTTGTACTCCGATCCCCTCTCGGCGACATTACAAAACTTGCCAGCCAATCCTTCATCGACAAGTACCGGCTGGGTAAAGACCCCAAACAGGGGGCTCGAACGCAAAACAGAGTTGCCTTCGAATCTGCGTTTCTTGTTCCCTTGGGACTTGACTGTACAAAGTTCGAGTTCGTTTACAGGCGAAGAGAAGTACGAGGTGCGATGAACGAACTTGAACTCGAAACGAATTCAGACGCTGTTTTCTCCTCGTTCGAGGAGCGCGGAGTTCTATTCGTCGGAAAAAAGGGCTCAGTAGAAGATTCCTGTATTGAAAGTGTCTGTCGACACGTTCGCAACGCCTTAGCTCATGGGCGGCTCGCAATAAAATGCAAGGGGCAAAAGCCGTTTCTATTTCTTGAAGATGGCGCGTCCCCGCGCCACGTTTCATGGCCAGAAATTAAGCCCGAGGGCGACCAACTGGAGGTACGTATGAGAATGGTTCTGTCCTTCGATACCTTAGAAGCATGGCACTCAATTCTCGAAGGAAAGTTTAATCCAAGCTGCAACGCTTCTCAATCATAGCAGAATCTGCAGGCAGATGAACGAAAGCTATACGATTTGAAACTAAAGTTACGTTATGAGAAATCATCACCACTATTTGTCAGGGGTTTTGGCAGAAGGGATAACAGCCGCGCATAGATTCCCACATATGTTGCCATATTAAATAATGCACTACTTTGAATTACGATTATGACAGTATAGTCGCTTTTTTAGTCTCTCTCCATTTGACAAAGAGGTACTAGCAAAAGTCATTTTAAGCGACCTATTGTCATTCGCCTACACAGCGTAGGGGTACGGGCTAAAGTTTGGCAGAAAAAGGCGCCACCCGCCTGAGGGGATGGGCGGGTGGCGCTAAGGGTTTGCCGCTGGCGACGAGGAGAGGGGCCGCCGCCTTGGGCAGGGTTAAACGCTTTGTCGCTGAGTTGGTGCTCGTTTGACACTGTTAGTTTAGGTTAACTCGTGACGACTTCTGTCGACATGGCGAGAATCACAGGTTCTCCATAAGTTAGCTTTCCTTTACTCTTGGGTCGCACGGGCGGGCGCGATTCCGCTATCTCCGAGGGTAACGTACAGTTTCTTGCGCACTTTGACAGCGGAATAGCGTCCAGACAGAGAGGAGGGCACGGCCCGCCCCGGTATGATTCGAGTTGCCTAGACAAGAAGCATGCTGGAGGTAGACCATGCCCGATCCCATTGTATCTTTGAACGAGGAATCCCTGAGGGCCGATCTCGGCGAGCTCGTCAGGAGGACCGTCGAGGACACGCTGAACGGCCTCCTCGAGGAGGAGGCCGGAGACCTCGTGGGCGCCGAGCGCCACGGGCGCACCGCCGACCGCGAGGCCTACCGCGCCGGACGCTACGAGCGGAAGCTCGCGACGACGTCCGGCGAGGTGACGATCAGGATGCCCAAGCTCAAGGGCGTGCGCTTCACCACGGCGATCATCGAGCGCTACCGCAGGCGGGAGACCAGCGTCGAGGAGGCGATGATCGAGATGTACCTCGCGGGCGTCTCGACGAGGCGCATCGAGGACGTGAGCGAGATCCTGTGGGGCTCGAGCGTGTCCGCCTCGACCGTCTCCAACCTCAACGAGAAGGCCTTCGAGGCGGTGGAGGCATGGAGGAACCGCCCGCTCGAGAGGGCCTACCCCTACGTCTACGTGCCGCGAGGTCATAGGCGCGGCCGAGGGCTTCACGGAGTCGGCGGAGTGCTGGCGCGAGTTCCTCTCGTGGCTGAGGTCGCGCGGCCTCCGCGGCGTGAGGATGTTCACGGGCGACAAGGCGGCCGGGATGGTCGGCTCGATCGCCGAGGTGTTCCCGGAGGCCGCCTACCAGCGCTGCACGGTCCACTTCTACCGCAACGTGCTGGCCAGGGTGCCCAAGTCCAAGCGGCCGAAGGTCGCGGCCATGCTCAAGGCAGTCCACGCCATGGAGTCGCGCGAGGCCGCCGAGGCCAAGGCGCTCGAGGTGGCCTCGGAGCTCCGGGCGGCCAAGCTGAACGAGGCCGCCAAGGTCGTCATGGACGGCTACGCAGAGACCCCGGCGTACACCAGGTTCCCCCGCGAGCACTGGCGGAGGATCAGGACCAACAACGCCATCGAGCGGCTGAACCGCGAGATCCGCAGGCGAACCCGCGTGGTCGGGACGTTCCCCGACGGGAAAAGCGCCCTCATGCTCGTGACCGCGCGGCTCAAGTACGTCGCGGAGAGCGAGTGGGGCGCCCGCCGCTATCTGGACGTGACGCTGCTGGACGAGTAGACGCACCGGAAGGCGGGCCTATGGGGTTGTCGTAAAGTGCGAAAGAATCTTGACGGTACCTCTCCGAGCCAGCGGGACGTTGTGTACACCGCCTCTTGCGTTGTGTACAACCCCTCTCGCGTTGTGTACACGATTGCAGCTCTTATGCTCTTCTCGCAAGCTCTTTACCTGCGGTTCTTTTGCGAGAATTGCCCCGGAGATCTTCGAGCCGTGTGCACAACGCACGAGGTGGTGTACACAACGCACGAGGTGGGTGTACACAACGCCGAAAAGGCGTCGGATACGCCCGCGGCAAATGGCCTACCCAAGCGCGACATCAAGCACCATCATCACGATAAAGCCCACAATGAAGCCCAGCGTACCCACGTTGGAGTGCTCGCCGAGATGTGCCTCGGGAATGAGCTCCTCAACCACCACATAGATCATCGCGCCAGCGGCAAAGGCCAGCAACCACGGCATGAACGGTGCGATCCATCCGCTGGCCAGAACCACGAGCACGCCAAAAATCGGCTCAACGATGCCGGAAAGACTTCCCATGACAAACGCGCGCCGACGACTCATGCCCTCGCGCGCGAGCGGCAGCGAGATGGCCGCACCCTCGGGGAAGTTCTGCAGGCCGATTCCGATGGCAAGCGCCATGGCCATGCCAAGATAGGCCTCCCCCGCCGCGCCGGCGGTCTGCGCCGCCATGGCAAAGAGCAGGCCAACCGACATACCCTCCGGGATGTTGTGCAGCGTCACCGCCGAGACGAGCAAGGTGGTGCGCTTCCAGCTCGAGGGCACGCCCTCTGGGTCGGTGGCATCTGCGTGGAGGTGCGGAAGGAACGTATCGAGCGCCATGAGAAAGGCCACGCCCAGGAGAAAACCGCCCGCGGCAGGCAGCCAACCAGGAACGCCCGCCTCCTCGGCCTGCTCAATGGCTGGGTTAAGGAGCGACCACACACTTGCGGCAACCATCACGCCCGCTGCAAAGCCGAGGAAGATATGGTGCATGAGCTTTCGCTCGGAGCGGAAGAAGAACACAACGGCCGACCCCGCCGTGGTCATGAGCCACGTAAAACCGCAGCCGAGCGCCGCCCATACGAGGGCCTGGGGGATGTTTTCGATCATGGGGCCTCCTCACGCAGCACCATTACTGGACAAAATGAGGCGAAAAACAGTTGTAGGTCGTTTTTCTGATTTACCTCAAGTACTACCCATTTTGTAGCATTTTTCTACCTGCAGTTTCTTGCGCCAAAAACGGGCGATACTCGAGGGTACTTTGAAAAAAGACCTACAACTGAAAGCGCCGCCGAAAAGCTTCGGCGGCGCCAGCTTTTGCCATCATTTTTCCTGCGGAAACGTGCCCGCCTCTCCAGAAGGACTACGCGAGGTGAGGAAGAATCTTTTCAGAAGCAGCCTCGGTCTTGGGCATAGGACGCGCAATCTGGAAGATCATGCCCGCCAGCAGCACAAACGCAACCACGGTCCACGCGCTGAAGTTCCCCAGCACAAAGAGCTCCCAGAGCTGGTTGATGATGAGGCCCACGCACCAGGCAAAGACGCACTGGTAGCCAATCGCGAACCAGAACCACTTGGGCGAGTCCATCTGGCGACGGATGGTACCAATCGCGGCGAAGCACGGTGCATCAAGCATGTTGAATGCCACGAACGCGCACATCGCACCTGCGTGCATGACGCCCGCGCCGTCGGTGAACATGGCCGCAAAGGCCTGCCACATGACCGGGTCGCCCTCGGTGGCCTCGCCCAGGCCGAAGATCGTGCCAAAGGTAGAGACCAGGTTCTCCTTGGCGATAAGGGCGTTGATGGAAGCGGCGGTCGCCTGCCAGCTGTCGGCGCCGAGCGGCGCGAAGATCCACGCAATGGCGCCGGCCACGATGGCGAGCAGCGAGTAGTCTGCGCTGTACTCGGGCGCGCCCGGCAGCGAGGCGAGGAAGCCGAAGGAGCCGTCGCCACCCTCCCACGAGGCAAAGCCAAAGCTCGAGAGGAACCACACGATCACGCACGCGGCAAAGATGATCGTCGCAGCCTTCTTGAGGTACGCGGAGATGCGCTCCCAGACGTGCAGCCACCAGCTCTTGAGCGCGGGAAGGTGGTAGTCGGGCAGCTCCATCACAAACGGCGCGGGCTCACCGGCAAACATGCGTGTCTTCTTGAGCATGAGCGCAGAGACCACGATGGCGGCAAGGCCGAGGAAGTAGAACATCGGCGCCACCCACCAGGCATCCGCACCGCCCACGAGCACGCCCATCACGAGGGCGATGATCGGGGTCTTGGCGCCGCACGGAATCATGGTGGTGAGCATCGCCGTCATGCGACGGTCCTTCTCGTTCTCGATGGTCTTGGTGGCCATGACGCCGGGAACGCCGCAGCCGGACGAGATGAGAAACGGGATGAAGCTCTTGCCCGAGAGGCCAAAGCGGCGGAACAGGCGATCCATGACAAAGGCCACGCGGCTCATGTAGCCGCAGTCCTCGAGAAACGCGAGCATCATGAACAGCACGAGCATCTGCGGGATGAAGCCCAGGACCGAGCCCACGCCGCCCACGATGCCGTCGAGCACGAGCGAGCTCACCATGTCAGAGGCGCCCGCTGCGGTGAGCCAGCCCTCGACCACCGCAGGGATAGATGGGATCGCCATGCCGAAGAGCTCCCAGCCCTCGCCGAAGACCTCGTCGTTGGCCCAGACGGTTCCCCAGTCGCCCACCGTGGAGACCGCGATGTAGTACACGACGAACATCACGGCCACAAAGATCGGCAGGCCGAGCACGCGACTGGTCACCACGCGGTCGATCTTCTCGGACATGCTGAGCTTCTTGGGCGCCTTCTTGACGCAGGCGGCCATGACCTCGCCGATCCAGTCGTAGCGGTCCGAGGTGATGATGGACTCAGCGTCGTCGTCACGGGACGTCTCGACCGTCTTGATGATCTTCTCGGCCTGCCCCAGCTGGGCACCGCTGAGGTGCAGGGCCTTAACGGCCTCGGCGTCGCGCTCGAAGACCTTGATCGAGTACCAGCGCACGAGGTTGGCGTCGCAGCTGCCGGAGATGATGCCCGCAATCTGCGCGAGTGCGTCCTCCACCTCGGGCGAGAAGCACCGCGCACCCGTCGGCGCCTTGTCCGCCTTGCCAGCGGCCACAGCCTTCTTAACCAGCGCGTCGAGGTTGGTGTTGCGCAGCGCGGAGACCTCCACAACCGGCACGCCCAGGCGCTTGGAGAGCGCGGCCGTGTCGATGACGTCCCCACGGTCCTTGAGCAAGTCGCACATGTTGAGGCCTACGACCACGGGACGCCCGGCCTCGATGAGCTGCGTCGTGAGGTAGAGGTTGCGCTCCAAGTTGGTCACGTCCACGAGGTTGATCACGGCGTCGGGGCGCTCGCCCACGATGTAGTCGCGCGAGACGACCTCCTCGGGCGTGTACGGCGAGAGCGAGTAGATACCGGGCAGGTCAACAAAGGTGACGGAACGGTCCGCGCGCCAGGTTGCCTGCTTCTTCTCCACGGTGACGCCGGGCCAGTTGCCCACGTACCCGTTTGAGCCCGTGAGCTCGTTGAACAGCGTGGTCTTGCCGCAGTTTGGGTTGCCTGCGAGACCCCTTCCTCTCTGAGTTAGATAAATGCTACTCTTCTGGTAACAATTGTTAGATATCGTTAACTCATAGACCGAGAAAAACGGCCGCTTCCGGCCGTGTCCTACGCAAGGCTCTTCTCGACCCGCGCTACTCACCCTGGGTTACGTTGTCGACCTCAATCGACGCCGCCTCGTCCTTGCGGATGGAAAGCTCGTAGCCGCGCACCGAAAGCTCAAGAGGGTCACCGAGCGGAGCGACCTTGCGCACGTAAACGCGCGTTCCCTTGGTAAGCCCCATATCCATGATGCGACGCTTGAGGGCGCCGGAGCCCGTGAGCCTGGCCACCGTGCAGCTCTCCCCCACCTTTACGTCCTTAAGTGTTCCCATACCCTTCCTTTCTTCCCGATGAGACAAAGGGACAGTCCCTTTGTCTCATTTAGAGCGTCACGGTGATGCGGTTGGCCATTGAGCGGTTGAGCGCCAGGCGCGCGCCCTTCACGCTCACGATAACGTCGCCCGCGGCCCGCGAGACAACCTTGACCTCTGATCCCTCAACAAAGCCAAGCTCAGCAAGATGCTGGCGAAGATCGGCGTCTCCGCGAACTCGCGCCACGCGCGCCACCTCCTGCGGTCCAACCATCGCAAGCGGTAACTGGGCAGCTGACGTCATGTCACGCCTCCAAAAGTTAAGGTTCACTAACTCAACAAGAGTAATATAGGCCTATCTTTTCTGAACGCAACCACCGTTCGCCGAATTAGTTATACATCGGTAACTTTTACAGGGCACTCAGGGCAAACTGACCCATCCGTCACTTTCTTGCGCGTCTGACGAGAAGCCCTACTGCCCACACAAGCATGAATGCCATGACGGCAAGCCCAAAGACGCGCGCCCAGCGCTCCACCACAAGTGCGGGAGAATCGCAGGGCTCAAGCGCCTCCGTAAGGGGGGCAACCACCGCCGCCAGCGGCCCGCTCGCCTCGGCCTCTTCTGCCTCGAAGGCCGCAAGATCATCCGGATCCGTCGTACGCTCAAAGACCACGAGATAACGGTCACGCGTGGTTCCATACGGATGGCACGTCAGCAGCGTAACCAGGTCTCGACCGGGACGCACCGCAACGGAATCGCCATCGTTGGGGCCCACAACCTTGATCTCAACTGCCCGGTAGACCATCGTGTCCCAGGCCGTCTTGATCTGAAGAAGATCGCCCTCCTTCACGCTCTCGATGTTTCGGAAGAGTCCGTTTGTGTAGTAGCCGCGATGCGCAGCAAGCACCACGTTGGAGCTCTTCTCCCCCAGCGGCGCGGAGGTCCCCGCAACGAGCGTTGCCCCACGTTCGAGGTTCTCGTGCGTAGAGCCCAGGTAGATAGGCAGATACACGTCCATCGAGGGAACCGTGAGCGAGCCCACCACGCCGTTGTCCAGCCCCACGTCCGCAAGCTCATCTACGTTGGAGCCAATGCCAAAGGGATCGTTCACCGTAAGCTCGCCCTCGCGCACCTGCTCGTTATAGGACTGCAGGTACTTATAGGCGGCAGAGTCCTTTGTAGCCGTCCCGCTGCTCTGGGCGTGCGTCTCGGCGTCCCTAATCACAACCTCCGCCTCATGCTGAGACGCCTCGTTTGCCGCAACGGGAAAGAAGAACAACGCCATGCCAACGAGAAGAACCACAACGCCAAGAATGGTGGGCAGCATCCGACGGGCCTTCGTTGATGTAGAAGACGGCTCCGGCGTCGGAGCGAGATGGCTAGCCACGCCTGCCCCTTCCCCTTGTCCTGAGGTCCTTCTCGGGAAGAACCGGCTTTATCCCAACCGCACTGGAAACCGTTCTCGTACGATGCGCCGCAGACGAGGGGGAAACGTTCTCGGCAAAGTGACGGCCCTTAGGAGCAGGCGGCGGCTCCTCCTCCCTCCCGCGCTTGCGAATCCACGCGATCAGAAGGTAAAGGCCGATAATAGCCGCGGCAAGCGCAAGGCCGATAAGAACGCTGGGGAGAAGGGCCTTGTCGGGAGGCTCGGAGTAGCCGGTGGGGAAATCGGCCTCGCCCTTGTCGAGCCACTCGGCGGGAACGTCGCAGCGCTCGGCGTGGACGAGGAGTCGGTGGGAGTTGATGCCGTAGGGTGTGCAGGTGACGAGCGTGCAGAGGTCCCGCCCGCGCTCGATCACGAGGGAATCCGTCTCGTCCGGGAGAACGACCTCGACGGAGGTGACCTCGTAGGCGTGATCCTCGCCCAGGACGGAGATGATGAAGTAGTCCCCCACCTCAAGCTGATCCAAGTTGTCAAAGATCTTCATGGTGGGAAGGCCAGTGTGTCCGGAAAGGACACAGTGGGAGGACTCGCCGCCGATGGGCAGAGAGGTGCCCTGGAGGTGGCCGACGCCGTGCTCGAGCGTCGACTCCTCGGTGCCGTGGTAGATGGGCAGCTCAAGGTGAATCTTAGGAATGTTGATGGTGCCCATCACGCCGTCGCCAGAGAGGTTGAGCGAGACGTTGTAGTCCTCGTCGTTGGGGCGGTCCGCATCCGGATCGAGGGGGTCCGTGACCACGGCGCGACCGTCGAGGAGGTTCTCGTTGTACTCGTAGGCGCGCTGGCGCTCGGTCTCTAGGGTGAATTCTGAAGCCTCATCTACGGCCTGCCAAGATGCCTCGGATATAAGTCGCTGATTGGCTTGATTAATTGTGTCACTGACAAACGGATACGCGATGCAGGCCACCCCGGCGAGAAGTGCGGCAATCGCAACAAGGGCCTTGGTCCAGGACCGTCGCCCCCCCCTTTTTCCACTCTTCTTGTTAGCCGTCAATGTATCTCCTTCAAGATGTCTGCAAGCTCAAGAATTCCCTCGTCGGCACTCATGCTCCGAAGAATGCCGACAAGGAACCTCTCGACGACAACAGGCTGCTTCGACAACTGAAAAGGCCCGGCTCCAGAAGGAGCCGGGCCACTCGTCCTAAAACGGACGAGACTCAATCGCTCTTAGTTCTCCTTACGGGAACGAACGATGAAAGCAGCAGCGCCAGCGACGAGCACGACGCCAGCGGCGGTAAGGGCAACGGTGCCCATGCCACCGGTGGTCGGGAGCTCAAGACCCTGGTCCTTGCCGGACTTGGTGTTCTCAACCGTGATGGCGGAAGCCTGGTCCTCAACATCAAGAGCAACAACGGTAGCAGGCTGCGTCAGACCATCCATCTTCTGGTAACCAGAGGGTGCGCTGACCTCCTCAAAGTAAACCTGCTCACCAATCTTCAGGAGGACATCGATGTCAGCGTCGTCAGTCCAAGCGAAGCCGTCCTCACCAGTGGTGATAATGACATCATCACCGTTGACATCGGTAATGGCAGCGCCATCGGCATCAACGAGCTTGAAAACGGCGCCGGGGAGAGCGGCATCGTTCTCGTCAACCTTGTACACGCCGGCGTGACCGAACGGGGTCTCGACATCGTCCTTACCACCAGTGGAGGTGGAGGCGTTGTTGACGACGCCAGCCTCGACCGTGTTGTGCAGGCAGACGGTCGCGGTGTAGACGGCAACGTAAGTCGTGTCGGCCTTAACGGTCTCGAGGAACGCGGGAGTAAAGGCAAGCGTGAAGCCGTGCTTTCCCTCGGCGGGGGTCAGGGTATAGTTGCTGGAATCGACAACATCGCCGTTCTCATCGGTGACGTGGACGGAAAGGGAGCTCTCAACGAGCTCGGCACCAGTCATCACATCGGTAACCGTGAAGTCCTTCAGGCCCTGACCGATGTTGAAGGAGATGGTGTACTTGAGGGTCTCGCCGGGCTTGGCGGAAGCGACAGGGTTGCCATCAGGGTCGGTCACGGTCTTGGTGACGGTGGTGGAGGTCACCTTAGCAGGAACCGAGATGGGATCGATGGTCCAGTCAGTCGTACCTTCGACGGCCTTCGGCTCCAGCGAGACGATAACCTTCTGATAAACGTAGTCTTCGGCGCCCTCGGCAGGGGTAATACGAACATAGTAAAGACCAGCGGGAAGCTGCTCAGAGGTCACGGAATCCGCACCCTCGGCAACAGTCTGAGTGTCAGCAATCGTCGGAGACGCAATCATGGCGTTGACGAGCGTGTCAGCGTCAGCAGCCGTGCCGTTGCTGTCGATGTACTTCTTGGCAGCGCCCTCACTGAAGTTAGCGCTCGGCTTGTAGAAGGTCTCGTTGTTGTCGTCGACGTCAATAGAGGCGACCAGGATGAACTCGACCTTGTCGTTGGGCTGAAGGTCCTCGATGCTAATCGTCGAGGTGCTCTCAGCACCTACCCACTCTGCGGCCTGGGCCGCACCCGGGACGATGGCGAGGGCGGCAACGAGCGCGACGAAAGCGACGAGAAGCCTCCCCAGCCTGTTCTTGATGTGAGCCATTTGTTTTCTCCTTTCACCAGCACTATGCCGGCATTGCCCACAAACCAACACTTACTTACTTACTGACTTATCAACACCGCTCGAGTCTCCTCGAACGAGAGTTGCCTTTACGGCCTTAGATCTCGGAGTTCATGCGCTTGCGTGCGAGGTATGCACCGCTAAGAGCAATGGCAGTGACACCAGTCGCAGTGACGACGATGGTCCCCGCAGATCCGGAGCTTGGGAGATCGGGATTGGGCTTATTGCCCACGGAGAACTCGAAGTTGCCCTGATCGTTGGGCGCGGTGGAATCGGAGACTATCGGATCCCCCTCTTCGACCGGAACCGTGAAGGTCGCCGTACCGCCCTCAATCTTCACCGTGACAGTCTTGTCGAGGAGCTGGTAGCCGGACGGGACTCGAGTCTCCCTAAGGAAGTAGTCTCCCTCAGCGAGGTCCGAGATAATCGCGTGCCCGTTCTCGCCTGTCTTCACCTTTGCCACCTCAACGGTGCAGCTTGAGTCGCTGTAGAGCGTGAACTCCGCGCCGGAGAGCGGCTCATTTGTGTTCACAACGGGGTTGCCCTGGTCGTCCTTCTTGATGGTGCCATCCTCATTCAGGACGAACTCGCCCTTGAAGATGTCGAGGCCATAGGTCTTGCTGTAGGAGTTCTCAAAACCAATGGTCATGAGGGGTTCTTCACCGCCGCAATCGCAGTTATTCGCCTTGATGGTCACGGACTCAGGCTGTTGAGACCAGTTGTCGTTGCCCGCATCCCACGCGAATTTGCTCATGGTGACTTGAATCTTACCTTCGGCGTCGTAGCTTACGGCAAGCTCAACGCGATAACGATTCTGGTCGAACGTAACGTTGTCGGAAGAAATCTCGGTATAGCCTGCGTGGAGGTTCGAGTCATCCTCGGCATACTCGTAGACATAGGTCTTCCCAACGTCGCAGCGCGTGAAGCGAATCTGGTTGCCCATGCGGATGGTGCTAGCGGTGTCTTCGGCCGCTTCAGTGGGGTTGGTATAGGTGTAGACACCGTTAACTGGGTCCAGCCCCGCCTTCTCAGCGGCCTGCTGTGCGGTCACCTCAATACGATCCTCGCCTGTAGCACCGTTATCCCAGCTCTTAGGCTTAACGGTGAAATCGAACATCTCGGCGTCAAGCTCACGCCCATTCATGGTCTTAGTGACCTCGAGGACGTCGGTAATCGTAAGGGACTCAGCCTGGATGACGGGATGATCGTAGTAGACCTCGTCAGTCGTTCCGTCTACGTCGTACTGGACATAGGCGCTGCGGTTGGACCGGAAGCCGGACTTGCCCGAAGAGGTCGTGTTGTCAGGAAGGTCCGTATCCGGATCGCCGATGGAGTTGCCGTAACCGTTGCCACCAGCAGTAACGTTGGCCTCATATGCGGCGTATGCAGCATCGGTGGGAACGACATCAAAGCGCATGTCGTAAGTCCAGCCGTCCTGAAGTTCGTAGCTGTCGGGGAAGACCGCCATGGTCGTTCCGGTGGTGTTCTGATCGC
The DNA here is from genome assembly GCA_949291295.1 of uncultured Olsenella sp. GTDB lineage: Bacteria > Actinomycetota > Coriobacteriia > Coriobacteriales > Atopobiaceae > Thermophilibacter. The sequence continues at coordinate 35,607 of CASEVE010000025.1, forward strand.
CAGTTGCGGCGGGCTTGTAGTAGAAGTCCACGCTAGCCGGATATGAGTTGCTAGGCGCCTCGTATGAAGATCCGGCAGTAATTGTCACCGAATTACCCTCACCCTGAGCCGGGGTGATGGTCATCGTGATGCCGCCGGTTACGCGATGAAAGCCTGCAAGGGATTCATCTCCAGTAACGGCATTCTCCTCATATGTAACCTTAGTCGTGTCAATCTTCGCGTATGCGGAGAGCTCATCAACTATGGAGACCTTACTGATAGAGGCGCCGGTGGTTATCTCTTCGTAGATCTCATCGAAGACCTGCTCAAGCTCGTCGGCATTGTTGGCGGTCTTGTAGTAGTCGCCTTGGGGATTTCCGTTCCAAGTGACCTCGAAACTCCCACCAACATATTCTTGAGGCCAAAAACCTTCAAGGTGGCCATTCTCACCCTCTGCAGTAGCGTTGGGATAATTGCTAGAGACAGCGTTCATATATGCGTTGAAATCACTGGACGTATCGCTTGGATTCGCTCCGCTTACGGAAGCAATAGCGTAAATCGTAGTGTTGTTCTGCTTCAGCCTATTGGCCTCGTTGACCGCTTCAGCAGCGATGCCGCCCTCGAAGTCGCTGATACCGGCGCCCGCGGGAACGCCGTCAGTAAAGAAGATTACGATTCTCTTCGCACCTTCCCGTGATTCATTGAGGGCACTGGAAGCAGCTACGAAGCCCTGATCGGGATACGTGTTGCCATCCGGGTCCAGACTGTTTACTACCCGCTTCAGCGAAGCCACATTAGTATTAGTAACCTCAATCAACCGCTGATCTATCGCAGCCGTATCGTTGAAACTGACGATGGCAATGCGATGCTTCTGCGCTCCATCACTCAGGGCATTATTCGCCTCTAGGGTCCTGTCGATGAAGTTGTTAACGTTTTCCTGCAGGACTTCCATGCGAGAGTCGCTATACCAGCCCCCAGAAAAGTCGTCTGACATCGAACTAGACTCGTCGAGCACGAGGACAATATCGAGAGGCACATAGCTACTCGTCGTCTCCTTAGTGGACTTACCCACCACATCAAGCGAGAGCGTATAGCTGCCGTCGCCGTTGTCACGAATCCGCTTGTTCGCCTCAGGGGCAAACTTCTCGTAGGCGTTGGTGAACACGACCGCGCCGGAGCCGCGGTCTTGAAGGGTAACCTCAGCCGAGGTTCCATCAGCAGCCGCACCGCTGTTTACGGACACAGTGCTGCCGTCCGACACGTAGCCTGCGAGATCGCCTGCACTCTCCGTAACGGTCACCGTCTTGTTGCCGTTCGCAGTGATTCCATCGACAGTTGTATAGCCTGTCGCATACCACGAGCCGTCGGAACGCTGGTTGAAGCTGTTAAGGGTCACTGTCTTCCCGTCCACGTTCACGGTGACCGTATAGTCGTTTAGCGCATTGGCGTCATCAGCGGCAACACCAGTGACAACCTTCGTGATAGTGAGGTTAGCCTGGCCCTGCTGCGCAGGCAGAAGCTCCGTCGTAAAGCGCACGTTGTCGAGGAGGTTTCCGACGGTGTCATTTCCACTTGCGGTATTACCCGCAACGAAGAAGAACCTCGTGAGATACTGGTCGTTAGGAACCTCATAGGCTCCCGTTCCCTCACTATTGCTGCTGTGGTAACCCCATGAGTTATTTCCATCAGTAGCGGAGTAAAGGAAGTAGCCATCAGCTTCCGTATATCCGCTTACTTTCCTTTGGATTTTATCAATGAGATCTTCTAGATCGGACTGGGTCTGAACATCGCGAACCCCATCCGCAGGTGCAATCACGAGATACATCGTGTCCTGACCGTTACGGCCACGGTGGTAGAACTGCCAGTTGAGCTCCGTGCCAGGCACCGTGAGAACGTCCTGATAAAGGGCACCTGCAGCCTGACAGTTAAGCTCAGCGTACTGGACGCCGCTCTGAGCACCGTAGCTGTTGTTGTAGTCGCCGCTATCCCTGTTATCGGTGGAGTTGACGATCTCGATCTGCTGGTCGCTGCCTGTGGTATCCCAGACAAGATCCTTTGTGCCAACAGGATACTGGTAGTTGTTCTTTTCTCCATCGGTCAGCTCGTCGAGGTTCGTGTTCTCGAAGTCGCCATTCTGGAGCTGATCGTAGTAGTCAAGTCGGAAAGCGCCGGAGGTGCCAAGTGGTGAACCAGTACCGTTCTCGTACGCTTCCTTGCTAGCGTAGGCGGAAACACGGTACCAGCTACCACCCTCGTCCACGTCGTCATTCACAATCTCGAGAACGACGTTAAGGGAGCTCTGGTTTTCATCGTCATAGAGATACTGGTCGCCGTTGACCCTAAGCTGGTCAATCGTCTGCCACTCCCCGTTTACGAGATTCTGCCACACATAGAAGGGGTTTCCGCCGTCGGAGTAGCTCGCGGTAAGCTTACCGTTTTCGGCAACGTTGTCCGCTATGCTGACAGCAGTCTGCGCAGAGGAGGCAACCTCACGGAAGACGAGATAAATCTCGCTCAGAGACTCACCACTGCCACTAGTGCTGTTGTTGTAACGCCAGCCGTTGTACCGTTCGGTACCGGTGTTATACCGAATCCATGTAAACTCATCTGTCATGGCTCTGCTGGTATAAGCCCCAACGAACTCGTATCCCTCCGTCTTGGAGGCCCACGTGTCCGTCAGCTTCTCCACGGAGACCCACTGGTCAGCGATCCACTTCTCACCAAAGTCCGTGGGGCTGTAAACATGGCTCAAATCTGAGAAGTCGACCTGGCCATTACCGTTAATGTCATTACCGCTTTCATTAACGATATGAACCGTAATGCTGTTTCCGTTGTTATATGTCAGTGTAAACCAAGAGAAGGAATCCACCGAAAACTCCGCCACCGCGGCGGGCTCGCCCTCGGAGGGGTCAACGGTCTCCTTAATCGTTCCCTCGGTCTTTTCCGCCTCATCGGCCACAGCCTCAACCTCAGCCACAGCTCCAGTCTCGTCCTCGGCAAAGTGATGGACGGTCAGCTCCTCGGCGTCTTCGGGCAGAATGCCATCGGGAACCTCAAAGCGAACGTCAACTGTCTCGGAGGGCTCAACCTCAACGCCCTCGGCGTCCTCAAACCTCACATCAAGAGCAACAAAGCCGTTATAAGAGACCTGAGCCTCGTCGAGCTTTGCTGCAACGTCACTATTCTCGGCTTCATCGTTAATCAGATTGGCAACGAGCTTCACGCCCTCGGGCAGCGCACCCTCGGGCACGCTGGCAGAAACCTTGATTCCCTCGGGAGTCGTTACCTCAAAAGCTGTTGCCTCAGAGTCATCGGCTTCTAGAGAGGACTCGTCACTCTCCCCGGCCCTTGCGCCAGCAGCCGCCTCGGTGGCAGCGCCCGTTTCGCCCTCGGCCCTCGCAACCGAAGAGACACCAAAGACAAGGCAAATGACAAACACCAGTACAGCAAGAGCTGCCGTCGGGATGCTCAGCGCCCCTCTCCTCCGTGCACTCATCCGTACCTCCAACCTACCGAGCCGACCTTCTCGCTTTCTTGTCTGCCGGCTCGAATCGTCCAGACAAAGCTATGGAAACTTAAAACAGACTAGCCATCCTACGTTTCTCTCATTTGGCTAACTTGATAGGCGGGGGTACCGATTTCGCACGTTGACAACAAACTAGATGGGAGGGGACATCCCATTTGTGGAGTTCGGCAATGCGCAATTGAGGTGTGTTTAGCCGTCTTCTAAAGGACCGCTTAAGTTACGCGCAGTTCCTGTCATCGGCTTGAGCGGCATGGGTTAAGGGCAGAGTTACGTAAGGCTATAACCTGACGCTTCTATCTCCCCAACCCGTACGCTACTTCCATGAGTGAAGCTATTCGACAGGCGTTTGGACGGCGCGTTCGCATGCTCCGCAAGGAGAGAAGCCTCTCCCTGCGTCAGTTTGCTTTATCCATAGGGACCGACAAAACTTTTCTCTCAAACATTGAAAATGGGCGCCAGTCCCCCACGCTCGACACCATTGAGCGCATCGCAAGCGGGCTCGACGTCACCATGTCGTTTCTCCTCTCTGGGGTCGAGGGAGAAAACTCCCCGGAACAGCCCTGCGACAAAACGCCGGAATGCGACTAGCCCCGCGTCCTTATCGGAGGCTCTTCCCACGTCGCGCAGGCAACAGATACCCGCTACTCTCTTTTTCCCAGGCCAACGAGCCTATACGCGTTTGCGAGCTGAGCACCGTTTTCTGCATAGGTGGGAACAGACTCAATGATCTGGTACTGGCGCAGGCGCGAAACAAGGCGCGAGATGGTCTTCTCGTTGCGGTCGAGCGCCGCGGCGATCTGCGACTTGGAAACCGGGCGGTCCTCGTGCTTGTGGATGAAGGAGAGGATCTGCATCTCCGTGGGAGTAAGGCGCACGGGCCCCTTGGCCGTATAGCAAATCCGCAGGTAGGACGGGATCTTCACGGAATCGTGTCCGCTCTTGCGCTTCACGGCGTCACTGAGGACCGTGCCCTCGGAGTCCGTCTTTGCCCTAGTCATCCTGCGTCCTTTCCTCATCTTTCTTGAATTTGAGTGTACGTTAATAACCTGACACTCGCAACAAAATATAAGCCGCGCCACAGTTTCCTGGACGCGGCTTAATCAATGTAAATTTGGAGCAAAGCGCAGGAAGCGTCGGCGAGAAGAGCCCCCGCCCGCAATCATCCCGCGAGGATCACCCCGTGTTCTGCAGGCCCGCGGCAACACCGGAGACGGTACAGAGGATGAGGTAAGTGAGCCTGTCGCGCTGCTCGGGCGTAAGGTCACCCGCGCGGAGCCGTCGCAGGGCGAGCGCCTGCGTCACGGAGAGCACGTTCACAAACGGCAGGCGCATGCGAATCACCGGCCCCAGCACTCGACGGTGCTGCAGCGGCCACTCGTCCCCCACGATGGCGAGCACCCAACGGCGCGTGAGCTCCATCTCGGCGAGCACCTTCTCAGCAAGGTCCTCGCGCCCGCCCAGGGTGAGGTAGAGCCGCGCGATGCGCTCGTCCACCTTCGAAAGCGACATCTCAACATTATCAATGAACGTCGAGAAGAGCGGCCACTCCGCATACGCCTCGCGCAGGCGCTCGAGGCTCCCCACGCGCTCGCACGCGGTGCCCAGGCCGTACCACGCCGCAAGGTTGATGCGCGCCTGGCTCCACGAGAAAATCCACGGGATGGTGCGCAGGTCATCGAGAGACTTGGCACCCAGGCCGCGCTTTGCGGGGCGGCTGCCGATGGGCATGAGGCCCACCTCGGTAAGCGGGGTCACCGTGGAGAACCACTCGGCAAAGCCGTCAACGTGCAGGAGGTCGAGGTATGCCTCGCGAGAGGAGGCGTCCAGCTCGGCCGCGAGGTCGGCGTACTTCTCGGTAGCCTCCGTGTTGGCCCACTCGATCGAGGGAGCGGACTGCAGAAGCGTGGCGCCCACGACGGACTCCACGTGACGGCGCGCGAGCGTGGGGTCACCATAGCGCGCAAAGATGACCTCGCCCTGCTCCGTGAGCTTGAAGCAGCAGTTCACAGAACCCTTGGGCTGCGAGAGCACGGCGCGGTTTGCGGGACCGCCGCCACGTCCGACCGCGCCGCCGCGGCCGTGCATGAGCACGAGGTCGATGCTGTTCTCCTCGGCCCAGCGCGCGATGGCGCCCTGCGTGGCATGGAGCACGAGCGTGGCCGAGGTGGGACCGGCGTCCTTGGAGGAATCGGAGTAGCCGAGCATGACCTCCAGGCGGCGGCCGGTCTGATCGAGCCGGCGCTGGACCTCGGGCAGGCGAATCATGGCATCGAGCGTGGTCACCGCGTTCTCGAGGTCCTCCACCTGCTCAAAGAGGGGGATTACGTCGAGCACGGGAACGTCCGCCTCGTGCGCAAAAGCAAGGTGCGCCAGGCGGTACACGTTGGCCACGTCCTCGGCGGACTTGGTAAAGGAGATGATGTAGCGGCGTGCGGCGTCCACACCGCTCTTGCGCTGGATCTGCGCGATGGCGCGGAAGGTGTCCAGGACCTCGCGCGTCATGGGCTCAAGCTCGCCGCGCTCGCCCCAGCGACCGTGCTCCTCGATGTCCGCAAGCGCGCGGCGATGCACGAGCGAGTGCTGGCGGAACTCCATCTCAACAAGGTGGAAGCCAAAGGTCTGCGCCTGCCAGATAAGGCGCTGAAGCGGGCCGTATGCCGTGCGCACCGCCCCGGAATGCGCAAGCGACGACTGAACGACGCGCAGGTCGGAGATATAGTCATCGGCGCTCGCGTACATGACGTCGGCCGTGCGGTCGATGGTGGCGCGCAGGCGCTCCGCCATGACGAGCATGGCCGCGCGATGCAGCTCGCTCGCGGAGATGCCAAGGGCGCGGGCCGTGAGGGCCTCGCTCATCTCGACCTGGTGGCTCCAGAGGTTCACGAGCTGCTCGGAGGGCGGGGTCGAGACGGAATCAAGCGTGAGGTTGCGACCACAGGCCTCGGTGGCCTCCGCCAAACGGATGAGCACGTGCGTGCGGAACTTCTCGGCCACCTGACGGCTCACGCGCGCGGTGACGTTGGGGTTGCCGTCACGGTCCGAACCAATCCAGCTGCCGGGGTGGAAGAACGCCGGGCACACGGGCGGCACGGTGCCGGCGCGCTCTCCGAGCTCCCAGTCGTCAAAGCGGCGATAGACGTCCGGCACCATGTCAAAGAGCGTGTTGTCGAAGATGTCGACGATGGTGTCGGCCTCCTCGACGGGCGTGGGCTTTTTGTGCGCGATCGGAGAGGTGCGAAAGAGAGCGTCGATCTCCTGCAGCAGGCGTCGCTCGTTCTCCGCAAGGGCCACGCCCGAGAGCTCAGCGCGCTCGGCGAGAAGACCCGCGATGCGGCGGATCTTGCCCTCGACGGCCTTGCGGCGCGCCTCGGTGGGGTGCGCGGTAAAGACCGGGCGAAACTCCAGACGGTTGAGCAGCGCGATGGCACGCCCGCGGCCGCACTCGTCCACGAGCTGGCGATACGCCGTTGTGATGTCGTTCACGGGGTCTGCGGGCTCGCTCGTGGGAACCGCGCCCTCGCGCGCACGGAGCGACGTCACGCGATAGTTCTCCTCGCAGATGTTTGCCACGTGGAAGTACGCGGTAAACGCGCGCATCACAAGCGTGGCACGGTTCTCGTCCAGCCCATCGATGATGCGGGCCAGATCCTCAAAGGCGGACTCGTCCACGCTGGCCCTAAACGCGTCCGAGAGCAGCACGTCGAAGGTCTCAAGGAGCTTGGGGTCAAACTCGTCGAGCACCTTGCGCACCAGGCGCAGGAAGAGGTCCATGTTCTCGGCTATGCTCTCAGGAACGTCGAGAGCGGGCATGATAGTAGATGCGTCGTCCGTATGCAGGTTCTTCTCGGCCAACGTAGCTCCTTTGACGGGCGGACGGTACTTTCTGTTAGAGGGTACCCCGAGAGCGCCCCCGTGCGGAAGTCCCAACAAAAAAGACCCCGGCGAGAAACGCACTGTTCACGTGAGACGGGCCGCACGGCACGGGACTTGCGAGATACACCATCTCCCAAGGCCGAGGCCGTGGAGGCTGACCCCAAAGCGCGCTCAAAATCCGTCACCCCGGGGCGCTACAATCGTGTGCCGAGAAACCCCTTGAGAGGAGCTCCGTCACATGCCAGCCAATCCGTTTAAGCGCCTCATGCCAAAACGCGAGGTCACGACCGTTCGCGCAGCGGGATCGTCTCCGCGTACGCCGCGCTACGGTGTGGAGACGCGCGGCAAGAGGGGCGGCAAGAGCAAGAGTCGCACCCAGGCGCCCGACAAGCAGCCCGGTCTTCTCGCCCGCGCGGTAAACGACTGGTGGAACCGTCTCATCACGGCGGTCTTTGGCGGCAAGTTCTCCGAGCAGACCGAGCAGTACCTTGCGCACCAGACAAAGCGCGACTACGTGTGCAACACCATCGGCCAGGCGGCGTGGGGCATGCTCTTTCCGCTGCTCACGATGGTGGCCACGTGGTTTGTGGGCGCCGAGCAGGCGGGTCTTTTCTCCATGGCGTTTACGGTGGGCACGCTGCTTCTGTTTCTGGCCAACTACGGCGTGCGCACCTACCAGGTCTCTGACCTCGATGACATGCGCTCCTTCTTTGACTACCAGATCAACCGCTTTATTACCTGCGCCGCTATGCTCTTGGTGGGTTGGATGTGGTGTAAGTTCCGCGGCTACGACGGCTACATGTTCTCCATCTGCATGGGAGTACTCGTGTTTCGCGCAGTGGACGGACTGGCGGATGTCTACGAGGGACGCCTCCAGCAGAAGGACAAGCTCTACCTTGCCGGGCTCTCGCAGGCGGCGCGCTGCGTGCTGGGAATAGTGGCATTTACGCTCGTGTTGCTCGTGACGCGCAACCTTGCGGTGGCAAGCTTTGCGATGGCCGTGGGGGCGGTGGCGTCGCTCGTTCTTCTCACCGTCCCGCTGGCCTACTTTGAGACCGAGAAGAGCCTGCCCGCCACGCTGCGCGGCGTGAAGGACCTCTTTGTGGAGTGCTTTCCGCTGTTTGTGGCGCTCTTCCTGTACAACCTCATCGACTCGGTGCCCAAGTTTGCCATGGAAGGAGCGCTCTCCTACGACAACCAGCTCTACTACAACGCCATGTACTTCCCGGCACACTCCATTCTTATGGTTGCGGGCTTTATCTACAAGCCGCAGCTCGTGCGCCTGGCGCGCATCTGGGACAACCCCGAGCACCACCGGCGCTTTGACCTTCTGGTGCTTGCGATGGTGGGCGTAATCGCGCTCATCACGGGAGGCATGGCGCTCGTCATGGGCACGGTGGGCATTCCGCTCATGAGCTTCATGTACGGCCTGGACTTCGAGCAGTTCCGCGGGCTGTGTCTTGTGATGGTGGGCACCGGCGGCGTGTGCGCGTGCATCGACTTCCTGTACCAGATCATTACGGTACTGCGCGCGCAGGGCGAGGTCTCCAAGCTCTACCTCATCGCGTTTGCGTTTGCCGTACCCGTGGCGATGCTGCTCGTAAACTTTGCGGGGCTGGCGGGCGCCGTGGTGAGCTCGCTCGTTTCCATGGCAATTCTGCTGGTGTTGCTGGTGATGGAGTACTTTGGCATTCGTCGCCGAATGAGCCGCGGGTACTAACGGCGCCGACGACCGCGCGTGGCGGGGCGCTTGCGCACCGAATAGCCAAAGGTGCCGAGACGCCGGCCGAGCTCGAAGTACTCGCCGTGGCTGTAGGCCGTGAGGCCGGCGCGCGCCAGGTCGAGCTTGCCGTTGGCGTTGAGCAGCGCCTCGTCTACCTGCACGGCAACAACGTCCGCAAGAAACATGTGATGGCTGCCCAGCTCCATGACATCGCGCACGCGGCACTCGATGTTCACAGGGCTCTCCTCTATGGCCGGGGCAAGCTCGAGCTTTGCCGCAGGTACAGGCGTGAGGTGTTGCTCCGCCCACTTGTCGTAGTCGCGACCGGAGCGCACGCCGCACCAGTCGCAGGCGCGCTGGAGCCGCGCCGTCACGAGGTTCACCACAAACTCGCCTGACTCACGGATGATGTGGTAGCTGTGCCGCTCTGGCCTCAGGGAGATTGAGAGCATCGGAGGGTTGGTGCAGACGGTACCCGCCCACGCCACGGTGACAATGTCCTTCTCGCCAGCCGCGTTTGCGCAGCTTACCATCACCACCGACACCGGATAGAGCATGTTGCCACCCCGCCAGACCTGCTTTGCCATGCGTCCTCCCTACGCCGATGCCAACATGGTGCCAATTTTTGCGCCCACCCATACGGCGACGAGGCACGTCCCCACGTTGAGCGCGATGTTGAGCGCCGCACCCGACCCGTTTCCGGACTCAATCATCTGGAGCGTCTCGTTGGAGAAGGTCGAGAACGTGGAGAGGCCGCCGCAGAGACCCACTGTGAGCAGAAGCCGGATTGAATTCGGCAGCGGCACCACCGTGTTCACGCCCGTCACGATGCCGATGACCAGGCCCGCAAGCACGTTGGCCACAAACGTTGCCGCCGGAAGCCCCGGCAGAAGCATCCCCAGGAGGAGCCCAAGGCCCCAGCGGCCTACGCTGCCTGCAGCGCCTCCCACGGCAACGGCGATGAGCTCAGTCATGCGGTGCTTCCTTCCCTACGATTGGCCCCGCAACGATACCACGAGTGCCGGGCCCATCCCGCGGAGAGCGTGGACGCGTGGCGACGGTTTGCGGGCGGAAAGTGTCGGCTCGCGTCCGCGCGTCTGATGTGGGGACGCTTGGCGACGTTTCTCGGGCGGAAAGTGTCGGCGCGGGTCCACGCCCCCAGAAGCGGGGACGCTTGGCGACGGTTCCGGCGACAAGAACGTCGACTCGCGTCCACGTGAGCGCCCGAACGGCGCGCTCTTCTCGCCACCTAGTCGAGCTCCTTGGCGCCGGTCCAGAGCTGCCAGTACTCGCCACGCTGGGCGAGAAGCTCCTCGTGCGTACCGCGCTCCACGATGCGCCCGTGCTCCAGAACCATGATCGCGTCGGCGTTGCGCACGGTGCTCAGCCGGTGCGCGATCACGAAGACCGTGCGCCCCGCCATCAGGGAGTCCATGCCGCGCTGGATAAGGGCCTCGGTGCGCGTGTCGATGCTCGAGGTGGCCTCGTCGAGGATGAGCACCGGCGGGTCGGCCACCGCCGCGCGCGCAATGGCGAGCAGCTGACGCTGTCCCTGCGAGAGGTTGGCGCCATCGGCCACCACGGGCGTGTCGTAGCCGCGCGGCAGTCGCGAGATGAAGCCGTCCGCGTTGGCCACGCGCGCGGCGGCGCGGACCTCCTCATCGGTGGCGTCGAGCTTGCCAAAGCGGATGTTGTCGGCAATGGTCCCCGCAAAGAGGTGCGTATCCTGCAGCACGATGCCAAGTGAGCGGCGCAGGCTCGCCTTCTCGATGTCGCGCACGTCAATGCCGTCGTAGGTGATCACGCCGGAGCGCGTCTCGTAGAAGCGGTTGATGAGGTTGGTGATGGTAGTCTTGCCCGCGCCCGTGGAGCCCACGAAAGCGATCTTCTGACCCGGCTTGGCGTAGAGGGTGAGGTCCTTGAGGACCGTCTGGCCCTTCTCGTAGCCAAAGTCCACGTTGTAGAAGCGGACGTCACCCTGGAGCGGCACGTGCTCGCCGTCGATGAGCCATGCCCAGCCCGCCGCGCCGGCCGCCACGCGAGCGGCCTCAACGTCGTCGGCGTGCTCAAGACGTACCGTGCCCTCATCGACCTCTGGCTCAAGCTCCATCACGGAGAAGATGCGCTCCGCGCCCGCCAGAGCCGTGAGCAGGAAGTTGCCCTGCTGCGTGAACTGGTTGAGCGGGGCCGTGGCCTGGCGCACAAAGACGAGGTAGCTCGCGAGCGACCCCACGTCCATCTGCCCGCCCAGTGCCAGAACCGCCCCCAGGATGGTGACAATCGCATAGTTGATGTAGCCCACGCACACGGTCACGGGCACCATCGTGGAGGCATAGGCCTGCGCCGACGTGCCCGCCTCGCGCAGGCACTCGTTGAGCTCGCGGAAGCCGGCGAGGTTTGCGGCCTCGTGGTTGAAGACCTTCACGACCTTCTGGCCAGAAATCATCTCCTCCACGTAGCCGTCGAGGGAACCCAGCTCGTGCTGCTGGCGCGAGAAGAACCGCCTGCTGCGACCGCCCGAGAACTGCACGTAGAGCGCAATGCCCACGTCGCACGCAATGGTCACCAGCGTAAGCCGCCAGTCGAGCACCAGAAGCAGCGTGAGCGTGCCCACGATCTGCACACCCGCCTGGACGAGGCTCGCAAAGCTGTTGTTGAGCGCCTCGGAGACCGTATCCACGTCGTTGGTGAAGTAGCTCATCACGTCGCCGTGACGGCTGCGGTCAAAGAAGGAAAGCGGCAGGCGCTCGATATGGTCAAAGAGGTCGCGCCGGATGTCAAAGACCACGCGCTGCGCCGCGCGCACCATCGTCTGCGTGTAGCCGGCGGCCGAGACAACGCCCAGCAGGTAGATGACCGCGGTCAGCGCAACGCCGGACGAGAAGGATGCGAAGTCGCCCTCCCCCACCGCGTTGACCACGGGCTTGATCATGTACGTGCCAAAGAGGTTGGCGAGCGCGCTCACGGTGACGAGCACCGCCACGAGCAGGAGCATCCAGCGCGCGTGGCTCATGTAGGAGAGGAGCGTCCGGAGCGTGGCGAGCATGTTTGCGGGGCGCGCGGGCGCCGCGGTCTGACGGGACGGCATCTACGCCACCTCCCCGCTGATTCCAGAGCCTATCTGAGACTCGTAGATCTCCTGGTAGATGGGGTCGCTGGCGAGAAGCTCCTCGTGGGTTCCACAGGCGTGGACGCGCCCGTCGTCGAGCACCACGATCTTGTCGGCATCCATCACGGAGGCCACGCGCTGGGCGATCACGATCTTGGTCATGCCCTTGAGCGAGGCGAGGTTCTTGCGGATCGTGGCATCGGTTGCCATGTCCACGGCGCTCGTGGAATCGTCGAAGATGAGGACGCGCGGGCGCTTGAGCAGGGCGCGCGCAATGCAGAGGCGCTGGCGCTGGCCGCCCGAGACGCCGGCGCCGCCCTGGCCGAGGTCGCCGTCGAGCCCGCCGATGCGGTCCAGGAACTCGTCCGCGCAGGCCAGACGGCATGCCTCGAGCATGTCCTCGTCCGAAGCCTCCGCGTCTCCCCAGGCCAGATTCTCGCGGACGGTGCCCGAGAAGAGCACGTTCTTCTGCAGCACCACGCCCACGGCGTCGCGCAGGCGCGCGAGGTCGTAATCGCGCACGTCGCGTCCGCCCACGCGCACGGTGCCCGAGGTCACGTCGTAGAGACGCGCGATGAGCTGCACGAGCGTGGTCTTACCCGAGCCCGTGCCTCCCAGGATGCCGATGGTGGAGCCCGCCGGGAAGTCCAGGCAGACGTCCTCGAGCACGTTCTTCTCGGCTGTGCTCGCGTACTTGAAGCTCACGTGGTCAAAGGAGACCGAGCCGTCGCGCACGTCTTGCACGGCATCGCGCGGGGAGGCGATGGTGGGCTTCTCGTCCAAGACCTGGCCCACGCGCTCCACGCTGGTAACGGCGCGCGCGAGCAGCAGAAAGACGTTGGAGATCATCATGAGGGAGTTCACGATCTGCAGCACGTAGCTCATGAAGCCGGTGAAGGTGCCCACCGTGAGCGTGCCGGCAAGGATCATCTGCCCGCCGAGCCACATGATGCCCACGCAGGTGGCGTACATGGTGCCCTGGAAGATGGGCACGTTGAGGACGGCTGTGCGGAAGGTTTGCGTGCCCGTTGAGGCAAGGTGTTCGTTCACGCCGGCAAAGCGCTCGGCGACGTGGCCCTCACGCACGTAGGCCTTGATCACGCGGATGGCGGCGAGGTCCTCCTGCAGGGCGTCGTTGAGCTGGTCCATCACGCCCTGGAGGACGCGGTAGAGCGGTCCCACGCGACGCACCACCGAGAAAGTCGCCACCGCGAGCACGGGCAGGACCACAAAGAACACGACCGCGAGCTCTGCCGACATGAGCGAGGCACAGAGCAGGCCCATCACCATGATCACCGGGCCGCGCACGAGCGGTCGCGTACCGGAGACAAGCGCGTTTTGGATGACGGTGACGTCGGTGGTAAGGCGCGTGACCAGCGAGGAGCTCTCAAAGTCATCGAGGTTGGCAAACGAGAACTCCTGCAGGTGCGCGTACTCCGCCTCGCGCAGGCGCGAGCCCAGGCCCATCGCGGCGCGGGCCGAGAAGCGCGCGTAAAGAAAGCCCAGGCCAAGCGAGAGGAGCGCGCAGACGAGCATGCCGGCGCCGCCGGTGAGGACGGTGGACAAGCTGCCGGCCATAATGCCCTCGTCCAGGACGTAGGCCATGAGCACGGGGATAAAGATCTCAAGCGAGGTTTCCACAGCCACGCAGAGCACGGCAAGCAGGAAGTCCCGCCGGTACGGACCCAGAAACCGCGCTATAAGACGCACGCCGTCCATCAGTGTCCCTCCAAGGGTAGCGCGTACACTTTGCAAGGCCATTGTAAGCCCGCAGGAACTCCGGTTGAGCGTCTGAAAGAAAGGCGGGGACGATCTGTTGGATCGCCCCCGCCCGTCAAGTCCGTCAATACAACAGCGGCAATGTGCTAGAGCAGGCGCAGGCCGACCTCCTTGAGCTGCTTGCCGGAGACCTCGCTGGGCGCGTCGGACATGAGATCGGAGCCGCTGGAGGTCTTGGGGAACGCCATGACGTCGCGGATGGAGTCCTCACCGGCCAGCAGCATGCACACGCGGTCGAGGCCGAGGGCAAAGCCACCCATCGGAGGCGCGCCGTACTCGAGCGCGTCCATCAGGAAGCCAAACTGCTCGCGGGCGCTCTCAACCGAGAAGCCCATGAGCTCGAGCATATCGAGCTGCATCTGGGCGTTGTGAATACGCATTCCGCCGCCGCCCGCCTCGCAGCCGTCCATGACGAAGTCATACGTAGCGGAACCGATGGCCAGCGGATCTGCCTTGATCTTCTCCACGTCGAGCTCGGTGGGAAGGGTGAAGGGCTGGTGCTCGGCCTCGTAGCGCTTGGCCTCGTCATCCCAGTGGAAGAGCGGGAAGTTGACGACCCAGAGGAAGTCGTGGCCCTCACGCGGAACGTTCAGCGCGTTTGCCATGTGCAGGCGCATGCCGCCGAGGATCTCGTCGGCCGTCTTGCGGTCGGCCACGGCAAACATCACGAGGTCGCCCAGCTCAACGCCCATCTCCTCGCGCAGCGCCGCCATCTCCTCGTCGGAGAAGAACTTGACGATGGGGCTGTTCACGGATCCGTCCTCGCGGAATGCAATCCATGCGAGTCCCTTGGCGCCAAACTCGGCGGCCACATTGGCGAGCTTGTCGATCTGTGCGCGAGGCCAGGCGCCGGCGCCCTTGGCGTTGATGGCCTTGACGTACTGGCCCTCGGTGGCCGCAGCGCTTGCGAAGAGCTTGAACTTGGAGGCCTGGAAGATGCTGGTCACGTCGTGGAGCTCCATGCCGATGCGGGTGTCCGGCTTGTCGGAGCCGTAGGTGTCCATCGCGTCCCAGTAGTCCAGGCGGCGCAGCGGCGTGGGCATCTCGACGCCCATCTTGGCAAAGGCATCCGCTAGCACGTCCTCGAGCGCGCCCATGACGTCGTCCTGCTCGACGAAGCTCATCTCGATGTCCACCTGCGTGAACTCGGGCTGGCGGTCGGCGCGCAGGTCCTCGTCGCGGAAGCACTTGGCGACCTGGTAGTAGCGCTCGACGCCGCCGACCATGAGGAGCTGCTTCAGGAGCTGCGGGGACTGCGGCAGCGCGTAGAAGTGGCCGGGCTGGGTGCGGGACGGCACAAGGAAGTCGCGCGCGCCCTCGGGGGTGGACTTGAAGAGCGCAGGGGTCTCAACCTCGAGGAAGTCGCGGTTGTGCAGCGCCTCGCGAATGGCAAAGGTGAAGCCGGAGCGCATCTTGAGGTTGGCCGTCATGCGCGGGCGGCGGAGGTCGAGGTAGCGGTAGCGCAGGCGGACGTCCTCGGAGGTGTCCACGTGGTCCTCGATCTGGAAGGGCGGCGTCTTGGAGGAGTTGAGGACCTCGATGGCGTCAATGAGGACCTCGATCTCGCCGGTGGCGAGCTTGGGGTTCTCCATGCCCTCGGGGCGCTCGCGAACAATGCCCGTGACCTTGATGGGCCACTCGGAGCGAATGGTCTCCGCCATGTGGAAGGCCTCGCCGCCGGAGTGCTCCGGGTCAAAGGAGATCTGCGTCACGCCGTCGCGGTCGCGCAGGTCAACAAAGATGAGGCCGCCGTGGTCACGACGGTGCCAGACCCAGCCGGTGAGCGTCACCTGCTGGCCGATGTTCTCGCGGCGAAGCTCGCCGCAAGTGTGGGTGTGCATGCTGTGGGAATCCATATGCAAAGAAGCCTTTCTCGTCCCTGCCGCCCCGTGTCGTACGGACAGCGTCTGCCGGATGGCCGCGGCGCGCGTAGACGGCGAGCGTCGCAGCGGGGCCGATTGTACTACGCGCGCGCGGAAGGACGCGACTATGTAACCGGAACACAATAAACGGCGGCCCAAAAGTCGAGGGCAGGCCGTTTGGGCGCCAACCGTAAGCAAGAGACCACGCAGAGCCCTCTCCGCTGCGCAAAATGGCCGTTCGTGCCACAAACGAAGCACCCCTCTGTGCAAAATGGTCACTCGTGCCACATGATTTTTGGGGTGCTCAAAGTAGCTGGAGAGCAAAAGCCCAGATAGTGTAATAATTCTTCAAATCGTAATCGCACACAGAGGTCAATTCTATGTGGCACGAGCGGCCATTTTGCACACGGCGTCGTCCATTTGTGGCACGAGCGGCACTTTTGCGCAGAGCGCGACACCACGTCGGGTTTGTTTGCCGCTCAGGGTTTGTGTGTCGTTCACTAGGTGCGACAACAAACCCAGCGCCGGCGCCGCACGTGACGTGCTACCCTAGGCGCGGCCAAAACCGGCCGAACGAAGGAGCACGCATGTCTGCCTACAGAACCGCTGTCTTTGACCTCGACGGAACCCTACTCGACACACTCGAGGACCTTCACCTCTCCACCAACGCCGCTCTTGCTGCCCACAACATGCCCACCCACACGATTGATGACGTGCGCCGCTTTGTGGGCAATGGCATCAAACTGCTCATCCATCGCGCCGTTCCCGCCGGCACCTCGCAGGCAGAAGAGGACTCCGTCTACGAGGACTTCTGCGCCCACTACGCTGCCCACTGTGAAGATCACACCGGTCCCTACCAGGGCATACCCAAGCTTCTTGCGCATCTGCACGACGCGGGAATGCCACTTGCCGTGGTATCGAACAAGGGCGACTTTGCCGTTCAGGAGCTCATCGCCCGACAGTTCCCGGGCGCCTTCGATGCGGTCCTCGGCGAGAACGAAGCCGCAGGCATCCGTAGAAAGCCCTGGCCAGACATGGTAAATGCCGCGCTCGAGCGCATGGGGGCACCAAAGGACGGCCTCGTCTACATCGGCGACTCCGAGGTCGACGTCCAGACCGCCGCAAACGTGGGCTGCCCGTGCATCTCGTGCTCATGGGGCTTTCGCAGCATAGAACAGCTGGTAGAGGCCGGCGCAACGACCATCGTTGACACGCCAGAGGAACTGGAGCGCATCCTCCTTGATGGCACGCCCATGCCCTCAGACCAAACGCTCGCCTAACAATTTGTAAACCCACGCATAACATCGGCCGTAGCGGGTTATAGTCTTACCAACGTCCGTTTGGCCTCCGACGAAAGGGGATCGCCATGGGAAAGAAGGCAGCCGAGGCTCTCGACATCAACTACGAGGGTCTGGTCGAGTACCTGCACTGCAATCACTCCGTCTACATGAAGATTGGCTCGTCCGTCTATTACCTCACCGACTGCAACTACGAGTCCTGGCGCGCTCAGGACACGAGCCGTCGCAACGAGAAGAACCACTTCGTCGACTGCTCCGAGCTCGTCCCCACGGTAGACGAGTTCCTCGCACTCCCCTTCGTCAACGGCCAGACCATCAAGGATGTGTTCGATCACGCAACGTTCTACGCCTCGCTCGAGGGCGAGAAGGACGCGTAACTCCTTTATAGAGAACGCCAACAGGGCCGACTCCTCATGGAGCCGGCCCTGTTTTTGTGACGGTCAACGGCGCTGCCCGCGGAGAAGCGAGGCGACAACAACCACCGACCGGGACCCTCAATGCACGCGCTACTCTTCGAGCGCAGCGCGACCGTAGGCGTCGGCAGCAAGCATGGCCGCCGCAACCTTCTCGGGCGTGACCTCAAAGGGCATGTTGCCGAGGGTGTCGGTGGGCGCACAGGCTAGGCGCGCCACCTCGAGCACGCGCTCGTAGCTCGCATCCTCAACGCCGAGCTGCGCAAACGTCACCGGCAGGCCAACCTCCACGCAGAAGTCGAGCACCTCGTAGAGCTCCTCGGCGTTCTCCAGGACGAGCTGCGTGAGCGTGCCAAAAGCGACCTTCTCGCCGTGGTAGTAGGCATGGGTCTCTGGCATGGCGGTCATGCCGTTGTGGATGGCGTGCGCGCCGGCAAGGCCGGCGGACTCAAAGCCCAGGCCGGAGAGCAGGGTGTTGGCCTCGATGATCTTCTCGACGGACTCGGTGCAGGCGCCGGCCTCCAGCGCGAGCTTGGCCTTGAGGCCATCGGAGATGAGCGTCTCGTAGCAGAGCTGGGCAAGCGTCATGGCAGCCTCGGTCACGTGACCGCCGGCGCAGGTGGTGGCGTCGGAGCGCTTGCAGGCGCGGGCCTCGAAGTAGGTGGCCAGCGCATCGCCCATGCCAGAGACCGTCAGGCGCACCGGACTCTTGGCAATAACGTCGGTGTCCATGAGGACGAGGTTGGGGTTCTGCTTGAAGAACTGATACTCCTTGAACTGGCCGTCGTCGGTGTAGATGACGGAGAGCGCGGAGCACGGGGCGTCCGTAGCGGCGATGGTGGGCACAATCACCACGGGCACGTCGACGGCAGCCGCCACAGCCTTGGCGGTGTCAAAGATCTTGCCGCCACCCACGCCCACAACAACATTGGCACCACTCGCACGCAGCACCTCAACGAGGCGGTCAATCTCAGCCTGGGAGCACTCGCCGCTGAAGTTGTCGTAGGTGCAGGCTACGCCAGCGTCCTCGAGGCTCTTGGAAACCACGTCACCAAAGCGGCGCAGACCGCCGGCCGAGATGATCACGAGGGCGTGGGCGCCGTAGGCCTTGGTGTACTCGCCCAGGCGGGCAAGCTCGCCGGGTCCCTGAACGTACCTGCTCGGACTAATGAAGACACGTGCCATGAGGAACTCCCTTCGCATGGTTTGCGGACGATGAGATGGTACCCCGCAACAGAAGGCGCAAAACACGGGGCCACAACACCGCGGCAAATTCGGGACGCTCAGCTAGGCACGCGCGAGCATGCTCCGCGAGGTCAGATAGGTCACGAGGAAGTAGCCGCCGTAGAGGGCCACCACAAAGGCCACCGTCCCCACGAGCGCCGTACCAATCTGAAAGCCCGTGAGCAGCGCCACGATATCATTCACCACACTGAGCGCCACAGCAGCGTGCGCCACGGCCACCACCAGCGGAAAGAGGAAGTACACGCCCACCTGGGCGAGAAGGGCGTGGTCGATCATGCGCTTCTCGGCACCGAGCTCGGCAAGCACGCGGTAGCGACCCACGTTGTCCGCCGCCTCGGAGAGCTGCTGCAGGGCGAGAACCGTCGCACAGCACACGAGCAGGACCACGCCGATGTAGATAGCCAGGTAGGTGACAACAACGGTGGTGCCGGACGCCTGGTCGAGCAGACTCTGGGCAGTCGTGCACATCCAGACCGGCCAGGCGTCGAGCGTGGAGCCCTCGCCCATGATGTCGCCATAGGCCTCGTCGGTCGCAGCGACGGCGGCGGGCTCCACCTCGGTGCGCTCCCCGTTATACATGAGGTTCACCACGGTCGAGGTGGGGCCGGCACCCTCCGGGACCAGCTCGTCGGGAACGATGAGCGCGCCCGACACCGTGCCGCCGGCACTCGAGTCCGAGAAGGGCAGGCGCGCAAGCGGATCGGCGGCAAAGCGCAGCGTCTGGCCCTGGACCTCGACCTCGGGGTTCTGCGTGATCACGGCCTCCCAGAGCTCGTCCAAGGACGACATGTCATTCCAGAGCAGGCACTCGTTGTCCGCGAGCTCCACGTTCTTCTCACCAGCCATCTGGGCCAGGGCGTTGTACTGCGAGACGGGCACGATGACGAGGTGCTGGTCGGTGTTGCCCTGCATCATGGTCTGCATGGTCGCGTTGCCCGTGAAGTCCGTGTTGGCGAAGAGCTCCTCCACGGTTGTGTCCACGAGCAGGTTGCCCTCGGCGTCATAGGTGTACTGGTTGACCTGCGCGGCATCGCGGAAGAGCTCGTCGTAGTTGGGGATGTCCGCGCGTAGGCGGGCAATAGCGTCGTAGTTGTCCGCCGCGGCCGGGCCCGCCTCGGGATTGGCGGAAACGAGCGCCGAGGCCATGCCCATGGGGTAGCTCACGAGCGACATGTCGTAGACCGTGCCCACGCGCAGGCTCTCGTTCATGCCCGTTGCCACCGAGAAACCCGTGCACACACCGCAGATGGCAAGGAAGAGCATCGCGCACACCAGGGAGATGGAGAGCCACGCGGTGTTGATGCGGCTGTTGAGCTGACGCATCACAAACATGTTGAGGCCCTTGAGGTAGGCGCGCGGGCTCGCCTGGAGCGCGCGCAGGGCAAAGCCGGAAATCGAGAAGAAGAAAAGCAGCGTTCCCACCGTGACCAGGCCCGTGGCGATGGCAAAGTACGGGCCCTCCTCCATCATGCCGTGCTCCAGCAGAACCTTGTACGCCACGCCGATAAGCGCGAGCGACACGAGGAAGAGCACCACCGAGAGCGGCAGGCTGCGCAGACGGACCTTCTCGCTCACCTTGTCCGCATTGATGAGGTCGATGAGCTTGTAGCGGCTGACCGTGGTCACGTTGAAGATGAGCGTCACGAGGAAGATTCCCGCGAAGCACGCCACTGTGGAGAGCGCGGCGGCCGGCGAGAACGCGAAGACGAAGCCCTTAATCGTGGCCTCGAAGAGCCCGGCCGTGACGTACATCATGACCTGCGAGAGCCCGAGGCCCAGAAGCAGGCCCACCGCGAGCGCGACCACGCCCACGACGAGCGTCTCTATGACCACGATGAGCGAAACGTGCCGGATGTCCATGCCGAGCGTGAGGTAGATGCCAAACTCGCGCTTGCGCCGCCGGATGAGGAAGCGGTTGGCGTAGACGACGAGAAACCCGAGGATGATGACGACAAACACGGAGAGGCCCGAGAGGATGTCCGTGAGGGCCTGCACCATGCGGCGCTGGTCCTCTCCCATCTGGATGACGGCGGCCTGGTCGGTGATGGAGCCAAAGGCGTAGAACACGCAGACGCCAAAGGCCAGCGTGAGGAAGAAGACCGCGAAGTCTCGGAAGGACTTGCGGACGTTGCCGAGCGCGATCTTAGCGTACATCTGCGCCCTCCCCTCCCAGGAAGGACACGACGTCCATGATCTCGTTGAAGAAGGCCTTGCGCGTCTTGTCGCCGCGGACGATCTCGGTGAAGATGCGGCCGTCCTTGAGGAAGAGGGCGCGACGCGCGTAGCTCGCAGCAAAGGAGTCGTGCGTGACCATGATGATCGTGGCGCCGTCGGCGTTGAGCGCCTCGAGGCTCTCGAGCAGGCGGCGGGAGTTCTTGGAGTCGAGCGCGCCGGTGGGCTCGTCGGCCAGGACCAGCGACGGGTTGGTCACGATGGCGCGGGCCGCGGCGACGCGCTGCTTCTGGCCACCGGACATCTCGTGCGGAAACTTGTCGAGCACCTCCGCAACGCCGAGGCGCGCCGCGACCTCCTCCACGCGGCCGGGCACCTCGCGGGCTGGCGCGTGGTTGATCGTGAGGGCCAGTGCGATGTTCTCGCGCGCGGTCAGGGTGTCGAGCAGGTTGGAGTCCTGAAAGACAAAGCCCAGGCGCTCACGGCGAAACTTCGAGAGCTGATGCGCACGCAGGGCCGTGATGTCCTGGCCGTCCACGAAGATGTGGCCCGAGGTGGGACGGTCGATCGTGGAGACGCAGTTCAGAAGCGTGGTCTTGCCCGAGCCGGACGGGCCCATGACAGCAAGGTACTCGCCGGAAGCAACGTCAAAGGACACGCCGTCGAGGGCGCGCGTGACGTTTGAGCGCGTGCCGTAGAGCTTCTCGACGTTTTGGCAGGACAGTGCGGGGACCTGCGACCCCTCGACTCTGGTGGAACGGATGTGAGCGGGTGCCATGGGGCTCCTCTCGTCTGGGTTCTGGTACAAGACCATACTCGCTTGGCGAGAAGAACGACGCCATCGAATGCGCTTATCGCCACCTTATACTTTCGTAAGATTCCCGGAGGCAAGGTGGGCGGCGCGGCTTGGCCCGCTGCCGAGAAATCCCGCCGGCTGTACCGCATTTTGAGAATCGCGCCGAGAAATCCCGCCGGCTGTACCAAGGGCGCGCCCCACACGAGACCCGATGGCCGCCGGGCTTGGTACAGCCCCACGTTTTTCTCGGCGCAAACGGTACAGGAGAGGAGCTTTCTCGGCGAAAAGGCCGTGTGGTTGGTACAGCCCCCGGGTTTTCTCGACGCGGCGTGCCTTGGTCTGGTACGGAGGGGCGCTTTTCTCGGCGCGACGTCACGAAACCGGTACAGCTCCCAGGTTTTCTCGGCAGTGGAGCGCTCCTCACTCCCTCCATGCCGTCCCCCAAGCAGCTTTCACACCCGGTCGGCCATGTCGGGAAAGGCGAGGTAGACCGTGGTTCCCACGCCCTCCTCGGACTCAAGCCACACGGCAACGCCCATCTTCTCGCAGAGCTGCCGAACAAGATAGAGGCCCATACCGGTAGAGCGGGCAAACCTCCTGCCATTTTCGCCCGTGAAGCCCTTGTCAAAGACGCGGCCCACGTCGGAGGCGGGAATGCCTATCCCGTCATCTGAGATGGCGAGCAGCGTCTCCCAGGCATCGAGGCCCGTCTCCCTGCGCTCGGCAATAATGCGCAGGCAGCCATGCCCGTCCTTCTCGCTGCGGTACTTTGCCGCGTTCACGAGCACCTGGCCGATGACGAAGGAGAGCCACTTTGGGTCAGCGCGAACCGTGAGGTCAAGGTTCCCCAGCTCGGGCGTCACGCGAGCGCCTATGAGCGTGCGGGCCTTGCGGCGAAGCGCGTCGCGCACCACATCCCCGAGCACGACTTCGCGAATCTGGAAGTCGCGGTCGAGCGAGGTGCCACGCGAGTAGTAGAGCGCCTGCTCGACGTAGCCCTCGATGGCATCAACCTCGGCGTCCATGGCGTCAACCTCCGGCGAGGGGTTGTTTCTCGCCACGAGGTGCGCGGCCGCGATGGGCGTCTTGATCTCGTGCACCCAGGTCTCCACGTACTCGCGGTACTCGCGCTGGCGCCGGCGGGCAGCGGCAATGCGGTCGCGCATGGCCTTGGACTCGCGGTCGAGCGCGTCGTAGAAGAGCTCGCCCTCAAGAAAGCCCGGGCGCTCGGTGAGCTCCGTTGTGAGGTAGGTCTCGTCCAGGGCATCCAGCATGTCAGAGATCCGCTGGTAGAAGGCGCGCCGATGCAGCCAGTCAAGCACCAGGGCCAGGGCGGCAGCAAGCGCGAGTACCGCGCAGATAAACGTCACAGCCGCCGGGTCGAGCCCGTAGACGCTCATGACGAGCGCACAAAACGCAAGCGCCACCGCGCCAACGGTGAGCGGCACCAGCCGGTCGGCGATGTACGCGCCAAAGCCCATGCTCTTCTCCCCCTCTCTTGGCGACGGGGCCGGCGAGGGTGATGACAAAGGTGACAGGGTTGACAAAGGTGACAGGGTAAACTGTCATCATAAAGTCCATGATGACAG
>CASEVE010000026.1 GCA_949291295.1 uncultured Olsenella sp.
AGTTGTCACCATCCAAAAGATGGTGACAACTTACCCTGTCACCTTTGTCATCACCTTTGTCATCACCCCCGTCGCCACCTAGAGCTGAGACTCGAGCTCCATGACCTGCTCGCGGGGGTCACGCTCGTCGGCCTCCCAGAGGCGCCACTCCCCTGCCAAGCAGTATGCGACGAGCGGACCAAAGCCGCCAACGAGCGTGTTCGCGGCGCGTGGGAAGTCTGGGTCTGACTTAAGACCTGGGTAGCGGACCGCATCCACACGTGGGTGGCAAACCAAGTAATTGGCAACCACCTGTGCCGCGTCGGACAAGACGCGCCAGCGCTCCCGCCCCATCTGGGACGAGAGCGCCAGCAAAGCGTCTATGTCGAGGTACTTCTCGCCCACAGCGACGCGTGACTAGCGGCGCTCGGCGATCTCGGCGGAAACGTCGGCGATGAAGTCGTCGAGTTCGCGCGTCACCGTCTCGTTGGAGCGGTCGCGCACGGAAATGTTGCCGGCCTCGACCTCCTGCTCACCGATGATGAGCATATAGGGCGGACGGTCGATGTTGCGCGCCTCGCGAATCTTGTAGCCAATCTTCTCGTCGCGCTCGTCGAGCACCGCGCGGATGCCCGCGGCCTCGAGCTTCTCCGTCACGGAGCGCGCGTAGTCGCGGCTCTTCTCGGAGACGGGCAGGACCTTCACCTGGCACGGCGCGAGCCACGTGGGGAACTTGCCGGCAAAGTGCTCGATCAGGATGCCGATGAAGCGCTCGATGGAGCCAAAGCACACGCGGTGCAGCATGATCGGGCGCTGCTTGGAGCCGTCGGCGTCGGTGTACTCCAGATCAAAGTTGATGGGCATCTGGAAGTCCAGCTGCACGGTGCCGCACTGCCAGGTGCGGCCGAGCGAGTCCTCCAGGTGGAAGTCGATCTTGGGCCCGTAGAAGGCGCCGTCGCCCTCGTTGACCACGTAGTCCTTGCCGAGCTTCTCGAGGGCCACGCGCAGGGCCTCCTCGGCACGCTCCCAGTCCTCGTCGGAGCCCATGGAGTCCTCGGGGCGCGTGGAGAGCTCGAGGTGGTAGGTGAAGCCGAACTTCTCGTACACGGAGTCGATGAGGTTCACCACGCCCACGATCTCATCGGTGAGCTGGTCCGGGCGCACAAAGAGGTGGGCGTCATCCTGGTTGAAGCAGCGAACGCGGAAGAGGCCGTGGAGGGCGCCGCGCATCTCGTGGCGGTGGACAAGACCGATCTCGCCAGCGCGAATGGGCAGCTCGCGATAGCTGTGCGGCTTGGAGGAGTACACGAGCACGCCGCCCGGGCAGTTCATGGGCTTAACGCAGTACTCCTCGTCGTCGATGATTGTGGAGTACATGTTGTCCTTGTAGTGGTCCCAGTGACCGGAGGTTTTCCAGAGCTCCTTGCTCATGATCATGGGCGTGGAGATCTCGACGTAGCCGGCTGCGCGGTGAATCTCGCGCCAGTACTGGAGCAGCTCGTTTTTGAGCGTCATGCCGTTGGGCAGGAAGAACGGGAAGCCCGGCGCCTCGTCGCGCATCATGAAGATGTCCATCTCGCGGCCGATCTTGCGGTGGTCGCGCTTCTTGGCCTCCTCGAGCAGGCGCAGGTGCTCGTCGAGCTCCTCCTTGGTGGCAAAAGCGGTGCCGTTCACGCGCGTGAGCATCTTGTTGTTCTTGTCGCCCTTCCAGTAGGCGCCCGAGACGCCCGTGAGCTTGAAGGCCTTGAGCGCCTTGGTGTAGGTGAGGTGCGGGCCCACGCACATGTCGATGTACTCGCCCTGCTGGTAGAAGGTGATGCGAGCGTCGTCGGCCAGGTCGCCGATGTGCTCGACCTTGTACTTCTCGCCACGCTCCTCCATGAGGGCAACGGCCTCCTCGCGGGGAAGCTCGAAGACCGTGAACTTGAGGTTTTCCTTCACGATCTTCTTCATCTCGGCCTCGATCGCCGGGAAGTCCTCCTCGGAGATCTTTACGCCCTCAGGAAGGTCGACGTCGTAGTAGAAGCCGTTGTCCGTGGCGGGGCCGTAGGCAAAGTCAGCCTCCGGGTACAGGCGCTTGATGGCCTGCGCCATGATGTGGGCGGCGCTGTGGCGGACGACGTGGGTGACCTCGTCTGCCGGGCACTCGTCGATGTGACCGTCGTTATACAGGACCTTCATGGGATTACCTCTCTCTGGCATAACGTGCGCGTACAGACATGAAAAACGCCCGGCCGCCGCCCCGCTGGGCAGCGTCGAGCGATATGCGGCGCCTGTCCGTGGCCTGCCGGCCATGGGATGGACAGACGCCTAGATAGTCTGCGTTCGAGCAATCTGTGCGATGAAGCGGCGCATCTCTGCCTTTCGTCTTGGGTGCACAGCAATGGTTTACCACAACTGGGCGTCTTATATGCGCGGGGAAACAGATTCGCAGCATCTGCGCGCGCTCCGCAAGGCGATTGGAGCAAGGCACCGGACGCTGCGCGGACCCTTGGCGACAGTTTGCGAGAAGAAAGTGTCGGTATGGGTCCACGCCTTCAGGACCGTGGACTCAAAGCGACAGTTAGCAGACAGGAAGTGTCGCCCCGCGTCCACGCTGGCAGAACCGTGGACTTCTGGCGACAGTTCCCAAGCCAAAAGTGTCGCCCCGCGTCCACGCCGCACTTCTCGCCGGCCCATGAAAAAGCCCCGCCGAAGCGGGGCCTAACGTGCCGAGAAGAACCTGCGCGCCGCTACTGGATGCGCGTGCGGCAGTACGGGCACACCTTCCAGTCCGCGTTGAGCGGGCGGTGGCAGGTGGGGCAGACGTTTCTGACCTGCGTGTTGCAGATCGGGCAGACCACAAAGTCACGGTCGATGGGAGCACCGCACTTGGGGCAGATGCCGTAGTGGGAGAGCTGGTGCTCGCGCAGGGCGATGTCGAGGTCCTGCTCCTCACGGTCGATGAGGTAGGAGCTCGGGCGCAAAATGACATAGGCGAGCAGGCCAACAATGGGGATGACAGAGATGATGGCCCACATCCACCACGGCTCCGCACCGCGACGCTGGGCGTCACGGATGACGTAGACGATCGAGAGGATGTAGAGCATGACGACGCAGACGACCATCAGGTAAAGGACCATGCGGACCTCGGGGGTGATGAGCTCGTCAAGAAGTTCTTGCATGTCGGGGACTCCTTCGGACATCGGGGCGCAAAGCGCCGCCACAGACAAGGGCGATTGTAGCAAAAGCTAGGCAAATAAGCCCGCGAGCTCGCCAGCAAGTGTGATGGAACCGCAGGCAACGTACGATTCTCCACACAATGCCGACTTTGCGGCCTCAACCGTTGGATACACCCCCACGATTTCCGAGCCTCTGTCGGCAAAGCGGCGAGCAAGCTCCGGAGCCGCAAGGGCACGGGGGCTTGCGGTCTGCGTAACTGCCACGCGGGGAAACGCCTCGGACAGAAGCTTGACTATCCCCTCAACGTCCTTATCGGAGAGAACCGCGGCGAGAAGGACCGGGCGCTCGTCACGGTTGGGTGCCACGGCGTCGATGGCCGTAAGGAACGTCTCCACCGACTGCGGGTTGTGGCAGGCGTCGATAAGAACGGGCGGCTCCGGGCAAAGGAGCTGGAAGCGTCCAGGCGTGGGACACTGGACGACGGAGGTGAAAAGCGCGTCCGCATTAAGCGCGCGGCCAAGATACTCCTCGCAAAGAGCTACCGCGCACGCGATGTTCTGCGCCTGGTAGGCAGGCTTGAGCGCGGCCAGCTCGGCGTAGGTGGCACGCGGCGTGACAACGTCCAGCTCGAGCGGCGCACCGATTCGGTACGGGTGCTTTGTGACGCGGAAGCTGGCGACCGGAAGCCCTGCCGAGGACCCGGCGCTTGTCTCAGGCGATTTCGCGAAGCGAGCGAGCGAAGCGAGCGCTGAGCCAGAGGCAAGCGCCGGGTCCTCGGCAGGGCGGACGAGAACCGGCCTCACCCCCGCAGCACGCGCCTGGTCGAGAAAGACCTGCTCGACCGAGGTGGGCTCGGCCGTTCCGGCGCCGAGCACGCAGGTACGACCGGGCTTGATGATCGCGGCCTTCTCGCCCGCGATCTCCTCGAGCGTGTTGCCGAGAACGTGCATGTGGTCCAAACCAATACCTGTCACGGCCACCGCACGGATGGACTTTGCGGCGGAGGTGGCGTCCCAGCGACCGCCCATGCCGCACTCAAGCACGGCGACGTCGACGCCGGCCTCGGCAAAGACCACCATGGCCGCCACCGTGAGCGTATCGAACTCCGTGATGTCGTAGGGGCGCTCGCCAGCGGCAGCGCGGCGGGCGTTCACGCGCTCCCCCGCCACGTGCGCGGCCGAGATGCCGTGCGCGAAGGCCTTCTTGGAGACGGGACTTCCCGCAACCTCCATGCGCTCGGTGTAGCTCACGAGCTCGGGAGAGGTGTAGAGCGCTGTGCGCAGACCCTCGCCCGCAAGAATTGCCGCCGCGTAGCGAGAGGTTGAGGTCTTTCCGTTGGTGCCGGCTATCTGGACGCATTCGAAGGCAAGATCGGGGTCGCCAAGCTCGGCGAGCATGTCCTCCACAGTCTCGAGCATGGGGCAGATCCCAAAGCGCAGCGCCCCATGGACGATAGCGAGCGCCTCGTCATACGAAATCTCAGGAACCTCAAACGGCAGCTGATACATGTGGTCTCCCTCGTAACACGGGCGGGCGGGGTCTGGGCATACCCCGGCGCTCAGACAGCTTGCCGCACAGAGCGCGGCAAGAACTCGCGGCGGGATATGCCCAGGCCCTGCTGCGAGGTAATCGTGACGCACGGCAGCTTAAAGTTCGAGCAGGCGCAGGGCCTCCTCGCGCGTCCTGAGGTCGCGCAGGCACCCACGGACGGCAGAGGTCGTGGTGAGGGCGCCGGCCGCTCGCACGCCACGCATCGTCATGCAGGTATGCTCCGCCTCCAGAACCACGAGCACGCCAAGGGGGTCGAGCTCGCGCACCATGGCATCGGCAATCTGGCCCGTTAGCCGCTCCTGAACCTGCAAGCGCCGGGCGTAACCCGACACGCAGCGCGCGATCTTCGAGAGCCCCGTGATGCGTCCGTCACGTGGGATGTAGCACACGTGCGCCTTTCCGGTGAAGGGCAGGATGTGGTGCTCGCAGAGAGATGAGAACGGGATGTCCTTGACGATGACCATCTCCTGGTTGCCGGGCTCGTGAAACTGCTTGCGAAGGTGAGCCCCAGGATCCTCCTGCGTGCCACCCAGAATCTCCTCGCAGGCGCGGGCAACGCGGTCGGGCGTGCCGAGAAGCCCCTCGCGGTCGGGGTCCTCGCCAATGGCGAGCAGCAGCTCTCGGACAGCTGCCTCGACCCGAGGCTTATCGATGGGACCAAAGCCCTGACTGTTCCTCTCGATCGAGAGCTCGCTTCCCTCAGTCACGCTTCTCCCTCCCAGAGCGCGTCCGTCCGTAGACGAACCAGTACGAGACGCCAACGAGCACAACGCCGCCCACGAGGTTGCCCAGCGTCGCCGCACTCAAGTTGTGAAGAACGCCGGCCAGGTCAACAGACCCCTCGACGACACCGGCAGCCTGGAGCATAAGGGCGTAAGGAAGAAAGAACATGTTTGCCACGCAGTGCTCGAATCCAGCCGCCATGAAGGCCATGACGGGCAGCAGCGCCGAGAAGAACTTGTCGGTCACGGAGTTTGCGGAGTGACCCACCCACACAGCGAGGCACACGAGCAGGTTGCACAGAATCGCGCGCCAGAAGGCGGTGCCCCAACCCAGAGCGACCTTGCCCTGGGCTACGGCAAGCGCCGCCTGGCCCACCGATCCGCCGTTTGCAGACGCAACGTCAGCGGCTAGGACAATGGCAGCCGCGAGGATGCTTCCCACGAGGTTTCCCGCAAGAACCACGCCCCAGCTCTTGAGGAGCCTACCCCACGAGAAGCGACCGGAGAGAGGGCCCATGACCATGAGGCAGTTTCCCGTGAAGAGCTCCGCGCCCGCCGCAAGGACAAGAAAGAGGCCGAGCGTGAAGGAGAAGCCCCCGAGCAGCTGCGTGGCAGCAAACGGGAGGGAGGCGTCTGACTTCACGACGAGCATGAACGTGGCGCCCATGGATATGAACGCCCCTGCCATGACCGCGAGCACAAAGGCGTTGGCAACATCGGTCCCCGCCTTCGTCTCCGCCACGCGCTCGTTCTTGAGCTCCATCGAGGCAGGGGTCATCGCCCCGCTGTAGGACGAGGAGGGCTTCTCGGTTAGCTTCATTGACACATCCTCTCAGCGGCCTTCACCACATGCGTGGCAAGAACCGCGGTCGTAACAGAGCCCACGCCTCCCGGAACCGGTGTGATCGCAGAGACGAGAGGCTCAACATCGTCAAAAGAGACGTCTCCCACGAGACGCCCCGAGGCTGCGTCCCAGGTAGTTCCCACGTCAACGACAACCTGGTCACGGCCCACACACTCGGCACCCACGGTACCCGGGACGCCTGCGGCGGAAACGATTATATCCGCCTTGCGACAAAGCGCAGGGAGGTCTCTGGTGTGCGTGTGGCACATCGTGACGGTGGCGTTTCTCGAAAGGAGAAGGGCGGCAACCGGGCGACCAATCACCAGGGAGCGGCCAATCACCACCACGTTGGCGCCGTCCAGCGGGATCTCATAGAAGTCGAGCAGGGCGAGCACGGCCTCGGCCGTGCAGGGAGCAAAGCCGTCTCCCCGCCCGGCGAGCGTGTCGAGAAGCCCGAGCGGGCCGAGGCAGTCAACGTCCTTTCCCGCTGGAACGCAGATGGAAACCGCTTCCTCGCTGAGCTGAGGGGGCAGCGGGCGAAAAAGGAGGATTCCGTGAACGTCGTCCTGGGCACCGATTGCCTCAATCGCTCCGTTCAGACGCGCCTGGTCGCAGTCCTTCTCAAGACAAAGTCGTCTGACGTCTATGCCGGCGGCACGGCAGCGCTTCTCGGCGGCTCGCTCGTAGGCAAGGTCGTCTCCTCGATCACCCACGCGCACCATCTGGATCGTTGGCACGACGCCGCGATCGCGCAGACGCGCGGCGCAGGATGCCGCGCGCTCCACGAGCGATGAGGCAACGGGAGCGCCCCTGAGCAGACGGGCCATCAGAGGGAGCCCTCTCGCATGCGTTCCACCACAGATGCGGCGATGCGCTCCGCACGAGGCGCGTACTCGTCGACGAGCTCGCGGCAGGCGGACTCGATGCGCTCGGCATCAAAGCGATCGGCGAGCGCGGTCGTGTTGACGTAAACGTTAACGCTTGCCGCCTCGATGGCCGCGCGAACGAGATAGGCGCCACACGCAACGTCGGAGACGAGCATGCGCGAGCCTATTCGAGCCATCCGCTCGAGCAGAACCACGGCGCGGGCGCACTCCCCCACCATGGCAAGCGGAGCCATGCAGGCCTTCTTGGTGGCGCACTCTATGATCTCAGCGCGGGCAGGGTCGTCCTTGGGCAGCGAGTAGGCCCTGGCAAGGGGGGCAAATCCCTCGGCATCCTCCTGAACGAGCTCCAGTAGGCGATAGCGGATCTCCTCCGCCTCATCCATGAGGGAGCTCACCTCACCCTCAACCTGAGCGTAACGGCGCTTTCCCACGGTAAAGGCGCCTGCCATGGAGCAAAGTGCCGCCCCCAGCGCGCCGGCAAGGGCGGCAGCCGCGCCGCCGCCTGGGACGCTCTCGGCTCCCGCAAGCCGTTCAGCGAACTCGTCACAGGAGAGCTCGGTGAGCCTCATGTCCATATTGCCTCCTCAGGAGGGCGGCATCCCGCCCGCTTGACGGCATGTGACAAACAAGCCTGACGCCTGTCACGTGACAATTTACCCTGTCACCTTTGTCAACCCTGTCACCTTTGTCATCATGACAATTTACCCTGTCACCTTTGTCAGGTTAGAACAGGCCAACGATCTTGCCGTCGGGGGTGACGTCGATCTTCTCGGCGGCGGGCACCTTGGGAAGGCCCGGCATCGTCATGATGTTGCCGGTGAGCGCCACGATGAAGCCGGCGCCGGCGGATACGCGAAGGTTGCGCACCGTGATGCGGAAGCCCTCGGGAGCGCCGAGCTTGGTCTGGTCGTCCGTAAAGGAGTACTGGGTCTTGGCCATGCAGACGGGCAGGTTGCCATAGCCAAGATCCTCGAGCTCCTTCAGCTGGCGCTTTGCAGGACCGGTGAAGTCCACACCGTCCGCATGGTAGACCTTGGTGGCAATGGCCTCGATCTTCTCGGCAATGCCACCCTCGAGCTCATAGGCATAGTGGAAGTCAGACGGCTCCTCGCAGAGACGCACGACCTCGTTGGCGAGCGCCACGCCGCCCTCGCCACCCTTGGCCCAGACCTCGGAGAGGGCGACGTTGACGCCGAGCTCATTGCACTTGCGCTCAACGAGCGCGAGCTCGGCGGCAGTATCCGTGGGGAAGGCGTTGATGGCCACCACAACCGGCAGGCCCCAGACGTCGCGGATGTTGGAGACGTGGCGCAGCAGGTTGGGGATGCCCGCCTCGAGCGCCTCGAGGTTCTCGGTGGTGAGCTCGGTCTTGGGCACGCCGCCGTTGTACTTGAGGGCGCGCACGGTGGCAACGAGAACCACCGCGGAGGGCACAAGCCCCGTGGCGCGGCACTTGATGTCGAGGAACTTCTCGGCACCGAGGTCTGCGCCGAAGCCCGCCTCGGTGACGACGTAGTCGGCGAGCTTGAGGGCCGTGGTGGTAGCCTCGACGGAGTTGCAACCGTGGGCGATGTTGGCGAAGGGACCGCCGTGGACGAAGGCGGGGTTGCCCTCGAGGGTCTGCACGAGGTTGGGCTTGATGGCATCCTTGAGCAGGGCCGTCATGGCACCCTCGGCGTGAATGTCGGAGACGGTCACGGGCTGGCGGTCGTAGGTATAGGCGATCACCATGCGACCGAGGCGCGCCTTGAGGTCGGCAAGGTCGGTCGCGAGGCAGAAGACGGCCATGACCTCGGAGGCAACGGTGATGTCAAAGCCGTCCTGGCGCGGCATGCCGTCCGCCACTCCGCCGAGGCCGTCAACGACGTTTCGGAGCTGGCGGTCGTTCATGTCCACGCAGCGCTTCCAGACGATGCGGCGCGGGTCGATGCCCAGAGCGTTGCCCTGCTTGATGTGGTTGTCCAGCATAGCGGCGCAGAGGTTGTTGGCGGCGCCGATGGCGTGGAAGTCGCCGGTGAAATGGAGGTTGATGTCCTCCATGGGGACGACCTGCGCGTAGCCGCCGCCCGCGGCGCCGCCCTTGATGCCAAAGACGGGACCGAGCGAGGGCTCGCGCAGGCAGAGCATCGTCTGGTGGCCCAGGCGGTTCATGGCGTCAGCAAGGCCGACGGACGTGGTGGTCTTGCCCTCGCCCGCGGGCGTGGGATTGATAGCCGTGACGAGAACGAGCTTGCCCTTCTGAGGACGATCGGCCAGTGAGTGGATGTCGACCTTAGCCTTGGTTCGCCCATAGGGCTCGAGCATGTCCTCAGTGAGGCCCGCACGGGCGGCAACCTCCGTGATAGGCAGCATCTCAGCTTCCTGAGCGATCTCGATATCAGACTTGTACTCCGCCATGAGGCCCCCTCGCTCCGCGATTCTAGGAACCTCTACTATAGCGCGAGCGCGCGAGGCATGCGCTCAGCGCACGTCAGCAACCGAAGAGCGCTCAATGAGCGTGGGGGCTATGCGCAGGGTAGTGGGCCGATAGCCCGGAGCAGATCCCAGCAGCGCCTGTTCGACGGCTGTTCTCCCCCGTTTGAACAAATCAAAGCGAACGGTGGTGAGCGTGACGTTGGGAAGCGTCCGCGTAAGGGAGTCATCCACGCCCACCACGCTCACGTCCTCGGGAACGCGCCTGCCGGCATCGCGCAGGGCCTCGATGACTCCCATTGCCATCTGGTCGTTTGCGGCATACACCGCCGTCATGTTCTGGTCGGAGGCAAGCTTTGCGCCCGCCTCGTAACCAGAGTCGGCCGTCCAGTCCCCCCGAAGCGGGGCCACGACGGGCAAGCCGCGAGACTCGAGGGCATCCTTCCAGCCCAGCTCCCTGAAGACGGCGTCGACCGAGAAGATCGGACCTCCCACATAGCGAATCTGGCGATGGCCATGCGAGAAGAGATGGTCCATGACAAGAGTCGAGCACCCGTATTGGTCTGAGTCAACGGTCGTGCAGAGCGGGTGCTCGTACATGGAGAGAAGAACCGTGCTCAGTCCGGGCTGAGGGCGAAACTCGGCGAAGTCTCGCGCGCGGATGCTCATGCTGATGACAAGGGCGTCGATGGGAAGGCTCATCATGCGACGGGACGCCTCGGCAAGAGAGAGCGGCGTCCTGTCGTCCATCTCGACGATCGTGACCGCGTAGCCCACGTCGCTCGCAGAGGACAGGATGCCCTTGATCGTGGCGAGGTTACCAAACTGGTCAACGTTGTACAGGCACAGGCCAAGCGAGTTGTATCGCCCGCTTCTCAGGGACTTCCCTGCGAAGTTTGGCCTGAATCCAAGCTCCTCGATCGCCTCGAGGACGCGCTTTCTCGTGGGCTCACTCACGTTGGAGTGGCCGTTGACCACGCGAGACACCGTCTGCTGGGAAACGCCGGCGGCCTGAGCCACCTGCGCCATGGACACAGGCTTCTGTGCGTCTCTCTTTCGCGCAGACACCGTCGACCTCCCTCCAGACCGCTGACGAGAGAATTCTAGCCAGTTACGGGAAAGATCTCGCCCCACGGTGTTCCATCAATGAGTACGTTAACATGAAATGCGTGGTCATCAGCGCCCTGACGGCGAACGGTGCCATTTCGTCCCTTCTACGAAAGGAGTGGGTACGGTGATAGAAAAGAAACCATTTGGCCAGACGCCCAGCGGCGAGACGGCCTTTGCCTACGAGCTCGTCTGCAACCAGACACGAGCCCGAGTGAGCGATTTTGGAGCAACGCTGCTCTCGCTCGAATGCCCTGACACCACTGGTGCCACAGCAGACATCGTGCTCGGCTTTGCCAACATCGAAGGCTACGCGGGAGAAAACGGCGCGTGCTACGGAGGAACCATCGGCCCGGTTGCAAACCGCACCGACCGCGCCGAGGTGCCCCTGGGAGCATGCGTCTACCACCTCACCCAAAACGACGGCCCAACGGGAGAAAACAACCTTCACTCAGACCTTGAGCGCGGCCTTCACAAGCGACTCTGGAGCGCCCGTACCGACGAGGCCTCCAACTCGGTGACCTTTACGACCACACTTTCAGACGGAGAGCTCGGCCTTCCGGGAAACCGCACGTTCAGCGCGCGTTACTCTCTTGAGGAGAAGGACGGCGCGACAGAGCTCACGGTAACTTATGGGTGCACAACTGACGCCGCAACCTACGTCAACATGACAAACCACAGCTATTTCAACCTCTCGGGCCACGCCTCCGGAACGGTGCGCGAGGAGATGGCGACGATAGACGCCGACTTCTTCCTTCCCGTACGCGAGGACTCGGTCTCCGAGGGAGAGATCAGACCCGTCGACGGAACCCCCTTCGACTTTAGGGCGCCAAGGGCGTTTGGCGAGCACATAGACGATAAGGACGTGCAGATCGAGCGAGCGCGCGGATACGATCACTGCTTCTGCGTTCGCGGGTATGCTCCGGGTGCGGCGCCGCGCCACGCGCTGCACGTCGAAGATCTTGCCTCTGGCCGCGTCCTCGACATCTCGATAACCGCCCCGGGTGCTCATCTCTACACCGGAAACTGGCTCTCTGACTCCAACGTCAAGGACGCTGCGAGCTACTCCCCTCAGAGTGGCTTTGCCTTTGAGCCCGAGTTCTATCCCGACTGTGTCCACCACCCGGACTGGCCGCAGAGCGTCTGCACGCCGGAGAGCCCCTACTCCTCAACGATTGTCTATCGCCTCTCCACGCGATAGGACATAGCTCATCCAAGCAACGGCGGGCCGCAGCAGATCTTGCTGCGGCCCGCCTCTCTTCTCGCCAAAAGTGAACCCGCCCAGACGACGAGTCTGGGCGGGTACGGGGACAGGATGGTTCCTAGACGCTACCTCTTCTGGATGTACTTCAGGCAGTCGAGGGTGACGGCGAGAAGGATGATGATGCCGGAGAAGACGAACTGGAGGTTCGTATCAACGCCGAGGATGGTGAGCGAGTAGGTCAGAGCGGTGAAGATGAGGACGCCGATCGTAACGCCCGAGATCTTACCGATACCACCGGTGAAGGAAACGCCACCAACGACGCAGGCCGCGATGGCGTCGGTCTCCCAGCCCTGGCCGTAAGCAGCGGAGCCAGAGCCGACCATGCGCATGCACTCGAGCCAGGAGCCAAAGCCGTAGAGGATGCCGGCGAGGATGAACGTGCAGAACATGACCTTGAAGACGGAGATGCCGGAGACGGCAGCGGCGTCAGGGTTGCCGCCGACGGCATACATGTTCTTGCCGAACGTGGTCTTGTTCCAGATGAACCAGACAACGGCGATGGCAGCGACGGCCCACAGGATGATCGTCGGGAAGCTCCCGAGCTTCGGGATGATCATGTTGGGGATGGTGGGCTCAATGGAGCCGAAGGAAACGCCCTTGGTGGCATAGGTGAGAAGGCCAAAGATGATCAGCATGTTGGCCATCGTGGAGATGAACCAGTGCATCTTGAACTTAGCCGTGAAGAAGCCCGCAAGAGCTGCGAACATCGTGCAGAGGACGATGCAGACCACAAGCGCAAGAACGATGCGGCCGACGACGGGGAACGTCGAGAAGTCGAACGCAACGCCGAAGACGGTACCCGTGTTGGGGCCCTGGTGCATGATGATCGTGGCAGCCGTCATGCCCATGCCGACCATACGACCGATGGAGAGGTCGGTACCAGTCTGAAGGATGAGGCCGGCGACGCCGAGGGCGAGGAACATGCGCGGCGAGGCCTGCTGCAGGATGTTAAGCACGTTGGAGACCGTGAGGAGCTGCGTGTTCTTCACGATCGGCGCGGCGATGCAGAGTCCGATGAAGACGGCGAGAATGGCAATGTAGAGGCCGTTCTTCAGCAGGAACTGACGGCGATCGAAGGTGTACTGATAGTTCTCCCACTTCTGGGCCATGTTCTCGGCAAAGGAGAACTTGGAGAGGCGGAGCATGTCAATCAGGTGGTAACGATAGGCAAAGGCCTCGTGCCCGCGGTCCTTGATGCGCTGGAGGTCCTTCTCGTACTCGAGCTTGGCATCAAAGCGCCTGTTCTTGTAGACGTAGTTCTCGTCCTTGATCTCGGCGCTATCGGAGAGCTTGGCGAGGTTGGCCTGGTGGTCCTTCTCGAGCTGGGCGAGATGCTTGTCGTAGTTCTGCTTGGCAACAACCTTCTCGGCAGCGCAGCTGGCCTTGACGGCGTCGAGGTAGTCCTTGTCATAGTGGGCGGAGAGAT
This sequence comes from uncultured Olsenella sp., assembly GCA_949291295.1. GTDB lineage: Bacteria > Actinomycetota > Coriobacteriia > Coriobacteriales > Atopobiaceae > Thermophilibacter. The sequence goes on from CASEVE010000026.1 coordinate 13,355, forward strand.
AGGACTCGGCGTCCTTGATGAGCTTGTCGACGCTGGACTTGTTCTTGGCCTCGACGGACTTGGCCTTGGCGAGCTCGTTCTGGTAGCCGTTGATGGCGCTGTCGCGCTCCGCCTTGGTGAGGACCTTGTCGCGCTTGGCATCATCGATGGCGCCCTGGAGCGAAACCACCTTGTCGGTGCCGTCGACGCGCAGTGCGTCGATCTTGGCCTGAATGGCGCCTACGTAGTCATCAATCGGCTTGCGCAGAGCCATCTCCTGCTCGGACGTGAGAATTGCGTTAGGCATTTGTTTTCATCCCCCTTAGAGATACTTTGCGCTGAGGCGCAGAAGCTCTTCCTGGTTCGTCTCCTTGGTGTTGACGATTCCGGAGAGCCTGCCGTTGGACATGACACCGATCCTGTTGGTGATGCCGAGAATCTCGGGCATCTCGGAGGAGACCACGATGACGGTCTTGCCCTCCTTGGCCATCTTGATGATGAGCTCGTAGATCTCGTACTTGGCACCGACGTCGATGCCACGAGTGGGCTCGTCCATCAGGAAAACCTGCGGCGAGCGCTCGAGCCACTTGCCAAAGATGACCTTCTGCTGGTTGCCGCCGGAAAGCGACGAGATGAGGTCGTCGGGTCCCATGCACTTGGTGTGCATGACCTTGATCTCATCGTTTGTGGCCTTGACCATCCTGGGCTTGGAGAGCGCCACACCAGCCTTGTAGTGGTTGAGGTTGGCAATCGTGGTGTTAAACGTCAGGTCGCCCTTGAGGAAGAGGCCGTTGGCCTTGCGCTCCTCCGTGATGAGGGCAAAACCGTAGTCCATGGCGTCCTGGGCGTTGCTGAAGTTCATAAGGTGATTGCGGAAGTAGACGCGACCCGAGGCACGCGTGCGAATGCCAAAGATCGTCTCGAGCAGCTCGGTACGACCAGCGCCGACGAGGCCGTAAAGACCAAAGATCTCGCCCTTGCGGACATCGAAGGTGATGTCGGAGAGGTTGGGGGCATACTTCGTCGAAAGGTGCTGAATCGAGAGAATCGGCTCGCCGGGCGTGTTGTCGACGGGCGGGAAGCGGTTGTCGAGGGAGCGACCGACCATGGCGGCGATGAGCTCGTTCATGTCGGTGTCCTCGATGCGCTTGGTCATGACGAGCTCGCCGTCTCGCAGAACGGAGACGTCGTCGCAGATCTGGAAGATCTCGTCCATCTTGTGCGAGATGTAGATCAGAGAGATGCCCTGCTCCTTGAGCATGTTCATCATCTCGAAGAGCTTCTCGACCTCCTGGGACATGAGCGAGGAGGTGGGCTCGTCGAGAACGATGACCTTGGCGTTGTAGGAGATGGCCTTAGCGATCTCACACATCTGGCGCTGGGAGACGGACATGTTGCGCATGGGCTGCGAGAGGTTGACTGTGAGGCCGAGCCTACGGAAGAGATCGGCGGCCTCCTTGCGCATGCGGCCCTCGTCGATAATGCCTACGGCGTTGGTGGGGAAACGTCCCAGGAACAGGTTGTCCACGACGTTGCGGTCGAGGCACTGGTTGAGCTCCTGGTGCACCATCGCGATGCCGTTCTCAAGAGCGTCCTTGGGGCCGGAGAACGCCACCTCCTTGCCGTTTAGCAGGATGGTGCCCTCGTCCTTCTGATAGGTGCCAAACAGGCAGTTCATCATGGTCGACTTGCCGGCGCCGTTCTCGCCCATGAGGCCCATGACGGTTCCGCGGCGCACGTTGAGGTTGATGTGGTGCAGAACGCGGTTGCGTCCAAAGGACTTGCTCATGCCCTGAATTGACAGGATGATGTCGTCTTGCTTGTCAGCCAATATGTTTCACCCCTTTACTTGTGTCTTGGCGCCGAGGCGCCTGAGTACCCAACTTTCGTTCGGAATCCCTAGACGTGACAGGAGGGAGGAGCAAAACCTCCTCCCTCCTCTCGTCTCATTGTCCGAACGACTTCATCCGGGGATTAGCCGTTGAGCAGCGAGGTGTAGGAAGCACCGTTGTCGGTCTTCACCATGTTGATGGCGAAGGCGTCGTACTGGCTCGGGTTGCCGAGACGGTTGGTGATGTTGGACTCGGTCTGGCCGTCGCCGCCGATGTACTCAACGGTGAGGTTGAGAAGGTCGTCATACTTCTCAAGGAGCGGCTGGTAGGTGGCGGACAGGAAGTTGTCGGCCGCGTTGTAGATGTCGAGCCAGACGCTCTTGTTGGGGCTCGTGGACTCATCGAGCTGGCTCTGCGCGGTGGCGTAGAGAGCGGTGGCATCGGTGAAGTCCTGATAGTTGTCGGCAGTAACGGCGAGGTTCATGGCGTAGTAGGAACGCTGCTCCTCGTTGTAGACAAAGTCGTCAGCGGCGATAACGTTGCCAGCCTCATCCTCGGTGCCAATGCCGGTGTCGATGTCGACGCCGTCGAGGAGGTTGCGGATCAGGCGAAGGGTGAGGTACGCCTGAACGGCCGGGTTCTGGGAGATGGTGCCAGCGTAGCCGTCGGCGATGGCCGCAACGGCGTCGGAGTTGGCGTCATAGCCGAAGGTCGGGACGTTGTTGTCCTTGGACCAGGCGTTGAACATGGACATGCCCATGCCGTCGTTGTTGGAGACGACGATGTCGATCTGATCGCCCATCGAGGAAGCCCAAGAGGTGAGGGCGTTGCCGGCGGTGGCGGCGTCCCACGTGGCGCCAGCCTGGTTCTTCATCTCCTGGGAGGCGAGCTCACGGATGATGTACTTCTTGCCGTCAATCTCGACCTCGCCATCCTTGACGATGGTGGAGGAGCCGTCGGTGTTGGTGCCAACGGGGGTCGGGTCGATGGCGCCGTCGACCTCGATGCCGGTGCCGAGGGCCTTGCGGGTACCACGGGTACGGGCGATGGAGTCGTTGTGGCCGATGTCACCGACAGCGAGGACATAGCCGATGATGCCGTCGCCGTTGCGGTCGATGTCTGCGGCGTGGGCCTTGATGTAATCAAGGACCATCGTGCCCTGGAGGTCGCCGCCCTGCGTGGCGTCAAAGCCGACGTAGTAGGTGCTCTCGTTGAAGTTCAGGGTCTGCATGTCAAGCTCGCCCGTGGTGGAGTTGGACGGCTGACGGTTGAAGAAGATAACCGGCTTCTGGTTGTTGGCAACCTCTCCGTCGCCTGCGGGCTGCTCGGTATCGTCGGTAGCGGGCGTCTCACCCTCGCCACCGCAGCCAACGAGCGCAACCGTGCTGGCACCGGCAACGCCGAGGCCGCAGACCTTCAGGAAGTTGCGACGCGAAAGATCCATGGTAATGTCCTTTCCCCGTTTTTAAATCTGAGCGCGTCTTGTACGCGCCCATCCCTTCGTGAGTACGTTAACACCCAGTTTCTCCACATTTCGCCGAGAGCGTCATTTCATCGACTAGCGGTCGGTTGGACGGCCTGAGCGGTGAGGGACCATATTTGTCTTCAGAATTCTCAAAGTACTTGCATTCGTGTCGTTTCTGCAGGTCATCACGACATGAAAGACGAGCCTGCCCAAAGAGGAGCAGGCTCGTGTCGTAAGAGTCTCAATTAAGGTTTGAGGTTATTCGTAGCGTTCGTCAAATACGCGACGGGTCTTCTTCTCGCTTCTCGGCAGCACGCCGAGCTCGACGACCTTAACGAGCGGCGTGAAGCCGATGCGGCGCTTGACCTCAGCGGCAACGGCGTCTGCCATATCAAGGAAGTCTTGCGTGCCGTCCGTCTCAACATAGATGCGCATGGTGTCGCGTCCCTCGAGGTGCGAGAGGCGAATCTGGTACTCGCTCGAGAGTGCGGGGAACTCCTGAAGAATCTCCTCGATCTGTCGCGGGAAGACGTTGACGCCGTGGATCTTGACCATGTCATCGGAGCGCCCCTGGAGCGCGTCGATGCGCGGGTACGCGCTGCCGCACGGGCACGGTCCGGGGATGATACGGCTGAGGTCGTGCGTGCGGAAGCGGATGAGCGGCGCGCCCTCCTTGACGAGGGTGGTGATGACGATCTCTCCCCACTCCCCGTCCGGAAGCGGCTCGCCCGTCGCGGGGTCAACGATCTCGATGTAGATGTAGTCGTCCCAGTAGTGCATGCCGTCCTCGGCATCGCAGGAGATGCCGATGCCGGGGCCGTAGACCTCCGTGAGGCCGTAGATGTCGTAGATGGAGATGCCAAGGCCCGCCTTGACCCGGTCGCGCATCCTCTTGCCCCAGCGCTCGGAGCCGATGACGCCCTTGCGAAGGGCAATCTGGTCCTTCATGCCGCGCTTCTCGATTTCCTCCGCGAGAAGAAGCGCATAGCTCGAGGTGGCACCGATGACCGTGGACTGCAGGTCAACCATGAACTGCAGCTGCTTCTCGGTGTTGCCGGGGCCCATGGGAATGACCATCGCACCGAGCTTCTCGGCCCCCGCCTGAAAGCCGATGCCCGCGGTCCAGAGGCCATAGCCGGGCGTGATCTGGATGCGATCGTCCGCAGTGATGCCCGCGAGCTCGTAGCAGCGACGGAACTGCTCCGCCCAGTCGTCCACGTCGCGCGCGGTGTAGGGGATGATGACCGGCGTGCCCGTGGTGCCCGAGCTTGAGTGGATGCGCACGATCTCGCGCTCGTCCACGGCGCTGACCCCAAGCGGGTAGCAGTTGCGCAGGTCCCCCTTCTCGGAGAACGGCAGCGCGAGGAAGTCCTCCTCGGTGAGGACCTCGGTGACGCCGGCCTCCTGGAGACGCCGGCCGAAGTAGTTACCCGACGCAACAAGACGCTGGACTTGGCTGTTCACGAGCTTGATCTGTGACTCGCTGATTTTCATTCTTTGCTCCTTGTTACGAAGGGACAGTCCCTTTGTCACATTCTGATTTTGATGTTACGAAGGGACTGTCCCTTCGTAACATCAGGGCAGCGAGGTCGAGGTCGAGGAAGCGGGGGTTCACGAGGGCACGAACGGCGGCCACGAGGTCTTCTACGGTGACGGGACCGAGCGCACCTGCACGGGCGGCAGCGCCGAGAAGGACGACGTTCAGCACGCGCGCGGTGCCAAGCTCGGCCTCCGCCGCAGTGGCGTCCACGATGGAGAGGTTCTTCTCGCCCACGCGATCGTGCAGATAGGACATGATTGCGGGCAGGTCATAGGCAGGGCCGCCCGTTGCGGCGGAAACGGGAACCACCGGCGCGTCGCTCGTGACGACCACGCCGCCAGGCCGCAGGAACGCCAGCTGGCGCACCGCCTCGGCGGGCTCAAACGCCACAATCGCATCCGCGCGCCCGCGGCCGATGAGCGGAGAGTGAGCGCCCTCCCCCATGCGCACATGGCTGAACACGGAGCCACCGCGCTGGGCCATGCCGATGGTCTCCGCGGTCTTGACGGGAAGCCCGCGCTCCATCGCGGCGCGAGCGAGAAGCTTTGAGGCGAGGACGGCGCCCTGTCCGCCCACGCCGGCGAGAATAACGTTCGTGCAGCAAGGGTTGGCGCAGACCTTAGTGCTCACAGGCGCTCACCTCCCGAGATGGCGTGCGTGGGGCAGATCTGCTCGCAGAGCGTGCAGCCCGTGCACTGCGTAGCGTCGATGCGCACCTTGCCCGTCGTGGCGTCCGGCACGAGCGCGGGGCACCCCAGCTCGCGTACACAGCGCTGGCAGCCAATGCACTTCTCGGCGTCCACCGCGCTTGTGGCCTGCGGCTTGGCGAGAACCACGCACGGGCTGCGGAAGATGATCGCCTTGACGCCCGGCTCGTCGGCAACGCGACGCACGGTCTTCACGGCGGCCTCGTGGTCGAGCGGGTCCACGGTCTCAACCACCGTGAGGCCGATGGCGAGAAGTACTCGCTCAATGCTGACCTTCTCGACGACCTGGCCCATCATCGTGCGGCCCGTCCCCGGGTGCGGCTGGTGGCCGGTCATGGCCGTGGTGGAGTTGTCGAGCACGACAAGCGTCATGTTGGCCTGGTTGTAGAAGGCGTTGACCACGCCGGTGATGCCCGAGGCAAAGAACGTGGAGTCACCCACAAAGGCAAAGGCCGCGGTGTCCGGCTCCACGTGCGTGACACCCTGGGCTATGTTGATGCCCGCGCCCATGCACAGACAGGTGTCGACCATGTCGAGCGGCTTGGCGTTGCCGAGCGTGTAGCAGCCGATGTCGCCGCAGAAGAGCGTCTTGCGACCGCGCATCGCCTTTTTGACGGCGTAGAAACTCGCACGGTGCGGACAGCCTGCACAGAGGACGGGAGGACGAATCGGGAGCGTGGGGGCGGCGGGGTGATTCCCCGTGCTCAAACAACTTCGGCCTTCGGTCTGCAGAACTGCGCGCGGGAAATCACCCTGCCGCTCGCTCTCGTTGGCCTCTCCCCTACCGAGGAAACGGTCAAGGGCCTCCCCCACGGATTCGACGGTATTCTCACCTGACGGTTGGATGTCGCCGGTGAGCTTGCCGCGGACTTTAACGTTTATGCCGCGGCGGCCGCAGGCGGCGATAAGGGCACGCTCGATCACGGGGTCGAGTTCCTCGACGCAGAGGACCTCGTCGAGGCCGTCGAGGAAGTCAGCGGCAAGGGGCTCCGGGAAGGGGTACGGAGTCGCCACGTGCAGGACACGGACGTCGTCCTTCTCGCTGAGGTTCTCGGCAACGTAGGTGGCGCTGATGCCGTGGGTTGCGATGCCGAGGCGCGGTTGGGCGGCAGGTCCTGCCGTCTGGTGGACGGTGTTTCTCGCGTAGCCAGAGAGGCGCTCGGCGAGCGCGGCGTCGCGCTTCTCGATGGCGGCGTGGGCACGCACGGAGAGCGCCGGGAAGATGACCCATCGGGACGGGTCGCGCACGAAGCCCTCAGGCTCGTGGCGCACCCAGTCCTGCGGGTCGGCCACCTCCACGTCCTCGTAGCCGTGATCGACGCGCGTGGTGGGCCGCACGATCACGGGGCAGCCCAGCTCCTCGGAGAGCGTAAAGGCCTCCCCCATCATCGCATAGGCTTCGGAGGGGCTCGATGGGTCGAGGATCGGCAGCTTGGCGTAGGCGGCAAAGGTTCGCGTGTCCTGCTCGGTCTGGGACGAGATGGGGCCAGGGTCGTCCGCCACGAGCACCACCATGCCGCCCTTGACACCAATATAGGAGAGGCTCATGAGCGGGTCGGAGGCAACGTTTAAGCCCACCTGCTTCATCGTGACGAGCGCGCGGGCACCGGCGTAGGCGGCGCCGGCAGCAACCTCGAGCGCGGCCTTCTCGTTTACGGACCACTCCACGTAGACGCCCTCGGGCCGGCGCTTGGCAACGGCCTCCAGCACCTCCGTCGACGGCGTGCCAGGATAGCCGGCCACAACGTTCACGCCCGCGGCGAGCGCGCCCACCGCCATGGCCTCGTTGCCCATCAGGAACTCTCTGTGCATGCGGCCCCCTCTCGTTACGCCGCACTCTACCAGAGTGGAGCGCCCACCCACAAAGCCGTTGCCAAGCGGTAACAGCAATTTAGGGACGTGTTATTTCTCTCAGAGTTTTTGGGACAGGTTTTCTCGGAAGAGCGCCGGTTGCAGTACAGCCAAACCTGTCGCCCGCGTACTCCGGTGCGAGCATGCGTTTTTCTCGGAACCGCACTGGTTGCGGCACAGCCAAACCTGTCCCAAAATCTCTGAGAGAAATAACACGTCCCCAAATTGCAGGAGGCAGAAGGGTGGAGACGGCAACGGACAGGTTGAGGCTCGTTATCGGCGACGAGGGGCTCGCACGGCTCGCGGCGGCACGCGTCGCCGTGATCGGGCTCGGCGGCGTGGGCTCAAGCTGCGCGGAGGCACTCGCCCGCGGCGGCGTGGGACAGCTCGTGCTCCTGGACCGCGACGTGGTGGCGCCAAGCAACATCAACCGGCAGGCGCTTGCCTTCTCGAGCACGCTCGGGCGCCCCAAGGCAGAGGTCATGCGCGCCATGGTGCTCGACATCAACCCCGAGGCCGACGTCACCGCCATCACGGCGTTTCTCGACAAGGACGCGTTGCCACAGCAGATGGACGAGCTCGGACGGCTTGACTACGTGGTTGACGCCATCGACACCGTGGCACAGAAGCTGCGCCTGGCCGCCTGGTGCCAAGAGCGCGGCGTCCCCGAGCTCTCCGCTATGGGCGGCGCCAACAAGCTCGACCCGTGTCGCCTGCGCTTTGCCGCCATCGAGGACACCGTCAACTGCCCGCTCGCGCGCATCATGCGCAAAGAGTGCCGCAGGCGCGGCATCCGCGGCCTGCAGGTGCTCTTCTCGGATGAGAAGCCCGTACGCATGGAGGCCATCTCCGACGAGCAATGGATGCGCGAGGGGTCGCTTCTGGGCACGATGAGCTACCTGCCGCCCATCATGGGCCAGATGCTCGCCAGCCGCGTGATCCGCGACCTTCTGGGCTGGGCGTAGCGGGAACGGCCCCACGCCCTTCTCGGCCCCACGTCCTTCTCGGCGTCTGGACGCCCCTCCGGCTGAGTGGGCACAAAAGTTGAACCATCGACGTTCAGTCAGCTTATGTGGGCACTCCTGAGCTGCGGAAACACCAGCAACACACCTTAAGTGGGCACGAATGCTTCAATTTCTGTGCCCACTCAGGAACGGCGGGCACAAGCCGCTGCCACAAGGCGCGCGGATTAGCGAAGAGCAGCCGCAAGAAGCACATCGGCAAGAAGCGCGCACACTACAGCGGGCAGAGGCCCGAGCAAAGACGCCAGCCCCACGAAAAAGAGCGCGACAACCGTACCCGCGTATCCAGTCACCTGAACGGAGCCCAGGTAGACGGGACTTGCAGGGTCATCAAGACCGCTCGACAGCACAAGAAGGGCGTCGAGGGCGCAGGCGAGAAGGACGGCGGGCGGCACGTCTAACCCTACTGCCAGAGATGCGAAGACGGTTACCACCACCGTTGGAACAAGCGTCAACACGAGCGCGGGCAGCGAGTCCAAGAACACGAGCTCGAGGCGACCAAAGGGCAAAAGCCCCCGCACAAGACGATTGCGACAGTCCTCCCGAAAAACGCGTCCCAGCTCAAGCGGGGTACGCATCGAGAAGCCAACGCAGATAAACCATGACAGAAGCACGCCGACCCCAACATCGCAAACCATGAGGACGGCGCCCGCGGGAACGAGCAGGACACCCCACGTAAGCAGGTCGAGAAGTGCGGACGGGCGCCGCACGAGGCTCAGGACACCATGCGAGACGAGCGCCAGGCGCCCGCGACCAAAGCGCCAGGTCCTTCTCGCCTGCTTGCCGCGGCGTGCGCGGCGGCGCCGACACGCCTCTTTGTAGGCTCCGCCATCAACAAGGGCAAGAAAGCGCATGGAGCTGCGCGCGGCATAGAGCTCGTTGTCGTCAACGACAAAAGCCATGTTGGCCTTTCCCGACCAGTTAAGCGCGCCGGTGAGGAGAAACCCGCTCGCGATGATCACCACGCAGAACGCGTACGGCGTGAACAGGCGGGGCACAAATGCAGCGAGAAACCCCGAGGCGGCAGCAAGCCCAACGCCAAGGCCAATAACCGTAATTCCAGCGAATACGGTGATGACACGACGAGCGCGGGGCTCCACGCCACTTCTCGGCAGCACCGCATCGAGCGCAAAGAGACGCGCGGTGAGCAACGCGAGCGGCGCGGCAGTCATCCACGTGGCCCAAGGCCCGCCGGCAAGGGCGGCAAGCAGGGAGCCAAAGAGCGCACCCACAGCCACGATTCCCGCCGCAGAGCCCGCAAGCTGCACCACAAAGAGCTCCTCCGGTCGCACGACGCGAGCGAGCCACACCATGTCCGGCCCCGTGAGGCGAAGCGGGGTCTCACTGAGCCCGGAAATGCCCCACGCAAGAAGCGCACCCGCCGGAGCCAGTATGAGTAGCGTGCACGCAAGCCACGAGGACGCACCGGCGCCGATTGCCTCGCGCAGACCCTCAACGATGTCGATCACCTGTGCCCACGAGAGCGCGAGCGAGACGACAATGATAATGATGAGGTAGAGCTGATAGGTGCGCTCGAGAAAACCGCGGTCCTCATCGATGTCGGCCCCAGCCGCAAAGAGGAGAAAGCGTGCGTCGCTGCGCAGGTGGCGCAGGCGCAGACGCGCCAGGAGGCCGAGGTTGCCCGCCATGTCAGGACTCCTGCCGCAAGGTGCCGTCTCGAAGCTCAAAGGCAACGTCAGGCGAAAGCCCGGGCACGTCATGGTGACAGCTCAGGAGCACCGCCGTCCCCTCGCGCGCCACCGCAGCGAGCTCCTGCGAGAGCACGAGCGACGCCTCGCGGTCGAGCGGTCCGTGCGGCTCGTCGAGCAAAAGCACGCGCGGGCGCAGCGTGAGGGCAAGCACCAACGCGAGCTTCTCACGCATGCCGCGCGAGTACGCTGAGGGCAGGAGTCGTTCGTGGCCTGTGAGACCAAAGCGTTCGAGCAGGTGCTCTGCGCGCGGACGCGCCGCCTCTGCCCGATTGGCCGCAAGCACGAGCTCAACGTGCTCGACGGCGGTAAGGTCATCGTAGAAGCTGGGAACATCGGGCACAAAGGCAAGCGTCCCGGGCACAAGGCGCGTGCGCCCCGTAAAGGGCTTGCCGGCGAGAAGGACCTCGCCCTCGCCGGGCTCGAGCCACCCGGCAAGGCAGCGAAAGAGCGTGGACTTTCCGGCGCCGTTGGGCCCGGTCAGAAACGCAACCTGACCCGGCGCCAGCGAGAAGGACACGTCCTCCCACACCGGAACGTCCCCGTACCCAAAGCAGAGGTCACGCACCTCGAGCGCAGCGCCGGCCATGGCAGACCTACGCAAAGTCCGCGATCTGGGCCTTGAGCTGCTCGATCGTGGCGGTGAGCTCGGCGGCCTGGGCGCGCTTCTTCTCGATGACCGCAGGCGCGGCCTTGGCAACGAAGCCCTCGTTGGCGAGCGTGCGCTCCACGCCCGCGAGGTCCTTCTCGGCCTTGGCGAGCTCCTTCTTGAGACGCGCAGACTCGGCGGCGAGGTCCACGAGGCCGCCCACGTGGACGAAGATCTCCAGCCCGCCGTCGGCCACGGAGACGCAGCCCTCCGGCTTCTGGGCGTCAGCGGCGGCGACGAACGCGCCCACGTGGCCCACGGAGCGCACGAAGCCCTCCTGGCCGGCGAGAACCGCCGCATCCTCGGCGCCGCAGCGCACGCAGACGTCGAGCTCGGCGCGGGGCGAGAGGCGGTAGCGGGCGCGCGTGGAGCGCACGCAGGAGATGACGCGCTTGGCGAGCTCAAAGTCCTTCTCGGCACGCTCGTTCACAAACTCGGCAAAGCGCTCGGGCTCCGGCCAGGCGGCGACCATGAGGAACTGGGCGGAGTGGTCGTCGAGGCCGCTCGCGGGCAGGACGTCCCACACGCTCTCGGTCACAAACGGCATCACGGGGTGCAGCAGCCTCATGCACGTGTCGAGCACGAAGACGAGGTTGCGCTGGACCTGCAGGCGCTCCTCGGGCGCGCCGTCGAGCAGGCGGCTCTTGCAGAGCTCGATGTACCAGTCGCAGACGTCGCCCCAGAAGAAGCTCTGGATCTCGCGCGCGTAGTCGCCGAAGGCGTAGGTCTCCAGCTGCTCGGTGGCGTGGGCGACGGCGCGCGCCAGACGCGACAGCATCCACGCGTCCTCGGGCGTCACGGCGGCCGGCGCGCCCGGCTCGTAGCCCTCAAGGTTCATCTGGACGAAGCGGCTCGCGTTCCAGATCTTGGTCACAAAGCCGCGGGCCTGCTCGGTGCGCGGGCTGTCGATGAGCTTGTGCGTCTTCTTGTCGATGTTGGCGTCAAACTTGACGTCCTGGTTGTTGGTGATGAGCGTGAGGAGGTTGTAGCGCATGGCGTCCGCGCCGTACTTCTCCATGAGCTCCATCGGGTCGACGCCGTTGCCCTTGGACTTGGACATGCGGCTGCCGTCCTTGGCCAGGATCGTGGCGTAGATGTAGACGTCGTGGAAGGGCACCTCATCGGTGAAGTAGAGCGAGCTCATGATCATGCGCGCCACCCAGAGGGCGATGATGTCGCGCGCGGTCACGAGGACCTTGGTGGGGTGGTGCTCGGCGAGCTCGGAGGTGTCATCGGGCCAACCCTGCGTGGCAAAGGTCCACAGCTGGCTCGAGAACCACGTGTCGAGCACGTCCTCGTCCTGGTGGACGTGGTGCCCGCCGCACTTGGGGCAGACGTCCGTGTCCTCCATGAGAGCGTCCTCCCAGCCGCAGTCCTCGCAGTAGAAGACCGGGATACGGTGGCCCCACCAGAGCTGGCGGCTGATGCACCAGTCCTTGAGGTTGTCCATCCAGGTGAGGTAGGTCTGGGTCCAGCGTTCGGGGTGGAACTTGACCTCGCCGTCGCGCACGACCTGCGTGGCGCGCTCCTTGAGCTTGTCCACGGCAACGAACCACTGCTCGGAGAGCCAGGGCTCGAGCGCGGTGTTGCAGCGGTAGCAGTGCATGACGGAGTGGTCGAGCTCCTCGACCTTCTCGAGCAGGCCGTGCTCCTCGAACCACGCGACCACGGCCTCGCGGCACTGGTCGCGGTTCATGCCGGAGAACTCGCCGTAGCCCTCAACCACAACGGCGTGCTCGTCGAAGATGTTGATCTGTCCGAGGTCGTGGGCCTGGCCCATCGCGTAGTCGTTGGGGTCGTGCGCAGGCGTGACCTTGACAAAGCCCGTGCCAAAGCCGGCGTCCACGTGCCAGTCGGAGAAGATCGGGATCTCGCGGTCCACAATCGGCAGGCGCACCATCTTGCCCACGAGCTTGGCCTTCTCGGGGTCCTGCGGGGAGACGGCCACGCCCGTGTCGCCGAGCATGGTCTCGGGGCGCGTGGTAGCCACCGTGATGTGATCGATGCCGTCGACGGGCTCCACGAGCGGGTACTGGAGGTACCACAGGTGGCCCTTCTCGTCCTGGTACTCGGCCTCGTCATCGGAGATGGCGGTGCAGCAGCTCGGGCACCAGTTGACGATGCGCTTGCCGCGGTAGATGAGGCCGTCGTGGTACCAGTCGCAGAAGACCTTGCGCACCGCGCGGGAGAACTCGGGGCTCATCGTGAACTTCTCGTCGGAGAAGTCTATCGAGCAACCCATGCGCTTGATCTGGGAGACGATCGTGCCGCCGTACTCACGCGTCCAGTCCCAGCAGGCGTCGAGGAACTTCTCGCGCCCGATCTCCAGGCGGGAGACGCCCTCGCTCTTGAGCTTCTTGTCAACCTTGGTCTGCGTGGCGATGCCCGCGTGGTCCGTGCCCAGGATCCAGCGCGTGGAGCGCCCGCGCATGCGAGCGTAGCGCACGTAGGTGTCCTGGATGGAGTCGTCCATCGCATGGCCCATGTGCAGGATGCCCGTCACGTTGGGCGGCGGGATGACGACGGTGCAGTCCCCCACTCCCTTGGAGCGCTGGTAGCAGCTGGCGCTCATCCAGCGCTCGATGAGCTCGGGCTCGGCGGTCTGAGGGTCGTAGTTCTTGGGCATCTCTTCCACGGGGCATTCCTCTCCCGGTCGCGTTCATGTCAAACGTACAGGATAGCACGTAGGCGGTATCATCGCAGAAAGCGAAGGGAAAGGAGCCGCATGAACCAAAATGATACGAAGGGACTGTCCCTTCGTCTCATCGACGCGCACTGCCATGTGGGGTGGTTCGCTGACCCCGCCGCCCTGGCCCGTGAGGCTGCCGGAATGGGGCTCGGATTTCTTTCCGTCACGGTAACTCCCGAGGAGTTCCGGGCGCTCGATACCGTTTTGGCAGGCGAGAAGAACGTGGCGCTTGCAGCCGGCCTGCACCCGTGGTGGGTGCGCAGAGCCGCGGACGCCGACGCCCTCTGCGAGCTGCTGCCCGATGTGCGCTGGGTGGGTGAGATCGGACTCGACGCCGCACCTCGACACGCCGCAACATGGGACGCGCAGCTCGCCGCGTTCAATCGAGTCTGCGCGAGATGTGCCGAGACGAGCAGCGCAAAGACACCCAAGGTGCTTTCCATCCATGCGGTGCGTTGTGCGGGGACGGTACTCGACGTGCTTGAGCAAACGGGTGCCGCCACGCGCTGCCGATGCGTGCTGCACTGGTTCTCGGGCTCATCAGAGGAGCTCTGGCGCGCCGCTCGTCTGGGCTGCCTCTTCTCGCTTGGAGAGCGCTCCCTTGCCACCCGACGGGGCCGCGAGTACGCACGCATCCTCCCCGCCGAGTGCCTCCTCACAGAAACCGACCTCCCCGAGGGCAAGAACTCCCCAGCCACGGCAGACGACGTCATCGACTCCCTCAATCGCGCCCTCACCGGCATCGCCACCGCCCGCAACCTCACCCCCGCCGAGGTCAGCACCCTCGTCGTCCGCAACGCCACGCAGCTTCTGAGCTGACGGACGCGCGGTGTCGCGGCCCGGCGGGGCTATTGTCGCGCGCAGTTCTGCAGGCGCGCTTCGCGCGCCGAAGCTGTTTG
>CASEVE010000027.1 GCA_949291295.1 uncultured Olsenella sp.
GACAGCTTCGCCGCAAAGGGCGCGGCAAGAACTCGCGGCGGACGTTGGCCCCCGCCCGCTGCTGCTCAACCTGCTGTGCCGCAGCCACAAGTGAAGACGGAAGAGCAGCCCCCGGCGAGAGGGGACAAGGTCCGCCGCGAGTTCTGCAGCCGCGCCCTTTGCGGCGAAGCTGTCTGAGCGCCGGACCTTGTCCCCTCTCGCCGGGGGCGGACAGGTAGACTACAGTGCGGCCACCATGTGCTCGACGATTCTGGCGCAGCGCTCGGCGGAGGCGCGCTCGAAAGTGGCGTAGTCCATGGCCTGGCCCTCGGTTCCGGGCTTGTCCGAGATAGCACGAACCACGACGAAGGGCACGCCGTTTGCCTCGGCCGCCTGCGCGATGGCGGCGCCTTCCATCTCGCAGCAGAGCGCCCCGAAGGTGTCCACGATACGACGGCGGGTCTGCTCGTAGCATACAAACTGGTCGCCGGAGGCCACACGGCCGGCAAGTGCTCGCACCTCGGGCGCCACCTCGGCGGCGGCTGCGAGCGCCGCCTCGCGCAGAGTATCGTCCGCGACAAACTCAACGCGCTCACGACCGGGGATGAGACCGGGAGCGTAGCCGAGCGCCTCGACCTCAAAGTCGTGCTGGACGCAGTCGGTGGAGACCACAAGATCGCCGATGTCCAGGCGCTCCGGGTCGAGCGAGCCCGCTATACCGGTGTTGATGAGGTGCGTGCAGCCAAAGTGGTCGGCCAGGACCTGCGCACAGATGCCGGCGTTTACCTTGCCCACGCCGCACTTGACCACCACCACGTCCTTCTCGCCAAGGCGTCCCGAGCAGAAGTCCGTTGCTGCCACGCGCTCCGCACGCGCGTCCAAAAGCTCCGCCTTGAGGTGCTCGACCTCAACGTCCATGGCGCCAATGATGCCGATTCTCATGTCGCTCCCCTTCTGTGCGCCCGTCGGACGGCCTGCGGTGCCAAAGCATCCGGAACTCGCACGTTCTCATCTTGAGGGCGGCTTCTGGACGATTTTGCGATAGAAACCGTCCACCCGCCGCCCGCACTTCCAAAAGGGCGGCATCTGGACGTTTCCGAACTCCAAACCGTCCGCAAGCCGCCCGTAAGCTCAGCCTAGTCCTGCGGGTAGGCGAGGTGTGCCTCGTCGATGTCTGCCAGCGTACCCTCAACGTAGCGGCGCGCCCACCAGTGAGCCTGCGCAAGGTCCGCATCGTGCCAGTTTCCGCACTCCTCCGGTCGCGCCCCGGGAATCTCCCCCTCGAAGTCCCGAATGAACTCAAAGGTTGCCCGTACGAGCGGCGCCACCTCGGCGGAGGTGTGCTCGCCAAAGAGGATGAGGTAGAAGCCCGTGCGGCAGCCCATGGGACCAAAGTAGACCACGCGGTCGCGCCACTCGGGGCTGTTGCGCAGATAGGTGGCGCCCAGGTGCTCGATGGCGTGTACGGCGGCCGTATCCATGACCGGCTCGCGATTGGGTGCGGTGAGGCGCAGGTCAAAGGTGGTGACCACGGCGCCCGTTGCCGGGTCTGCGTCTACGCGGCTCACGTAGACGCCCGGCTCGAGCGTGAGGTGGTTGACGGTAAAGCTGGCAATCTTGTCCATGGGGCCTCCTGGGTTCGCGGCTTTTCTCGCCACCCAGTGTAGCCGCTCGCCGCGCCACGCGAGAAAAAAGAGGCAAACTTGGACCGGCATCGTGTACTTGGCAGGGACCCCATCGAGAGGAGACGCATGTCACGAGGGGTGACGAGAGACGACGCGTTCCTGCGCACATGGTTGCTGCGCGTCATGCTCAACCGCTGCCGAGACCTCTCGCGCTCGCGGTGGCGCCGGCACGCGCCTCTCGGAGCCCATCTTCCAGATCGAGGACATGACGGGACTCCTGTGCCCGAAACAGTGCGCCCCTCTCGCCGAGGAGGTGGCGAGAGGGGCGCGTGGGAGTCCTGCCTGCGGAACTACTCCTCAGGCTCGCCCTCCACGCGAGCGCCGAGGCCCGCTGCGAGCGCGGCGCCGCCGAGCACGGCCGCAGCCGCCACAGCTGCCATGTTGGAGGCGTCGCCGGCCTGGGGAAGGGTGCCGCCGCTGCCCGAGCTGCCGGCGTTACCGGCGCCGGACTGGCTTCCGCCGCCAGCGCTGCCGGCACCGTTGCCGGAGTCGCCGTTGCCGCCCTGGCCATTGTTGCCGCCCTGGGCGTCGTCGCCGGTGTTGCCGCCCTGGGCGTCGTCGCCGTTGTCGCCGCCCTGGCCATCGTTGCCGCCCTGGGCGTCGTTGCTGGTGTTGCCGCCCTGGCCGTTGTCGCCGCCCTGGCCATCGTTGCCGCCCTGGGCGTCGTCGCCGGTGTTGCCGCCCTGGTCATCGTCGCCACCCTGGTCATCGTTGCCGCCCTGGGCGGACTGGCTCTTCTCGACCGCCTCGATCGCGGTGGCAAGATCGGCGTGGGCCTTGGCCACCTGGGCCTCGGTCGCACTGGGGTCGCTCATAACGCGCAGCGCTGCGGCGAGCGCCGCGTAGTACTGGTCGAGCGCAGCCTGCGAGGCACCGGCAAGCTCAAGACCCTCGGCCTGGTCGACGACCGCCTGAAGCCCGGACTTGTCAACGACGTCCTGGTCGGAGTCGTCGTCCGGATCGCTCGGAACCGTCACGGATGCCTCCAGCGAGAAGTCGTGGTCCTCGGTGACGTTGGTGTCGTGTACCAGCGTGTCGAGCGTGTTCTGGGCGAGCGCGGGAACGGGCTGGCCCATGAGGTCGAGGCCGATGAGCAAGCCTGCGAGCGTCGCGCCGAGATCGAGGCCCGCCATGTCAACGACCGTGTCGAGCAGCGCCTTAACGTTCTCCATCATGCCCGCGACCATGTTGATGGCAATGGAGCCGATGAGGAAGACGTCGCTCTTGAGCAGCGTCTTGGCGTCGAGCTCGATGCTCGTGGCAAAGTCCACGAACTCCTGGTCGGCCAGGCCGGCGTTGATACCGCTCGTAACAACGCTGGCGAGAAGCCCGGTCTCCCCGGGAATCGCCTCGATGGCCGTCTCGACCCAGCCCTCGGTCTTCTCGCAGCCCATAAGATGCGCCTGATAGCAGAAGTCGACGAGGTCGAGCAGGCTGTGAGGGACGTCGTCCACCGCAGCCGTGATGAGCAGGCGCACGAGGAGGTTCACGATCGAGAGGAGCTTGGCCTGGCCCTCGGCGGAGAGCGTCTCGAGGTCGATCTCCCCGTAAGTCTTCTCGAGGAAGGCGTCGAAGGTCTCCTGCGTGATGTAGAGCAGGCAGACGTTGGGCTCAACCGCCATGGTCGCCGGGACCTGGGCGAGGTCGGCGGCAAACTGGCGCGAGACAGCCTCGGGGAGCGTGTAGGTGACGTCGGCGATGGCGGCCACGTCCTCGGTCTCGGTCACGGTCCAGGCCTCGATGCGCGAGGTCTCCGCGTTGTAGTAGATGTGGACGTCTCCAACGACCGAAACGTCCGGAATCACGATTCCCACATCAAAGCCCTGCGGCAGGACCTGCGTGGTGATGAGGCTCCACAGCGTGGCGTTGAGGTTGTCAGCCGTCACACCGGCAAAGGCTTCACCGCCGAGCGAGGGCAGCAGGCTCGCTATGATGCCCTTGATGCCCAGGGGCGCGTACTGTGCGAGCAGCGGCTGCACGAACATGCCACCGAGCATGGTCTGGATGGAGTCCACGGTGAGCGTGCGCTCCTTGCCGTAGGCGGTGATGCCAGCGGTGGTGGCGAGGCCGCACTCCTCGAGCGTCACGTCGCCCAGGTCGTGGGAGTCAACCGTCAGTGTGCACTCGAGCTTCTCGCCCTTCTGCGCAAACTCGAGGGAGCCAAAGCGCATGCGGGACGGGTAGGTCACGAGCGAGCCGGTCTCGATGTCGTAGATGGTGTTCTCGCCGTAGGTGGCCGCCGCGATGTCGTTGGCGTGCATGTGGCCGGTGAAGACGGCGGAGATGCCGGCCTCGGCGTAGGCCTTGGCCACGGTCTCGTAGTCGTCCACGAGGTACTCGCCAAAGATGACGGGCTCGTAGCCAAAGTGCGGAACGATGCCGTGGTGCTGGAAGGCGATGACCACGTCACCGGCGGCGCGCGCCTCGCGGGCCTGGTCGCAGACCCAGGCGAGAAGCTCGGCGGAGACGTGGCCGCTCGTCTCTTGGGCGAGCGTCCCGTCATCAGCGGCAACGTTGTACTTGCAGGTGTCCACGGCGATCAGCGTGAGGCCGGGGCACGGGTGCGCCACGTAGGAGAGGCTGCCGTCCGCGGTGCCGTCCGCGTCGTAGACGACCGTGTCCGTATAGCCGCACTCGGCCCAAAGGGACTTGTAGGTTAGGGGGTCGGTGCGCTCGGCATCTGCGGCGGCGCCGGACGAGAAGTCCTTGCCGTGGTGGTTGTTGAGGTCGTGGTTGCCATTGATCACGTAGAACTGGGTGTCGACACCAGCGGAGGCGAGCTGCTGTCTGGCGGCGGCAAACTTCTCCTTGAGACTCTCGTGACAGGCATACTCACCGTCCTTGGTGAGGTCGCCGGGGACGAAGACGATGTCCGGCTTGGCGGCAACGATGTCGGCGAGTGCCTTGTCAACGATGTCGTCGCTCTCGCGGAACATCTTTCGGTCGGAGTTCTCGGCTGTGGTGTAGTCGGGGCAGTCGCTCCACAGCTCGGGTGCAAAGAGGTGGACGTCGCTCATCACAGCAAAGGTGAGCGAGTCGGGGTACGCCGGTGCCTCCGCGGCAAGCGCGGTCTCGGGGCCCGATGCGGCAATAGCGGCGGCGCCCCCTCCGAGTGCTATGAACAGCTTCAGAAAGCCGCGGCGAGAAACGCCTCCACGCGAACGAATGGAGAAGTCAGACATCCCAAACTCCCATCTCTCAGCTTAAGCCTGCAATCAGCAATCGAATTCGCCAGAGAGGAACACTACGCCCCAAACAACAGGACGAGGTAAGGGCACCGTCTCAATACGCAGCGCGATTTCGTAAGGTTCGGTAAGCCTGGGGTTAGGCGGTGCGGCTACAGCGGGGCCGAGCGAGCCTGGGGTCAGGCGGTGCGGCTACACCGCGCTCGCGAGCCAGCTCATGCCGGAGAGGGCACGCGCCAGACGGTCCTGTGCCGTGGAGAAGACCACGTCAGGCTTTACGTGCAAACGGACCTCGCCCTGCGCTCCGTAGGCGGTAAACGCCGAGAAGATCACGTCTGTCTCAAACTCCGGGTCAAGAAGATCTGCGAGCTCGCGCGCTGCGACCTGGCAGCACTCCTGAGCCACAGCGTTAAGGTCTGCGCCCGGGACAACCGCAATCGGGACGCCACAGTAGCCCACGCTCCAAGGCGTGATGCGCGTAAGGGCGGTCTTGGAGAGCACCGAGTTGGGAATGACCTCCTCTGCCCCGCCGCGCATGAGGACGGTGGTGCTGCGCCAGGTGACATCGGTAACCTCGCCGGTGACGTCGCCCACGGAGATGTGGTCCCCGGGTTGGACGGACCTGCTCAGCATGAGGCTGATGCCGCCGATGATGTTGGAAATCGTGTCCTGCATGCCCAGCGAAACCGCAATGGAGACCACGCCGAGGGCCGCGACAAAGCCCGCGGGGTCAACGCCAAAGACCGGGCGCATAATGCTGAGAAGAGCGAGCACCCAGATGACGGCACGCACGATATTGATGAAGAGCGAGGCACTCGGAAGGCTGGAGGCATCGAGCACCTTGTGCATGAGTCGCACCACCACGCGCTCAATCAGCCAGGCGATCACCACGGCCACGACAAGCGTCACTCCCTTGTCGAGCCAGCCGCCCACATCCAAGCCCAAAAGGTGCTCCATCACGTCTCCTTCGTATGCTTGACCAACTCTAGCATGTGACGCGCCCAAAACCCAACGATTTCCGAGCTCTGGGGACAGCCGCGAGGGTTGTAGGTCTTTTTGAGCGAAAACGTCGAGTATCGACGATTTCGCCCCATCAAACCCGCAGGTAGAAAATGCGACCTCCGAGGTGATACTTGAGCTTTCCACTCAAAACGACCTACAACGGAAAATCGGCTTCCGCAGTGCCCTTAACCCTCGATCTTGACGATAGGGGCAAAGCCCTTGAGCAGCTTCTTCGTCTTGCCGGTGCGCGTGAACTTGACCTCGATGGTGTCACCGGAGGCAGCGAGTACCACGCCCGGACCAAAGGTCTTGTGCGAGACGTGGTCGCCGGGGGCAAAACTCGCTGCGGCACGGGCGGCGTTGGGCTTGGGGCCCACCGCAGCGCTCGGAGCGGCCGCAGGGCGAGAGGAGCCTCCCGTCGAGCGCGTGCGCGAACCAAAGACGTTTCCGCCGTAGACCGAGGATCCGCGCCCGCTGCCAAAGGTGCCGTGGCGGTCGCCACGCTTCTCCCAGCCCACGCCGGCAAAGCCCGAGGAGCCAACGCCCACACGCTCCACATCCGCCTCGGGAATCTCGCGCAGAAAGCGGCTCGGGGGGTTGGCAGCCACGGAACCAAAGGTACGCCGCGTGGTGGCATGCGTGAGATAGAGCTTCTTGCGAGCGCGCGTGATGGCAACGTAGGCCAGGCGCCGCTCCTCCTCCACGCTCGCCTCGTCGCTCTCGTAGGAGGCATGCGGGAAGACGCCCTCCTCCATACCGGCCACGAAGACCACCGGAAACTCCAGGCCCTTGGCAGAGTGGATGGTCATCATCGTGACCGCGCGCGTCTGGCCCGCCAGCGAATCCAGGTCGGACCTCAGGGCCAACCACTCGATGAGCGCAGGCAACTTCTCTGCAGCAACGGGGGGCCTAGACGGAGCAGGCTCCGGGGCGACGTCCCCAGAGGGCGACTCGCCTTGGCGAGCGAGCGAAGCGAGCGCGGAGCCCGTCGGGGACGTCGCCCCGGAGCCGGACGGCTCAAGTGCCCCCGCTGCGCGGAGCTGCGCCAGGCTCTCAAGGGTCTCCACGGTGTCGTGGGTCTCGTCGAACTCGGCGGCGACGCCCAAAAACTCCTTGATGTTCTCGATGCGGCCGTCCGCCTCCACGCTGTGCTCGGCCTCAAGTGCCTTGATGAGGCCCGCGCGGTCCACGATGGCCTCCACCACGTCGGCAAGCTCGCCGGTAAAGTGGCGTGCGGCCTCGATCGCCCCGGTGAACTCCGAGAGCGCTGTGCGCACCTTGGCGCCCAGAAGACCCGTCTCGGCAATGGCCATCTGGCACGCCGAGAAGAACGAGATGCCCTCGTCTGCCGCTAGCTCGCGAATCTTGTTGATTGAGGTGGTGCCCACGCCGCGTCGGGGCGTGTTCACCACGCGCAAGGCGGCCACGTCGTCGTCGGGGTTCACGACGAGCTTGAGGTAGGCCATGACGTCGCGAACCTCGGCGCGGTCGAAGAAGCGCGTGCCGCCCACGATCTTGTACGGCACGCCCGCGCGCAGGAACATGTCCTCGAGGATGCGCGACTGCGCGTTGGTGCGGTAGAAGACAGCCATGTCGTCGTAGCTCATGCCGCCGTCATGGAGCTTCTCGATCTCGGAGCCTATCCAGCGGCCCTCGTCGCGCTCGTCAGAGGCCTGGAACACCTGGATTTTCTCGCCGTCGCCGGCGTCCGTGAAGAGGCGCTTGGGCTTGCGGCGGGAGTTGTTGGCCACCACCGCGTTGGCGGCGGCCAGGATGTGGCCCGTAGAGCGGTAGTTCTGCTCGAGGCGCACCACGTGGGCATCGGGGTAGTCCTTCTCAAAGTCCAGGATGTTCTGGATGTCCGCACCACGCCAGGAATAGATGGACTGGTCGTCGTCGCCCACGACCATGAGGTTGCGGTAGCGCGCGGCCAGGAGATTGGTGATCGCGTACTGGACGTGGTTGGTGTCCTGATACTCGTCCACGCTGATCTGGCGGAAGCGGTCCTGATAGCGCTCCAGGACCTCCGGGTGCTTGGAGAGCAGCTCAAAGGTCTTGACGAGAAGGTCGTCAAAGTCCAGGGCGTTGGCCTTGGCGAGACGGCGGTCCAGCTCGCGGTAGACGCGCGCAGCAGCGCGGTCCGCCGGGTTGGAGGAGCTTGCCAGCTCGTCGGGCCCCACCATCGCGTTTTTGGCGGCCGAGATCTTGGCGCGGATGGAGTTCATCGGAAAGGCCTTCTGGTCGATGTCAAGGTCGGCCATGATGGTCTTGACCAGGCGGCGGGAGTCATCGTCATCGTAGATGGTGAAGTTGGGGCGGTAGCCCGCGAGCTCCGGGTCCTCGCGCAGCATCCGCACGCACATGGCGTGGAAGGTGCAGACCCACATACCGCGCGTGCCGTAGGACAAGAGGGCCTCCAGACGCTCGCGCATCTCGGCCGCGGCCTTGTTGGTGAACGTGATGGCCAGGACCTGCCAGGGCCTCACGCCCTCGTCCGCAATCATGTGCGCGATGCGGTACGTGAGCACGCGCGTCTTGCCCGAGCCCGCGCCCGCGAGCACCAGAAGCGGCCCGCGCGTGCACTCGGCCGCCTCTCGCTGGGCGGGATTGAGGGTGGAAAGGTCGATGACGGGGGCCGCCACAGCCGGAGCAGTGGCGGGGGCCGGGGCGGAAGCCGGGGCCGCCATGGTCGGGGACATTGGGGCAAAGAGCGACGGCTGATCTTGGGTCATCTTGATAGGGTTCCTCTCGCTGAGTTTTTTCGCCCTATGAGTGTAGCCGGAAGACCGGACGGAAATCTTCGTGCACCGAGAAGAACACAGCGCCCGTTGCCGCGAAGTTGGCTACACTATCTCGGGCATTTTTCAGAGAAGGAGCGCAACCCCATGTCACAGGCCTTGGAACTCGTCCGCCGCGACCCCGTCCTCGCCGTCGCCACCGTGCTTGCCGTGGCGTCGTGCGCACTCGTGCCGCCCGACGCCGGCTACCTCGAGTACGTGGACTTTCGCACGCTCGGGCTGCTCTTCTGCCTCATGGCCACGATGGCGGGGCTCTCGCGCGCCGGCATCTTCCGCGCAGCGGGCCTGGCGCTCGTGGCGCGCCTGCACTCGGGGACGGGTGTGGTGATGGGTCTCGTGCTGCTCCCCTTTGTGGCGAGCATGCTCGTCACCAACGACGTCTCGCTCATCGCCTTTGTGCCGTTTGCCCTTCTTGTCCTGCGCATGCTGGGGATCGCCGACGCCTCGGTCTTCACCGTGGTCATGATGACGGTGGCGGCCAACCTGGGCAGCATGCTCACGCCCATCGGCAACCCGCAGAACCTCTACCTCTACTCTGCCTCCGGGATGGGCGTCCTGGAGTTTGTGGGGCTCATGCTGCCCTACGCGCTGGTCTCGGCCGCGCTGCTGGTGGCGTGCGTCCTCGCCTACGGGGCGCGTCGGCATGGCCTGCCCGTGAAGGCTGGGGACGAGCGGGCACTGCCCGCCGCGGGCGAGCTTGAGTCCGAGCGCGTGCGCAAGCGCTCCGTGGCGCCGTGGGCGGCGCTCTTTGCGCTGAGCCTGCTCGCCGTTGCGCGGGTGCTGAGCGTGCCGGTGCTTCTTGCCGTGGTGGTTGTGGTGGCGCTGGCCGCGGACCGGAGGGTCCTGCGCGAGGTTGACTACGGCCTGCTGCTCACCTTTGTGGCGTTCTTCGTCTTTGTGGGCAACGTCGGGCGCGTGGGTGCTGTGGACGGCCTGCTCTCGTCCGTGGTCTCTGGGAACGAGCTGATTGCCTCCGTGGCCGCAAGCCAGGTGGTCTCCAACGTGCCCGCGGCGCTGCTGCTCTCCGGCTTCAGCTCCGCCTGGCCCGCCCTCATCGTGGGCACCAACATCGGCGGTCTGGGCACGCTCATCGCCTCGATGGCGAGCCTCATCTCCTACAAGCAGGTCGTCGCCGAGGGCGCGGGCACCGCGGGCGCGTACCTGCTGCGGTTCACAGTCGTGAACGTGGCGTTTCTCGCGGCGCTCGTGGGGCTGGCTGTGGCGCTGGGGTAGCGGGGCAGAGGATGGCGTTACTTCGTGTTGATTGTCTGTTCTATCCACTCGCGGAGCTCACGGGCGAGATCGAGACTGTATCCATCACCCATCCCCTCGTATAGCTCCTCGGCCTTGGCGAGCTCCGACAGGGCACGGTCGTAGTCTCCTTGGAGAGCCAGGAGCTCGGCGCGGAACAAGAGGTCGTTCGCCGTACCGAGGGCGTCCCCGGCCTCGCGGTGGAGCCCCTCGGCCTCCTCGAGCAGGGGCCCGGCCTCGTCGAGCCTGCCCAGGCTCATGGCGAGCTCGGCGCGGGCCTGAAGGTCGTTGGCCGTACCGAGGCCGTCCCCGGCCTCGCGGTGGAGCCCCTCGGCCTCCTCGAGCAGGGATTCTGCGTCGCCGAGCCTGCCCTGGCGCATGGCGAGCTGGGCGCGGTCCTGCAGGTCGTTCGCCGTCCCGAGGGCGTCCCCGGCCTCGCGGTGGAGCCCCTCGGCCTCCTCGAGCAGGGGCCCGGCCTCGTCGAGCCTGTCCAGGCGCATGGCGAGCCGGGCGCAGAGCAAGAGGTCGTAGGCCGTCCCGTTGCCGTCCCCGGCCCCCCGGTGGAGGCGCTCGGCCTCGTCGAGCAGGGAACCGGCGTCGCCGAGCCTGTCCTGATGCATCGCGCATTCCGCTGACGCCTGCGCGGCGAGGGCGGCGAGAACGTTGTCCCCCTCATCCCGGGCGGCGCGGAGCAGCGCGTCGAGCACGGGCCGGGACGCCCCCCAGTCGAACTGGTAGTGGTTGCCCAGCGCCCGGGCGAGTGCGGGCGCGCCCGCCCCCAGGCCGCGGAGGCCGAGCGAGCGGCCGAGGAGGAAGAGGGCGCGGGGGAGGGATTCGATGGCGAGGGCGCGGGCGTGGGCGTCTCCGGTGCCGGGGATGCCGGAGCCGCTGTCGTCGGCCTTGATGATCCCGACGAGCCTCATCGTCAGCAGGCCGAGGCAGAGGTCGACGAGGCCGTCGCTCGCGAGACTGAAGAACGCCTCTCGCACGGGGCGTAGCATCGACAGGGAGCCGTCTCCGGAGGCGGACATGAGGCTCGCGTCCCTGAGGCGCGCATAAGCGGGCAGCCAGTCACACGGACCTGACTCGATGAGGTCTGCGAGTGCGTCGAGCTCCGAGCGCGGCAGGTCTCCGGGCGTGAGCGCCATGACGCCCCACAGCTCGTGGGCGAGCGTGGCGCCGGCAACCGCGTCCCATGACAGGCGGAGCGCGGTCTCGAGGCTGTCGTGTCGGGGGTCCTCGGCGTGCTGGGAGGCACCTGCCCAGCGGATCAGGACGTCACCCCAGGAGGGTGAGCTCACCGCGAGCGTCGCGGTGAGCACGATCGCGAGGGGGTGGCCCTCGAGCCTGATGACCAGCTTCTCGAACTCGGGGCCCGATGGGTCGGGGCCGCCACCCTTCGCCTCGAGGACCTTGCGGAAAAGGTCGACAGACGGCTTTCTCCCGAGCTTGTGGACCCTGATAATCCTAGCGCCCATCTCGTAGTCCGCCGCCGCCTCCCTGCTCGAGGCGAGGACGGACGAGCCCCCGTCACGGAGGGCCCTGAGCAGGCCGACGAGCTCCCTCCGCCCCTCCTCGTCTGAGGCGACCCAGGCGTCCTCCCAGTTGTCGAGGTAGACGACAGGACGTTCCAGATTGGCGAGCTTGTCCGTGAGGTAGCGGGCGTAGTCCGCAGCGCGGACCCCCTCGCGCTGCTCCATCTTCGGGATCCGAAGGGCCTCCGCGACGGCGTCGCACTGCGCCCAGGCGGTCGACGCCCCGACCGTCACCGCGTAGACGACGTGACGGCCCTCGTCCCGGAGCCTCCTCAGTGCCTCGCGGCAGACCTCGGTCTTGCCGATGCCGCCGGGGCCGGTGACCAGGGTGATCGAGGACTCTCCGGAGAGGGACCTGACAACTTTGCTGATCTCCTTCTTACGACCTACGGGTTTCCCATAGGTTGAATCGGGAATCGAGACAGGACTTACTGATGTCGAGGCAGAGTCAGGATCGAGCTCCCCCTCGAGCCAGCCCAGCAGCGCGTCGAGAGCGTCGTGCTGCCCGTGGGGGTACCAGATCGGGCGGACGTTCATGCCGGCGAGGCGTTGGCTCATCTCGCGGTACCCTGGCTCGAGTTTGCCGCCTGCGGCGAGGTTGGGCGAGAAGGGGTCGCCTGCGTTCTCGGTACCCTCCGGCAGCCCGACGAGGGCGTAGTAGACGTGGTCGGGCGCACTCTGGTCGAGCACGTCCATCGTGCGGTCGCTCCCGAGGGAGCACCCCAGGAAGAGCACGGCGCCTCGCCCCTCGAAGACGCCCCCCATGAACCTCGTGAGCTCGCTCCCCCCGTCGTCGGCCCCGTAGGCCTCGTCGTAGTCCTCGCGCGTGATGACGATATTGTCGGGGTCCCTCACGTCCCCGTGGAGCTTGAAGAGCGAGGGCTTCGTCGAGCGGAGGAGCTCCTCGATACGAGGCCGATGATAGACGACGTGCGGATAGGCGACCTCGATGACCTCGCCCGCCTCGCTATAGGCGCGCTCAATGAGCAGGTCGTAGTTGGTCGTGAGGATGGGCCCACGGAAGGCCCTAGGGAGGCCGCGACGCTCCGCCGACATCTCCGCAAAGGCGTCCTCGACCGTCTGCTCGCCGAATTCCCCGTCGATGGCCCTGAGGAAGACGTCGCGCCTACCACGGCCCCTCGCGCCCATCTCCTCCTGCAGGAGCGACGCCGCGTCCTCGTATTCGCCCTTCTCGAGAAGACCCTCGAGCTTCTCCTGGCAGTCGGGGTATCGGCCCGCCATCCCCCTGAGCAGCGAGCCCCACCCCTTATAGTGGAACTGGGTGAAACCCGCCCCGACGAAGGGGACGAGCCGCTGCCGCCGAGCAAGCTCGAGAATCTCGCCCAAAAAGGCGCGGTTGTCCTCGTACATCCCCTTGACGACGGGGTCACTGCCCGTGTACGTCTCTCCGCGCAGCTGCTCGATGGTCACGGCACACATATCTGCCCCCCACTCACTCAACTAACTGAGTGCAGTATGAACCCCAACGGGGACGAAACGGACCCAGACCCAGGGGCCATTCCGCGGAGCCCGCGAACGGCTCGGCTAGCGGAAAACAGACCCCCTACATCCATCTCCCCAAAAAGCCGAGCACGCAGCCCCAGTAGCGCTCCGGGTCGGCAAAGACGGCGCAGCAGTGGCCGGCACCGGGGAAGACCTCCAGCTGGTGTCCGCCACCCGCCGCTGCAAGCTCATGCGCCATGCCCACGGGCACCACGCGGTCCGCCTCGCCGTGGACGAGCAGGACCGGAACCCTCGTGCGTGCCAGGGCGTCCACCGGCCGTGCGAGCCTGATGTCGTAGCCGCCGCGCTCCCTCATGAGCCTGCGCCGCGCCACGTCCAGAAGCGGGTGCGCCGAGGCCGACGGCGTGCCGAGAGAGCCCGCCTCCACGACGTTTTCCGCCGTGCGCCAGAAGTCCGTGTAGCCCGAGTCCGCCACGCAGGCAGCCACCTGCGACGGTAGGTCACCCTCACCGCAGGCCATGAGGCAGGACGCGGCTCCCATCGAGATGCCGGCAAGCGCTATGCGCACGCCCTCCCCCGCCCGGGAAACCACCCAGCGGCACCACGCCACAAGGTCGCGACGGTCGAGCCAGCCGGCGCCCACCCAGTCTCCCCCGCTCTCGCCGTGCGCGCGCAGGTCCACGAAGAGCAGGTTGAACCCCGCCTCCGCATAGCGGCGCGCGTAGGTGAGGCCGGTGCGCCAGTTGTCGTGGTAGCCATGAACAAAGACGAGCCAGCGCGGAGAGTCGGGGCGGCACGCGAGGGCGTGCCCCACGAGGCGCACGCCGTCGTCCGAGGCAACCTCCACGCGCTCGAAGCCCTGCGGCTGATCCTGCAGCCAGCGCCAGGTGCGCCCAGCCTCCTCGGCGCGGTCCCACTCCAGGACCTCGCCCTCGTGGGTGCTCACGCCGGGGGACATCTCGCGCACGCGCACGTCTCCCCCGCCGCCCAGATACGATCCCAGCTCCTCGTGGCCTGCGTCGGGCTGATGGCCCAGGACCGCCGGCAGCACCTTGGGCACAAGGGCCGTGGCGGCCAGGCCGCGCAGCCGAGAAATGCCGCTCTTGCCCATTGTGCACCCTCCTTTGCGCGTCCTAGATCGCCGGACTCTTCCCGGCCGTCATCTCTCCCCTTGGGGTCCGCTACTTGCGCGTGTGGCGCCCGCCGCCCCGAGTCGAGCCAGACGCCCGGAGGGGGGCAGCATGGGAGCCGGTCGCCTTCTTGCCCACGGCCATCTTATAGCGCGAGCGACGGCGGCGCGAGCTCGCCGCAACGAGGCCGATAACCACAAACAGGGCGACAACGCAGGCCGCAACGATGGCGGCGTGGACCGGGTCGGAGAGCCACCACAGCACGAAGGCGGGAATCGAGAGCTCCATCGCGCGAGAGGCCGCAAGCCCAACGCTTCCGAGCCTGCGGTCGCCAAGCGAGACCGTCGCCTCACCCAGCGCCTGATCGAGCTCGATGGGTGCCTGGAACGTGCCGCTCTCCTCCTCGAGCCCCTCCCAGGTGGGGGCAAACGTGAGGTCCTCGAGGGTCGTCTCGCGAGGGACCGTTGCCACAATAGCGTCCGTGGACTCCGCGTCGAGGGTCTCCCCGTCGGTGGAGAGGGAAACGTCGGCCGTTGCCACAACGTCGCCCTTGGCAACGACCTCCCCGGTGCGCCACGCGCCAAAGCCCCACTCGAGCATCGCCTGCATGTCATAGAAGTTGTCGCCGATGCCAAGCTCGTCGGCAGTCTCAAAGTCGGCGCCCAGCACCACGCCCACGAGACTCATGTCGTCCTTCTCGGCCCCCACCACAAGGCAGCGGCCGGCGTCACCCGTGGTCCCGGTCTTGCCGGCGATGACGGCGCCGTCCATGTAGACAGGGCTCTCGGGGTCGATGAGCAGGTTGGTGTTCTCGAGCGTTCGCGCGGGGTTCTGCGAGGTTTCGGGCAAATCCCACGTTGCGGCGCCCGCTATCTCCACAAACTCGGGGTGCTCGAGCGCGGCGAGAAAGATGGTGGCCAGGTCGCGCGCCGTCGTATAGTGATCGTCATCGTGAAGCCCGCACGGGTTGGCGAAGTGCGTTCCCGCGCAGCCGAGCTCCGCGGCGCGGTCGTTCATCATCCCCACGAAGGTCTGCCAGTCCCCGCCCACGGCGCGAGCCAGCACGTAGGAGGCGTCGTTTCCCGAGGGCAAAAGCAGGCAGGCAAGAAGGTCGCGCACCGTAAGCGTCTCCCCCGCGATGAGGCCCGCCACCGAGCTGTCGGCGGTAACCTCCGCAAAGTCCCCCTCCTCGACGGTCACCTGCTGGTCGAGGCTCGCGTTCTCAATGACAACGAGGGCCGTCATCACCTTGGTCGTCGACGCGGGCTCGCGCCGCGCGTCGGCATCCTTGTTGAGAAGGGTCGTGCCCGTCGTGGGCTCAATAAGAAGGGCGGCGGCGGAGGCAATCTCGGGCTCCACCGCAGCGGAGTACTCCTCGGCCCCCTCCTCCGCATACGCAGAGGCGGGCGCGGCGCCCACACCCAAAAGCGACCCAACGAGAAGCGCCGAGACCGCAAACAGCGAGGCACGACAAATCGTGGGGAGCCTCCTCATTTCAGCAACCTCCTAGTGAAGCGCAAACCACGCGATGACGGCGACGCCGAGGACAATGCGATACCAGCCGAACGGCTTGAAGTCGTGGCGGCGGACAAACTCCATCAAAAACTTGATCACGGCAAGCGACACCACAAAGGCCACGAGACATCCCATCCCAAGGATGGCGAGCTCCATGGACGTGGGGACGTTTCCGGCAAGGAAGTACTTCACGAGGCGCAGGCCGCTCGCGCCCACCATGACCGGGATGGCGAGGAAAAACGTGAACTCGGCCACCACGGTGCGCTTGCAGCCCAGGATAAGACCACCAATGATCGTGGAGCCGGAGCGAGAGGTTCCCGGAACGATGGAGAACACCTGAAAGATGCCGATGCCGATGGCTGTCTTCCAGTCAAGCTCCTCAAGGGACTTCACGCGCGCGTCGGCGTCGGCCAGCTCCGAGCGCGTGAGCGTCTCGGAGGGAGCGGAGAAGTGCTTTGCGGCAGACGCGCCCCCCTCAAGAGCTCGCTCGGCACGGCGCTCGCGAACGGTCTCGATGACGATGAAGGCAACGCCGTAGACGATGAGCGCCGCCGCAATGATGAAGGGGCTGCCGAGGTTCTCCTCCATCCAGTCGTCGATGGGGATGCCGATGATGGCTGCGGGCAGGCAGGCCACGATGGTCTTGGCCCAGAGCGTCCACGTGTCGCGCTTCTCGCCAGCGCTCTTCTTGGGAGAGAACGGGTTCAACCGATGGAAGAACATCACGCAGACGGCGAGAATGGCGCCGAGCTGAATCACCACGAGGAACATGTTCCAGAAGTCCTCGGAGACGTTCATGGTGAGAAATTGGTTGAGCAGCAGCATGTGGCCGGTTGACGAGATGGGCAGCCACTCCGTGATGCCCTCGACGACGCCAAAGACGGCGGCCTTCACGAGTTCGATGATGTCCATTTTTCCTCCTCGGTCGTGCAAACCGAACCATCATCGCCCCTCGCGCGCGCATGCGCGACAAGAGTTGCGGACCCCCACCGAAAAACTATGCCGCTTGGCGAGAAAATCTGCAACTTCGCGCCCCATGGGGCATAAGAAGGCCAACACGATAAGCCAGTGCAGCATGAAGGGAGCTCACCATGGCCGAAACCACAACCTCCTACCAAGACCTCGGCTACGACAAGATCTTTGTCTCCCTAGACGGATCGGACCAGCAGGACAAAGTACTCGATAGGGCCATCGTCATGGCGGCCAACGACAACGCGGAGCTCTACATCGGCCACGTCATCGACTCGACGGCGCTCGAGGCCGCAGGGACCTTCCCCGTTGACATCGTGCCGACCCTCGAGAAGACCTTCCGTGACTCCATCGAGGAGAAGGTGCGCGCGGCAGAGGCCAACCCCGACATCAAGAAGGTGGAGGTGATCGTTCGCGCCGGGCGCATCCGCGAGACCATCAAAGACGAGATGCTCGACGTCATAGAGCCTGACCTCGTGATCTGCGGCGCGCGTGGCCTCTCCTCCATCAAGTACGCCATCCTCGGCTCCATCTCCACCTTCCTCACGCGCAACACCGACTGCGACACGCTCATCATCAAGTAGCGCCGGAGGGTTGTCCTGAAGTCTCAGACAGGCCTGCTCGCCCCGCCCTGCCCCCGACAGGGCGGGGCGAGTCATGTAGGAACCGTGAGGATTTAACAATCGCGTAAAATAGAAAAATTGGTAATGCACGAGGCCCGCCATGAGCGCGGGAAAACGTCGCGGAGGTCAACCATCTTTACGACAGCAACACGCTCCCGCGCACCGAGAAGGCGCAGCGCCCTTGTCAGCGCTGCCCTGGTGGCGGCCCTCGGGCTCTCCCTGACGCCTCTTGTCGCCTACGCCGACTCAAAAGAGGAGCTCGAGGACATCAAGGAGAAGATCGAGCAGACCAACCAGGAGTACGAAGACGCGGTCAACCGCGTGAGCGAACTCGAGGAGCAGATCAGCGCCAACTCCCAGCGCATCTCCGAGATCGAGCAGCAGCTGCCCGAGGCCCGCGAGCGCGCCTCGGAGTCCATGCGCATGCTCTATCGCATGCAGCAGACCTCTACCGGAATCGTGGAGCTGATCTTGTCCTCCGACAACTTCTACGATCTGCTCACCACCATCCAGTATCTTGACGTGATCCAGAATCACAGCAACGACGCGGTTGAGGAGCTCAACAACCTCTCCACCGAACTTGCCCAGACGCAGTCCTCCCTCGACATCCAGAAAAAGCAGGCCGAGAAGGAGCAGGCCAACGTCCAGGAGACGCTCGACGAGGCCATCGAGGCCCGAGAGCGCCTTGAGGAGGAGATCGCCGCGCAGGCGGCCGCGGAGGCTGCCGCGCGTCAGGCCGCGCTCGAGGAGGCGATTCGCGCCGTTGAGGCGGCCAAGGCACGCCAGGAGCAGGAGCGCGCGGAGGCCGAGGCCGCGGCACAGGCCAACCCCACCAACCCCGACGCCGCAGACGACCAGTCCGGCTCGGACGACACGAGCTTTACCACTGAGTCGGGCGAGCAGGTCGAGGTGCAGATTCCCGAGAGCGCCAACCCCTCCGAGGTTGACTGGCAGTCCGACCGCGAGACCTTCATCTCCGAGTGGGCGCCGCGCATCGACGCGTTTCTCGCCGGCTCGCCGCTTGACGGCCAGGGAGCGACCTTTGCCGGAGCCGCGTGGGACAACGGCTGCGACCCGCGCCTGTCCCCCTCGATCGCCATGGTCGAGAGCTCGCTCGGCCGCTACTGCTTCCTCCCCCACAACGCCTGGGGATGGGGCAGCTCGAGCTGGAGCAGCTGGGAGGAGGCCATCTACGCGCACGCCGAGGGCCTCGCTGCCGGATACGACGGCCACCTCACGCTCGAGGGCGCCAAGAAGTACTGCCCGCCAAACTGGGCGTACTGGTACCTCACCGTGCTCTCCTGCATGGAGCAGATCTAGCGCTCACCCATAGAGCCCCATGGCGGCCCCGACGCACGCTCGTCGGGGCCGCGTTTGATTCTTGGCTACGCCGTCAGGTAGACCATGGCGATGATGAGGGCAAAGCCCGCGATCTCCGCAAGCGAGAAGGACGTGCCCAGCCACGCCACGGTCGCAATCGTTGCCGTGACGGGCTCGATGGTGCCGAGCAGGCTCGCCCGCATGGACCCCGCATCCTTCACGCCCTGCAGGTAGAGCGCATACGCCCCAAAGGTTCCCACCACGACGCACAGCGCAAGGACGAGGATCGCCACCGCATCGAGCGTTGGCATGTGCTCCCACGGGCGATAGACCAGCGTGAGAATGACTCCGGAGAAGAGAAACGCGAGGCCGTTTACGGTGAAGTTGCCCCAGCGCGCCATCGGAGCCGCCGGCAGGATCGAGAGGCACGCGGCAGCGGCTGCGCAGGCAAGCCCCCAGAAGAGGCCCTCGGGAGGAAGGCTCAGCTGGCCGGGGTTGCCGCCCGTTGCCACAAGATAGGTCCCCGCAAGAGCAAGCGCCACGCCGAGCAGCTCGCGGCGGCGCGGTCGGCGCGACATCTTGACGCAGACGAAGCCCAGCACGAGCACCATGCCCAGGCTCTGCATGATCGTGGCCGTGGCGGAGTTGGTCCAGTCTATCGCCTCGAGATAGGCCACCTGGGAGAAGAGGATGGCGCCCAGGCTCACGCCCAGGATGGAAAGAAGGTCGCGCGGGCTTCTCCACACGCCGCGCAGCTGCTCGCGCCCCTGCGAGGTCACCGCAGCGGCAGCGATGAACAGCCAGCACGCCGCAAGCTCGCGCAGACAGACGAGCCAGAGGGGGTCGATGGCGTAGGTGTCCATGAGCCACTTGGAGACCGTGCCGTTGAGGCCCCAGAACGTGCCTCCCACGAGCGTCGCCACGATACCGCGACGCACGCGGCGCCGGCGCTCGAGGTCCTTCTCGCTGAGCTGGTTCTTCTCGGTCACGCTTCTCTCCCCCTTCGTTTTGCCCGCGATAGCCTACCACGACAGCCCGCACCTCGCGATGCGCTATGCTGGGCAGCGTGAAATAACGTCTCAGGAGGACCCATGACCGAGAAGAACCGCTTTTCTGCAGCCGACCCCTCACTTGCCGTGGGCACGCGCCACGCCGGCTTCACCGTGACGCGCGTCGAGGGCGTACACGAGATCTCCGGCCAGGCCTACCTCATGCGCCACGATGCGACGGGCGCGCGGCTGCTCTGGCTTGCCTGCGCGGACACCAACCGCTCGTTCTCGATTGGCTTCAAGACGCCTCCCGTCAACGACACGGGCGTCTTCCACATCCTCGAGCACTCGGTGCTCTGCGGCTCCGACCGCTATCCCGTGAAGGAGCCCTTTGTCAACCTGCTCAAAACGAGCATGCAGACGTTCTTGAACGCCATGACCTTCCCTGACAAGACCATATACCCCGTGGCTTCGACCAACGTGGCGGACCTCGAGAACCTCATGGGCGTCTATCTGGATGCGGTGCTGCATCCGGCCATCTACCACCGCCCGCGCATCTTCGAGCAGGAGGGCTGGCACCTCGAGGCGGACGACGAGGGCGCCCTCTCCTACAACGGCGTGGTCTTCAACGAGATGAAAGGCGCGCTCTCAGATCCCGAGGACGTGCTCTACCAGGAGCTCTGTCGACAGCTCTTCCCCAACACCGCCTACGGCCACGAGTCGGGCGGCAACCCGCGCGCCATCCCCAAGCTCACCTACGAGGAGTTTCTCGATGCGCACGCGCGCCACTACGCCCTTTCCAACAGCTACACGATTCTTTATGGCGACCTCGACATCGACCGCGAGCTCGCCCTCATCGACGAGCGCTTCTGCGGGGCGGCCGAGCGCGGGGCGGGTGCTCCCAATCCGCTTGAGCTGCAGGCGCCGGTGTGCGCCGAGCGCCATGAGGTAAAGATGGCCACGGCGCCGAGCAACGCCACCATCGGACTCTCGTACGTGCTGGGAACCGCTGCCGACCGCACGCGCGTGCTTGCGGTCGACGTGCTGCTCGACGCCCTGTGCGGCTCAAACGAGGCCCCGCTCAAGAGGCGCGTCCTCGACGCGGACCTTGCCGATGACTTCTCCGCGATGCTCGTCGACGGCGTGCTCCAGCCCCAGGCGCTCTTCATGCTGCGTGGCCTGCACGAGGATGCCGGGGCACGGTTCCGCGATCTCGTGGAGAGCACCTGCGCCGAGCTTTCCGAGGGCGGCATCCCGCGAGACAAGCTCGAGGCCTCCCTCGCCCAGGCCGAGTTCAACCTTCGCGAGGGCGACTTCGGCGGCTACCCCGACGGCATCGCGCTCTCCATCACCGCCATGTCGAGCTGGCTCTACGACGACGAGCGCCCCCTCGACTACCTGCGCTACGAGGATGCCCTGGACGAGCTCAAGCGCGGGCTCGACAACGGCCTCTTCGAGCGGGTCCTGCGAGAGCTCGTCTGCGAGAGCGCGCACAGCGCGGAGGCAGAGATCGTCCCCGTGGAGGAGGGCAACGCCGCCGAGGAGGCGGCCGAGCTCGCCCAGCTGCGCGCAACCATGAGCGAGAAGGACGTTGAGGCCATACGCGCCGAGGTTGCCGCCCTGCGCGCGGAGCAGGAGGCGCCCGACGCCCCCGAGGCGCTCGCGACCCTGCCGCGCCTCGGCGTCGCCGACGTGGAGAACCCCGCACCGGAGCCGGCCGCGCTTGAGGTGGAAGCGCCGCTTCCCTGCCTTGCCCACGAGCTTGACACGCACGGCATCTCCTATGTCTATCACTACTTCGACCTGCGCCGACTGAGCACGGAGGACCTGCCCTACGTTGGCGTGCTCACCGATCTTCTCGGCAAGCTCGACACCGAGCTCCACGCAGCCTCCGACCTGGACACGCTCATCGAGACCAACCTGGGCGGGCTCGACTTCTTCACCGAGACCTACACGCGCGACGACGACCTCACGTTTGCCGATCCCACGCTCGTCGTTGGCGCCTCCGCGCTCGACGAGAAGGTCGAGGCGCTGGCCACGCTGCCGCGCGAGGTGTGGGGCACAACGCGCTTCTGCGACCTCGCCCGCATTCGCGACATCCTCACCCAGCGAAAGGTCTCGCTCGAGCAGTACTTTGTGAGCTCGGGGCACGCCGCGGGAATCGCGCGGACAAACACGTACTTCTCGTCTGCTGCCGTGGTCTCGAGCGCAATGGCCGGCCTTGACTACTACCTCTTCCTGTGCGAGCTGCTCTCCTGCTGGGACGAGCGCGCAGCCGAGCTTCCACAGCGCCTGGACGCGCTCGTCAAGCGCATCTTTACCGCAGACGAGCTCACCGTGAGCTTCACGGGGTCCGCGGCGAGCAGGGAGCGCTTCTGGGCGGCGGCCGGAGAGCTCGGACTCGCGCACAGCGGCAACGTGGAGCACGCGCTGCGCGTGGATGCGCCCACCCCGAGAAACGAGGCCTTCCTCATCCCCTCAGACGTGAGCTACGTGGCGCGGGCAACCGCACGGTCTTCTCGGGACCTCGGGACGCTCGGCTGCTGGCAGGTGGCATCGCGCGCGCTCTCCTACGACTACCTCTGGAACGAGGTCCGCGTGAAGGGGGGCGCCTACGGCGTGGGCTTCAAGCACACCGCGGAAGGGCTCTGCCAGTTCTGGAGCTACCGTGACCCCTCGGTGGACGCCACGCTCGCGCGATACGACGAAGCCGCCGCGTGGCTCGCGGACTGGGACGGCTCAAAGGATGATCTCGAGGGCTACGTCGTCGCAACCGTTGCCGCCCATGACGCACCCGTCAAGCCGCGCCAGATGGCTCGCCGCCAGGACGTGCAGCGCTTTGGGGGCAGGCCGGATGACTGGCGCGACCGAATTCGCGAGCAGGAGCTGGCCGCCACGGCAGACGACGTGCGAGCCCTCGCCTCGGCGCTCGCCGACGAGGACGCACCGCGCGGCATCTGCGTCTTTGGTGGCCGCGACGCCATCGAGGCGAGCTCCGTCCCCTTCGACTCCGTCACCGAGCTCATCAAATGAGACGGTGAGACAAAGGGACAAGTGAGACAAAGGGACAGTCCCTTCGTATCATAAAATGATACGAAGGGACTGTCCCTTTGTCTCACTTGTCCCTTTGTCTCACCCCTGTCTCACCTGATGAGGCCGAGGCGCACGCAGGCGTTCCAGATGCCGTCCGCATCCACGTGGTCGGTCACGTAGGTGGCAGCGGAGCGGGCATCGGCCCCTCCGTTTGCCATGGCCACCGACGTCCCCACGACGCCGAACATGTCCACGTCATTGCCGCCGTCACCAAAGGCCACACACTCCTCGGGCAACAGCCCGAGCTCGTCCATCACAATCCGCACGCCGGCGTCCTTGCCGCCCGCATCTGGCATGCCGTCCACAAACAGGTCGCTCCAGCGCGTGGTCTTGCAATGCGAGGTTGCGTCGAGCAGTAGGTGCTCCTCCCCCGGGGCGAGAAACACGTTGAGCTGGTAGACGTCGTTCTCGAGCGCCCAGCGTGCGTCGCCGAGCTCGAAGCTGTTGTGCGTGAGCGTCTCCATGTCCCGCGTGCGCTGGTTGACGCCGCTGAGATACATCCGGTCACGCTCCATGAAGAGGCACTCGAAGGCGCCGCGCTCCACCTGGTCCACCACGGAGGCAATGTCCTCCGCGTCGAGGGGGTTGGAGTGCACCACGCGCCCTCCCACCTCCACGAGCTGGCCGTTGAAGGTCACAAAGGCCCCAAAGGCGGAGAGGTCCACCTTGTCGAGCAGGTAGTGCGTGCGACCGGTGGCTAGGATGGGCATGACACCGGCCTCGGCGAGCCGCGAGATGGCCTCTCGGGTGGAGGCGGGCTCACAGTCCTGAGAGAGGCTGAGCATCGTGCCGTCCACGTCGAAGAAGGCGGCGCGGATGGGCGTGGGCGTAGCCCAGGAGCCGGGCGCGACGAGGTCCTTCTCGCCCATGAGCGCCCCTAGATCCCGGCCTCGGCAATGGCCGAGACAACCTCGCGCAGCTGATTGGGAGGAAGCACGAGGGCCATGCGGACGTAGCCCTCGCCAGAGGGGCCAAAGCTCGCGCCCGGCGTCACGATCACGCCGGCACGCTCCATGAGCTCGAGGACAAACGCCGCCGAGTCGGTGCGCCCGCCGGGCAGCTTTGCCCACACGAACATGGAGCCATGCGCGTTGGGGCGCTCCCAGCCTATGGCCTCAAGCCCGTCGCAGAGGGCATCGCGGCGCTCCTGATAGAGCAGGCGCTGGCGCTCCACCTGCTCGCGCGGGCCCGTGAGCGCCGCAATGGCCGCGTCCTGCTCGGGGTAGAACATGCCAAAGTCAATCTGGGAGCGCAGCTTGCGCGCGGCGGCAACCACGTCGGGGCGGCCCACCAAAAACGACAGGCGCGCGCCCGTGACGTTGAAGGACTTGGAGAGCGAGAGAAACTCCACGCCCACCTCGAGCGCCCCGGGATACGACAGGAACGAGCCTCCCGCAGGGCCATCGAAGACGATGTCAGAGTAGGCGTTGTCATGGATCACAATGAGGTCGTGCTCGCGCGCGGAGGCGATGACCTCCTCGTAGACCTCAGGCGTGCCCACCGAGCCCACGGGGTTTGCGGGCAGGGAGACGATGAGGTACTTCGCGGCGTCCGCCACCTCGGACGGAACGTCTGCCAGATGCGGCAGAAAGTCGTGCTCGGCGGTAAGACGGTAGTAGTGGGGACGCGCGCCGGCGAGCAGCGTGGCGTTCTGGAAGACGGGATAGCACGGGTCGGGCACAAGGGCCACGTCACCGGCATCCACGAGCGCAGAGCACACGTGGACAAGGCCCTCCTGCGTGCCGCGGCAGCTCATGACCATATCCGGCGTGATGTCGGCCA
Organism: uncultured Olsenella sp.; assembly: GCA_949291295.1. Classification (GTDB taxonomy): domain Bacteria; phylum Actinomycetota; class Coriobacteriia; order Coriobacteriales; family Atopobiaceae; genus Thermophilibacter. Next base: position 24,321 of record CASEVE010000027.1, read on the forward strand.
CGCCGTAGCGCTCCTCGTAGTAGGCGCAGACGGCAGCGAGCAGCTCGTCGGTGTCGTGAAGCGAGTACTTCCAGTTTGCCGGGTCGGCGGCGCTTGCGCGCAGGGCCTCGATCACGTGCGGCGCCGGCTCAAAGTCGGGCGTGCCCACGGAGAGGTCAAAGACGCGCCTGCCGGCCGCCTCCAGCTCGCGCCGACGGGCGTTGAGCGCCGCAAAGACCTCGTCGCCAAACTGGTCGAGCCGCTGAGAGAACTGCATGGATCCCCTTTCGTCGTTTCCTGTCCCCACTTTAGCGCGGTCGCGGGGCAACGAGGGCGAGCTGTGCCCATGTGGAAACCTTGGGCTCGCCTTCGCGCTCGCAGGGGCCGTCGTCCCCGCACATGCCGACGCGCTCGTACGGTGATGGCACACTCGTGCGGTGTTAACGCGCCAAGAAAAGCCGCGAGCTGTACCACTTCTCTCATCCGATGCCGAGAAATGCGGCCCCCTGTACCGCCCCCTCCAAGTTGACGCCGAGAAAAGCCAGCGAGTGTACAACGCCCGGGCCGCCCCTGCCGAGAAACGCCGGCCTCCGTACCAGCTGCCACGCCCACGCGCCGAGAAAGTCGGGTAAGTGTACCGGTCACGCCTGCGCCTCTCGCCCACCGCTGGTACAGAGGCCGGCTTTTCTCGGCGTCTCTTGCAGAAAGCTGGTACACCGGGCCGCCTTTCTCGGCATGAGAGCCGGCCGGCACCATCGGCGCGGTACAGCTCGCAGCTTTTCTCGGCATGGGGCCGTCGGCCATCTCGGTGGGAACGCTCGGCGGGCCGCTATTCTCGGCATGGGGCCGGCCGGCGCCCGGGCCACGGTACAGCAGACCGTTTTTCTCGGCGCGATGCCATGGTCTTTTGCCGGCGCCTCAACCGTCTGTCCGCCGCCCACACCGCCCACACATTCGTCAACGGCCAATTGAGAAAAAGCTATTATCTCGACGCATTGGGACTACCTGCACCGATATGGCTTATCAACACACATTTCACCACGTTATCAACAATATCTAGTGTATTTTGTCGATTCAAACCACAAGCAGTTGTGCCATAGTTAGATACGCACGCGATATGCGGTGTCTCATGCACAACCATGCCGGCGCGCCACGAGGGGTGCGCCGTTTTAGAGGGAAGAGGGAGCGACATGAAGATCATCAAGCGCAACGGCTCGGAGGTCACCTTTGACATCTCCAAGATCGAGAACGCCATCCGCGCTGCCAACGCCGAGGTGCCCGAGAGCGAGCGCCTCACCGAGCGCGAGGTCAAGTTCGCATCCCTCAACGTCACCGACGAGTGCATGGAGGCCGGCCACACCGTCACCGTCGAGGAGGTCCAGGACCTCGTCGAGGACCAGCTCATGGCCCTCGACCACTTTGAGGAGGTCAAGCAGGAGAACTCCAACAAGAACCCCACGGTGGTCTCCGTCCAGCGCGACTACATGGCCGGTGAGGTCTCCAAGGACCTCACCATGCGCGAGCTGCTCCCCGCAGAGATCGTGGAGGCCCACAACGAGGGCATCATCCACTTCCATGACTCGGACTACTTCGCCCAGCACATGCACAACTGCGATCTCGTGAACCTCGAGGACATGCTGCAGAACGGCACGGTGATCTCCGGGACCCTCATCGAGCGCCCGCACAGCTTCTCCACCGCGTGCAACATCGCCACGCAGATCATCGCCCAGGTGGCCTCCTGCCAGTACGGCGGCCAGTCCATCTCGCTCACGCACCTTGCACCCTTTGTCGACGTCTCGCGTCAGAAGATCCGTCGCCAGGTAGCGGCCGAGATGGCCGCCATCGGCGTGGACCCCGGCGAGGAGAAGGTCTCGCAGATCGTTGAGGGCCGCGTCCGCGAGGAGATCTCGCGCGGCGTCCAGACCATCCAGTACCAGGTGGTCACCCTCATGACCACCAACGGCCAGGCGCCGTTCATCACAGTCTTCATGTACCTCAACGAGGCCAAGAACGAGCGCGAGAAGGCCGACCTGGCCATGTGCATCGAGGAGATGCTCAAGCAGCGCTACCAGGGCGTCAAGAACGAGGAGGGCGTCTGGATCACGCCGGCCTTCCCGAAGCTCATCTACGTGCTCGAGGAGGACAACGTCCGCGAGGGCACCCCGTACTTCTACCTCACCAAGCTCGCGGCCAAGTGCACTGCCAAGCGCATGGTCCCCGACTACATCTCCGAGAAGATGATGAAGAAGTACAAGCTCTCAGCGGGCGAGACCGAGGGCAACGGCGACTGCTACACCTGCATGGGCTGCCGCTCCTTCCTCACGCCCGACCGCTCCGGCAACGGCTACGACAACGTGTCCAACGCCGGCAACTGGGAGCCGGGCAAGCCCAAGTACTACGGCCGCTTCAACCAGGGCGTCGTGACGATTAACCTCGTGGACGTGGCGCTCTCGGCGGGGCGTGACATGGACAAGTTCTGGGAGATCTTCGACGAGCGCCTCGAACTCTGCCACCGTGGCCTGCGCTGCCGTCACGAGCGCCTGCTCGGCACCACCTCCGACGCCGCACCGATCCTCTGGCAGTACGGCGCCCTCGCGCGCCTCAAGAAGGGCGAGAAGATTGACAAGCTCCTCTACGGCGGCTACTCCACCATCTCCCTCGGCTACGCGGGCCTCTACGAGTGCGTCAAGGCCATGACCGGCCACAGCCACACCGACAAGGAGGCCACGCCGTTCGCGCTTGCCGTCATGCAGCACATGAACGACAAGTGCGCCGAGTGGAAGGCCGCCGAGAACATCGACTACTCGCTCTACGGCACACCCATCGAGTCCACCACCTACAAGTTTGCCAAGTGCCTGCAGCGCCGCTTTGGCATCATCCCGGGCATCACGGACAAGGGCTACATCACCAACAGCTACCACGTCCACGTGACCGAGCCGATTGACGCCTTCACCAAGCTGCGCTTTGAGTCCGAGTTCCAGCGCCTCTCCCCCGGCGGCGCCATCTCCTACGTGGAGGTACCGGACATGCAGGACAACCTCGAGGCCGTCATCTCCGTCATGCAGTACATCTACGACCACATCATGTACGCCGAGCTCAACACCAAGAGCGACTACTGCCAGG